>NZ_CP095501.1:0-630297 GCF_023100725.1 Arthrobacter antioxidans
GTGGGTACAGATGAGGTAAACGACGTCGGGAGCTCCTGGCGTAAGGTCATCCGCACCCTCGAACAGGACGACCGCGTCACCCCCCGCCAACGCGGCTTCATGGTCCTCGCCCAGGCTCAGGGGCTCATCGGGACGACGATGCTCATCGCCGTCCCGAACGAACTGACGCGCGAAGTGCTGCAGACCCAGCTCAAGGGGGCTCTCGACGAAGCCCTGCGCGATGTGTTCCGCGAGGACATCCAGTGCGCGTTCGTCATCGACCCCGAACTGACCCCCGTCACCGAGGACGTCCCGGAGCAGGAACCCGCGGAGCAGCCATCCCCGGAGCCGAAGGGTGAAGCCAAACCGTCTCCGACGCCCCCCAGCAATTCGCACGAGTTCGGTCGGCTCAATCCGAAGTACATCTTCGACACCTTCGTCATCGGGTCCTCGAACCGCTTCGCACACGCTGCCGCGGTGGCCGTCGCGGAGGCCCCGGCGAAGGCCTACAACCCGCTGTTCATCTACGGCGACTCGGGGCTGGGCAAGACCCACCTCCTGCACGCGATCGGCCACTACGCGAGGCACCTCTACACCGGCATCCGCGTCCGCTACGTGAACTCCGAGGAATTCACCAACGACTTCATCAACTCGATCCGCGACGACGAGGGCTCGAGCTTCAAGCAGACCTACCGCAACGTGGACATCCTGCTGATCGACGACATCCAGTTCCTCTCCGGCAAGGACCGGACCATGGAGGAGTTCTTCCACACCTTCAACGCCCTGCACAACCACAGCAAGCAGGTCGTCATCACCTCGGACCTGCCACCCAAGCAGCTCATCGGGTTCGAGGAACGCATGCGCTCCCGCTTCGAGTGGGGCCTGCTGACCGACATCCAGCCTCCCGAACTGGAGACGCGCATCGCCATCCTCCGGAAGAAGGCGATCAGCGACAGCCTGAGCGCCCCCGATGACGTGCTCGAGTACATCGCCTCGAAGATCGCCACGAACATCCGCGAACTCGAAGGCGCCCTCATCAGGGTCACGGCCTTCGCCAGCCTGAACCGCCAGCCCGTGGACGTGAACCTGGCGGAGATCGTCCTGAAGGACCTGATCTCGGCCGACGGAGCACAGGAGATCACCTCGACGGTGATCATGGCGCAGACAGCGGACTACTTCCAGATCAGCATGGAGGAACTGTGCAGCAAGTCCCGGACGAGGACCCTCGTGACTGCGCGGCAGATCGCGATGTACCTCTGCCGTGAACTGACCGACATGTCCCTGCCGAAGATCGGACAGGAGCTCGGTGGACGCGACCACACCACCGTCATCCACGCCGACCGCAAGATCCGGGAACTCATGGCCGAGCGCCGTGCGATCTTCAACCAGGTCACCGAACTGACCAACCGGATCAAGCACAAGCAGCGGGAAGCCTGACCCTCCAGCGGGCCTCCTGGAGGCAACGGCAGTAATTAACAGGTGTGGACACAGCTGTGGATAACCCGGGGGACATCCCGACTCAACCTGAGGATAACCACCCACCTGCCTGTGGATGCGCGGAATGACAAGGATTCTGCCCACAGCCACCCCCTGCAGGCCGTCGGCTCGACGCACACGTTATCCACAGGCAAAATCCGCGGCGTCGCACCGCCCAGCGACGTTATCCACAGAATCCACAGCAGTTATTAACACTACGAACCTTAAACTTCAAAAGCTCGTCAAATAACATTCCACGTCCCGGACATCCCGCACACCGCCCCGACGGACCCCGCTGCGCGGGCTCGCTATCCGGCTAAGCTTTGACCCAGTAGGGTTGTAGTTCCCGTGCCGTGGGGACATCCGTCAAGGCATCGGACCCGACCATCCGCCGGCTGTTCGCCGGTGGCTGTTTTTTTGATCTGGCGAAAGGCGGCACTGCTCCGTGAAATTCAGAGTTGAGCGGGATGTACTTGCGGAGGCAGTGTCCTGGACCGCCCGTTCCCTGTCACCGCGCCCCCCCGTGCCGGTCCTCGCGGGCCTCCTGATCAAGGCCGAAGGCGGCATGCTGAGCCTTGCGAGCTTCGACTACGAGATCTCCGCCCGCCTCGAGATCCCTGCCGACGTCCTCGAGGAAGGCACCATCCTCGTCTCGGGACGTCTCCTCGCCGACATCTGCCGGAGCCTGCCCTCCGCACCCGTGGAAGTGGCGACCGATGGCTCCAAGGTGACGCTCACGTGCCGCAACAGCCGCTTCAACCTCGCGACTATGCCCGAAGGGGAATATCCCGAACTGCCGAAACTCCCGGACGTGAGCGGCGTCGTCGACGGAGACGCCTTCGCCCTGGCGGTATCGCAGGTCATCATCGCGGCAAGCCGTGATGACACCCTGCCGATCCTCACCGGCGTGCGGATGGAGATCGAGGACGACCTGATCACACTGCTGGCCACGGACCGGTACCGTCTGGCCCTCCGTGAGGTCGCCTGGAAGCCGTCGACCCCGGGCATCTCCACCAGCGCCCTCGTCAAGGCCAAGACCCTCAGCGAAGTGGCCAAGACCCTCGGCGGGGCCGGCGAACTGAACATCGCCCTGTCGGACAACTCGGAACTGATCGGCTTCGAGTCCGGGGGCCGCCGGACCACGTCGCTGCTGGTGGACGGGGACTACCCCAAGATCAGATCGCTGTTCCCCGCCACCACCCCGATCCACGCGACCGTGCAGACCAGCGCGCTCGTGGAGGCAGTGCGACGCGTCTCGCTCGTCGCCGAGCGCAACACCCCGGTGCGCCTCGCTTTCTCGGAAGGACAGGTCACCCTGGATGCCGGGACCGGGGAGGATGCGCAGGCCTCCGAAGCGATCGAGGCGACGCTCGACGGCGACGCCATCACCGTGGCTTTCAACCCGCACTACCTCAGCGAGGGCCTCGGGGCCTTCAACAGCCCGTACGTGCGATTCTCCTTCACCTCGCCCCCGAAACCCGCTGTCATCTCGGCCCAGGAGGACTCCTCCGGCGAGGACAGGGAAGACTACAGGTACCTGCTGATGCCCGTGCGACTGCCCAATCTGTAACCGGACCATCCGGTCCAAGGACCCGGCCGACGGCCGGACGAACACGTCACCAGAAAGAGAGCTCATGCACATCGGTCTCGTCGGTCTCGGCAAAATGGGATTCAACATGAGGGAGCGGCTCCGGGCCAAGGGCATCGAGGTCACCGGCTTCGACCGTGCTCCCGATCGCACGGATGTGTCGAGCCTCGAGGAACTCGTGTCCTCCCTGCCGGCCCCTCGGCTCATCTGGGTGATGGTCCCGGCCGGCGAGATCACGCATGCCGTCATCACCGAGCTCTCACAGCTCCTGTCCGAGGACGACCTCGTGATCGACGGCGGCAACTCCAGGTTCACCGATGACCAGATCCACGCGACGCTGCTCGCCCAGAAGGGCATCCGGTTCCTCGACTGCGGTGTCTCCGGCGGCATCTGGGGCCTGGAGAACGGATACGGCCTGATGGCCGGAGGCAGCGACGAGGACATCGAAGTGGCCCTGCCGATCTTCGACGCACTGCGCCCCGAGGGCGATCGGGCGGAGAGCTTCGTGCACGTCGGCGATGTCGGAGCCGGGCACTACGCCAAGATGGTGCACAACGGGATCGAGTACGGTCTCATGCAGTCCTACGCTGAAGGCTATGAGCTGCTCGAGGCCAAGGACATCGTGAAGGATGTCCATGGCACCTTTGCCGCGTGGCAGAAGGGCACCGTCGTCCGCTCCTGGTTGCTGGACCTGGTGGTCAAGGCCCTGGAGGAGGACCCGCGCCTGGCGACGATCGCCGGCTACGTGGAGGATTCGGGTGAAGGTCGATGGACCGTCGAGGAGGCCATCGCCAACTCGATCCCAGCTCCCGCGATCACCGCCGCGCTGTTCGCACGGTTCAATTCGCGCCAGGAGGACTCACCGTCCATGAAGATGGTCGCCGCGCTGCGCAACCAGTTCGGCGGACACGCCGTCAAGCCCGCCCAGCCGAAGCCCGAGTAAGTGCGCCCCGGTGTACGTTGAGCACCTCTCGCTCACCGGGTTCCGGAGCTACGGGCAGCTCGACACCGCCATCGAGCCCGGCATCACCGTCTTCGTCGGGCCGAACGGTGTAGGGAAGACCAACATCGTCGAGGCGATCGGATACCTCGCGACGCTGTCCTCACACCGGGTCAGCACGGACAAGCCGCTCATCGCCTTCGGCGAGGAGCGGGCGATCATCAGGGGCAAGCTTGTCCGCGGAACGCAACGCACGACCGTCGAGGTCGAGATCAACGCCGACGCCGCGAACCGCGCACGGATCAACCGGTCGAATCCCGTGCGGGCCAGGGACGCCGCGGGGATCCTGAAGACGGTCCTCTTCGCTCCCGAGGACCTCACCCTCGCCAAGGGTGACCCATCGGTACGGCGCCGGTACCTGGACGAGGTCATGGTGTCGCTGCTGCCGCACCAGTCCGCGCTGCGGGCGGACTACGAGCGGGTACTCAAGCAGCGCAACGCCCTGCTCAAATCGGCTCGTGCTGCCGGCCGGTTCTCGACGGGGCACGAGGCCACCCTCGACGTGTGGGACCAGCACCTCGCCGAATCCGGCGCGCGCCTGCTGTCGGCGCGGTTCGCCCTCGTCGACAAGCTCCGTCCCCACGTGCAGCGCGCCTACCGGGAGTTGACGGACGGTTCGAAGCCCGCGGACATCGCGTACGTCTCGAGCGTCTCGCCGTCGTCGGACCCCTCCGCCGAGGGAGACGCCGAGCTGGGGCGGACCGGGGACGACGGCCTGGGGAACCTCGACCAGGGTGCGCTCACCGACCTGTTCGTCACCGGTCTCCTCCGCCACCGCAAGAAGGAACTCGAGCGGGGGATCTCCCTCGTCGGCCCGCACCGTGACGAGCTCGCGCTGGTGCTCGGACGCGTACCCGTGAAGGGATATGCCTCCCACGGCGAGACCTGGTCGACGGCCCTGGCCCTGCGACTCGCGTCCTACTACCTGCTGCTGGAGGAGGACCGGACGCCGGGCGGGGATCCCGTGCTCATCCTCGACGACGTCTTCGCGGAACTCGATACGCAACGGCGCACCCGGCTCGCTGCCATCGTGGCACCCGCCGAGCAGGTCCTCGTCACCGCGGCCGTGGGGGACGACATCCCGGCGGCACTCGCCGGACGGCAGCTCCGGGTGGTACCCGGCGCCGTCGTCGCCGGCGGGGACATCAGTGACGGCACGAACGGAACCGGCGACGTCACTGATGGGATCGCCGACCGGCGCTCCGCCGCCGAGATCGATGCCGCTGGAGGAATAGATGTCTGACCGGGCCTCCGGGGACACTCCTCCCACGGATGGACAGGACCCCCAGGTCTCCGGTGACCGATCACCCCGGGATGCGCGGGAGGGCGACGGGCCGCCCCGGACGGCCGACGCGGCGGACGAGTTCCCGGAACAGGATGCCCCGCAGGCCCTGCTCAACCGGCTGCGAAGCGCATCACAGGCGAGGGGCACGCCGCGCGAGGCGGCGTCGAAGCGATCGGCGAAGACGACGCGACGCCGGTATTCCCCCGAGCCGGTGTACGGCGGCAGGGACCCGGAGGGCGTGGGCAACGTCTTCTCGCGGATGCTCGCCGAGCGGGGATGGAAGTCACCGGTCGCGATCGGATCGGTGCTGTCACGCTGGAGCGAGATCGTCGGGACCGACATCGCGGCGCATTGCGTCCCGGAGAGCTTCGACGCGGACACCGTGCTGGTCCGGTGTGACTCGACGGCCTGGGCCACGCAACTGCGTCTCATCACCCCGCAGGTGCTGCAGCGCTTCGAAGCCGAACTCGGCGCGGGCGTCGTCACCCGGCTGTCGGTCATCGGCCCCGCGGCTCCGAGCTGGCGCAAGGGCGGACGCTCCGTCAAGGGTCGCGGACCGCGGGACACGTACGGGTGATCTCCGATGATCCGATTGCGCTGTCCGCTGAGCGGCCTGTAGCGCAATCAGGGCCCCGGCAGCCGTATCCGGGCTCACGGATGGTACTGCCGTCCGGTCTGACGCGGGTTTATTGGCCAATGAAGGGGTGTTCGCACCGGACTCGGGCCCTCCGCAGGGTAGAATAGGGAAGATTGTTTTGGTCGATCCAGTTGAGGAGCCGTCTACGCCTGTGGCACACGAGAACGAGTTGAATGCAAGCGACGTGAAAATAGGCGATGGCGAGTCCCCGATCCTGGAGGCGGCCACCGAACACGCCTACGGCGCCAGTGAGATCACGGTGCTCGAAGGACTGGAAGCGGTCCGGAAGCGTCCGGGCATGTACATCGGATCGACGGGGCCCCGCGGTCTCCACCACCTCGTCTACGAAGTCGTGGACAACTCGGTCGACGAGGCGCTGGCGGGATACTGCGACCACATCGAGATCTCACTGCAGGCCGATGGCGGCGTGAAGGTCGTCGACAACGGCCGAGGGATCCCCGTGGACATGCACCCCACCGAGGGTCGGCCGACCGTGGAAGTGGTCATGACCATCCTCCACGCCGGCGGCAAGTTCGGCGGCGGAGGCTACGCCGTGTCCGGTGGCCTGCACGGCGTCGGCATCTCCGTGGTCAACGCGCTGTCCAAACGCGTGGAGACGGTGGTGCGACGCCAGGGCCATGTGTGGATGCAGTCCTTCGCGGACGGCGGGAAGCCCGTCGGCGAGCTGCGCAAGGGCGAGGAGACGTCCGAGACGGGCACCACGCAGACGTTCTACCCCGACGACTCGATCTTCGAGAGCACCGAGTTCGACTTCGAGACACTCCGCGCACGCTTCCAGCAGATGGCGTTCCTCAACAAGGGACTGCGCATCACACTGACGGACGAGCGCGTGGACGTCGTGGAGACGGACGAGGTCGCGGAGGTCCAGAGCGCGCAGGACTCCGACGGGGAGCCGAAGCACCGGTCCGTCGTATACCTGTACGAGAACGGGCTGCTCGACTACGTCCGCCACCTCAATTCCTCCAAGCGCGTGGATGTGATCCACCCCGACGTGATCGCCTTCGAGACCGAGGACACGGACCGCAGGATGGCCGTCGAGGTGGCCCTGCAGTGGACCTCGGCGTATTCGGAGAGCGTGCACACCTATGCGAACACGATCAACACGCACGAGGGTGGGACGCATGAAGAGGGTTTCCGTGCGGCCATGACCACGCTGATCAACAAGTACGCACGCGAGAAGAACATCATCAAGGAGAAGGACGACAACCTCACCGGTGACGACATCCGCGAGGGCCTGACCGCCGTCATCTCCGTCAAGCTGTCGGAGCCGCAGTTCGAGGGGCAGACGAAGACCAAGCTCGGCAACTCCGAGGCGAAGGGGTTCGTCCAGCGGGTGGTCACCGATCAGCTCGGCGACTGGCTGGAGCGCAACCCCGGACCGGCCCGCGACGTCATCCGGAAGTCGATCCAGGCGTCCCAGGCCCGCCTTGCGGCCCGCAAGGCGCGCGAGTCCACGCGCCGCAAGGGCCTGCTGGAATCCGGCGGCATGCCCGGCAAGCTCAAGGACTGCCAGTCCAAGGACCCTGCGCGCTCCGAGATCTACATCGTCGAGGGTGACTCGGCCGGCGGCTCCGCGGTCCGTGGCCGGAATCCCGAGACCCAGGCCATCCTGCCGCTGCGCGGCAAGATCCTGAACGTGGAGCGTGCCCGCCTCGATCGTGCCCTCGGCAACAGCGAGGTCCAGGCCATGATCACCGCCTTCGGCGCGGGGATCGGCGAGGACTTCAATGTGGACAAGGCCCGGTATCACAAGATCGTGCTCATGGCCGATGCCGACGTCGACGGCCAGCACATCACGACGCTGCTGCTGACCCTGCTGTTCCGCTACATGCGGCCGCTCATCGAGAACGGTTTCGTGTACCTCGCGCAGCCACCGCTGTACCGGATCAAGTGGTCCAACGCGAAGCACGACTACGTGTTCAGCGACCGGGAGCGCGACGAGGTCATCAAGATGGGCATGGCGAACAACCAGCGACTGCCCAAGGACAACGGGATCCAGCGCTACAAGGGCCTCGGCGAGATGGACTACACGGAACTGTGGGACACCACCATGGACCCGGACCACCGCACCCTCCTGCAGGTGACCATGGACGACGCCGCAGCCGCCGACCAGGTGTTCTCCGTCCTGATGGGCGAGGACGTCGAATCCCGCCGCAACTTCATCCAGCAGAACGCCAAGGACGTGCGTTTCCTCGACATCTGAGGTCCGCACCCGGCCTGCGGTCGAGTGATCTCTGCGGTTGAGAACCTTCCACGAACGGAACTGATTCATGAGTGACGACATCACCGGCAACGGACCGGACGAGCCCATCGAGGGCGAGGTCCTGACGGACCGCGTCGAGCAGGTCGACCTGCAGACGGAGATGCAGCGGTCCTACCTGGACTATGCAATGGCGGTCATCGTGGGCAGGGCCCTGCCCGATGTCCGCGACGGACTGAAGCCCGTGCACCGCCGTGTGCTCTACGCGATGTTCGACGGCGGCTACCGGCCGGACCGCTCGTTCAACAAGTGCGCCCGCGTGGTCGGCGAGGTCATGGGGCAGTACCACCCGCACGGCGACTCCGCGATCTACGACGCCCTGGTGCGCCTCATCCAGGACTGGACGATGCGCTACCCGCTGGCGCTCGGCCAGGGCAACTTCGGGTCCCCCGGCAACGACGGCGCCGCGGCACCGCGATACACCGAGACGAAGATGGCCCCGCTCGCCATGGAGATGGTGCGGGACATCGACGAGGAGACCGTCGACTTCCAGGACAACTACGACGGCAAGAACCAGGAGCCGACGATCCTCCCGTCGCGCTTCCCCAACCTGCTGGTCAACGGATCCTCCGGTATCGCCGTCGGCATGGCCACCAACATCCCGCCGCACAACCTGCGCGAAGTGGCCGACGGGGTCCAGTGGTACCTAGAGAACCCGGACGCCACGAAGGAAGAGCTCCTCGAAGCGCTGATCGTGCGCATCAAGGGACCCGACTTCCCCACCGGCGCCCAGATCCTCGGGCACAAGGGCATCGAGGATGCCTACCGGACGGGTCGCGGATCCGTCACCATGCGGGCCGTCGTGAACGTCGAGGAGATCCAGAACCGGACCTGCCTGGTCGTCACGGAGCTGCCCTACCAGGCGAATCCCGACAACCTCGCGATCAAGATCGCGGAACTCGTCAAGGACGGCAAGGTCAGCGGGATCGCCGACCTCCGCGACGAGACGTCCGGCCGCACCGGCCAGCGCCTCGTGATCGTGCTGAAGCGCGACGCCGTCGCGAAGGTGGTGCTCAACAACCTCTACAAGCACACGCAGCTGCAGGACAACTTCAGTGCCAACATGCTGGCGATCGTCGACGACGTGCCCCGCACGCTCAGCCTCGACGCGTTCATCCGCCACTGGGTGACCCACCAGCTCGAGGTCATCGTGCGCCGCACGCGGTACCGGCTGCGCAAGGCGGAGGAGGAAGCCCACATCCTCCGCGGACTGCTGAAGGCCCTCGACGCCCTCGACGAGGTCATCGCGCTGATCCGCGCCTCGTCCACGACGGAGCAGGCCCGGGACGGGCTGATGGAGCTGCTCTCGATCGACGAGCTGCAGGCCACGGCCATCCTGAACATGCAGCTCCGGCGCCTCGCGGCCCTCGAGCGGCAGAAGATCCAGGACCGCCATGCCGAGCTGGAGTCGATGATCACGGAGTTCAACCGGATCCTCGCCTCCGAGGACGTGCAGCGTGGCATCGTCAGTACCGAACTGGCGGAGATCGTGGCCAAGTTCGGCGACGACCGGCGGACCGAGATCCTCATGGGCTACGACGGCGACATGAGCATGGAGGACCTGATCCCCGAGGAGGAGATGGTCGTCACCATCACCCGCGGTGGATACGTCAAGCGCACGCGGAGCGACAACTACCGTCAGCAGGCCCGCGGCGGCAAGGGCATCCGGGGTGCACAGCTGCGCGGCGACGACGTCGTCGAGCACTTCTTCGTCACCACCACCCACCACTGGCTCCTGTTCTTCACCAACCTGGGCCGGGTCTACCGCGCCAAGGCGTACGAACTCGTCGAGGCGGCACGGGACGCCAAGGGCCAGCACGTGGCGAATCTCCTCGCCTTCCAGCCGGACGAGACGATCGCCCAGGTCCTGGACCTGCGCGACTACCAGCAGTCGCCCTACCTGGTCCTCGCCACCAAGCGCGGCCTCGTGAAGAAGACGCGCCTCGAGGACTACGACACCAACCGCACCGCCGGCGTGATCGCCATCAACCTGCGCGACAACGACGAACTCGTCTCCGCTCAGCTGGTGTCCGGCGACGACGACATCATGCTCGTCTCCCGCAAGGGACAGTCGCTGCGGTTCACGGCCGACGACGACGCCCTGCGGCCCATGGGCCGCGCCACCTCGGGCGTGACCGGCATGAAGTTCCGCCCGGACGACGAGCTGCTGGCCGCGAACGTGGTCACGGACGACTCCTACGTCTTCATCGTCACCGAGGGCGGCTTCGCGAAGCGGACCAAGGTGGACGACTACCGTGTCCAGGGCCGTGGAGGACTGGGCATCAAGGTCGCGAAACTGGCCGAGGAGCGCGGAGACCTCGTCGGAGCGCTCGTGGTCCAGGAAGAGGACGAGGTCCTCGTGGTCATGGGTGGCGGCAAGGTGGTGCGATCGGCGGTGGCGGGAGTCCCCGCGAAGGGTCGCGACACCATGGGTGTCATCTTCGCGAAGCCCGACAAGACCGACCGCATCATCGCCGTCGCGCGGAACAGTGAGCGCAGCGTCGCCGTCGAGGAGGGCCTCATCGACGATCCGGCCGAAGCCAGCCCGGACGTCGACATGATAGGCACGATCACCCCGCAGGACGATCCTGCGGAGTTCACAGCCGATGAAGTACGGTTGTCGACAGAGGAGATGGCTGAGCCCGACGCTGAGTCGCCCGAACACGGAGGTAACGAGTGAGCTCGGCCAACACCAACCCGCGGCCGTCCAGCGGACAAGTGCGCACGTCCGGGGCGCCGCGCGTGAATGCTCCCGCGCGTCCGCCACAGCGGCCCGCATCCGGTGGACAGGCCGCCCGTCCGGGGCAGCGTCCCGGGCTCGTGAAGCCGGCTCCGAAGGCGAAGGCCCGGAAGGCCCGGCTGCTCGTCAGCAAGGTCGACCCGTGGTCGGTCCTGAAAATGTCCTTCCTGCTGTCCGTCGCGCTCGGGATCGTCACCGTGGTCGCGTCCTTCGTGATCTGGACCGTCCTCGACCTGACGGGAATCTTCGACGGCGTGAACGAGCTGCTCCGCGAGATCGCAGGATCGGAGAGCAGCGGGTTCGACCTCCGGCAGTTCGCCTCCCTGCCGCAGGTCCTCTCCTTCGCGACGATCATCGCCGTCGTGAACGTCGTGCTCCTGACCGCCCTGGCCATGCTCTCGGCCGTGCTGTACAACATCTCGTCCACCCTCGTCGGCGGTATCGGTGTCACGCTGACCGACGATTAGGAGACCGGCCTCTTCGGCGCCCCCGGGCGATTTGAAGAAAGCCGAGACACTACTGTAAAGTCGTATCTCGGCCCGAAGAGGTATCGGGGCGTATAGCTCAGGCGGTTAGAGCGCTTCGCTGATAACGAAGAGGTCCCAGGTTCAAGTCCTGGTACGCCCACGGATCCACCACTCGCAGGAAGCCGCAAGGAGACTGTCGTGAAGAAGTTGCTCGTCGCAGCAGCGGCTGCCGCAAGTGTCCTCGTGTACAAGCGGTGGAAGGATTCGGAGAAAAGCAAGAGCGTCTGGAGCAGTGCGACGGACGACGTGGTCTAGCTTCAAAGAACAGCGTCCCGGGATCCACCGGACGAGGTTCACTTCGGGGGCATGGCGCAATTGGTAGCGCACCTGCTTTGCAAGCAGGGGGTTCGGGGTTCGAGTCCCCGTGCCTCCACCGAAGAAAAGTCCCGGCCGATGGCCGGGACTTTTCGCGTTGACGGGTCGGGTCACGGGCCACGGATACCGTGCCCTACAGTTGCCGGGTGACTATCTTCCTCTCGATCCTCGGCGTCATCGGGGTATCGGCGTCCGGACCGATCATGGCCGCCACCGCAGCGCCGGTCCTGGCCATCGCCTTCTGGCGCAACCTGCTCGGCGCCGCGCTGATGGGAGGGCCGGCACTCGTGTCCAAGAGGGCCGAGTTCGCCGCCCTGACCCGGGCGGAGTACCGGCGACTCGGTATTGCGGCCGTCGCACTCGCCCTCCATTTCGCGTGCTTCATCACGGCACTGAAGCTGACCTCCGTCGCGGCCGCCACCGCTCTCGTCTGCCTCCAGGTGGCATGGATCGCGCTCTTCAACGCCCTGCTGGGATCACGGCCGCAGGCGGCGGTGGTGGCGGGACTCGGTGTCGCCTTCGCGGGCGTCGTCATCATCACCGGATTCGATCTCTCCCTGTCGCGGGAGGCTCTCCTGGGTGACCTGCTGGCTCTCGCCGGCGGAGCCCTCGCTGCGGTCTACCAGATGGCCGGAGCAGCCGCCCGGCGGACCATGTCCACCGGGACCTACACCACGCTCTGCTACGGCGCCTGCGCCATGATCCTGCTGGCCCTGTGTGCTGCTACCGGGCAGCCCATCGTCGGCTTCGGTCCCGCTGCCTGGGCGGGAATCCTCGCGGTCACCCTGCTGGCCCAGATCATGGGTCACTCCGTCTTCAACCATCTTCTGGCGGTCATGAGCCCGCTCGTGGTCTCCATGATCATCCTGCTCGAGATCCCCGGAGCCGCGATCCTCGCTGCGGTGTTCCTCGGCGAGCAGCTCCCACTCGGCACCTACGGCGGCCTGGCACTCATCCTGGTGGGCCTCGCCGTCGTCATACGCGGTCAGCAGCGACGGAAGGCGCGCCGCTCCCCTACGGAAGCAGGGACCGCGGTCGCACCCCCGCCGGGAATGGGTGGCGACTAGTATTCTCGGTCCGTTATATGCGTTATCTGGGATGTTAAAGGAAGAACCCCCGGCCTGTGGCCGGGGGTTCTTCCATGCGCTACGGCCGGATCAGGCCTTCGAGTCGTCCGACGGCTTGGCGGCGTGCTTTGCCGCCTCCGTGGCGTCCTTCGCCTTGTCGGCAACGGACTTGGCTGCGTCCGTTGCCCTGACCTTGGCATCGTTCTTGGCGTCGTTCGCGGCCTTGGCCTTGTCGTCGCTCTTGGCGTTGCTCGTGACGTCGCCTTCCGAGGCTGCGGCACGACCGGCCGCCTCCTTGATGGAGGTGACGACCTCGTTGGCTTCGCGGGTCTTCTCGCTCGACACCGGAGCAGGCGCCGCCTTGATCGGAGCCGGCGTCTTCCATGGGTCCTCGACCGGCTTGGAGGCCCGCCAGACGGCGACACCCGCGACGATCGCGCTCAGGACGATGCCGACGATCAGCCAGCCCTTGCCCTTGTTGCGTCGCTGGCTCTTCTTCAGGTCCTTGGAGGCCTGCAGGGTGGCCGCTACCAGGCGCTTCTGTGCCTTCTTGACCGCCTTCTTGTCACCGGTGATCCGAATGACGGCCTTCTCGACGGCCGGCGGCACGTGCGCGGAGGCGAGCGAGCGGGACGCGGTGTCCGCTGCGTCGCCCAGCTTCGTGGACAGGGTCGGCAGGTAGTCGTCGACCACCTTAACCTTCGCCGAGTTCAGCGCGGGAGCCGCCTTGTCGAGGGTTCCCTGGATCTTCGGCGTGGTGTCGTCGATGACCTGCGAGATGCGCGGGCCCACCTTGTCGATTCCGTCCTGGATCTTCGGCGCGACGACGGCGATACCACCGGCGATACCACCGGAGATTCCCTCCGAGGCCTTGCGGACGGAGTCCTGCAGGGCGGGGCCGGCGGTCTCGATGCCCTTCTCCCACCGCGGCTTCGCCCACTCGTACGCGGCGTCGACGCGCGGTGTGGCCCATTCGCGTGCGGCGGCCAGTCCGGCGGCTGCTGCCAGTCCGAGTGCGACGCCTTCTTCGAGTTCGTGGGTGGGACGTGCGTTCTTCTTCACAAAAACCTCCAAGGGGGTGGTTACTCGTTTTGATCAGCCTACGTTGCATGGGCAGAGGGTGCTATCCGGCCGGCAGGCGGAATGCCCGGGAGGCTGCCGTTTCACTGTGCGCGGAATGGCCCTGCTCCAGCTTATTGTCAGATGCCGCGTGGAAGAATGGCCTGATGACTGCTATTCCGACAGCAAAAGCGACCATCCATACCAACCAGGGCGACATCGAGGTGAACCTCTTCGGCAACCATGCGCCGAAGACGGTCAAGAACTTCGTGGGCCTCGCGACCGGCGAGATCGCCTGGACCCACCCGCAGACCGGTGAGGAGAGCAACGCTCCCCTCTACGACGGGACGATCTTCCACCGCATCATCAAGGACTTCATGATCCAGGGCGGGGATCCCCTGGGCCAGGGCACCGGCGGCCCCGGGTACAAGTTCGACGACGAGATCAACCCGGACCTCTCGTTCAAGGAGCCCTACAAGCTGGCGATGGCGAACGCCGGCACGCAGGGCGGGCGCGGCACCAACGGCTCGCAGTTCTTCATCACCTCCGTGCCCACCACGTGGCTGCAGGGAAAGCACACCATCTTCGGTGACGTCACCGACGAGGAGTCGCGTGGCGTGGTGGAGAAGCTGAACTCGATCGCCACCGACATGAGGGACAAGCCCCTCGAGGATGTCGTCATCAAGAGCATCACCGTGGAACAGCTCTAACCCAGATGTCCTACGGTGTCCACGCGCCCGATGCCGGGAGCCAGCCGGCCCCGGTCTGCCCGCGGCACCCCGACCGCGTCAGCTATGTGAGATGCCAGAGGTGCGACCGGCCGGCGTGTGCGGACTGCCAGAGGCCCGCGGCGGTCGGTTTCCAGTGCGTGGACTGCGTACGGGAGCAGGCCGCCGCCGCTCCGGTCTACCGGACCGCGCTCGGCGGCGTGGTGCGCGGGGGCACGACCGTGGTGACCTACACGCTGATCGGTATCTGCGTGGTGGTCTTCCTGCTGCAGCTGGTGCTGCCCGGGGTGACCAACACCTTCATCTATGCCCCGGTCTTCACCGCCGGTGTGGAGGGGGCGCTGCCGGCCCAGCCCTGGCGCATGCTGACGGCGGCCTTCCTGCACTCGCCGGGCTCGTATCTGCACATCGCCTTCAACATGTACGCGCTCTACATCCTCGGGAAGTCCCTGGAGCCCACGCTGGGACGGGCGAGGTTCCTCGCGCTGTACCTGATCTCGGCCCTGGGCGGATCGGTCGGCGTCCTCCTGTTGTCCGGGAACCCCGGTCAGGGCGTCGTCGGTGCCTCGGGAGCGGTCTTCGGACTGTTCGGAGCGCTCTTCATCGTCCAGCGGAAGCGCGGCGGGGACGTCCGACAGATCGTCGTCCTGATCGCGATCAACGCCGCGCTGGGGTTCCTGGTGCCATCGATCGCCTGGCAGGCCCACCTGGGCGGGCTCGTGGCCGGTGCAGCATGCGCCGCAGTGATCGCCTACGTCCCCCGCGGTCCCCGGCAGACACGTCTCCAGTGGCTGGGTCTGGGAGGCGTCGTCGTGCTCCTGGTCCTGCTGACCGTGCTGGGAGTCTCACTTCTCCCCTTCTAGGACGCTACTGACGACGGAACGAACTCGGGAGGGCCGGTGCGCATCGCGCCGGCCCTCCCGAGTTGTCCACACCCCTTATCCACACGGGGGATAACTTACACACATGTAATTCCACAGCTGTGGATAAGCCTCGCCCGGGATTTCAGGCCCCCCGCTGAACCATCAACAATTCTGTGCACATCTGTGGATAACTTTCTGCACAGCGTGTGTACAGAGCGGAGAGGGGCGCTGCCGTGGATGGCAGACGCCGGGCACCGGCCGCGCGCGGCTACCGCCAGCGTGTGGTCATGAGGAACCCGACGATCGCGATGCCGAAGCCGGCGAGGATGTTCCACGATCCCCAGGCCTCGACGGGAAAGCGGGATTCCGAGATGTAGAACGTGATGATCCAGAGCAGGCCGATGATCATGAGGCCGAACATGACGGGTTTGTACCAGACGGGGTTCGGCTTCGGCTGCGAGGACTTCACGGCGGGAGCGGCGGACCTGGCTCTCTTACGGGGCTTCGACTCGGGCACGGTTTCTCCTCGGCAGGGCACGGCTGCGATCAGCTGTACCAGTGGTCGTACCGGCCGCCATTCCGTGCCCGGACCCGCAGGCTAGCCTGAAGGAGAACAACGTCCGGCGGCCCGGATATCCCCCTGATTCTAGCCAAGAACCGTCCGATACCCGTGCAACCCCAGGGCGGCAGCGGCAATGGTCAGGTCCGAGGTCCGGTGCGCAGGAGCGTATTATTGCTTACTCGGTGCTGATGCTCTTCGTGTTCCCCTGGGTCTCCCAGTCCAACCCGCTCACTGATTCAACGATTGGTTCCCCCTAGCTCATGGCTGACACCACCAGAATCCTCGTCGTCGACAACTACGACAGCTTCGTCTACACGCTGGTCGGGTATCTCCAGGAACTCGGTGCCGAGACCACCGTGGTCCGCAACGACGACCTCACACTCGCGGAGGTGCAGGAGATGGCCGCCTCACGCGACGGAGTCCTGATCTCCCCGGGCCCGGGGACGCCCGCCGACGCCGGGGTGTGTGTCGACCTCATCAGGTGGTGCGGAGAGAACGGCAAACCCATGCTCGGGGTCTGCCTCGGCCACCAGGCACTCGCGGAGGCCTACGGCGGCACCGTCACCCACGCGCCCGAGCTGATGCACGGCAAGACGTCCCTGGTGGAACACGATGCCACCAGTGTGTTCGCCGGGCTCCCCTCACCGGTCACGGCGACGCGGTACCACTCGCTCGCGGCCGTCAGCGACGACGTCCCGGCCGAACTCACGGTCACGGCACGCACGGCCAGCGGCATCATCATGGGCCTCGAACACAGGAGCGCGCCGCTGTGCGGCGTCCAGTTCCACCCGGAATCGGTTCTCACCGAGGGCGGGTACCGGATGCTCGGCAACTGGCTCGAGTCCCTGGGCCTCGAGGGTGCATCGGCCCTGTCGGAAGGACTCAGCCCGCTGATCGCCCGCTAGTCGGAGCCCTCCGTAGGCCGCGGCTCCGACTGCTCCCCCGTCGGCCGGTCCTCCGGCTCGTCGCTCGGGGGATCGGCCGGTGTACCGGTCGGCTGCTGGGTGGGCTCCTGGGTGGGCTCCTGGGTCGGCTCCTCCGTCGGTGCCTGGGTGGGTTCCGCCGGTGCCTTGGCGATGGTGAGGACGATCTCCGTACCCTGCGCCACCTCGGACTGCGCCGGCTCCGACTGTGCCGTGATGATACCGGGCTGTACGACGCTGTTCTCGACCTCACGGACGCTGAAGGGCAGCTGTACGGCCGGGTCCTCGAGCAGGGCCTGCGCCTGCGCCACCGTGAGGTCGGTGAGCAGGGGAACCGTCACCCTGCCGCTGGAGAGCACGAGGTCCACCGTACTGCCGACCGGCACGGACTGCCCGGGCTGCGGCCTCGTGGTGATGACCCTTCCCTGTGCGACGACGGCGCTGGTCTCCTCGGTGACCTCGCCACCCTTCAGGCGCAGGTCCTCCAGTGCATCGCGTGCCGAGGACTCGGTCAGGCCTGGGAGGGATTCGGGCAGCACCACGTTCGCCGGCCCGAGGGACACCGTGATGTTCACGCGGGAGTCCGGTTCGACCGATGCCCCCGCCGACGGGTCGGAGGAGATGACGTCCCCGGCGTCGACCGACGCGTTGAATTCCTCGTCCGTGGAGGGAGTGAGGCCCGCGTCCACGATGGCGTCCCGCGCATCGGCTTCCGGCATGCCGACCAGGTCCGGGACATCCACCGCCGCCACTTCCTGGACGGGCTGGTCGTTCACGGAGGTGATGACGAAGTAGCCCGCGGCGAGCACGAGCAGCACCGCCACGAAGAACACCGTGGTCCAGGCTGCCCGGGACGCCCTGCGCCGCCGCTCCCTCCGGTCGTCCGGCTCGTCCCCGCCGCGCAGGACGTCCAGCCGGCCGTCGTCGTCCGACAGGTGGTCCCCGTCCGCCGGCAGATGCTCACCCGCGACCCTGTCCATGGCACGCGTGCCCGGTCCGGCGGCCGCCGCCGCGGCCGCACCCAGGGTCGCCGGATGTGTCCGCGACGCCGTGACGTCCATCGCCTCGGTGGCGTCACCGGCCGCAGGGGCGAGCACCACACCGCGTCCGGCGTCGAGCAGTGCCCTCCGGAAAGCGCCCGCATCCTCGAAACGGTGGTCGCGGTCCTTCTGGAGCGCCCGGTCCAGCACGGACTCGAGCGCCGGGGTCACCTCGGGGTTCAGGCTGCCTGCACGGGGTGGTGCCTCCCGCACGTGCTGATAGGCGACGGAGACGGGACTGTCACCGATGAACGGTGGCCGTCCGGTGAGTAGTTCGAACAGCAGGCAGCCGGTCGAATACAGGTCGCTCCGCGCATCGACGGTCTCGCCGCGTGCCTGCTCGGGCGAGAGGTACTGCGCCGTCCCCAGCACGGCCTGCGTCTGCGTCATGGTGGCCTGCGAATCGGCGATGGCGCGTGCGATGCCGAAATCCATGACCTTGACCGCACCAGCGGGCGTGATCATCACGTTGGCGGGCTTGATGTCGCGGTGGACGATGCCCGCCCGGTGGCTGTACTCGAGGGCGGAGAGGACACCCGCCACGTAGGTGACGCTGTCCTCCGGGGTGAGGTCGCCGGCCTTGACGTGGTCCCGCAGGGTGAGCCCCTCCACGTACTCCATCACGATGAACGGGACCCGCACCTCGTGCTGCGGCCGGTCGGGGATCTCCTCCTCGCCCGTGTCGTACACCGCCACGATGCTCGGGTTGTTGAGTCCGGCCACGGCCTGGGCCTCCCGCCGGAACCTCGCCTGGAAGAGCGGATCCCTCGCGAGGTCCTTCCGCAGCACCTTGATGGCGACCGAACGGCCGAGGCGCAGGTCCACCCCCCGGTGCACGTCGGCCATGCCGCCGCGGCCGATCAGTTCACGGACCTCGTAGCGCCCGTTCAGGACGCGCTCGGTGGTTGTCACATCGCATCCTTTCCGTGCCGTCTCGGGTCGCCGGTCACGGGCCGGAGGTGGCTGTCGGTGTCGGTGTCGGCGTCGGTGTAGGCGTCGGCGCCGTGGCCGCGGCCGTCGCCGGCGGCGTGGTCGGAGCCGCCGGCGGCGGGGCCGGCGCGGGCGCCTGGGTCGGGGGAGGCCCGGACGAGACGATGTAGCTCACCTCGCTGTCGACCGGCACCTCGGTCCCGGGCCCGGGGTTCGTCCGCAGGATCGTCCCCTCGGGTTGCGTGGACTCCTCGCTGCCCGCGTTCACGGGCCGCAGGCCGAGGTCCACCAGGGCGGCCTGGACCTCGGCCTCCGTTCGTCCCTGGAGTCCGGCGGGGATCGAGACCTGTTCCGGTCCGGCCGAGACGGTGAGGGTGATGGTCTCCCCCGGGCTCAGCGCTCCGACGGGGGCGACACCGATCACCAGGCCCTCGGCGTACTCGGCGGAGGACTCCCGCTGGGATTCGACGCGGAACCCGAGGCCGCCGAGTTCCGCCGAGACCTCTGCCTCGGGCCGGCCGAGGTACTGGCTCGGGGTGATGACCACCTGATCGGCCTCCGTCGTGCTCGGGGAGGGTGAGGGGGACGGCGAGGTGGGAGACGGCGACGGCGACGACGTGCGGGAGGTCGCCGGTACGGGGCTCGCGGAGGTGCTCGTCTCCGCCGGCGCAGGATCATCCCCGCCACCGGCCAGCAGGGGCTGCAGGACCAGGAAGGCGATGGCGCCGAGCGCGAGCAGGAGGAGCACGATCAGCGGGATCAGCCACGGGCTCCGGCGGTTCTCGTCCTCGTCGCGGTCCGTCGGGGCGGGCGCATCGACGTCGTCCTCCGACCAGTTCCGCGAGGCCGCGAGGCCGGCAGCCGCGCCGGCCGCGGCAGGTGCGGCGACCGTGGGCAGGGCCGATGTCGTCGGTGCGGGCACCGTCGTCGTCGCCTGTGTGTCCTGGCGGGGAATCGCTGCGGTCGCTATGCCTGAATCGTCCGCGAAGGATAGCAGGCCCGGGACGGCCGCTTCCGCGGCACGGATGTCACCGGCACGGATCGCATCGACGGCACGTGCGAGGGATTCGGCATCGCGCGGTCGATCCGCAGGGTCCTTGGCCAGCATGGAGCCGATGAGCCCCCGGACCGGACGCGGGATGGACTGCGGGAGCGGCGGCGGGGCGTCGTTGACCTGGGCGAGGGCGATCGCGATCTGGGACTCGCCGGAGAACGGGCGCCGTCCGGCCAGCAGTTCGTACCCGATGACGCCGAGCGCGTAGATGTCGGAGGAGCCCGTTGCCGGCTGGCCGGTCGCCTGCTCCGGCGCGAGGTACTGCGCCGTCCCCATGACCTGCCCGGTAGCGGTCAGCGGTACCTGATCGGCCAGCCGGGCGATGCCGAAATCGGTGATCTTGACGCGACTGTCCGGCATCACGAGGATGTTGCCCGGCTTCACGTCGCGGTGCACCAGACCCTGGCGGTGCGCGACGGCGAGAGCCGTGGCGGTCTGCCCGACGATCGAGAGCGTGCGGTCGGGGGAGAGCACCTGTTCCTTCTCGATGACGGCCGAGAGCGGCTGCCCGGGAACGAGTTCCATCACGAGGTACGCGGATCCGCCCTCCTCGCCGTAGTCGAAGACGTTCGCGATGCCTTCGTGGTTCAGCAGCGCCGTGTGGCGGGCCTCCGCCCGGAAACGGTTGAGGAACGCGGGATCACCCGAGTACTCCTCCTTGAGGATCTTGATCGCGACGACACGGCCGAGGATCTGGTCCCGGGCCTTCCACACCTCGCCCATACCGCCGATGGCGATCCGCTCGGTCAGTTCGAACCTGCCGCCCAGGGTGATGCCTGACGTGGGCCTCATCTGTTCAACACCGCCTCTATGAGTCTCTTGGCACTGGGTGAAGTCAGTTGCTGACCAGTGGGGATGTCCACGTTCTCCATCACGATCGAAAGGGCTACCTGGGGGTCGTCCGCGGGTGCGAAGCCCGTGAACCATGCGTTGTCACCGGTCGTGGAGAACTCCGCGGTTCCCGTCTTGCCGGCCACCCGGACACCGGGTACCTGAGCCCCCACCGCCGTGCCGTTGTCCACCACGTTGACCATCCAGTCGGTGAGCTGGTCCGCGGTGTCCCGGCTGACCGACTGGCGCAGCGACTCCGGCTGGGGCGAGTCGATGAGCTCCAGGTCCGCGGCCCGGACCGACTTCACGAGCTGCGGTTTCATCTGCTGGCCGTCGTTCGCGATGGCCGCGGACACCATCGCCATCTGGAGGGGGGTCACCAGCGTGTCGAACTGGCCGACGGCGGACTGCGCCAGCTCGGGATCCGTCAGGTCCGACGGGAAGGTACTCGCGATCACGCGGGTGGGGATGTACATCTCCTCGCCGAAACCGAATTTCGCGGCCTGCTCCTGGATGGCCTCCTCCCCGAGGTCCAGTGCGATCTGCGCGAAGGGCGTGTTGCACGACTGTTCCAGCGCGAACTCCAGGTCCGCCGTCGTCCTGCTCGCGCAGCCGCCCGAGACGAAGTTCGGCAGGGTGTACTCGATCCCCGGGAACTCGAGGGCCGGAGGATTCGGGATCTGCGATTCGGCGTCGTACTCCCCGGACTCGAGGGCCGCGGCGGCGTCGATGAGCTTGAAGACGGACCCGGGCGAGACGAGGGCCTCGGTTGCCGGATTCAGGTAGATCGAGAGTCCCGGCTGCTCGGAGAGCCTCGCCGCGTTCTGTTCGATGACCGCCGTGTCATGCCCCGCCAGGAGGTTGGGATCGTAGGAGGGCTTCGAGACCATCGCGAGGATGTTGCCGGTGGAGGGCTCCATCACCACGATCGAGCCGCGCTGGCCGTCGGGGATGAGGTCGGAGGCGAGCTGCTGGATCTCCGGGTCGATCGTGAGCTCCACGGAGGCGCCCTGCGGATCGACGCCGGAGAAGAGGGTCACCACGCGGTCGTAGAACAGCGAACTGCTGGTTCCCGCAAGGATCTCCGACTCCGTCTTCTCGAGCTGCGACGACCCCAGGGAGAGGGAGTAGTACCCACTCAGGTGTGCGTACAGTTCCGGTTCGTTGTACACGCGCTGGTAGTTGAACTGGTCGTTCGAGGGCACGGACTCGGCGACGGCACGGCCGTCCACCAGGATCGCACCGCGCTGCCGGCCGAAGTCCTGGTACAGCTGGCGGCTGTTCCAGGGGTTGTCCTTGAGCTCCTGCGCCTGGAAGAACTGCACGTAGGTGAGGGAACCGAGGACGAGGGCGAACATGCTGATCGCCACGACCCATGCCCTGCGGATGGCCTGGTTCATCGGGTGGCCACCTTCGCGGTCCTTTTCTTCATGGGTCTGCCGTTGACCCCGAGCGCTTCGGGGAACGAGTCCTTCATGGGTGCCGTCGACACCGGACGGCGCGCGGACTCGGAGATGAGCAGGATCAGGGCCACGATGAGCCAGTTCGCCAGCAGGGAGGAGCCGCCGGCCGACATGAACGGCGTGGTGAGTCCCGTGAGGGGGATCAGGCGCGTGATGCCGCCGATGACCACGAAGCACTGTAGGGCGATGGTGAAGGAGAGGCCGCAGGCGAGGAGCTTGCCGAAACCGTCCTTGGTGCCGAGGGCCGCCCGGATTCCCCGGGAGACCAGGAGCACGTAGAGCATCACGACGGCGACGACGCCGATGAGCCCCAGCTCCTCTCCCAGTGCCGCGATGATCATGTCGCTGTTGGCGTACGTGACGAGGTCGGGACGCCCTGCGCCGAAGCCCGTGCCGGCGAGTCCGCCGTTGGCCAGGCCGAACAGGCCCTGCACCACCTGGTGGCTGCCGCCCGGCACGCGGTCGTAGACCTCCGGGGCGAAGGCATTGATCCACGAGTCGAACCGCAGCGCGACGTGGCTGAACAGTTCGAGGGCCACGAAGACGCCGACGCCGATCATGGCCAGGCCGATCAGTACCCAGCTGACACGGCTCGTCGCGACGTAGATCATGACCATGAACAGGCCGAAGAAGAGGATGGACGAGCCGAGGTCCCGCTGGAAGATCAGCACACCGATGCTCACGACCCAGGCGGCCGCCATGGGCGCGAGGTCCTTGAAGCGGGGGAGCTGGAGCGGGCCGAGCTTCTTGCCCGCCAGCAGGATCAGGTCACGATTCGTCGAAAGATACCCGGCGAAGAATATGGCGAGGGTGATCTTCGCGATCTCGCCCGGCTGGAAGGTGCCGAAGCCCACCGAGATCCAGATCCTCGCCCCGTTGATCTCCAGGCCGATCGGGGCCGGGGCGAGCGGCAGCAGGAGAAGGACGGCGCTGACGATCAGCGAGATGTACGTGAAACGGCGCAGCAACCGGTGGTCCCGCAGCAGGATCAGGAGAGCGGCGGCGGCGCCCATCGCGACGGCCGTCCACATGACCTGCTGTGATGCGACGGGGTCGATCTCCGGGTTGGCCTGCAGGGCCGACAGGTCCAGCCGGTGGATCATGGCCAGGCCGATCCCGTTCAGCGCCACCACGATCGGAAGAATGAGCGGATCGGCATACTTCGCCCGGAGACGCAGGACGATATGCAGGAAGAGGCTCATGAGGGTGAGGGTCAGCCCCTGGGTCCAGAAGAACTCACTGAACGCCTCCTCGCGATCGACGCCCGCCAGGTAACTGGCGGCTATGGCGACGGTCAGCGCGAGGAGGAGCAGGAGCAGCTCGACGTTGCGCCGCGACCGGGGCGCGGTCAAGACATCACTCATCTGCTGCACCTTCACATTCGACGGCTGGGGATGACACGGCGGGGGACGACGACGTCGGCTGCGGCGACGCGGACTCCGCGGCGGGACCGGACGAGGACGACGGGGACGACGACGGGGTGGGCCCCGCGGTCGGGGTGGCCGATGGAGACCCGGAGGGCTGCGGTGACGCCGTACCCGAGGGCGCCGCTGCGCCGGCTGTGGAACCGGCGGTCGGGCGCGGCGACGCCGGGGCCGTCGAGGAGGGTGCCGGGTCGCAGCTGACGGCTCGCAGTTCACTGCGCAGATCGCCGACGATCCGTTCGGCTTCCTCCAGGCTCGCGGCCGGCAGCGTGTTGGACAGCTGGGACCGCTGGTACTCGGGCAGGTTGGAGACGGGGATGTCCGTCACCTCGTACAGTTCGCTGAGGCTGATCGGCCCGATCCGCTGGGGGACCCCCGTGTAGATCGCGACGCGGTTCTCGGAGTCCGCCACGTAGTAGCGCGTCTGGGTCCAGGTGTAGCCCAGGCCGACGACGGCGATCAGGATGAGGCTCATGAGGGCGAGGGTCGCCGGGATGAACCAGCGCTTCTTCCGCGCCGGGGCCTCGTCCTCGACGTCGTCGCTGACCTCCGGCTCCGCCTTGTGGGTCAGCATCATCGCGGCGCGCCGTTCCGTGGACCGCTGGGTCACGATCGGGATCTGGCCCGTCTCGGTCGCGAGTGCCGCGGACCCCACGAGCACGTGGGGTCTCGTCAGCAGGTCCTGGCGGATGATGTCGGCGCGGATCGCCGCACCGGGCAGGTCGCCGTTCCGGTCGATCTCGTGGGAGGCCGCATCGGGGTCTGTCGGTGTGTCGCGTTCCCCGGCCGCCTGCCGCGCGGGCGGGATGGACACCGGCGGCAACGCGTCGTCGTCGTCCGCTTCGATGACCTCGACGACGGCGACGGTGATGTTGTCCGGGGAGCCGCCCGCGAGGGTCAGCTCGACGAGGGTGTCGACGCACTCGCGGATGCCCTTCGACTCGCGCATGACCTGCTCCACCGCGCGGTCCTGCAGGACCGCGTTCAGGCCGTCCGAGCAGAGCAGCCAGCGTTCGCCGGGTTCGGCGTCGAACTGCGCGAGGTCCAGCTCCGGGCTCGCGTCGACGTCGCCGAGGACCCTCATGAGGACGTTCTTGTGCGGGTGGGTCTCCGCTTCCTCGGGCCTGAGCCGCCCTTCCTCGATGAGGCGCTGGACGAACGTGTGATCCGTGGTGATCTGCTCGAAGACGCCGTCCTTGAGGCGGTAGGCGCGGGAGTCGCCGATGTGGGCGAGCTGCAGGGTGCTGCCCTCGAGCAGGATCGCCGTGACCGTGGTCCCCATGCCGGCGAGCTGCGGGTTGGTGGCGACGAGTTCGGACAGGAGCGAGTTCGCGGTCTGGATCTCGTCGGCCAGGTGCGTCCCGGCGTCGCCGTCGTGCGCCCCGTGATCGAGGTGGACGAGGTCGAGCACGGTGGAGGCCGAGGCCACGTTGCCGCCCGCGTGTCCGCCCATGCCGTCGGCGACGACGGCCAGGTAACGGCCCACGTACGCGGAGTCGTCGTTCTTCGCCCGCACCATGCCCACGTCGGAGCGGGCAGCGAACCTCAGGGCAAGCTGCACGCCTACGGCCTCAATTCGATGACCGTCTTACCGATCCGGATGGGGACATTCGGTTCGACGGGCAGTGCGCGCGTCAGTTGGGCTCCTGCGAGGTAGGTGCCGTTCGTGGAGCCGAGGTCCTCGATGAACCAGCGGCTGCCCTGCGGGAAGAGGCGGGCGTGACGGCCCGAGGCGTAGTCGTCCTCGAGCACCAGGGTGGCTTCCTGGGCTCGGCCGAGGAGGATGGGGCTCGCTGCGAGGTCGAGGCTGGTGCCGGTGAGGGGACCCTCGGTGACGACCAGGCGGCGTGCGGAGGTGCGTGCGGGGGGAGGTTCCTCCACGAGCTCGGGATTCTTGCGGATCTCGCGCGCCGTGGGTGCCCCCACCCTGTTGCGGCGTCCTACGGCGAGGTCGCGGCGCAGGGCGCCGACCGTGCTGAGGACGAGGACCCACAGCAGGATCAGGAACCCGAAGCGGAACAGGGTGACGGTGAGCTCTCCGGCCTCGCTCATCGGTGGCCCGTCCCGTCCTGTGTGGGGAGGAGATGGAACGTCATGCGGGAGCGTCCCATGGTGATCGTGGACCCGTCGGTGAGTTCGGCCTGCCCGATGACCCGTTGCCCGTTGACATAGCTGCCGTTGGTGGAGCCGAGGTCGACGGCGTAGATCCGGCCGCCCTGCGCCCGGATCTCGAGGTGGCGCCGGGAGACCCCGGTGTCGTCGACGAGGATGTCCGCTTCCGAGGAGCGGCCCAGGACGATGGAGCCGGAATTGATCGAGTACCGCTGCCCGTCCATCTCGAGGATCGGCTGGTAGCGCGTGGGCTGGCGGCGCGGGGCGGTGGGCGCGGACGGGCCCTGGGGGCGCTGGGCGGCGGTCTGCTTCTCGATGGAGGAATCGATCTCGAAGACGCCGGCCTTGAGCTCCGGATCGTGCTCGAAGGAGACGCGGACGGGTCCCTGGAGGCTGTAATGCTGGCTGTTCACATGCGCGATGACGACGTCGCACAGTTCTTCGGCGAGGGCGGAGCCCCACTGCTGCGCGAGCTCGAAATCGGAATCGGACAGCCGGGCGGTGAACACGTTGGGGGCGAGGGTGCGGCCCTGCGCGAGGACGAGGGACCGGTTGTCCAGTTCCTTGCGGAGGGCGCTGGCGATCTCGAGGGGCTGCACCTGGGAGCGGGCCCCGGTGGTGAAGGCTCCGCGGACCAGTTTCTCGAGTCCACGCTCCACGTTGTCGAGAATGCCCATCTTCCGCCTCCTCCCCCTGCCACACAGGTGTCCGGGCCCCGGTCAGCAGGGTGCTGAGGGGCGTGGCCCGGCCATGGTCATGGGAATGTCCAGCCGGGCATGTTCCATCCGATACTACTGGGAGCCTCTGCGAATGGGCTCCAAGCCGTCACGTCGAGGATTACTTTGTCCTAACGATCGTCCGCCGTCGCGGACCGTGCAGGTACGCCCGGGGGCCCGTCCTGGGGGGCGGTTTAGGTAATTGCCGCCGCGCTCCGTTATGCTTATCTCTGCTGTTCACAACACCTGCCGGTGCAGGTGTTGGAATCTCGAAATTGCGCGAGTGGCGGAACGGCAGACGCGCTGGCTTCAGGTGCCAGTATCCGAAAGGGTGTGGGGGTTCAAATCCCCCCTCGCGCACAGATGAACGACTCGGAAGGGCTCCCGCTCAGCGGGGGCCCTTCGTCATATCCGGGCCCGTCAGCGGAAGTCGCGGGACTTCGTGGTCGCCTTCAGCTGCAGGACCTCGATGCGGTCCGCCACGACATTGACGATCCCCTCGGCGGACCGCTCCAGGATGCCCCTGACGATCACGCTGCCGGCCTCCCGGGCGACGCGGCGATAGCGCTGCCACACCCCCACGGAGCAGATGACGTTCACCAGTCCCGTCTCGTCCTCCAGGTTCATGAAGGTGATCCCGCTGGCCGTCGCCGGCCGTTGCCGGTGTGTCACGACTCCCGCCACCTCGATCCGCCGGCCGGACTCGGACGTCCTGAGCTCCTGCGCCGTCAGGGCGCCGCGGCGCTTCAGCCGGGCCCGGGCGTGGCGTACGGGGTGGTCGTCAGGGGTGATGCCCGTGGACCACAGGTCGGAGCCCACCTTGTCGATGTCCGAGAGTTCGGGCATCAGGGGAGGCTGGATGTAGACGGCCGTGCCCCTGATCTGGCCCTCGCGCTCGGTGGATGCCGGTCCGGCGTTCCAGAGTGCCTCGCGGCGGCTCAGGCCCATCGAGTCGAAGGCACCGGACGCCGCGAGGGCCTCGAGCTGGCCCGCGTTGGCACCCGTGCGGCGCGCGAGGTCCGGCATGTCCTCGTAGGCCCCGTTGCGATCCCGCTCGGCGACGATCCTCCCGGCGAGCTTCTCCCCGACGGTGTCGACGCCGGCCAGCCCGAGCCGCACCGCGTAGTTGCCGTCGCGGCGGTGGGCTGTCGAGTCGAACGGCGTGTCCCGGTCGAAGTAGCCGACCGGGGGCTGCTCGTCCTCCGTGCAGCAGTCCGTCCCGGTGGTGCGCCCGGACGGATCATCGGCGGGCTCGTAGCCCTCGAGCGGTTCGAGGTCGGCGTGCACCCCGGAGTGCAGGATGTCGGGCCGCAGGACCACGGCTCCGTGCCGCCGGGCGTCGGCGACGAGCGTCTGCGGTGAATAGAACCCCATCGGCTGCGCCCTCAGGAGGGCGGCGAGGAACGCCCCGGGGTAGTGCAGGCGCAGCCAGGCGCTCACGTAGACCAGCAGGGCGAAGCTGATCGAGTGGCTCTCCGCGAAGCCGAAGTTCGCGAAGGCGTGGATCTTGTTGTAGATGGTGTCCGCGACGTCGCCGGTGATCCCGTTGGCGGCCATGCCCTCGTACAGCGTGGCCCTGAGGGAGTCGATCCGCTCCTCCCCGCGCTTGGATCCCATGGCGCGGCGCAGGAGGTCGGCGTCCGCCCCGGAGCAGCCGCCCACCACCATCGCCATCTGCATGAGCTGTTCCTGGAAGAGCGGGACGCCGAGGGTCCGTTCGAGGACCGGTTCGAGGTCGGGATGGAGGTACCGGACCTCCTCCTCGCCCGTCTTCCGCTTGATGTAGGGATGGACGGCGCCACCCTGGATGGGGCCGGGCCGCACGAGGGCCACCTCGATGACGAGGTCGTAGAACTGTCGGGGTTGCAGCCGTGGGAGCATGCCCATCTGCGCGCGGCTCTCCACCTGGAAGACCCCCACCGAGTCAGCGAAGCACAGCATGTCGTACACGCCCTGCTCCTCCTTGGGGATCGTGTGCAGCTCCCACTTCTCCCCGAAATGCCGCTCCACGAGGTCGAAGTTGTACTGGATCGCCGCGAGGATGCCGAGACCCAGCAGATCGAACTTCACCAGCCCCATCCAGGCGCAGTCGTCCTTGTCCCACTGCAGGACCGTCCGCCCCTCCATCCTTCCATGCTCTATCGGGCATACTTCTCCCACGGGGCGATCGGTGAGCACCATGCCGCCGGAGTGGATCCCCATGTGGCGGGGGAACGTCAGGACCTCCTGCGCCAGGCCCACCACGGACGCCGGGATGTCGTGGTCGGTGCTGGAGACGAGCCCTCCCCACCGCTCGATCTGCCGCGACCAGGCGTCCTGCTGGCCGGGACTGTGGCCGAGGGCCTTCGCCATGTCCCGGACGGCGAACTTGGGACGATAGGTGATGACGTTGGCCACCTGGGCGGCGTTGAAGCGCCCGTACTTCCGGTAGACGTACTGGATGACCTCCTCACGGCGGTCCGCGTCGAAGTCGACGTCGATGTCGGGCTCCTCGTCGCGCATGCTCGAGAGGAAGCGCTCGAAGGGGAGCTGGTACCTGATGGAATCGACGGCGGTGATCTCCAGCAGGTAGCAGACCGCCGAGTTGGCGGCCGAGCCCCGTCCCTGGCACAGGATGCCGTTGCGGCGCGCATAGTGCACCAGGTCGTGGACGATCAGGAAGTAGCCCGGGAAGTTCTTGCTCTCGATGACGTCCAGCTCGCGTTCGATGCGGTCGCGGACGTCGGTCCGGCTCCCGTAGAGCCTGTCGGCCCCCTGCCATACGAGTTCGCGGAGATAGCTCATCTGGGTGTGGCCCTCGGGAAGGTCGATGGTCGGCAGCCCGGGCCTGACGCTGCGCAGGGTGAAGGAGAGGTCCGCGGCGATGTCCACCGTGCGCTCCACCGCCCCGGGGTAGTGCCGGAAACGCCGTGCCATCTCCGCACCGCTGCGCAGGTGGGCGGCGCCGGCCGCGGGAAGCCAGCCGTCCATCTGGTCCAGGCTCCGGCGGGCCCGGACCGCAGCCAGGGCCGAGGCGAGCCGGTGCTGCTCCGGTGTCGCGTAGTGCACGTTGTTGGTCGCCACGGTGGGCAGCCCCACGCGGGCCGCGACGGCGCTCAGGGCGTCGTTGTGCGCCGTGTCCAGGGGATTGCCCTGGTTGACGAGCTCGACGGCCACCGACTCCCGGCCGAACAGGTCGACGAGGTTCCGGAGCTCGGCCTCGGCCGCGGATTCACCCGCAGCGACGAGCGCCGAGCGGACCGCACCCTTCCGGCAGCCCGTGAGGATCATCCACTGGCCGGCGGCATGCCCTGCGAGGCGTTCGAGATCGTAGCGGGGCTTCCCCTTCTCGGCGTCCGCGTGGAGCTGGGCGTCGGTGATGGCCGTGGACAGGCGGTGGTAGCCGGCGGATCCGCGGGCGAGGACCAGCAGGTGCCGCCCTTCCGGGTCGGCCTCCCCGTTCTGCGGCCGGGACAGGCCGAGCGAGAGTTCCGTCCCGTACATGGTCGAGATCCCGGGGTGCTTCTCGGCGGCCTCCGCGAAGCGCACCGCGCCGTACAGCCCGTCATGGTCGGTGAGCGCCATACCGGTGAGTCCGAGCCGCTGGGCTTCCTCGGCGAGGTGCTCGGGGCTGGAGGCGCCGTCGAGGAAACTGAAGTTGGAGTGGACGTGCAGCTCCGCGTACGGCACCACGGGCCCCTCGGGGGCCGGGACCTCGGCGGGAGCCGTGTAGGGCCGGCGCTTGCGGGACCAGGCGGGGCTGTCGCCGCCGTCGGCCCCGACGGGCGGCGCGCCGGGCCGGGTGTCGGCGAGGTTCCGTTCGAAGTCCGACCACGGGATGGGGGGGTTGTTCCAGCCCATCAGTCGTAGCTCGCCTCGACCCACCACGCGTGGTCCTCGAGCAGCAGGAGCCAGGCCGATCCCGAGTGGTCCACCAGCTGGAAGCGGTTGAGGACGCGCCCCGCGGGGTCCCACCAGCGTTCGTCGATCGGCCACGGGCCCGCCCAGGAGTGCACGGGCCGCCGATCGTCGTGGGGCCCGGCGCTGAAGAAGGAGGGATCGGCGGTCAGGAGACCGCGGGGGTCCACGTCCACCGGGTTGCCCCGGGAATCGACGACGACGGCGGGCACGGGGTCGGCGAACACCGTGGCCGGTGCCGGACCGGGCAGGCGGCCCGGCCAGGGCTGCGTACGGTCCCTGGCCTTCGCCGTCGAGGACTGCTGCGGGCCGGCCGGTGCGTCTCCCCACGGGATGAAGACCCGGCGGTCCGCGAGGAGCCGGCCCCCGGCGATGATCCCGGTCAGCACGGCGCCGTGGCCCAGCATGCTCTGCACGCGGGCCAGTCCGTGGTGGATCCCCGCGTCCGGTCCCGTGCCCCACAGGCCGTCCGCGTGGTCGGCGAGGTCCTCCACGATCCCGGGCACGATGTGGACCCGCGTGATGCCGGAGGTCAGGCCGTGGTCCGAGGCGTTGGTGCCCTGGAGCTGCCAGCGCACGCGGTCCACGACGTCGTCGGCGTCGAACCAGCGCGGATGCCGCCACCGGCGCTCGGACACCTCGCCCGACTCCGTGTGCAGACGGACCTGCAGCGCCGTGCACACCAGTCCCGCCTCCCGGAGTCCGTCGACGAACTCGCCGGCCCGGGTGCGGAACGCGAAGGCCAGCTGGTCGATGCGGGCGAGGGGTGGCTCGAAATCCGCGGTGGCGTCCAGATGCGGCGGGGGTGTCCGGGCGACGACGTCCCGGTGGTCGAGTCCGCTCGCCTGGCGGTGCGCGAGGGCACCCTCGGCGCCGAAGCGGTTGCGGACGTCGGAGGCCCTGAGCGCCGCGAAATCCGCGAGGGAGCGGATGCCGAGGCGCTTGAGCAGCACGGTGAGCTTCGGCTGTTCGAGGACGTCCAGGGGGTAGCTGCCGAGGAACCAGGGCGATCCACCCTCGGGGATGACGACCAGCCGCTCGACGTCGTCGTCCAGTTCGTCGGTGGCCCGGGCGGCCTGTTCGGCGGCGAACGGGCCGTCCGCGATGCCGATCCGCAGGTCGGTGAGGCCGATGGCCGCGAGGGTCCGGAAGACCACGTCCGCGGCCCCGCGCTCGCCGCCGTAGTAGCGCGCGGGGCCCTTGATCCTGATGGCGCACAGCCCGGGGCGGATGACCTGCACGCCGGGCATGATCGTCTCCACAGCCGCGGTCACCGGTTCGAAGGTGCGCTCGTCCAGTGACGGGTCGTACGGGAGGGACACGAGTCCGGTGCTGCGGGCCTGGGCCTCCCGGACGCGCAATCCCCTCCTCACGCCGTCCTGCCGTGCTGCGGGGGAGCAGGCGAAGACCTCCCCCCGGTCCACGAGGACGAGTGCCGTGTCGGCGGGCAGCGCATGCTCGCGCAGGGCCGCCGTGATGGGCCAGTCGGGGCACCAGAGCATCATGGTCCGGGTGGCGGTCGCCGTCCCTGCCGGCGGTGTGGCCGTCACGAGGACTTCATCAGCCGTGGTTCGAACAGGGTGGACGCCCCGGCGAAGGAGGGTCCGGGAGGGGCGAGGGCGGTGGGCGCCTCCGGAGAAGTGTCCTGCAGGTCCGCCAGCCCCACGTAGGCGTGGCGGAGCCGCCCTGAGGGCTGGGTCGCGGTGATCTTCAGGCGCCGGGACCGCAGGTGGCCCGAGCCCGACCCGAGGCCCCCCCACGCGCTCTCCGCCACGCCGAGGGTGGAGTCGCTCTGCTTCCAGTTGCCGAGGGTGATGAGTGCCGCTCCGCGCTGCCGGAGGCGTGCCTTGAGCCGGGCCCATTCCGTGGGCGCCAGGTGGTCCGGGGCGCGGGTCAGGATGACGGAGACCACGTCCACGAGCGCCGCGGTGACCGTGAGCCACTGGGAGCCGGGATCGGGGACCAGGATGAGGCGGTCGAGGTTGATGCCGAAGCCCTCGGCCGCCTCCACGCTGAAGTCCGGCATGCCGATGACGCTGCACCACGCGCCGGTCGAGGAGGGGCCGGCGAGCAGGGCCATGGCCAGGGTGGTGGAGTTGCGGACGGTGTAGGAGCCCCCCGACTGGAGGCCTCCGCCCGGCAGGATGTGCGCGAGGGCCGGAACCGTGGGCAGACGGCGGGAATCGAGGGTGGTGGCCTGCATGCTGTTGATGCGGGCCTGGAGGTCGAGGGTGGTGTCCGGGATTCCCCGACCGCCGGTCGCCCCCGGCCGCGTTGTCCCGGCATCGGGGGAAGGCTCGTCCCTGTGGAGGGCGGAGCCGGCAGCTGGAGGCGTCACTCGTCAATATTCGAACAGGTGTTCGAATAAGTCAATCGTCGTGCCTCACTCCTGGGCCGGGGCCCAAGTGACGCATGGGACTCCGTCCCGTGCCGTGCTCAGGCGTCGGTCGCCTTGCGCGCGGCGTCGCGTTCCTTCACCCGCGCGGCCTCCGCACGGACGGCCGCCTGCGTGGCCCGCTCCGTGACCAGCCATGCGGGGGGGTCCTGCAGCAGGGCGGTGATCTGCTCGCTCGTCAGGGGATCCGTGAGGCCACCGCGGGCCAGTCCGCCGATGGAGATGCCGAGTTTCTGGGCGACGACGGGGCGCGGGTGCGGGCCGGTGCGGCGCAGTTCGGCGAGCCATTCCGGAGGGGTCTGCTGCAGTTCGTCGAACTCCGCACGCGTCAGCTCGGCCTCCTGGAAGTCCTGCGGGGCGGCGGGCAGGTAGATTCCCAGTTTCTTGGCCGCCGTGGCGGGCTTCAGGGTCTGGGGGGTTTTCGCGGGAGTCATGGTCCCAGCTTAACCGTCCGCCTCGCCGTCGTCGGCAGGGGCTACTGTGATCAGATGCCCGCAGACCAGCCCAGAACCCTGTCCGTCGGCTTCGTGCCGGGCGTGACGCCGGGGAAGTGGGTGGCCCGGTGGCGTGAACGGCACCCCGGGGTGGACCTCGCACTCCACCAGCACGACGACGCCCTCACGGCGCTGCTGGACGGAATCGACGACGTCGTCTTCGTCCGCCTGCCGGTGGAGCGCACCGGGATCCACCTGATCCCCCTCTACGACGAGCAGCCCGTCGCGGTCATGGCGCGCGATAACGAACTGTCCCTCTACGACGACGTACCGCTCGGGGAACTCGAGGGGGAGTCCCTGCTGGACATCGAGGAGTGCGGCGGCCCGAAGACTGCCGTGGAGGTCGCCGCGACCGGCGCCGGAGTCGTCGTCCTGCCGATGTCCCTCGCCCGCCTGTACGCACGCAAGGACGCCGTCCACCGCCCCGTCCCGGGGCTTCCCGTGACGACCATCGGGATCGCCTGGCGTGTGGAGGACGAGTCCGACGACGTCGAGGAGTTCATCGGCATCGTGCGCGGACGCACGGCCCAGAGTTCACGGCAGCCCTCGCAGCGTGAGGCCCCGAAGAGGACCGCGTCCCAAAAGGCCGCCGCGAAGAAGGCCGCAGCCGGCGGGAATCCCCGCGAGCAGAAGGGGGCGGGGAAGCCGCGGAAGCCCGCGCGTCCTGCCGGGTCCCGCGGTAAACGGCGCTGACCTCCCCCGCGGTGGGGGCCTGCCCGGTGCGTAGTTGCGGCGCGTGTGTGGCGCAGTGACCCGCCACAGGTGCGCACCGAAGGCGATCGCGGGTCCAATCCGCTCCCTGGCCCGCGACCTGCTACCCGGACACGGAAAGGCCCGCCCCGCGCGATGCGGGACGGGCCGGTGTTGCCGTGATGCGTCAGGTTGCCGAGGCGAGGGCGAAGACGGCGGTGGCGATGGCGAAGCCCATGACGCCGATCGTGGTCTCCATGACGGTCCACGTCTTCAGGGTGGTCTTGACGTCCATGTTGAAGAAGCGGCCCACGAGCCAGAAGCCGGAGTCGTTGACATGGCTCGCCACCACGGAACCGCCGGCGACGGCCACCACGAGGGCTGCCAACTGCAGGCCGTTGTAGTCGCCGGCGAGGATCGCGGGGGAGATGAGGCCAGCGGCGGTGGTCAGTGCCACGGTCGCCGAGCCCTGGGCGATGCGGAGGATCGCGGCGATCAGGAAGCCGGCGAAGATGATCGGGATGCCGAGATCGCCGAGGACGTCGGCGAGTGCGTCGCCGATGCCGCTGGCCCGGAGGACACCGCCGAACATGCCGCCGGCGCCGGTGATGAGGATGACGGAGCAGACCGGGCCGAGCGCCGATTCCAGCGTGCTCTCCAGCGCGGTCTTGTCGATCCCGCGGCGACGGCCGAGCACGTAGGACGCCACGAGGAGGGTGATCAGCAGGGCCACGGGGGTCTCGCCGAGCATGCGCAGGAGCTGGAACCATCCCTGTTCCGTCACGCTCTCGTCCACCGCACCCGAGCGGGCCAGCGTGTTCAGGCCCGTGTTGAGGAAGATCAGCGCCAGGGGCAGCAGCAGGATCCCGACGACGGTGCCGAATTTGGGCGGGTTCGCCTCGGCGTGCTCGTCGGCCGTGCCGAGCAGTTCGGGGACGGGCAGGACGTACTTCTTGCCGGCCCAGAGCCCGTACAGGTAGGAGGTCACGTACCACGTGGGGATCGCGGCGAGGAGGCCGATCATGATGACGAGGCCCACGTTCGCACCGAAGAACTCGGACGCGGCGACGGGTCCCGGGTGCGGCGGCACGAAGATGTGCATGACGGAGAAGGCACCCGCGGCGGGGAGCCCGTAGCGCAGCACGCCGCCGCCGAGGCGTCGGGCGACGGAGAAGACGATGGGCAGCATGACCACGAGGCCGGCGTCGAAGAAGATGGGGAAGCCGAAGATCAGCGAGGCGACGCCGAGCGCGAGGGGTGCCCGCTTCTCGCCGAAGGCCCGGATGAGGTAGTCGGCGAGCACCCTCGCGCCGCCGCTGGTCTCGACCAGGCGCCCCAGCATCGCGCCGAGGCCCACCAGCAGCGCCACGGCGCCGAGCGTGGTGCCGAAGCTGCTGACCATCACGGGGACGATCTGCGACGTGGGGATCCCGGTGGCGAAGGCGGTGGCGAGGCTGATGAGGATCAGGGCGACGAACGCGTGGATGCGGAGCTTGATGATCAGGAACAGCAGCGCGAGGATGGCCGCTGCGGCGATCAGGAGGAGCGGACCGGCGGTGAGGCTCTGGGTCCATCCTTCGATGGTCATGTTTTCTCCATTGAAAGTGGTGCGGATCGGGGGTGGGGGGGGGTCAGTTGCTGGGCAGGTCGAGCTGGTCGATGACGTGGGTCGTGACGTCGTCGGGCGTACCGGTGTTCTGGATGCGGATGCCCAGCTCATCGGGTTCCAGGGGTTCGAGGGTGCTGAGCTGCGAGGGCAGGAGCGACTCCGGCATGAAGTGGCCGCTGCGGGTCTTCATGCGCTCGAGGATGAGGTCGGTGTCGCCGAGCAGGTGCACGAACCGCACCCGACCCTCTGCCCCGGTGAGGAGATCCCGGTAGGAGCGCTTCAGGGCGGAGCAGGTGACGACGGTGCTGCGGCCCGCCTGCGCCTGGAGGGTCATCCAGGCGCGCATGGACTCCAGCCAGGGCCAGCGGTCCTCGTCGGTGAGCGCCGTGCCGGCGGTCATCTTCGCGATGTTCGCCGCGGGGTGGAAGTCGTCCGCCTCGGCGAACACCCAGCCGAGCCGTTCCGTGAGGCGGGTGGCGATGGTGGTCTTCCCGGACCCGGAGATACCCATGACGACCACATGGTGTGGCTGTGCATCCATGCTGACTCCCTTGTCGGTGCTGTGGAACGGTTCGCGATCGGAGTAAAGGTAACACCTTTCACGTCAAAGGTAGTACCTTTTCGGGTTTGCACGATCGCTCTATCGTTAGGGGATCGGCCGGGTGGCCGCCGGCGCATGGAGGAGGACGATGACGTCGCAGTCAGTACCGGCGGGATCACCGGGGGAGGCGGCCGCGGTGTTCCATACGCGGATCATCGACGCGCTGGGCCAGGACATCGCGGACGGCGTGCTGCCCGAGGGCACGCGCCTGACGATCGAGGGCCTGCAGCAGCAGTTCGGGGTCTCGCGCACCGTGGTGCGGGACTGCATGCGGGTGCTGGAGTCGATGAACCTGATCGTGCCCAAACGCCGGATAGGACTCGTGGTGCAGGGCCCCGAGCGGTGGAATGTCTACGATCCCCGGGTCATCAGGTGGCGGCTCCACGGCCCGGGGCGGGCGGACCAGTTCCGTTCCCTCACGCACCTGCGCCGCGCCGTCGAACCGGTCGCGGCGGCCCTTGCGGCCCGGCACGCCTCCGGCACGCAACGCCTGCGGATCGCGGCGCTCGGGGAGGACCTGCGGCGGCTGGGCGAAGCCGGATTGCTCGAGGAATTCCTGGAGGCGGACATCGAGTTCCACACGCTCGTCCTCGAGGCGAGCGGCAACGAGATGTTCCTGGCCCTGCGGGAGGTGATCGCCGAGGTGCTCTCGGGCCGGACCCGACAGGGCCTCATGCCGCACCATCCGAAGGAACACGCACTGTGGACCCACGAGCAGGTGGCATCCGCGATCCGAAGCGGCGACGCGGCCACCGCCGAGGCGTGCATGGGATCCCTGCTCGCCGAGGTCAGCGAGGCCATCGACTAGCAGGACGAGCAGAGGGCCCGCGGGTGCGGCAGTTCCACGCTTCCCGATCTATTCGAGGCAGTACCACTCGGAGGAAAAGGTTCTCGTGATCTGGCTGCACAGGCAACGCACGTGGGCACACAAGGGTCATACCCAGCCTTCCCGCTGGATCATGATGACGGGTTCGAGGAATCTGATCCTGACCGCGGTCCTGGTGTAGGAGATGGCGTGTGCCTGGACCCGGATGGCCTTCGAGGGGTAGCGGACCCATGCGTACACTTGGCGTGGCTCCGGGAAGTCGGTGGGCCGGTTGTTCTCGACGTCGAGCTCGGCCGCGGTGAGCATGATCAGCTCCTCGCGCATGACGAACTCCTCTTGTTCGTTCGTCCATCAGCCTGGCGTAATACTTGCCGTACCTTTTTGAGCCGCCCATAACCCCGTCATGCCCCGGTCGCTGCCTGCCAGCCGCCGGTTCAGAACCCGTCGACGGTGGTGACGCGGCGCAGCTGCCAATCCGTCGAGCGGGGGTCCGCGCTCATCTCGAACTCCAGCACCGGGGACGCCGGCCCGGTCTGTGCCTGAAACCGCCAGAACCGGGTGCCGGCACTACTGCCGGGCATGGGTAGGGGGGTCGGCGCGGACACGAATCCTGGCCGATTGTTCGGGGTGGACCAGGAGGTGGGGGTGCCGATGACCTGCCAGAGGCCGCCCCGCCAGCGCAGCGCCAGCGGGAGCCCTGAGGGCAGGAACCGGACGGCCGCGGCCTCATCGAGCACCAGATCAGCACCCAGCCCACCATCGGTTCCACTGTTGGCCCCACCATCGGCCCCACTGCCCGTCCTGCTGCCTGTCCTGCCGTTCTGTGTGGGGGTGTGCTGGTGGGTGGTGTTCCGTCGGTGGGTGGTCGTGGTCGCCATGGGTGTTTCTCCTGGTCCTTCCTGCCGTCCCTCGGACAGGTTCCTTAAAATAGAACACAGGTTCTATTATTTGGGAAGCTGAACCTGACAGCCGGGCCCGGTTGGCGCCCATTCAAACTGCAGTTCTCGAACCAGTCCTTCAGGCGATGATTAATAATGTTGGTGCAGCTCGTGTGCTTCACCTCCTACGTGATGCAGCCCTGAATCTTGGTGCGAGTAGACGCCCATCTCGACTGCCAAAACAAGGAGAACCAATTCGGGAGCTAGAAGTCGAAGCGTTGCGCAGGCGGCTGCAGCGAGACGATCTCATTCCGGGCTTGACCGTTCACCAGGCGAAGGGACAAGAGTGGCCCCGGGTAGGTGTTTTTTTGTCCGCAAAGGACGAGCAAACGCTGGCGGGGGGGCTTCATAAGTTGGAACCCGAGCACTGTGTGCTCTATGTGGCGTTGACGCGGGCGAAGGAGTCATGTGTCGCGCTTGGCGATTCAAGCGAACTGCAAATGGGTGAAGACAACGAGCAACGAGCAGGAGGCTGATCTCAGTCGGGCCGCCCAGTTGTCGATCCAGTCAAAGGATCCCTTGACTGGACGGCTGCGGGCGGCAGCGAGGCGCACGGCCTACGGTGGGGTGGCCAAGCCCGTTCCGCTCGTCCCACCTCAACGAAGACGTTTTGTACCCGCCTTACGTTTATTTCTGGGCCTGCATGCCTGATGCACAGCTACGGGGTGTTCAACGGAGGGTAGTTTCACTCGGTCAATGTGCCGCCCCGAGGAACGCGAGGAGTCTTGCCGGGTTCGTTACGGCACGGTCGTGTTCAATCGGCTCTGCGGCTCACGGTAGACGGTGGTCCGGGAGATGCCGAAGAGTTCTGTAATTTCGGCGTGGGTGTATTCGCCTTCGTCGTGGAGCCCGAGGAGGTGCTTTCGACGGGATGCGGACAGTGTCGGTTGTTTTTCCGCGTAGCCGGCCTTCGGCTTTCGCGACTGCCATGCCTTCCCGGGTTCTCATCCGGATGAGGTCGGCTTTGAACTCAGCGACCATGCCGAGGACGTTCAAGAGCAATCGGCCGACGGGGTCGGTGGGATCGTAAACGCCGGCACCGAGGCTCAGGGCGACCGGTCGCCGGAGATGATGCGGCCATCACCGGATGCATCAATATGCTCGACGCATGCCGTCCGCTGTGATGCCAAGTCGAGGTCTTCCGGGGGGGGGGGGAGACCGGACAGTGCGCACTTCCGATGGTCGAGGTAAGTCGGTGACCACCAGGGTCGAGGTGGCGATGCTCGACGAGGTCACTGCTCGGTGCGGGACGCGCGTTACCCGCGGTCGCCGCCGGTCGCGGAGCCGAAGGCGTGCAGATCGAGCTCGACGCTCAGAAGGTCGGAGGCGACTCGCCCGCGCACGCTGGTCCCCTGCTCGTCGAGAGGTGGGCTTATGACCGCGGCACCGAGTCGCCCGGGGGCGGAGAGCACGATCGCTCCGGAGACGCTGGACTTCGCGGGGATGCCGATTCCACGCATCCAACGGCCTGAGCCGTCATACACACCGCAGGTCGCCATGACCGAGACGACGTCGCGAGCCACGCCCGGCGGGACGACGCGCTTCTCCGTCACCGGGTTGACTCCGCCGCAGGCGAGGGTCGCCCCCATCACCGCGAGTGCCTTCACGTCGACCAGGACGGCGCAGGCGCGCGCGTAGACGGCGACGGCATCGTCGGCACTGACGTGCAGGGTTCCCTCCGCCCGCATGAGGTGTGCGAGGGCGTGGTTGCGGTCGCCGAGGAGGTGCTCGTTGCGGGCGACGTCTTCATCCACTTCGAGCCGACGCCCGGCGAAGGCGGAGAGGCCTCGGAGGATCCGCTCGTTACGCTCGTCGACATCGCTGCCGTCGATGAGCGATGCCGTGAGCAGCGCTCCGGCGTTGACCATCGGGTTGGGTGGGCGGCCGGAACCGCTCTCGAGCTTGATCGCGTCGAAGGCTTCGCCGGTCGGTTCGATTCCGATGAGGTCCAGGGCGTCGCCGTCGGTGTCCAGCAGGGCCAGGGCGAACAGGAACGGTTTGACCGCCGACTGCACACTGAACGGCGACTCCGCCTGCGTAGTGCCGCGCACCGTCCCGTCGGGCAGGGCCAGGGCCAGCGTGCATTGGTCGGCGTCCGCGGCGGCGAGTTCGGGGATGCTGTCGTCCACCGATCCGCCGTTCTCTTGCATGACCCGCGTCCGCAGATCCTCGAGGTCATAGGTTCCTGCGTCCGGTGTCATCCGTCTACGGTGACACAGATCGTGCTCAATGAAGGCAGTAACGGGTGCAATCGACTGCGTGCAGCAAAGTGTGCCACTGAGTCTGTTGTGATGGTTTGTGTGTCTGCAGAGCAGTCTGTTGTGCTGGACTTAAAGAGCGACGGCTCAAGAGGCAGGGCGGAGGGAACCATCATGAGCGAGAAACCAGTGCGACGAGGTCGGCTGTTGGCTGCTGCGCTGGTGAGCGGCGTGATTGCCGGATGGTGGCTCAACTATGCGGTGTTCAGTCCCTTGATCGTCGGTCCACTGTTCTTCATCGCGCTGTCTCTTACCTGCTTCTTCCTGGCGATCGGCGCCCACTATTTCCACCGTTGGTGGGCGATGGAGCGTCCCCACCGTGAAGATCGATGAGCGATAAGCCGACACGACTGCTCTGAAGCGCCTTCACCTCATTCCTGGGTGTCGATTTGCGCCGGTCTACCTGATTGATGAGATGCGTCGTTGCGGGCTGCGCGTGTCACGACGTCGTCGAGTTCGTCGAGGGTGAGCAGGTCGCGTCGCAGGTGCCGCGTGCGGTAGCCGGCCCGGCCCACCATGTGCGCCGACACGGGGCTGGTGAGGAGCTGGAAGATCCAGCACAGCACCAGCACGGGCACGAGCACCCAGCTCTCGAACTCGACGGCGAGGGCCAGGAGGAGGAGCAGCAGTCCGAGGACCTGCGGCTTGGTCGCGGCGTGCATGCGGGAGAGCAGGTCAGGGAAGCGCACGAGGCCGATCCCCGCCGCCAGGGACATGAGCGCCCCGCCGAGCAGGAGGACCGACACGATCACGTCGTTGATCATGGGGTCACTTCCTGTCGGTGACGAAGCGGGCGACGGTGACGGAGCCGATGAAACCGATGAGCGAGATCGTCACGAGCAGCACGAGGTTGTCGAGGTGGCGGCCCACCACCATGTTCAGTACCAGACCCGCGCCGACGACCGCCAGGACGACGTCGAGCGCCAGGACGCGGTCGAGGATCGACGGCCCGCGGACGGCCCGGTACAGGGCCAGGAGGGCCGCAACAGAGAGTATCCCTCCGACTAGATAGATTACGGCGTTCATCGGTCTGCCTCCTCGGCGCGAAGGGAGGCGAGATCCGCCTTGGTACCCATAATTCGGATGAGCCAGCCCTCCGTGGCGCGGACGTCCCGGCGGATGGCCTCGGCGTCCTCGGGCGCATTCACGTGGAGGCAGTGGAGGTAGAGGGTCGAGGTGGAGCGGTCAACCTCCAGGACGAGGGATCCGGGGATCAGGGAGATCGCGTGGCCCGTGGCGGTGACGAGGAAGTCCGAGCTGCTGCGGAGCTCCACGGCCACCACGGCACTCCTGAGCTGCGGCCCCTTCGTGAGGGCGAGCCAGAACACCTCGGCACTGGCGGTGATGAGTTTGAAGAAGAACCGCCCGAGGAAGGGAATCAGCCAAAGGACATTGAAGCGCCCGGTCAGCTGGACGGGCGGCAGGTAGAAGAAGTTCACGACGGCGTACGCGAGTATGGCCCCGAACACCAGGTTGCCGGGGCTGAAGTCCTGCCACAGCGCTCCCCAGACGAGGACGAGCCAGATGACGAGCGGCAGTTCCGTGACGAGGGGGATGCGCTGGCGGCTCATCCGTCGGCCCCCGGCCCGAGGACGGCCTCGATGTAGGGGGTCCGGTCGAGCATCTCCTGGGCCGCATTGTCGCTGAGGGTGAACAGCGGCCCGGCGAGGACGGTGAGGGACAGTCCCAACACCACGAGGCCGATCGTGGGGCCTGTCATGGTGCGCGGCAGCAGGGTCACCGGGCCCCTCCCTGCGAATCTCCCGGCGTCTTCGCCCGTGACGTGGCGGGAGGTGCCGATTCTGGAGCCGTCGGCCTTGCTCGCGAGCAGGATGGGGTCCGGGTCCTCCGCGTCGTCCGGGGTACGCCAGAACGCCCGGTTCCAGACCCGGGCCATGACCAGGAGGGTCAGCAGGCTGGTGGCCACCCCACCCGCAACGAGGAGGTAGGCCAGCGGTGTCCCGAGGTCCACGCCGGCCTGGATCAGCCCGAGCTTGCCGAGGAAGCCGGAGAACGGGGGGATGCCGGCGAGGTTCATGGCGGGCAGGAAGAACAGGATGCCGAGCAGCGGTGAGAGCTTCGCCAGTCCCCCGAGCCGGTCCATGTTCGCCGTCCCGCCCCGGCGCTCGATCAGTCCGGTGACGAGGAAGAGGCTCGTCTGCACGGTGATGTGGTGGGCCACGTAGTAGACGGCGGCGCCGAGTCCGATCCGTGTGGAGATGGCCAGCCCGAAGACCATGTAGCCGATATGGCTCACGAGGGTGAAGGACAGCAGCCTTTTGATGTCGTCCTGCGCCAGAGCGCCGAGGATGCCCACGATCATGGTGAGCAGCGCGACGACCATGAGCAGGGTGTTGATGCGGTCGCCGGGGAAGAGGAGTGTCTCGACGCGGACCATGGCGTAGACGCCCACCTTGGTCAGCAGGCCGGCGAACACGGCGGTGACGGGTGCAGGAGCGGTGGGATAGGAGTCCGGGAGCCAGAAGGAGAGCGGGAAGACCGCCGCCTTGATGCCGAAGGCGACGAGCAGCATGAGGTGGAGCACCAGCTGGGTCGCCGGGTCCACCGTCTCCAGCTTCACCGCGAGATCCGCCATGTTGACCGTCCCGGTCGCCCCGTAGATCATCGCGATCGCGATCAGGAACAGCATGGAGGACACCACGCTGACCACGACGTAGGTCACCCCGGCCCGGATGCGCGGCGCGGTGCCGCCCAGGGTCATGAGGACGTAGCTCGCGGTCAGCAGGATCTCGAAGCCGACGTACAGGTTGAACAGATCCCCTGTGAGGAAGGCGTTGGACACCCCGGCTACGAGGATGAGGTAGGTGGGGTGGAAGATCGAGACCGGTCCGTCCTCGTCGCCGTCCGCTATCCCTTGGCCCGCGGCGTAGATGAGCACCGCGAGGCTGATGGCGGAGGACACGACGAGCATCAGGGCCGAGAACTGGTCGACCACGAGCACGATGCCGAAGGGTGCTGCCCAGCCGCCGAGGTGGACGGCGTGGGTCCCCGTGGAGGGGGCGGCGAGGAGTATGACGACCTCGATGAGCAGGGTGATGCTGAGGGTGGTGATGCTGACGGCGCGCTGCGCCCGGGAGTGGCGGATGAGCAGGAAGGTGACGGCCGCGCCGAGGAACGGCAGGACGACGGCGAGGGGGGCCAGGTCGGCGGCGATCATCGTTGTCCTTTGTGGTTCAGTTTGTTGATGCGCTGCACTCCGGGTCGTTCCTCTGCCTCATCGACGCTGCCCTGAGATAGGTCAGCGGGGTCGGGTATTTCGTGAACGAATTCTGTGGTCTCGACGGGGACGTCGGCGTCGTCCTCCCAGTCGTAGCTGCTCTGGTCCGCGACGCGGCGATCCTCGGGGTCGTCCTGGACGACGTCCGCGCGGCCGAGGACCCATGAACGGTAGATGATGCCGAGCATGAACGCGGTGACCGCAAACGTGATGACGATCGCCGTCAGGATCAGGGCCTGCGGCAGGCTGTCCGTGTACTCCTCCGCAGGGGTTCCCGAGACGTAGAGCGGCGATGTGCCGCCGCCGCCGCTCATGGCGAGCATCAGGATGTTCGCCCCGTTGCCGAGGAGGATCAGACCGAGCAGCACGCGGGTCAGGCTGCGTTCGAGGAGCAGGTAGATCCCGGCGGCGAAGAACGCCGCCATGATGACGATGAGGGTGATGTTGATGGTCATTACCGGGCCACCGTTTCGCCGTCGTCCGTGCGCTGCTGGTGTTGGGTGAGCAGGTCATCGTCTTCGGGGTCTGATTCGCTGCGTTCATCGATTTTCGAGCCGAGGCTGCGCAGGACGTCCAGGACGAGTCCGACGACGATGATGTAGACCCCGATGTCGAAGATGGTGGACGTCACGAACTTCACGTCGCCGAAGACCGGCAGCCAGAATTCGAGGATGTAGCTCTCGAGGACCGCCCCGCCGAAGAGCAGGGGTGTTACCGCGGTGAGGGAGACGATCGCGAGCCCGATGCCCAGCAGGGCGCCGGCGCTGACCGGGCTGGCTTCGGCCAGTTCCAGCCGTCCGCCGGCGAGATAGCGGATGGCGAGGGCGAGCCCTGCGGTGAGTCCTCCGGCGAAGCCTCCGCCGGGCAGGTTGTGGCCGGCGACCAGCAGGTACAGGGACAGCATGATGATGGTGTGGAAGAGCAGCCGGGTGATGACCTCGAAGATGATGGACCGGCGCTCCGGCGCCAGGGTTTGCCCGGCAACAAGCCACGGGTCCCTGGATGAACCAGCGAACTGGGCTGCGAGTTCACGGGCTGCGTTGCCGCGACCCCGGGCGTCCAGGGGTTCCTGGCCCCGGTCCACCGAGCCGTCCTCTACGTCAGCGGCCCGGTGTCGCTTGTCCCCGCGGCCGCGGACGAAGATCAGGCTCGCGACGCCGGTTGCGGCGATGGCGAGGACGGTGACCTCCCCGAAGGTGTCCCAGGCGCGGATGTCCACGAGGAGGACATTGACGGCGTTGGCTCCGCCGCCGCCGTCGTAGGCCATCTCCGGGTAGGCGAGGGAGATGGGAGCCGCGTTGCGCGAGGCCATGGCGGACATCGCGATCACGGCCATGGTGCCGCCGAACGCGATCCCCAGGCCCGCCCTGAACCAGCGGTTAACACTGGCTGCGCGGTCTCCCAATCGGGGCGGCAGGGAGCGCAGGGCGAGGACGAAGGCGACCAGCACGATCGTTTCCACCATGACCTGGGTGAGCGCGAGGTCCGGGGCGCCGTGCAAGGCGAAGATCAACGCCATGCCGTACCCGGTGATGCCCACCATCAGGACAGCCGTGAACCGTTTCTGCGCGCGCAACGCCGCGACGATCCCGACCAGGATCACCACGCCGACGATTACCTGGGCGGCTGATTCCGCAATCATGAAACTGGACGGCGTCGGGGCGTCGAAAAGGATCAACGCTGCCAGCGGGGTTGCTACCGCCATGGTCAGGATGACGAACAGGTAGAAGGACAGGGAGCCGCGCTGCGTTTTGCCTGTCACCCATACGGCGACGTCGTCGAGCACGCCGATGCTGTTCCTGTAGGTGCGTTCGGCATCGAATACTGGATACAACGTGTCCTGCCACCGTTCGATCCGCAGCCGCGCGTAGAACATCATGGCCCCGCAGACGAGGGTGATGACCGACAACATCAGGGCCAGATTCACACCGTGCCAGAGGGCCAGATACGGGGGTGATTCGGGGGCCTCGAACAGCGACACATACGGTTGCACGGCCGCGTCCAAAGGGGCCGGCCAGATACCGAAGACGACGGTGCAGGCGGTGAGGACGCAGGGCGCGATCAGGAAGGACTTACGGATCCGCTTGATCGGGGTCGGGCTTTCGCCCGGCTTTGTGGCGAAGCCCCCCCATACGAATCGTGCACTGTAGGCGAAGGTCAGGATGGACCCGAGCACGATCCCGCCGAGCAGGAGGGTGCCGGCGACACCGTCCTCGGCCCGGTGCACGAACGCCTCGTACACAGATTCCTTCGCGACGAACCCGAACAAGGGTGGCACCCCAGCCATGGAAGCACCCGCAACAATTGCGGTGAGTGCCAGGACCGGGGCGCCTCGACCGACCCCCGACAGTTTCCTGATGTCTCGGGTGCCCGTCTGGTGGTCGATAATTCCGACCACCAGGAACAACGTGGCCTTGAAGAACCCATGAGCCAGCAACAAACCGAGACCGGCAAGCGCACCATCGGCTCCGCCCAGTCCTACGACCATGGTCAGGAATCCGAGCTGGCTGACCGTGCCGTACGCGAGCACGAGTTTGAGGTCGAACTGGCGCAGCGCCCGCCACCCGCCCACCAGCATCGTCGTCATACCCAGGACGAGGATCACCGGATGCCAGAACGCGGTCTCGCTGAACCCGGGCGCGAACCGTGCCACGAGGAAGACGCCGGCCTTCACCATCGCGGCAGCGTGCAGATACGCGCTGACCGGCGTCGGGGCGGCCATGGCACCGGGCAACCAGAAGTGGAACGGCACAAGCGCGGACTTCGTGATGGCGCCCACCAGCACCAGGGCGATCGCGACATCAATCAGGGTTCCTTGGGCGACCAGCGCATCTGCGCCTGCAAGGATCTCGGAGATGCGGTACGTTCCCGCTGCCTCACCGATCATGACCAGGCCCACGAGCATCGCCAGACCGCCGAAGGTCGTGACGATCAGGGCCTGCAGGGCCGACCGGCGGGCCGACAACCGGTGCCGGGAGTAACCAATCAGCAGGTAGGACAGGATGGTGGTCAGTTCCCAAAAGATGAACATCAGCAGGAGATCGTCCGCCAGGACCAGCCCGAACATCGCGGCCGCGAAGGCGAGCAACTGGGCTCCGAAGGCGCCGACGTCAGGGTCATCACTTTTGAAGTAGCGCGCGCAATAGAAGAGCACGAGCGCGCCCACGCCGAGGATCAGGATGCACAGCGCGGCCGCAAGACCGTCGATCCGGAAAGCCAACTCAAGCTGCAGACTCGGGATCCACGGGATCGTGACTGACGGTGGGGCATTCGGCTGGCCGGGCAAGGCCCGCTGGTCGGCAGTGAGGACAGCGGGCAGTGAAAACATCAACCACACAAAGCCCGCAGCGGGGAAAGCAGCAAGAACGAAGAACGCCGACCGGCCGAACCGTGCGAACAGCAATGGCGCGATGAGAGCACCCGCAAACAGACCTATCAGGATGATCAGCACCAGACCATGGCCTTCCGATGGTGGACGGTCAAGGCCTTCCAGCTTACCGGTGCACCACGAGCCACCCGGCATCCGAGGACGACCCGGTCTTCACCGGGAGCGGCCCTGTAGAATTCTCGCCCTCGCGCTCCGCCGGGCCAGGACCGAACCACCAAACCGGATGCTTCAGCCAGAGGTCCTCGTACGATCGGTCGCGGACGACAATGAAAAATGAAGCGCAGTGGAAGCTTTGAGAACATAAGACCATGTATGTCGCTTCTTCCGGCCCCGAGAACACCTCACCCGTGCTGCTTCTTCACGGCGGAGGAGTGGCTGGATGGATGTGGGAATCGCTGCAGCAACAACTTGAAAGTGCACATCTGACGCTTGTGCCTGACCTCCCCGGGCATGGTCACAGCGCCGCTGAACCTTACGTCTCCCATTCCCAAACGGTGCGCGAGCTCACCCAGATCCTTACTGACATGGTTCCCAACCAACCCGTGACCGTCATAGGTTTCTCCCTCGGAGCGCAGCTGGCAATTCAGCTCGCATCCGAACACCCCGAGCTCGTTCGCCAGGTGGTAATCATCAGTGCTCAGGCGAAGACAATGCCCTTCACGAAGTTCACTCTCAAACTTCTTGGTATTACCGCACCACTAGCCCGCCATCGTTGGTTCGCCAAGCTGCAATCCCGGGAGTTGTTTATCTCGCCTCGCCAGATGGAGAATTACATTAGAACGAGCAGCAGTATCACCAGAGAATCTTTGGTTACTGCGGTGGGTGAGAATATGAGGTTTAGACTTCCCGAAGAATGGCACACATTCCCAGGCCGCGCTTTGGTGATGGTGGGAGGACGCGAAGGTCGCCTGATGCGCGACTCTGCAAGGGCAGTGCACGCAGCTTTACCACGCAGCGAACTTGAGGTCGTGGAGGGGCTCGCCCATGGCATCCCCTTGCAGCGGCCGGAATGGTTCAACCAGCGCATTACCGCGTGGCTTAGGGAGCGCATCATCTGAGCCACCGTTTGCTAGGACGTATTTCAGGGGGATGCCCTTGGCAAAAGCGGTCGTCTGAAGCGATGCCGATCGTGGCTCGCTCAATCCATCGGCTACCGGATGAAGCGTGGGTGGTCAGAGCAGGTTGCGGGGGCCGCGGAGTTCGCCCCATCCGAACTGGCTCTCGGCGATGAAGTCCTGCAGGTCGCTCTGCACAAAGCGGACAAGTGCATCTGCACCGTCATCCAGAGGAAGACTGCCCGAGCCGCCCTCTTCACCCAGTATTTGCCATCGGAGCCAGGCGTCATTCGTCTCGATGTTGGTGTCGTCGGGAAGCTCGACGCCGTCGGCGACCCTCTCCAATCGGAACGTGAATGACCGTAGCTCTCTGAGGCTGAGCATTGACTCGAACATGGGCTCGAGGAGCCGCTTCACGTCTCGCACGTGCATTGATCCGATCATGTCTCCACGATAGAGATGCTCGGGGCGCCACCCACGTCAAGCGATCGAAAGCGGATAGCCCAGCGCCCGCTATTTCCAGTCCGGTCAAAGGATCCTTTGACTAAGACGACGGGAGATGCAGATTACTGGATGGTGGGCGAGGCTTAGGTGACAGAGTTTGTGAGTGCACGTTTCTCGCCGACCTCGCATGGCAGCCGGATGTGTTGGGCCGTGTGGTGCGTTCCGTGGGCCAGCATCGACCCGTCTGAGGCGTTTAGATGTGCCTATTCGTTTCAAGCACGCGGCTTGCGAATCGGTGCTGCTCCCCGTGAGCAGTGGTGTGCCGGAAGGTTCCAGCTGATGATGGGTGCATGACATGGTCGGCACGGTTGGGAATCGCGGTTCTCACGGCGACTTTTCTCGCTGCGTGCGCCACCCCGGGCAATCCGGGTAGCGAGCCGGTGGAGGCACCGAGCGGAGGGCCCATCGTTGGGCCGACGGCTACTCCGGACGCCGATTCTTACACTGGCCGTGGTGGATTCGTCCCTCCCGCGGCGCCGGGTTCCGTCATGGGTCAGGGCACCGTCCTTCAAGCAGGGGAGGCGTTACCCCGTTTTTGCCTTGGCGGGGTGCAGGAGTCGTATCCGCCGCAATGCACCGGGCCCGAGCTTCTTGGGTGGGACTGGGACCAGGTGCAGCAGTCGGAGAGGGCATCGGGTGTCACCTGGGGCACGTTTGCGGTCACGGGAACCTGGAACGGCATACGCTTCACGCCCACGACGGCGCCGATTCCCCTGTCACTTTATGACGCCATGCCCTTCGAGGACCCGCTGGCTGGCCGGCAGGGTTCCAGTGCCCCTCAGGAGCTTGCCCGGATCCTGCAGGACATCTTTTTCGGCTTCGGCGATTACCCGGTGAGCGGGGGCGTGGAGAGCAGTTCCGCCCGGTCACCGGATAACACGCATGCGGCAGGACACCTACTAGTGAATGACATGGGGCGGACCGGAGAGCGACGCGCTCAGGCGTCGGGGACGTCGGGGTCACGAGGATTTCGAGGTCACGGGGAGTGGTGGGCTCGCGCCGGGCTGAGGACAGCGCTATCGCTCAGGATCCCGTCCGCAGCCAGCTTCACCGCCGCGTCACCGACCTCGTGACCCAGAACAACTAGTCGGTGCGGATGAGGCACCAGGCGCGTTCGAAGGCTCGTGCCTGGAGGTCGGATTCGCGGATCCAGATCTCGAGGTTACCCGCATCGCCGAACCATCCCGCGAGGGCGGTCCACGACTCGAGATCCAGGATCAGCCGGTACTCGTCGCCTGGTTCCAACGGCAGGACGCCGGGAAGGATGTCTTCAACGGCGGCGATCCGGCCGTGATGGCTGTGGCCATAGGCGTGGCTGAACGGTATCGGCACCTCCGGTGAGGAACCGGTGCGTTGGGCGAGCCACCCGTTCTGCAGGCTGAGCTCCAGGGACTCGACGAGATCGAACCGGTCCTGGGGCCCGGAGGCCGCATCGGCGGCCGAGGGCAGTGTGAAGCCCGGCAGCGGCAGGCACAGCTGGCATACCTCGGTGGGGGTGTCCAGGTCCTGGGGCGGGTCGATGAGCACCGAATGGTCGGGGGTCTTCACCCAGCGGACCAGCCAGCTACGCGCCGCACCCTCAGCGGGGTCGTAGCCGAAGGACTCGAGATCATGGAAGACCTCAAGGACGCCTTCAGTGGGCAGTCCTTCGCGTAGCTGTCCCTCGGGCCACCCCGCCTTGCCCACAGCATCGGTGGTGGCATCCAGGACGCCTAGGTGGATCGAAGCCACATGGGCCAACGCCTTGCCGTCGGCGCGGCGGGGCCATTGCTCCAAGGGGGCGACGGCGGGTCCGCCCAGCCAGCACATCCACCCGCCTGCAGGCCACAGCTCGCGGAGCTCGGCTTCACTCGGCGCCCCGGGCTCGAAGGACTGCTCACTGAACACCGGGGAAAACACGGCGTCCTCGAGCACTTCCCCGGCGCCGGTAGCGCGCAGCCACTTCTCCACCTGGCCATACGGTCCATGGACCGGGACATCTAGATTCTTCTTGGTCGTGCGGGTCATCGCTTTTGTCGTTGTCCTTCGCTGGAAATGCGGAGCGGGTGCATACGCCCCCGCTCCGCATTAGATCACTGTTGGATCAGATATTCACGCCGCAATGACGCAGGAGGTTCACACCGATCTGGTGCTGGGTGCTGAAGGACTGCTGATGGACCCACTGGCGCATCGTCTGGTTGCTGGCGGCATTAGCCCCCAGCGATCTGACGCCCTTGCGGGACATCCAGCTATTGATGCACTTCTGGTGGACCTGTGTCGGGATTTGTACCAAATTGTTCTTGTGGTGAATGGCCTCAGCCTTCCAAACACCTCTCTTGGTCCCAGTGAGGGTGGACTGCTCGACGATGTGATGCCACTGATACCCTGATCTGCTCCCCGCAGCCGCCTTGAAACGAGCGAAGGTCGCGTACCCGCCCTTCGTCGTATAGGCGACGCCGGCCCGAATCGTGGTCGCGGCGAAAGCTCTGATGGCGTGGGGCGCAACTGCCCTTGCTGCTGCACCTAGAGCGATGGCAATTAGCGGTAGGGGGTCGGACACGACGGGGAACGCGGCATCCGTGGTATCCACAACTTGGACCAACTCGCTACCGCGCACCTCGAAGTGCGTTGGTAGTTCGTTCCCTTCCGAATCCACCGACCAGGGTTCCTGGAAGGCGACGGCGATGGCTTTGCCCTCGAGGGCGGCGTCGCCGGCCGCGCCGATCACCTCGAGCGGCGCTTGATTCTCCTGATAATCGACCGCATCTACTTCCGATACTTCCGGGAGCACTACGGATAAATCAACAGGCTCGGCCGCCGGGGCGGAGTCGAGATCTTGAAGGACCACGACGGTACCGTCGGTTAGTTGCGTGAGTTCCATGCCCGCGGGCAGTTGGACACCATAGCCGTACTCGTGGAGCGACTTATCTGAGAACGATTCCTCCGCCACGGTCAGAATTCGCGCGGGTCCGTCTTCGACGCTTTGAACTTCCGTATGAAGACCGTTGCTTTCGTCCGCGTAGACCAGCGTTCCGTCGTCAGAAATCTGTGGTTCTATTCCGGTGCCTACCGGAAGATCTAGTACCAGTCCGGTTGCCGATCCGAGGTCCATCGAGACGGTTCCGGATTCGACGGCGACGCTGCCGTCCGACGAAAGGTGGCCCGCCTCGGTCACCTGGAAGTCATCGAGGGCGAGGACTTGATTCGCTGCCGCCGAAGCTTCCGAGGTCTGCGCGGTGATTAATGTTTCTGCTTCTGCCTCCGCAGCGCTAGCCGGTGCGATGCCCGTGCTGGCAAGAACTAGCGCCCCCAGCGCCAGGCCCGAGACGGACCTGCAACACTTCTCGTACTTATTCACATGTTCCCCCGGAGCCAATCATTGAAAGTGAGACCCGTTAACGGCCAGCGCTCCCAATCGAGGGGATGCGTTGAAGGAATCCAATCAGAATGAGCAATCCCTGACAAGAACTTCAGTGGACCCGGCCGGTCAAACCACCATGGTCACACTCAGCTCATTGAAACAGCCACGGCTAACGTGATCATCTGTCGCTGCGCTCCGAAATAGACCGACGCCTGTGGTAGCAGATTCTAGGCAGCACGAGGTCTCACAATGCAATTCCCCTCCGGGGTACGAGGTCGACGTTCGCGCTGTTGGTCGCCGGCCAACTCCACCTAGAACGGCTACGCCGAAACACTCCATTGGCCGCCAACCTGAGTCTCGGTCTGGCTTGGGCCACCAAGCACTATATTGAGTCGCAAGAATGCGACGGCCCGAGGAAGAGTGCATGAACCCCAACACCCGTCGCCTGACAAGCTCAACCGGCATCCTCGTTCAGGCGGTGCAGGATCTCGAGGACTTCACCGACGATCCGGACAAGTACCTGGTCGATTTGTATGCGGACGAGCACCGCGCGGTGAAAGTATGGATGAGCGCTGGAGCATCGGACCACTTCACCTACAACGACGGTGCCATCACGCTTGCCTGGGACGGCATTCCGTTGCTGGGCGTCCCGGACTGGCACGACATCTGCACACTGTGGACCTACCTGGTCAACGTCGTGGAGGGCTACCTCGCCACGGGCCGGGGCGCATCCTTCTTCCCTGGCCAGCCCACACCCATCGTTCTCGAGCGGATCCACGGCGGCGCCCTGGTCACCATCGGTGACACCAGAGCGCGAGTCGATCCCTCAACCTTCTGCCGGGAGCTCCTCGATGAAGCAGGCCGATTCTGGCAATGGGTGGAACGCCATGACATCCCCCTCTACGGTGAGCCGGAGTTGGCGCGAATCGACCAGATGCAGGCACGCGTTCCCTGACACGCACCCTCCTAAGCAAGTGTCCGCACGCCGATCGGCACCGACCTGCCGGCACCATGTACGGGCAGCACAACGACTCAACGACCTGCGCTTCCCTGATGAGGCGCTATCACGATGATGTACGAAGGAGATAAGTGAAGGTGTTGGTGCCGGCGTGAATAGATTCGGTCTGTGTCCCGACGCGAGCGGTGGTTTCGATTTCCTCATCGATGGTCGATTCCTGCGGGAGCTGGTGTTCGAGACAGATGACCTGGAGCAGTATGAGATCACTCGGTTGCGACGACGCAAGCTGCCTTTCGCCGCCTCCCGGGATCAGATTCGCCAGCTGAAGGGCGAGCTTCCAGGCAAGTTCTTTCCTTACCGTGTCTGGCTCTATTTCTGCGGTGGATGCTTCGATGAGGGCTGCGGCGGAGTCAGCGCGAGGGTACAAGTCGGGCCTGATGAGGTGGTGTGGAGCGATTTTCGTCATGGCGGTCCGCCTGATGCCGAGGACGAACTTGACAAGGTCCAAGAGGAAGACAAAATCAGTTCCGTCGGACCGCTCGTATTCGAACGCAGCGAGTATGAAGCCGCCCTTGATGATGGGGCTGATCAACTGGGACGAAGCCGTCTGCGGTACTGGCTCAAGACAGCGCCTCTGACATGTACTCCAACCTAATCCCCTCGCCTCGAAGAGCTATTGGCTACCGGTAGACGCGATATGGCAGGAGTGGAATCAGGAATCGCTGAGTGAAGTCACCGCTACAGCGAAAGCTAAAGACTTCTGCGGCGGCCTCAATTCGCTCGAAGGCCCTCCCCGACACCCTGAATGACCAGCAGCCGATCCTCGAACGGAACCATGACGAACAGTCACGCGGAGTAACGTTCAGCGAACGACCGTCCATAGGACACTTCAGCTCAGGATCGCCAAGAACGGCGTGTCGTGTTCCATGGGTCGTGTCCGAGACCTATGTGCTGTGATGAGCGTTCACGGTACAGTTTGGGTCATGGCAGCAGTCGGGTACGCGCGGGTCTCGACGCGGGATCAGAATCTGGACGGTCAGACCGATGCGCTGGAGGCCGCCGGGTGCGAAAAGGTCTTCATCGAGCACGCCTCGGGGGTCCTGGCGAAGCGGCCCGCCCTGGAGGACGCGCTCGAGTACTTGAGGGCGGGGGACACCCTGGTCGTGACGAAACTCGATCGGTTGGGCCGGTCGGTCAGGAATCTGAAGGAAGTCGCCGACGGGCTGCAGCGGCGGGGGATTGGGTTGAAGGCCCTGTCCCAGGGCATTGATACGACGACTCCCGGTGGGCGGTTGTTCTTCCACATGCTCGCTGCGATCGCCGAGTTCGAACACGACCTGATCGTGGAGCGCACCAAGGACGGCCTGGCCGCAGCGAGGGCCCGTGGCCGGACGGGCGGGGGCCGGGTAAAGATGACACCGAACAGGGCCCGGCAGGCCCGGACCATGTATGAGGAGAAGACATACACGGTGCAGCAGATCGCCGAGACGTTCGGGGTCTCCCGCGGCACGATCTACCGGCACCTCGGCGACGACGCCAGGGCCTGACGGCGCAGCGACGCGACGACGAAGAGCTCGAGGTGAGGCCGTATTGCTGAGATCGAGTCTCCTGCGGTGCGCCCGCAGGACGATTCTGTCTGGAGGCCTGTAACCCCGACCGCTCCACGGTGGGTCGCCTTCAGATGCCGGCGAGTTAGGTTCAATTCATGGCTTACGATCCGACACTCCTTCTCATCGCCTTCGGTATGCTCGCGCTCGGCCTGGTTGGTTTGGTTCTTTCCATCATCGGCTTGAGCTGGTTCGCCACTCATCCGAAGGAGAACGGGGAGTCGTTCCGAGGCGGGAAGAGGCGACGTATGTTCGTGCTCCTAGTCATTGGTCTGCTGTTCATTGGAGTCGGCGTCGTGCCCTTCGCGCCATCGCCCTTCTAGTCCTGAAGCGTCTCCAGCGTCGCGAACTAACGAGGGCGATGACCGCGGAGGGATGAGCTTCAGGGGGTGAGGCCACGGTCGTGCTGCTGCCGGCTACCAAACTCCACCTAGAACGGGGCGAATCCCGCGAAGAGGGAAAGGAACACGGCGCAGAAAGACCATATGAACGCCAAGCCAGCGAAGAAGAGGCTTCCCTGCGAGGAGTGGTTCTTGAAGACCGTTCCGGGCCTCACGCATAGGTAGAAGAAGACCAGGAACGGGGCGAAGAGGAGAGCAGCCGCAGCAAGCCTGAGGTTTTGGGTTCCGGCGGCGACCCCGAGCACGAAACCTTGATGGATCCTGATCCAGAACCAGGCCCCCACAAGGCTGGTCAACAGGATCGTCGCCGCGACGGAAGCAGGCTTCACGGCGTCAGCTCTTCTCATCGGGAGTCCCTCGTGTCTCCGCACGATGGCGGGCCTAAGTAGAACTTACTGCGAGATCACCCATGGGCGAGACCGTGCGCCGCGTCAGGTGACGGATCATCCATGCGGGCGTGCGGTGTCATTACGCTGAGCGGGTGAACGAACGCATCATGTATGTCCAACTGAAGACGGGCTACGGCACGGACCGGGGGCCGTCATGGATCTCCCGCGTGCGTTTCAGCAAGACCTGGCGCACCGCGTACTTCCACGGGCGCACCCTGCACCGTGTGACAGGAACTTCCCGCGCGAACTTCGACTCAAACTTCTACGACGTCGAGTCGGGCGAGGAGTACTGGGTGTCCGGACCCAAGCGTGATCGAACTGACGGTCGGTACAGCTCCCAGCCGCCCACCGTCGAAGAGGACGCCCGCGACGCGTATGAGGCATTCCTCGCTGGGGCTCCGCTTCCTGGACGTGAGAACGGGTAAAGCCAAACCGGATCCCTCCCGTGTTACGCGGATTCCCTCTGCAACACTTTGTCCATGGTGCATGAGTCCGCCGGGTGGCAAGAAGTGGCTGTCGCGGGTGCCCTTATCCGGGTGAGCCTGTCCGAGCCCGTCGCGGTGATCCGGCGTCGAGGGGCACCGGATCGGGTGGTGACCTGGGCTGATCTTCCGATAGGCACAATCAGCCCCCGCGTCAGGGTCGCGGCCGCTTCCAGTGGAGCATGGGTTCTCCACACGCCGGCGACGGCGGATGAGGTGATGGACCGCGACGGGACCTCATCGCGGGTGAAATCGACGGCCATACATATCTCCCCGTCGGGCGATATCGTCCGTTCTCTGGACCTCGTGAATGTCCATCTTTTGGGGTCTACCCGGCATGGTCTGTGGCTTTGGTCAGGTCACTGGGACGTAAACACCACCGCGGACTGGCTGAAGGTGCGTGAGCTCCTGGTCCTTGACGCCGGCGGAGCGATGAACCGCACGAGCATCGATCGGATGCCGCTGATGGCCTTCGAGGGCGAGTCATCAGCACACTTGGTGGTGTATGCCTCGGCACCGGAGGAACTCCACGACGCTTACGGTGGCACCGAATACACCTACCGTTACCTGCAGATCGATCTGCCTGCCGGCGATCTTCCTGCTGCGCTTCGGAGCGGAGAACAACCTTGCACCCCGATTGAAGCGACAAGCATTCCGGGGTGGTCCGAGGACGACACTCCTGCGACGTATCCCCTCGCTGCGGGGAATCCACGCGCGCCGTGGGACAGAGTCGATCTTCCCGCCGAGCAGATGAAAGCAGCCGTGGACGCAGTCTGCGCGCAGTTCGCCGATCTCGACGCGTACTGGCGGACGCCCCAGGGAGACACGTCGCCCCTCGCAGACGGTGTGAAGGAGACCCGCATCGACGTCATCGGGCAATGGCCCGTCACCAGGGTCGAGGTGAGCTTCGCACACCCTCACTACCCGCAGGGTCGGCTGCGGAGAACGTATCGGGTGTTCGACGACGCCGGGCGCATCAGATCGGTGCAGTACGCCTCGATCCATCTCATGGAAGACCTCGACACGGGAGCTCTTCCACCGGTCGGGAACGCCCGTAACACCATCCTGGACATCTGATACCAGCCACCTGCATAATCTTTTGCCCCTTGAGGTCCCCGGTACTTACCGCACTCGTGTGGTCGCCGTGTCGAGAGCGTGCTGAACGACCATTCTGGCGAAGGATCCGTTGACCGGACCGCTGGCAGGGCCGGTCACCGGGCCAGAAGTCTTCAGCATTGGCGGGGGAGTGAGCCCCCCGAACATGTCCCGGCAATGTGTCTCACTTCGGGTATTCTCAAGAAAGGGGAAAGAAGCCTTTGATGAGCACGAGGAGCATAGGAATGGGAAGTATCGGGTATGCCAGGGTCAGCACGCTGGAGCAGAACGCTGATTTGCAGCACGCCTCGCTTACAGCGGCGGGGTGCGGCCGGATTTTCACCGAGCACGGGGTGAGCGGGACAGTGTCGAGTCGGCCCGAGTTGGACAAGCTCCTGGATCATCTTCGGAAGGGTGATGAGGTGGTGGTGTGGAAGCTGGACCGGTTGGGGCGTAAAACCCGTAACCTGTTGGCTTTAATCGATGACCTGGAACAGCGTGGCGTGCATTTCCGTAGCGTCACCGAAGGCATCAGCACCACCGGGCCCATGGGTCGGGCCATGCTCACCGTGATGTCCGCGTTCGCGCAGCTCGAGCGCGATCAGCTTGCCGAGCGGACCAGGGCGGGCATGGCCGCGGCCGCCGAACACGGGCGCAAGGCCGGCCGGCGGGAGATCACCGTTGACCATGCGAAGGTGAAGCGTGCCCACGAGTTGAAGGCCCAGGGGTTGGCGCCGGCGGACATAGGGAAGATCATCGGGGCGAGCCGGGCGACGGTGTACCGCTACCTCAGCATGGGAGTGAGCGAGGCACTTTGACCTGACCGAGAAGAGGGGTGTTGCATGTTCAGCTGGCCCGGCCAGCTACGCGCACGAAGACCGCCCCTTTCAAGGGTGTTCACCGTTTTGGCTTCGTCGAGCGTCGGGGTTGGCGCGCGGGTCGGAGTGGGTGCTCTCAGGGATGACGGCGACCTGGCGCGGCTGTAATTGGTGTCGGTGACCGCGACGGTCCGCCGTCCCGGGTGGTTATTTGGTCGGTTGTCAGGACGAGCCAGTCCTGGACGACGGCGGCGTCGGTCCGCTGATACCCGTTGATGGACCGGCAGATGGTGTTGAATCCGGACGAACTCACGGTCACGAGGTAGTCATCGAGGAAGACTGGGCCTCCCGAGTCCCCGGAGCAGGTACCTGCACCGCCACGCGTGTCATTGGGATTGCCCTGCAGCTGGAGGATCTGGCGCCGTGGGTGCAGTGATCATGGAGCTGGTGTGTGTGGCAGAGCCGGCACCTGTCACGGCGGGCCGGAGCCGCCCCTACGCCGCCTCAGCATCGAGTGTCGGCAGTGGTACGGGCAGCGGTATGACCCGCGCCGAGACGCTCTGACGCGGCACGACCTGGATGGGCAGTGGAGGCATCAGCCGGCCCCGCTCGATGAGATCGATGGTCCGCTGGGATTGCGGAATGGGAACCGTCGAGTTGGCGTCGTGGTACTCGCCGGGGCGGGTGATCATGGGCGTGCTCTCTTGTCGGTAGGGCCGAGTCGGCCCTGACTGTGGATTCGTTGCCGCCGGCGCTCAGGCAGGCTCGACGACGTCGATGATTTTTTAGAAGAGGTCCGCGCCGAAGAACCCACGGATGAGGCGTTCGATGACCGTTGGCTCGATCTGTTCGAAGGCCAGCGTCTGACGATACCGGGCCAGGTAGCTCTCAACGAACGCACGATTGTCGTTGACACCTTCGGATTTAGCCCGGTAGGAGAAGCCGCCGAGCCAGCCGTCCTCGATGATGTACTTCCAGGTGAACTGGATCTCCTCCGGGGTGTCAAAGGAACGATCCTCCTAATCAGGGTCAAAGGACCCTGATCAGGAGAGTGGTTTTCAGCCACGGCTAGGCCAGTGCGTTCCTGTTCAACTACTGTCCTCCCTGGCGGGCGCTTGCCTGGCATCTCGGGACTTTGTACCCTACCGGCCCGAACCATCACCGGTTCCGATAGAGCATGACTCAAGGTGCCCGCTATTCAGGCGTGGCCAACTCTGGGACCTAGACAGAAAGACTCACAATATGACCTGCATCAGTGTTCTGTGGCCCACTCTCGACTCCAACGTGCAGCAGTGGCTCCTGCAGAACCCCGGTGCGATGGTCCTGCCCCGCACTTACGTCAACCGGGTCGAAGCTGGCATGGGCGAGTGCCTTTCCCTGAACGAGCATGGAGAGCACTGGTTGTCCCCGGAGGAAATACGCTTTTTGAAGATGAAGAGATCCGAAGCCACGAGCGCCGATGGGCCCCTTCTGGCACCCTCCGTCCACACCTAAGCCGGACCGGGTCCACCTCTTCCACCGGAAGGCCCTCTCCACCTGGTGAAGATTTTTTCGAGCGCTTCGGTAATCATCGAAATGTGATAAATACGGCGCGGTCACAAATTCCGGTGTATTGGAGAGTTGGGCGGAAAGTTCCGGATTAACGTGCGTCGCATTATTGCGCGACCGCGAACAAGTCCGAATCTGGAGGCCTTTCACGGCGGGAGAATCGGTGAGTCCACGTCAGCCTCGCGCCCGTGCTGTACAAGCACCCATACTGGCTGTCCTCCAGAGCTGGTTCCACACGATGCTGTGCTGACGATTTTTCGTCATGGATCACGACTTGCATGTGCGTATCCCTATAGAAACTGATGGAGCGGTCCCTAGCGTGCGGTGTTCTCGTTGGGGAGTTCGCCGCTGGTGATGAGGTAGTCGGCGACATCCCGGAGCTTCAGGTGGGTGCGCTGGCTGGCCATGGACAGCACGATGAACGCCTGCTCGCCGGTGATCTTGTGGCGTTCCATGAGAACGCCTTTGGCCTGGCCGATGGCATCCCTGGAGTCCACCGCCGCGTGGAGTTGCCGGCTCTTCTCGGCCTCGGCGAACGCCACGGCAGCATGGGAGGCGACCAGCAGACCGATGTTCTCCGACTCGTCCGTGAACGCGTTCGCCTCGTACGAATAGAGATTCAGGGCGCCCAGGTCATCGCCTTCGACCCACAACTGGATGGACAGCATCCCCTTGGCGCCCGCCTCGGTGGCCCGCTGCGCGAAGAGCGGCCACCGCGTCTCGAGCGCCATATCCGGCACCCGGACCGTCCGGTGCTCGTACGCCGCTTCCATGCACGGGCCCTCACCGGTCTCCATCTGCAACGCATCGATCCGCACGGGCAGATCCCCCGACGGGGCACGGCATCCGATGGCTCTTCGCCCCAACACGATACTGACGGACCCTTCGTCGACACCGGGGATCAGTTCGAGGGCCGCGTGGACGAACCCGCCAAGGATCGCGTCCGAATCCGGTTCCTGCTGCAATCCTCTGGCCAGCTCCGCCAGCTCCGTAGCGAGATCACGTTCCCGCTCATTACCGCCGTACTGTGACGACGGCATACCCCTATTCACCTCAATATTTTCGGTCATCATGCACACTTTCCAGCAATGAGACCACGATGGGTACGGGCGGCGCTGCGCTCGAGGTAGTGCTCGTCATTGCACACCGAGGCCCGCGGGAATATTCATCAGCCGATCACTCCACTGTACGACTTCTTGCCCCGTTCCCACTGGCCGTTGCCCGCGTGAACCGACCGCCACCCTGTGCCCTGTTCTGGGCGCTGCGGTCGAAGGTTGCTTCCACGCGGAATCCGCTCTTGACTGGGAGGAGTCCTCGGGTCGAGCAAACGGCACCGGGGGCGACGGGAGTGCAGGGCCCACCGCCCTGCACTCCCGTTCATACGTATCAGAGCTCAGCCAGGGTCCTCACGCGCGAAAATGCGAGGCTTGAACCCCTGGCATGAGCGCGACGCTACTGGTGAATGTTGCGGATAATGCTCGCTGAGCTGCTTTCAGCTGTTCAGGCCGATCGGAACATGCAACACCACAGATGGACGAGGTCTGTTCTCATCAACGTCAAAGCAGATTCGCTGTTTAGTTCGCCGGGACTGTCCGATACACGCTGTGGGGGGTTTAGCGAAGGGCGAGGTCAGGGGGTGAGGGTGGCGTAGACGACGTAGTTGTCGTCGAAGTCGCCGGTTTCGGGGTCGTACCCGTCACAGGTAATGAGGCGTAGTTCCCATCCTGGGGTGTTGCCGTACACGGTCTGGGTGGGGAATTCATTCTTGGGGTATTGCTCGCCGCGGTCGAAGGTGAAGGTCGCGGTGCTGCCGTCTTCGCGCAGCACCTTGATGGTGTCGCCGGTGGTGAGGGATCGGAGGTCGGCGAAGATGCCGGGTCCACCGTTGGTGGCGTTGACGTGTCCGAGGAGGACGGCGGGTCCGCGTTCTCCGCGGGTGGGGGACTGGGTGTACCAGCTCGCTGGTGCGCCGGGCCCGTCCGGGGGGACTTCCAGGGACCCGTTGTCTCGTAGTCCCGTGCGGAGTAGGTCTGACTCGGCGCCGGTGGAGGGAATGGCGAACGACACGGGCGCTGAGGCTGGCAGGACTGCCGGTTGAGTTGGCGCGGATATCGTTCCCGGCCCTGGTGCGGAACTCGCTGGCGGGGTGACCGCAGGCGATGGGGCCGCAGTGGGCGGGCTGGCTGTTGATGACTGGGTGGGTGTCACCGAAGAGCTAGTGGTGGTGCTGGTGTCGCTGCCGGTGCTGGTTGGGGGGGGGTGAGCAGCCGGTGAGGAGTAACAGAGCGACCGCCGCAGATACCAGGTGGTGTCTGCGGCGGTCGCTGGGTGAGCTGATCATGTGGTGTCTTCCGTGGTCCGATCAGTTCCTACGGCTGGCACTGTAATGCCGTGCTGCTATCCGACACGGGGCGGATGGATGGTGCTGGTGGGTTATGCGTTGTTGCGGCGAACCATGTAGGTGCCACCGGCTGCTGCGGCCAGGACGAGGCCGCCACCGAGGGCGAGGACGCCGGCGTTGGAGCCGGTTTCCTGGGCAACGCCGGTGTCGGCGCCACCGTTAGGCATGGCACCCATCTGCTGTGCGGAGAGGACTCCACACAGTGCGGGCGAGGTCGCGCCGAGGGGAAGTGAGGGCTCCAGGTCGCTGGGAGCGTTGAAGGCCTCTTCGGTGGCGGTCACCGTGGCGGGGTCCAGACCGTGGACGACGACGACGGCGGTGCCGGCGGCGAGGGCTTCCTGGGTGGCCATGTCGAGCGTGATCTCGCGCTCGACGGTGTAGCTGCCACCCTGGCCGCCGAGGGCGAGGTTCAGGCCCTCAGCGGGGGTGGTGGCACCGGAGGTGGTGAGGGTGGTGAGGATGCCGCCGTAGGATGCGGCGCCGTCGGTGGTGCTGAGGATGCCGTCGCCGTTGGCGTCGTCAGCGACCGTGGGGCACTGGCCCTTTGCGCCGCCGTGGATGTGCTGGACGTGGGGGTACGGGGCATCCATGAAGGTCTCGGCGAGACCGGAGACCTGCAGGTTGACCGTCGCCTTGTCGCCTACGACGTCGAGCGTGATCGAGCCGGAGCCGGTGGTGCCGCTGAGCTGGCCCAGGGTCGAGGAGTAGGTGCCGTCATGGGCGGCCATAGCGGGGGAGCCGGCCATAGCAACTGCGCTGATGGCGAGGGCCGGTACGGCGAGGAAACGCATTTTCTTGTTCATAAGATCAATATCCTTCACTGTGCGATGAGAACGGGCCCGGATCCGGACGCGCACTGGGTGTGATTCGGAGCACTGCGCCGCACGGATTGGTTCCCCCAGAAAACTAATATCTGCCGGATCATTCCGGCGCGCCGTTGTGGCTTCCTCCTGCCCGCCCACCATGGGTACACGCGGATCACAGGAGGAAGCAGGCGTGCGCTGATTGTGACGGGTTTGACCTGCCACAGTGTGCTTACGCTGAAGGGGACTGACACGGTCAGTGCCCTCCGGGACGGGTGGTACCCCTGCCAGAGGGCTCACGGTTACCTCTTGAACCGCGAAACGTTAAATCCCTCGTAGCGGCCAGCTCGAACACGGGTGCAAAGAACTGGTCTAAGATACCCGTCAACCATCCACGAACTCCGCAGGCAGTCGACAGGAATAGAGGGCCGTCGTCAGAAGCGATAGTGCTGGACGGAGGGTCCGGTTCCGCGTTCGTGGCGGCGAGGACCACGTTCCCACTCGGAGGCCGGTTGTTGATCTTTGCGGGTGATTCACAGGTATGGGCTGTACAGTCGTAATACCTTCATGTGCGAGTGAGGATTGACCCGGTCCGCCGGGTCCGAGCGTCGACGAACGTTTAGGGACCTCCATCCCGGATGTTCGCCGGCGCTCCTTCATTTCCCCAAGTGGCACCCGAGGCACCTGCCTTCGCACACATGCGGATACCGCTCTCACGTCGACGATCCTCACACCGGCCGCTTCGGGACGATCGGGCTTCCGCTCCCCCACGGGACGCTCCTATAGCTGTCAATGGCTGGGAGAACGCGCCTTGGGTCGCTGTCCACACCCAATCGCGCTACGCGCCAACAATTACACCACCTTTCGAATAGCCCCAACGACTACCTCCAGCAAAGGGTCATTCGGGACTGCTGAAGGTTTAATTTCCAGTTGGGTGTTGCTGGTTTCTGACTGCTTTAGTGGCGGCTTGTCCTAGTATCTCGAACTCGATCGGGGTCAGTCTGCCGAGGGCTCGCTGGCGGCGTTTGCGGTGATAGGTCCGCTCGATCCAGGTCACGATCGCCAGTCTCAAGTCTTCCTTCGTGGCCCACCGCCGCCGGTCTAGAACGTTCTTCTGCAAAAGCGCGAAGAACGACTCCATCGCCGCGTTGTCTCCGCAGGCTCCGACCCGCCCCATCGACCCGGTCAGCCCGTTGCTCTTGAGCATCTGCACGAAGACCTTCGACCGGAATTGCGACCCGCGGTCGGAGTGCAGGATCGTGTCGACCGGGCCGCGGAGCCGAATCGCGTTCCGCACCGCGGACACGGCCAGAGCCGAGGTCATCCGGTCATCCATCGAGTAGCCGACGATCCGCTTGGAATGCACGTCCTTGATCGCGCAGAGGTAGAGCTTGCCGGTGTCGGTGCGGTGCTCGGTGATGTCCGTGAGCCACAGCTGGTTCGGCCGGTCGGCCCGGAACTGGCGCAGCACGAGGTCATCGTGCACGGGAGGGCCGGCTTTCCGGGTCAGTCCGCGTTTCTTGGCGTGCAGGGACCACAGGCGTTGCTGGGAGCAGATCCGCCAGATGCGCCGTTCGGACGCTCTCACACCGTGGTCGGCGATCTCGTCGGCGACGAACCGGTATCCGAAGGTCGGGTCGTCGTGGTGGATGTCCAGGGCGAGGTTCGTCAGGTGCGCGTCGTCCCATTCCCGTTGCGAGACCGGATCACGGCGCCACTTGTTGAATCCCTGGGGTGAGAATCCCAGAACCCGGCAGGCCACCGTGACGGGAATCCCGTTAGCGGCGAGGTCACGGACCAGCGGGTATTTCATTTTGGGGGCAGCTCACGGGCGAAGAACGCCGCCGCCCGGCGCAGGATCTCGTTCTCTTGCTCCAGCAACCGGTTGCGTTTCCTAAGCTCGCGGAGCTCGGCCGCGTCTGCCTGCGTCACTCCTGGCCGGACACCGTCCTCGACGTCGGCGCGTTTCAGCCAGTTGTTCAGTGTGCCTTCGCTGATCCCGAAGTCCTTCGCGATCTGAGCCAGCGGTGCTTCGCGCTTTCGTGCGACGGATACGACGTCGCGACGGAACTCTTCCGGATACGGCTTTGCCATGATGGCCATCCTTCCAGGAGGACAGAATCCTCACAGGGTAGATGGAAACCGAACCCTCAGCAGTCCCAACGTCACCGAGTAATGAGGTGCAGGGCGAGCTGATGAGGATGTGACACCGAGTCCGACGATCACACGGTCGGTGAGGAATCATTGATAGCCCAGCACAGCCTAGTAACCGGTCCTTCCCTACGGGGCGCGTAGAGCCCGTGTCGCTGCTATCAGCCAGTTCGGTAGGCGCCGACCATCGCCCGGGCCGGCCGCGGTGGGCGCTGCATCTTTCTCGACCCTGGAGGCGGCGGCGCTCCTAACGACGGGGTGAGTGCAGCGCGATCGGCACCTGAATTGGTCGTGGTGCAGGGTGAGTAGCAAACCTCTCGTGCGTCGGGTTCAGCGAGAGGGGGCGGGTGCCTGAGTGTGACACGCGACGAGCACGTGCGACATGCTAGGCGGGTTGCCCTGCTCGATCAGTCGCCGGGCATGCGCGCATTTCGACCTCGAGCCCATCTACTCCCCGGCCGCCACAACAGTGAAACCAGTGGCCCCATCGGTGTGAGGGTATCGACGTTCCCACGACCAAGGTTGAACACCCCGGGATTCACTTCAGTGCCCGGAGCCCATCACTTTCGTGTGGAGGGTCGCGCCGCCACCCCGGCGGGGTCCAGGACCGGTTCAGTGCTTCCTGTCGTCGGTAAGCATTTTCACCAGGTAGACCACCGATAGAGCACCGAATCCTGCGGTGAGAAAGGGCGGGTAGGAAGCTCTGGATCTGTGATCCTCCAACAATTTTTGCTATCGGACCCTGGCGGGGGTGTGCTTGGCTGTCCTCGGGGGAACTAGCAATCAGGCAACCAACGGCGCTCAGGTTGGAACGTTGTCTGGATCAAGCAGATGGTCAGCAGAAGGTCTCACGCACATGCAAACCGCTCAACTCACGATCGTTAGCCGCCCCGCTCCCCGGCTTCTTCCTGCCCTTCGCCCCCATCAGTTGTCGGGCCTGCGGCGGTCGGCGCCGACCGACCGGTGAGCGACATCGATTCCCTCCTCGTCCGAGTCGGGCAGGGCGAATCGCAGGCGCTCGAAGACCTGTACCGGCTGACCTCCGCCCGCGTGTACGGGCTCGCCCGGAAGGTGCTCATCGACGCCGAGATGAGCGCCGAAACGACGCAGGACGTCTTCCTTACCCTCTGGCTGAGCGCCGCCGCTCGGTTCGATCCCGGCCTGGGGACAGGAATGTCCTGGATTATGACCCTTACGCATCGCCGCGCGGTCGACAAGGTCCGCTCCGAGGAGTCCCACCGCACGAGGGACCTGAAGTGGGCGATCAAGAACCAGGACATCGACTACGACCAGGTCGCAGACACCGTCGTCCAGCAATCTGAAGCCGAAGCACTTCGGGCTTGCCTGCACACTCTGTCCGCGGCGCAGCGTGAGGCGATCCACCTCGCCTACTACGCCGGCCTGACCTATGTCGAGGTCGCCGCCCACCTGGGCATCCCCGTATCGACTGCCAAAACGCGGATCCGGGACGGGATCAAACGGCTTAGAGCCTCTCTCCAGGGCACGAACTAAAATCAACGACGCCACGAGCAATAAATGCAGGTGCTCCTTCGCGGGCGATAGAGCGCGAAGGAGGATTTCGCAATGCTCTCGATGGTCACCCATCTGCCTCTACAGTGAATTTATGCTGCACTCGACCCGGCAAGGCTCCGGTAAGCCACTCCTGTTGATTCATGGGCTCGGTTCCAGTAGTGGCAACTGGGACCCGATAATCCCGGCGCTGGCCGCTGAACGCGATGTGATCGCCGTCGACCTCCCCGGTTGCGGCGAATCCGCGCCGCTAACCGGCGAAACCACCATTGCCACGCTGACCCATGCCGTCGAAGCGTTTATCCGCGACGCGGAACTGGGCGATATTGATGTGGTGGGCAGCTCCATGGGCGCCCGGATGGTAATGGAAATGGCACGTCGAGGGCACGCTGGCACCACTGTCGCACTGGACCCTGGTGGATTCTGGAATGACCGCCAGGCAGCGATTTTTGGTGCAAGCATCAAGGCCTCCGTCGCACTGGTGCGCCGCATCCAACCGGCGCTCCCCTTCCTCACGGGCAACCCCGTGGGCCGCACGGCCCTGCTGGCACAGTTCTCCGCCCACCCCTGGAAGCTGCCGCAGGATCTGGTCCTGCACGAGCTTCGCGGGTTCAAGACATCAACCAGTCTGGACCCGGCCCTCAACGCGCTGGTTCACGGGCCCCGCCAGGAAGGCGCGCCGGCCGGTTCACTCAAGGGCAAAATGGTCATTGGATGGGGGCGGAAGGATAAGGTCACCGTTCCCAGTGAGGCAGCGCGAGCGACGGAGCTGTTCCCGGATGCAACGCTGCACTGGTTCGAGAACTGCGGTCACTTCCCGCACTGGGACCAGCCAGCGGAAGCGGCGCGCCTGATCCTCGAGAGCACCGCCTGAGCTGCTCCTGAGCGTCGGCGCGAACCCGCCAGGACCTGCCCGCTGACACGTCGACCCGTGCCGCCGGACCCGCCGGCTGTGGGTTCCGGCCCAGGCGGGCCCGGCCGAACCCGATCCCACTTTCCTTGCTCCCGGGCAGACCAGCGCGCACGATGATAGATAACAATGACCGTTCCGCACGGACCGGCCTAACGACCATAAACGGAGGATTCATGACCAGGGACGCCAATATCCACGCCCAGGAGCGCTTCGGCGCCGCTGTAAACAGCGGCAAACTCGAAGGGTTCGACGACGTCGTCGCGGCCGGCTGTGTCGACCACGACCCGGCACCCGGACAAGGACCGGGCCCACAGGGATTCAAGGACCTGTTCACAGGGTTGCGCTCCTCTTTTCCGGATCTACACCTCGACGTCGAACACCTCACAGCCACCGACGGCGACGTCGCGTTCGCCTACACGATCACCGGGACACATCAGGGGCCGCTGATGGGCCACCCGCCCACCGGCAAGAGCTTCAAAATCCGGGGCATGCAGATCGGACGCTTCGAAGACGGCAAACTCGTCGAGCGCTGGGGCAGCAGCGACCAGCTGGGCATGCTTACCCAACTCGGGCTGTCCCCGCAGCCTTAAAAAGCAGCCATGAAGATGGTCCGCGCACTGGCCACCGGGGCCGCAGCAGGCGCCGCCGGGACCACAGCCCTGAACACCCTCACCTACCTGGACATGGTCTGGCGTGCCCGCCCCGCCAGCAGCACGCCCGAGGCCACCGTCGAGAAACTGGCCGGCGTCACAGGGATCAAGATCCAGGGCACCGAGGAAGAACGCACGAACCGGTTAGCCGGGCTCGGCCCGCTGACAGGGCTTGTCGTCGGCGTCGGCGTCGGCGCGGTCCTTAGCCTTGTCAGGGAGGCCGGATACCGGCCCGGACTCCTCGGTTCCTAACTGACTGCGGCGGCCGGCGCACTGATCGGCAGCAACGGCCCCATGACCGTTCTCGGAATTACCGATCCCCGCACCTAGTCTCCAGCGGACCGGGCCAGCGACATCATCCCGCACCTGGCCTACGGCATCGCGACCGGCGCCACGCTGCACACCCTTGACCCGCCCGCCTCCCGCCCACTGTGAGCTAACGGGCAGACTTCCCCGTTGCACCTCCGACCGTCCAAGACTTCTTCTGGCCGGGCGCAGAAAACCCGGGAACCCGGTTCCCGGCAACACGCCGGTGGGGCAGCGATTGCCCACCTCCTGAGAGGGGGCAGAAGCTCGGTCCATCCATAAGGGTCCCGGGATTATGGGGGTGTTCCTGGCTGGCAGCAGGCGGCAACCAGTCCCCTGATTTCGAGTACATATGCCCTGCCGGGATCGGCGTAACCGAACGGTCAGATTCCGGGGCCCCACCGACTCCGCGACCTGGTTCATGGCAGGCCCCGATCAAGGTGCGATCTCCCACCAAAGTGGGCTCAAGTCAGATTAATAAAATCAGCCGACAGCCGCAGACCCGACAACTGATGCAGGTGGAGGGCAGGCAGAAGCCGGAGGACCGGGGCGGCCGACGATCGGCATTTGAGCGGTGTGCATGTGCGTGAGACCTTCTGATGGGCATCTGCTTGATCCAGACGACGTTCCAACCTGAGCGCCGTTGGTTGCCTGATTGCTAATTCCCCCGAGAACAGCCGAGCACACCCCTGACAGGGTCCGACAGCAAAAATTGGTGGACGTTCGCAGATCCAGGACTTCCTACCCGCCCGTTCTCACCGCAGGATTCGGTGGTCTACCGGGTGAAAACGCTCACGGACGACAGGAAGCACTCAGCGGGTCCCGTACTCCGCCGGAGTGACGGCGCGACCCTCCATACGAGAGGCATAGGGCTGCGGGGCGCTTCGGCTACGACCTTCGACGCGCCCGTATCTGGTGCTCTCTACACCCGGATGTCCCGCTTAGCCTTCGCGGCGGTTCCATGTCCGAGCATCCCGGCGGGCAACGTCGTTCAGAGCGAGGGTGGCGATGATGATCGATACCGCGACGGCGGCCAGGCCGATGTAGAGCCCGGTAAGCATTGCCATCGGTGAACTCGCGTCGGCCAGGAAACTGATCCCTGCCTGGCTCGGACGGACGGGCGAGGGTGGCCCGGGACTGCGCAATGTTGCCGTCCGCCTTGACCTTTCCCTCCCCGTCCATGATCAACTAGTCAGTAGGTTTACTAGTTGGTCAAGAAGCCGGCCAAAGCTTAAGCCTCTCGGGCAGGAGCCGGGATCGTTGGTGCATTAGTCCGGCTCCTGCCCCCGCTTTTCTCCTTGCCCCTTCCGCCTGCGGGCTGGACCGACAGATCGTGCGGGCGGGGGAAGCACCCATCTGCTCCTTGGCACTCAGGCCTTGAACATGCTGGACCGATCTCAGAAGGGCTGGCACCCCAACGCGTCATCCTTCCGCTGGCGTGGTGTCGGTCGAGCTCCGTACAGCCCTTTGGAGCACGAATGGAACGAGAGGATCATTTGCCCTCTGCTCGCTGGCATCGCCCCCGAAGCGCCAACCTTCATTTAGGATCGCCCATAGGCGGATGGCCTTGAGCTCCACCCTTGGGGCTCCACCCGCCCGCAGGTGGATGATCCTCAGCAGTCGTGTCTTCAGCGCCGTCACGGACGAACTCGGTGATCGCGGCGCGGCCCCGCGTGCCGTGGCCGTACCCTTGAGGGTGGCTCCGCCTCTACGGTGGCGGCGTCCGTATGTGTTGTTTCGGACAAAGAGAATCAGGAGGCTTATCGTGCCGGATGAGCGGGAGCTTGCTCGCGAAGTTGAGCAGGACACTGTGACCGCGCGGTTGCAGGACCTGGTGATGGAAAGCGATGACGTCCAGGAGTTCCTGACCGGTTTGGTAACCGTGGCCGCCGAGGCTTTTACCGGCGAGCACGGGGAAGTGTTCTGCGCGGTGACCCTGCTTCGGCCGCACTCCAACGTGTCGGTCGCCAGCAGCAGCGAGGAAGCTCAGCGGATGGACGAGATCCAGCTCGGTTTCGATGACGGTCCGTGCCTTCGCGCCGCCCGCGAGGGGGAAACCGTCCATGTCGCTGATTTCCTGACGGAGACGCGTTTCCCCGAGTACAGGAAGGCCATCGCCGCGAATGGCATCCGTTCCGCGTTGGGTGTCCCGATCAGACTCGATGCGGGAGCCAGTGCGGGTCTCGATTTTTACTCCACCGAACCCCATACATTCAACGAGAAGGGGATCACGGTCGCGGAGGGACTCGCGCGTGATGCCTCGCGGTCGCTGCGCCTTGCCGTGCGTATCGCGCACCTCGGCGAGGAGGCACGGAACCGCCAGAGCGCGATGGAATCCCGTACCGCCATTGATATGGCGGTCGGCGCGATCATGGCGCAGAACCGGTGCGGGCAGGACGAAGCCATTGGCATCCTGCGGCGGGCATCGAACTCGAGGAATGTGAAGCTCAAGGACCTCTCCGAAGGCATCCTGGCCTCCCTCGGTCAGACAGACCCGATCCGCACCCACTTCAGTTCAGCGCCGTCCGTTGCGCCGGAACAGTCCCAGTCCCAGTCACAGTAACCGGAGCAGAAGCAGCACCAGGGGCGCCTGCCGGGCGTCCGGGCAAGACTGGTGATCAGTCGTTGATTTCGTCTTCGACGAGGCCGGCCAGTGTGCGCAGGAACCGCCCGTCCTTGGCTGAGAAGTCACGCGGTTTCTGGTCGATGACGCAGAGCGCGCCGACGGTCCACCCGCGCGGGCCCCGCAACGGGTAGCCGGCATAGAAGCGGATGAAGGGATCCCCGGTCACCAGGGGGTTGGTGCTGAACCGATCGTCCTCGAGTGCGTCCTTGACGATCAGAGGCCCGGCGCTGCGGATCGTCGACTGACAGAACGTGATGTCCCGCGACAGGTCCTGCGCCACGGGTCCGAGCACCGATTTGAGGAACATGCGCCGGTCATCGAGCAGGGCAATGGTCGAGGAGCTGACCTGGAAGTAGTCCCTGGCCTGTTGCGTGTATCGGTCGAACCGATCCTCGGGCACAGAATCGAGCAGCTGGGTTCGCTCCACGGCGGCCAAACGCTCACCCTCCTGCTCTTCGGCATTGAACAGGAACGAGCCGGCAGCGCCGAGCTCCCGCCGGGAGCCCCCACCCGATTGCGCCGCTGAATCGTCGACGTCGACCGGCACCCGGATCTGCACCGGTGTCAGCTCGAGCAACTCATTCGTTGCCTCAGCCACCAGGTTCCGCTCACTCGACGGCAGAGGCAACAGGCCAGCCAGATAGGCGTGCAGCTCGAAGGCGGAGATCGCACCTCCCAGCCCGTAGTACCGGACCCACACATCGTCGATGCTCAGATTCGCTTCTGCCAGGGCGAGGGTGGTCATCCTGATCTGTACTTGCCCGTCCATCAGAACCTCACACCCATCCACCTCGTCATGTAAGAGGCCCTCTGGCAGCGTGTGGCTGAGACCCGAATAATCAGCACCCTTAGTAATCGAAGTCTACTCGCTTCGCAACAGGGGATCGACTGCGGACGGATGACCTCCCCGGCTGCGACCAGTTCAGCCGGGCCTGATAGGACGGTTATTTCTGGGTCCGCAGGGCGACTCTTCGGGGTCGTCGGGGCGGTGATGTGTGGCGTCATCCCCACTGGTGGATTCATTAGTTGGTGGGTTCGGTTGAGGCAGGCAGATCAGCGTGGCCCTGCCACCTTCGTACCTTGTCGGCCCGGCGGCTCGTGGCGTTAACGACCGACGGTGGGGTGCTGCTGTCGCAGCACCCCACCGTCGGTGTGGTTCGTATGGTGAGCGCTAGGTTCTAGCGCTTGTTCTTGGTGCTGTTGTTGATGTCGGTTCCGTCGGCGTCGAGGATCTCGATCTTTTCCTTGCGGACCTCGTCGGTGACGGTTTCCTGGGCAGTGACGGTTTCCTTGTTCAGGCGGACACGCTCGACGGGGACGGCTTCCTTGTCCACGACGACCCGCTCTTCGTTGAGGACGACTTCGTGCTCTTCCTCGCTGATCGCCGGCCCGTCCATGGCGTCGCCGCGGTTGGCGTCCGTGATCGGCTCGCGCTCCACGCGGACCTGTTCCTTACTGACCGGGACGGTCTTGGTGACGTTCTCGGTCACCACGTACTTGCGCATGCGCGCCTTGCCGGCCTCGCGGCGCTCCGTGCCGACACGGAGCTCCTCCTCGGAGCGGGTCATCGCATCATCGGTCGTAGGTCCCGACGTGTCATACCCGACAGTGCCTGGCGCATCCTTGCGGTCGACGCGCTCATCGCCGGCCTGGTAGCCACGCTCATTGCGATCGGACTTGCCGGTCCCGACGACCCCGGTCGTGCCGGTCTTGTCGTTCAGGGCGTCGCCCTTCCGGTCGGCCTGGTCGGTGTGTCCGGAGAGGCCGTAGTGGCGGTAGAGGCGGTTCTCTTCTTCGGGGCTGAGGTCACCATCGGATTCGATCCGGGGTGCGTCCTTGGCCTGGTCCTTGCTGTAGCCGACGTGCACGTCGTGGCCGTTGAGGCTTGCGCCCTGCAGGGGGACGAAGGACTCCGAGGTGCCGAACAGGCCCGTCTTCACGGTGACCCAGCTCGGGTCGCCGGTCTGGTCGTCCAGGTAGACCTGACCGGCCGAGCCGATCTTCGTCCCGTTGGAATCCATCACGGTGCTTTTGCTGGAGAGGATGGTGTTGATGTCGTTCTGCGAAATCATGGAAACTCCTTCATCGTGGTACCGGTTCTTGTACCCGGCGTGAGGTGATTTATGCGGCTAAAGAATCCGCGGTTGAGGGTTCTGCGGTTGAGGGTTTTGCGGTTGAGCTTTTTCGGAGCATCGCACTAGCGGCGCTTGGCGGCTCGGTAGTGCCTCATTGGTGCCTGGTGGCGCTTAGTTGTTGATGCCGGTCTGGTGGTCGATGCCGACCTGGTCGACCTTGCGGTGGAAGCTCATGCCGGCCTTGCCGCCGAGGATCGCCCCGATCAGGGGTACCAGGACGGCGATCGCGAGGGCGATGAGGCCGCTGGCGGTCAGCAGGCTGCCGTCGACGGGGATCTGCGGTGCGCCGCCGATGCTGGAGAGGACGTTGAACTGGTCGCCGGCGATGGCAGCGAGGATCGCGACGATGATCGCGATGATGATGCCCCACACCCACACGGCGACGCCCTGCTTCACGCCGTCGAAGCGGGCCATGCGCCCGGCGACGTACCCGCCGCAGTAGTAGGCGACGAACAGGATGATCGCGAGGACGATCCCGCTGACGATGCCGATGGTTTCGGCGTTCTGGGTGGCCTGGTTCGCCGCGTCCGAGGCGCCGGCCGTGTTCGCGGCTCCGACGCCTGCACCGACTGCGGTGGCGAGGGCGCTGAGCAGGACGGTCAGTCCGATGGCGGTGAGCCAGCCGAAGAACGCCGAGCCCCACTTGATGCCGCCGAAGCGTTCCTTTTCCGCCGCGACGACGTCGTTCCTGCGGCTCTTGGGGGTACTCGCCCCGGAAGTGTTGTTTTCTGCCATGTCGGATCTTCTTTCATCTCAGTCATGCACATGCGGTCTCGTCGGAACCTTCTGCACAGTGCGCTCCGGACAGGGCGTCGGGAGGGGTCTACTGTGGAGGGCCGTGAAAGCGGCACGATGATTGTTCACCCGGATCTGGGCGGTGAAAGAGCCTCTTCATAACTCTTCGTGGAGGCAGCGCCTCCTCGTACAAGAAACTAACCATACTGATAGTAAGGCTACTTGTCTTCTTCGCTTGTCTACCCCTACTGTGGGGTTGACATCTGCTGGTGGCGCTTGGGGGCGCCCGGAAAACCGGCCCCTCACTTACACCACGGAGCATTCACTCATGGAAGAAACACTCAGAAGCGGTCTGGCGACCGTTGTCGAGTTCGTACCGAAACTCGTCCTGTTCCTCGTCATCCTCATCGTTGGCCTGATCATCGCGAAGGTCATCGCGAAGGCGTTGGACAAGCTCCTGGAAAAGGTCGGGTTCGACCGTGCGGTGGAGCGCGGCGGCGTGAAGAAGGCACTCGCCCAGTCCAAGCTCGATGCTAGCGACATCGTCTCGAAGATCGTCTACTACTTCCTGGTCCTGTTCGTGCTGCAGTTCGCGTTCGGTGTCTTCGGACCCAACCCGGTCAGCGACCTGCTCGCGGGCATCATCGCGTTCCTGCCGAAGATCATCGTCGCGATCGTCATCGTCGTCATCGCAGCGGCCATCGCCGCCGCCGTGAAGTCCCTCATCCAGAACGCGCTCGGCGGCCTGTCCTACGGCAAGATCCTCGCCAACATCGCTAGCGTCTTCATCCTCGGCATTGGCATCATCGCCGCGCTGAACCAGGTTGAGATCGCCACGACGGTCACCACCCCGATCCTGATCGCCGTCCTCGCTGCCATCGTCGGCGTCCTCGTCGTCGGTGTCGGTGGCGGACTCATCGGCCCGATGTCCCGCCGCTGGGAGGGCTACCTGAACAAGGCAGAAGAGGAAGCCCCGAAGATCAAGGCTCACGCCGATGCCGCCCCATCAGCCGGCCAGCAGCTCAAGGGCAAAGCCCAGCAGGCCAAGAGCCAGGCAGGCCAGGCGAAGCAGTCCACAGCCAGCGGCCTTGAGGGTGCCCACCGCATCTAGTTCCGCACGATTTGTTCGATTGTGAGCCTCGTGAGCGAGGTCCAATGACAGAGGGTGCTGCCCGAAACGGGCAGCGCCCTCTGTCGTCTCCGTTCGTTGCAGGTCGAGGACAGAGTGTCAGGAGCGATGTACATGCCATTGTCTGAAGAGGAACGCCTGCAGTTGGAGGCCCTGGAACGATCACTGATGGCCGAGGACCCGGCGCTGGCCCGCACCTTTCACCAGGGCAGGGGTTCTGCACATCTATCGGTACGCACCGTCCTACCTGCCGTCGTCGCCGTAGTTGCCGCGTTCGCGGTGGTGATGGCGGGAGTTATCGGCCACCTCCCGGTGCTCGGTATTCTCGGCTTCATCCTGATGATCGTCGGCGGCGCCATGACAGGCCCGTCACATCAGCTGAGCGTGCGCAGTATGCGACAGCCGCGCACCTCCGAAGGCGTCCTGTGACGGGCCACGATGACTCGTCAACGTCCAGCTGCTGACCGTCGCGGCGCGGGCACCCTTCAGCGCCAAGCAACCGAGTACCTCAAAGCCCTCGGACTCGAGCAATGGATGACACGTCCGCCCGTGCTCACCACAACCAGGGCATGATCACCATCACGAGGTAGGGCGAAAAATCCTGGCCACTGTGCAGGACCACCCCCGCGCGTTCCCACCCGAGATCACCGTCGAATCCCTACACCCCGCCCTGCTAGCCGTCATCCAGCGCGCCGCTCGGTCCTCAGTCAAAAGCGCGGAAGTGCCCTGTTCTTACCGGGGTGTAGCTCATCATCGCGGAGATCTCCAGCAGGGCGGCCGGCTCATCGCCTGATGCTAGGGCGTGCCTAGACTGGGCCCATCGGCTGAAACGCCGATCGTATGACCACTGAAGTCAACCCGAAGGAGAGCACCATGGGACTCGATGACAAGATCGGCAATGCCGCACAGAAGCTCGGCGGGCAGGGCAAGGAAGCCACCGGCCACGCGACCGGAGACGAAAACCTGAAAGCCGAAGGCCAGGGCGACCAGGCCAAGGGTGACCTCAAGCAGGCCGGCGAAAAGATCAAGGACGCCTTCAAGAAGTAAGACCCTGTCCCGCACCTGACCCGGCTGCGAGACGATGAACGACAGGGAGGGAGCATGCCTACACCGGGTGTGCTCCCTTCCTCATGCCCCCACTGCAGACGAAGGCGCGTCCCGAAAAGGATGGTTAGCCGGGCGGGTCGAGGCGGAGTGTTACGGAGACGCTGTAGCGGATTCGGTATGGCATCCAGATGCCTAGAACACGCCCGTTCGATGGCAGGGGACGGTCGAGTTGGCCGGAAGTCACTCCTGTCGTCGCAGGCCATTGCCCTGCACGCAGTCGATCGCACCCGTTACTGCCTTTATTCAGCACGGCCTGTGTCATTGTGGACGGATGACACCGGACGCAGGAACCTATGACCTCGAGGATCTGCGGGAGCGGGTCATGCAAGAGAACGGCGGATCGGTGGACGACAGCATCCCCGAACTCGCCGCCGCGGATGCCGACCAATGCGCGCTGGCCCTGGCCCTGCCCGACGGGACGGTGCGCGGCACTACGCAGGCGGAGTCGCTGTTCAGCGTGCAGTCGGCGGTCAAACCGTTCCTGTTCGCCCTGGCCCTGCTGGACACGGACGGCGACGCCCTGGACCTCATCGGAATCGAACCGACCGGCGAAGCCTTCGACGCGATCAAGCTCGAGAGCGGCTCCGGCCGCCCACCCAACCCGATGGTCAACGCCGGAGCGCTGCTCACGGCATCGCTCGTCGACGGCAGCGATGTCGACGAGCGTAACGAGCGGATCCTCCGAGGTCTCTCCGCCTTCGCCGGGCGTCGGCTCGAAGTGGATGAAGGCGTCGCCCACAACGAGCACCTCCTCGGCGACCGCAACCACGCCCTCGCACACCTCATGCGGGCGGAGGGAACCCTGCACGTCGGTGCCGACGATGCCGTCGCCGTCTACGCTCGCGCCTGCGCCGTCCTGGTCGACGTGAAGGCCCTAGCGGTGATGGGGGCGACCCTCGCCTGCGGCGGAGTCAACCCGGTGACGGAGGAGCGCGTCGTCCCGCCGGCCGTGGCTCGCGACGTCGTCTCGGTCATGGCGACCTGCGGTGTGTATGACGGCTCAGGCCGTTGGATGCGTGGAATCGGCATCCCCGCGAAGTCCAGCGTCTCCGGGGCGATCGTGCTCTCCGCCCCCGGGCGGCTCGGTGCCGCGGTCATGAGCCCGCCTCTCGACGAGCAGGGGACGAGCGTGCGCGGGCGAGTCGCCTCCGACCTTCTGAGCGTCGAGCTCGATCTGCACGCCTTCGGCTCCGCGACCGGCGGCGACCGCGGGTAACGCGCGTCCCGCACCGAGCAGTGACCTCGTCGAGCATCGCCACCTCGACCCTGGTGGTCACCGACTTGTCGTAAGTCGCCCTTCCTCGTTGTAGTCGCGCTGGGCGCGCTCTCCGCCGCTCTCGTACGAATGCTCTGACCGAGGAAGCAAATCAGCGGGAGCCTCACCTCTGGTTGCTCTGACATCGTTCGTAACCTGTTGCGCCGAGTACACCTCAGCGCAACAGCGCAGGTCGTCTCGAATCCTGTTGCTCTAGGGTCCCAAGGAGGTTTTTGCAACAGAAGCGAGCGAGGGTCTAGACCCCGTGCAGCGTCCGCGCGCTGCCTCGTGATTCGCTAGGCCGGCTGTCTCACTTCTGGTTGAACTGTTCATCGCGTTGTCACCTGTCGCTGGTAGCTTCACCGAATGGACGCCACCCTGCCCACACCCCAGACCGTGCACACTGCCACGACCGCGGCCCTTGCCGGCCGTGAGGGCTTTGATGAGCGGTTCCTTGGCGTCCCGGTGCCCGTGCCGGTGCTGGCCGGCGTCGAGACGGTTCTGCTCCCGTACACGCACTTCTCTGTGTTGATGCGGCCGGATAAGCGCCTGGCGGCGATCACGGCGCTCGGGATCGAGGGTGCGAAGCTCATGGACCTCGACCGCTCCGGGATTCAGTGGCGGTTGGATCCGCGGTTGCCCGAGGACCAGCAGACGGGGGAGCGGGTCTACACGCGCAACGACATCGACCGCGGACATCTCGTGCGTCGGGCATCAGCGGTCTGGGGTGACCCCCGGGCTGAGGCAGCGACTGCGAACGAGAACACGTTCCATTACACGAACGCTGCCCCGCAGGCCGCGAAGTTCAACCAGGGCCTCGAGCTCTGGTTGGGTCTGGAGTCCTACCTGCTCGAGAACGCCGCCGACAATGGGCGGCGCCTAATTGTGTTCACGGGTCCGATCTTCAGCGACGTCGACCCCGTGTACCGGGGCGTGGAGATCCCGTTGCGGTACTTCAAGGTCGCCGTGTTCCTGCAGGATGGTTCACTGGCCGCGATTGGGTACGTCGTGGATCAGACACCGCAGCTGGCTGACCTCGACGACGTGCCGAAGCCCGGCGCTGTTGGGGATGGCGTACCACCGTTGGGGCCGTTCCGGACGTTCCAGGTGCCGATCCGCGACATCGCCGCGCTCACCGGGCTCGAGCTTGACCAGCTGGTCGGGGTTGATCGGATGCCGATCGCTGCGGCCCTGCCGAGTGTGCGCGTGACCTCGGCCTGGCGGGAGCTTTCCCGCCCTGAGTGCCTTGACCTGGATTTCGACCTCAACGACTGACCTCGAGTTCTCGCGGTTGTGTCCCTGTTACCTGTAAGGGCGATGGTGGATCCTCCACCGAACGACGCTCATCTCGACCAGTCGACAGCGGTGTTTCGCTCGAAGTCTGCGATGTGGCCGATGGTGATGGCAGGTACAGCCGTCAGTTCGCGGCAATGCCCCGGGCTGCTCGGCGCCGAGGCTCACGTCGCTTCAAGCCCTCGCACGCTCCAGTCCGCGCAGTTCACGACCTGCCCGCCTTCAGCCGTGATCAGGATCAACGTTCGGCCTCCGCGCATCGTCGCCGTACCGCCGATGCGGAGGTCCCAGGGACGTCGCTCCAGAATCTCCCCTTTGTTGCTGAACCGGAATAGGGAGTTTTTCCCCTCGGGGGGCTCGTGGACCGCGACCCAGGTCCCCGTCACCGGGTCGTGGAGGACATGCCGGAAGTGCTCAGCTATCCTCGCTCGTTCTCGCCCGCCGGAGTCGAGAATGCGTAAGGGTCCGCCCACCTCGGTGACCGCCAGATGCTCCCCGTCGCTAGCCGCGCACCAAACCATATTCAGTCCGGTCGCAATTCGGGACCCCAGCGGATCCAGCGAACGATCCAGCAGACGGCACCAACCGCCACCCACTGCAAGCGAGAGGTCCGAAGTCAGCGCGATCACCCTCAACACCCCGCGCAGGGAACGCACCTCCTCCCCGGTCGCTGCCTCCAGCACGCGGGTGGCCCTGCGGAGGTGAGTGACGACCACACGACCTCCAGCCAGGGCAGTCACGGCCTCTATGTTCGTGCGGCTGCGGTCCTGCCACAGCCGCTGTCCCGTCAGGTCGTACCCGCACACGCCGTGGCGCTCCCACGCGCCGGCCACCACCACGGAGCGCTCACCGGGCACCAGTGCCCCCCGCCAGCCGCCGGAGCCCCAGACCGTTTCGAACGTGGCGCAGCGCGCACCGCGCACCAGTGACCACACGTCCACGACTCCCTTGGGCCGGGCGGTGACCAGCAGGTCCTCCTCCCACGGTGGTGCGGCCACATCGCGAAGGTCGATCACCACGGAGCACCCACTACAAGCCCATCGAAGATCATGCCAAGGACTCTGCAGATGGATCCGGTAGCGGTCAAGTCCATGGAGGTGGTGTACGACATTCCCCGCGTGATGCTTCGTTTAGTCAGGCCTTCGTGGCCGTGTTGGCTCCCCTGATCGTCGGGCTCATTGGTCACAACGTAAGTTGGTTGACTGTCCTGATAGCTCCGGTGCTGCTCATCATTGGAGTGATCATTCGAACGCGTTCGGACCCGGTCTACACCCGGCCTATACCCGGCCGTAGATAAACCCAAAGTAGCCCGCAAGCGGATGCCTGACTGGACGCTGGCCGGCCGAGGTCGTGTTAGCGCCGAGGCTGCAGGCTCCACTCAGGGCGCCGGTGCCGCCGACGCGCCCAGTTGCACGGCCAACTCCATGCAGCGCAGGCGGGCCGGGGAGAAGTCGTAGGGCATGCTTCGGATGACGTGCGCTGCGCTCCTGACGCTGGAGCCCTCTGCCGGGTTGGGGCTGGGCGCCGCGTCGGCATCCTCGGGCGGATGCAGCTCGTCCCAGGCGTTGAAGATGGCGTCGTCCTCTTCGAGTTGACCGGACTCCTCGATGACACGCATCAGCGTGGTCTCGAAGGCGTGCCGTTCGGCCGCCACCTGCGCCACCCGGGGGTCGTCGACGGCGACCGTGTCGTCGAGGGCCTCCTCGGCGGCGTCGACGCGGTCGGACTCGGAGCGCAGCCCGGGATTGAGCGCCAGGGCGAGGAAGCGGCCCGCCTGCATGACGGCGCCGAGCGGACCGAAGATCCGCTCGGTAACCAGCAGGACGTCCAGGTCATCCTCACGCAGCGAGCCCTCGGGCGCGCCCTCGAGGCGGCCGGAAACGAGATCGTCGAGCAGTCCCAGCCGACTGCCGAGAGTCCGCATACGCTGCACCAAGGCCCGCCTTGATCGCAGCTCGGCCTCCTGTGCAGCGAGGGTGTCCTCCAGCCGTGCGAGGACGCCTGCGACCTCGTCCCCGCCGTCCTCACTATCGGCGCCGCCTGGTGCGGCGCCGTCGAACGCGTCGTGGATGTCGTCGAGGGCGATCCCGGCGTCGGCCATGCGGCGGATCCAGAGCAGCCGGATGATTTCCGCGTAGCCGTACCGGCGGCGGCCGTCGCTGCCCCGCTCGCGCTCGGGGAGCAGGCCGAGCTGGTGGTAGTGGCGGATCGCCCGGGGAGTGATGCCGACGAACGCCGCGGCGTCGCCGATCGGGACCTGACGGGGCGGGGTCGGGAACGGGTGCATTGCGGACCTCTCGGAGCGGGACGGGGTGTGCTTCGAGCAGACCACATGACGCTACGGCAGGTGCAAACCCGATCTCACGCAGCGAACGCTCCGGGACCGTCCAGCAGGGGATCGTCCTGCGGAGCATAGAAAGATGCGTTACTGCGCAGCCCGAGATTTTGGCGCTACCGGTGGCAAATCGATCAGGTACAGCGAGAGACCGGTAAGAGCAGCCCATCCCAGGAGCATCACGAAGATGCCTCCTATGTCGCCGGCAGCACCGTCGGCCGATCCGTAGGACAAGTACATGCCGTTGGCAATGAGGACGGGTGCAGCGGCGACCCCAAGTAAGAGTGCGTAGCGTCGAAGGCGGCTACTTGAAAGGCTCCGTTGCCCGCCAATGAAGGCAAAGGTGATGGGCACACTGATCGCTAACACGATGGACACGATGTGCGAGGGGAGGAACAAAGCGTCCTGGCCGAAGTTCAGCCATACAGCTCCGGAGAGGACCGCCAAGATCAAAGGCAGCCAAGCAGGTATCGCTAGCGATTTTCGCGGAGTCAATGGCATGGCTAACTGTCGCACGCGACTGTAGGTTGCGCTGACTGCCGCCGTCCGCAAGCCGGTCGTTTTCCGTACTTACTAGGCGCTCGAGGTTCTGTCGGCGCCGGCGCATGGGGAAGGGGCGTTTACCCGGGACGATGAAAACGGGCGCAGAGGCACCATAAGTGGAACGTCGATCCTGGCTAGCTGCCCGCCGGGGTGTCTCGAAAATTTACAGTTCTAAGAGGCAATGGATCGTTGCCGTCGTGCCTCAGGAAGTTCCCTGGAAATCCGGGACTCTTCATGTCTCGGAAAGTCGTCTCGTCGTAGAGTGTCTCAGCAGTCGTGTCGCCGGACGTTATGCGACGCGGCACCTACGTCAGCGACCTGGACCGGAATTGAGCTGGACCCGGTTCCAGCCTTTGTTTTTGGGCCGGGATCAGGCTGCACGATCCGCGGCTCGGCGCTGTCCGCCCGCCGAGCGGCGCACACCGCTCGGCGCTGTCCGCCCGCCGAGCGGCGCACACCGCCAGGCGCCGACGCTCTCATCGACATTGGAGAGCAACAGGCGCATCCACAATCCTGCAGAGACAGCATCGGTGCAGGACGAGGTCCACCTGACGCGAGCCGACCAGGGGGCAATTGGAAAGTCCCCGGACACACAGGAGGGGGAGGCGCCGATGCGCGTCCCCCTCCCGAGCATCAAGGAATCAGGTCACATCGTCAGACGGTGGCCTTGTCGGTGCCGGCGGGGGAGACGACCTCCGCGGTGGGCTCCATGTTCTCGGCGTCGACCATCCACGCGTACTGCTCGAGCTTGGCGATGAAGCCGTGCAGCAGGTCCGCGGTAGTGGGGTCCTCCTCGTCGATCTGGTCGTGGACGTCGCGCATGGTCGTGACGGTTGCGTTCAGCATTCGGACCACGAGGCCCACGGTGTCCTTGGTCGAGACGAGGCCTGCCGGGAACGGATCGATCTTGGTGCCCTCGGCCACGGCCACGCTGCGGCCGTCGGGCACGGCGTGCAGCGCGCGCATCCGCTCCGCCATCTCGTCCGCGAACAGGCGGGCGTCCTCGATGATCTCGTCCAGCTGCAGGTGGAGGTCACGGAAGTTCTTGCCGACGACGTTCCAGTGGGCCTGCTTGCCCTGCAGGTGCAGTTCGATGAGGTCGACGAGGACGGCCTGCATGTTGTCTGTGAGGGTGGGTGATGCCTTCATGGATCCTCCAGTGCTAGAGAGATTTTCTCCTCCCGGCCGGGCGCCGGAGGCGCTGATTCCCGCCGGAGGGACTCCTTTCACCCTAGCCCTGCGCGTTGGTCAATTCCAGCCGATCTGCCTACGCTAAGGGGACTTACGGTTTCGTCGTGTCGTATGCCCTGCGACGGTGTGCGGGCGGCGCCGGAGTCCGACCAAGGAGGAACCGTTTTGGCTTCAGTGCAGGAATCCATCGACGTATCAGTACCGGTCAGCACCGCCTACAACCAGTGGACGCAGTTCGAGAGCTTCCCCCAGTTCATGGGCGGCGTGGATTCGATCACGCAGACCTCGGACACCTCCACCCACTGGGTGACGAGCATCGGGGGAGTGCATCGCGAGTTCGATGCCGAGATCACCGAGCAGCACCCCGACGAGCGGGTGGCCTGGAAGAGCACCGACGGCGAATCCCATGCCGGCGTGGTCACCTTCCACCGCCTGGACGAGAACACCACGCGGCTCATGGTGCAGATCGACTGGCACCCGGAGACGTTCATCGAGAAGGTCGGGGCCGTCGTCAACGCCGATGCCTCCCAGGTGAAGGGCGACCTCAAGCGCTTCAAGGCGTTCATCGAGAAGAGCGGCGGCGAGACGGGTGCCTGGCGCGGTGACGTCGCGGCACCGTCCTCGGGTGTCACGTCCGAGGCGGAGCCGGCCAACAGCGTCCTGCCGGACACCTCGGCGGACGATCCCGAGTCGGGCGGCCCGCGCGTCGGCTGACCCGGTCCGTGTGGGGGAGGCGGATCCCTTCGGGGGTCCGCCTCCTGCACGTCCTAGGGGATGTCCCCCACCGCGATGGACGCGATCGCGTCGGTGGCCTGCCGTGACAGTTCCGGTGAGAGGGGTGAACTCTTCGCCGCGCCCGCGGCTCCGGTCTGGCCCTCCTCGCTGACGGCGTAGGTGCCGAACGCGCGCACGACGGCGGCGGTCGCCTCGTTCTCGTACTGCGAGCAGTACACGTGGTAGGACACCAGGACCAGCGGGTAGACCCCGGGTTCGCTGGTTCTCCGGTCGAGGTCCAGGGCGATGTCGTGGTCCTTGCGTCCGGGGACACGGCCCGCGAGATCGACGGCGGCTGCCGCGGCCTCCGAGCTCACCTCCACGTACTCCCCGCCGACCTTCAGTGCCACCCGTCCGAGGGGACCACCGACGGCGGAATCGTCGGCGTACGTCACGGCGCCCACGGTGGAGGCCACGGTGCTGACCACGCCTGCGTTGCCCTTGGCGTTCTCGTTGGCCAGGCCCGACGGCCATGTCCCATCGGCTTCCTCGGTCCAGATCTCGGGTACCACGGCGTGGAGGTAGTCGGTGAAGTTCTCGGTGGTGCCCGAGTCATCGGAGCGGCTCACGGTCGCGATGGGCAGCGCAGGGAGGTCGACGTCGTTCTGCGCGGCGATCGCGGGATCGTCCCATGAGGTGATCTCGCCGCGGAAGATCCGGGCCACGGTGGCGGCGTCGAGGTTCAGTGCCCGGATCCCGGGCAGGTTGAACGCCACGCTGATCGGTGAGACGTAGGCCGGGATGTTGAAGGCGCCGTCCGGTCCGCACGCCTCGGTGGACTCGACGAGTTCCTCGTCGCTCAGGTAGGCGTCCGACCCGGCGAAGCCCACGGCGCCGGCGAGCAGCGCACCGCGTCCCGCACCGGAACCATCGGGCGAGTACTGAACCTGGGCGCGGGGGTACAGGGTGGAGAACCCCGTGCGCCACGCGTCCATGGCCGGCCCCTGGGCGGAGGATCCGGAAGCCGTGACCGCGCCCAGGAGGCTCGTGTCGCCGCTCCTGGCCGCCGCTTCCTGCTCCGGCCCCAGCGGGTAGTCGGATCCACAGGCGGTCAGGCCGAGGGTGACGGCGAACATCAGGGGCAGGGTGGCACGAATTCTCACCCCGGCCACGTTACAGGTGGCCCTCCGGTGAACCCAAGGTGGACAGCAGGTGGACGGCGCGTCAGTGGTCGGGTCGGATCAGGCGTGGCCCAGGCGGTAGCCGTCCCCCCGGTGGACGAGCCGACGGCCGCCGCCGTCGTTCAGCAGGATCCACACCACGGAGGCATCATCGGTCCTCATGTCCAGGACGCCGTGGAGCTGGGGCCCCGTGGTGTGGTGGAGGGTGACGTGCTGGCCGCGCCTGAAGCCCGACCAGTCCTGGACCTCGGCATCGGGGGCTGGGGGGAGAGCGTTCATGGTGGGCCTTTCGGGAGGTTCCGGGACTCCCACGCTAGCCACGCTTCCTGAACGGCGTGTGAATGCCCGCTGAAGGTTGATGCCGTTCTGGTTCCGCAGATGGTCACAGGGTCCGCCAGTCCCCGCTCGTCAGGTGCGATCCCGCCTGGGGTCCCATGAGGAGCATGCCGCCGTCGACCACGAACGAGGCCCCGTTCACGTAGCTGGAGGCACCGGAGGCGAGGAAGGCCACGACGTCGGCGATCTCCTCGGGCGCACCGGGGCGGCCGAGGGGGATGCCCGGACGGTCCATGGTGCGTGGGTCCTGCTCCTCGGAGTTGTTCATGGGCGTGTTGATCTCGCCGGGCAGCACGGCGTTGGCGGTGATACCCCGGTCCGCCAGTTCGAGGGCGATGGTCCGGATGAGGCCGCCGAGGCCGTGCTTGGAGGCGTCGTATGCCGCCGAGCCCACGCGGGGCTGTTCCTGGTGCACGCTGGTGACGGCGATGATGCGTCCGCCCCGGCCGCCGTCGATCATGTGCCGTGCCGCACGCTGGAGGCAGACGAACGCGCCGTCGAGGTTCGCCCCCATGGTGCCGCGCCACGTGTCCCAGTCCGTCTCCATGAACATGGTGCCGCCGTTGACGCCGGCATTGTTGACGAAGACGTCGAGGCCGCCGAGCTCGTGGGCGAGCCGGTCCACGACGTCGCCGCACGCGGGTGCATCCGTGGTGTCGAGCTGCGCGACCGCCGCCCGCACGCCCTTCTCCCGGACGAGCCGCGCGGTTTCCTCGGCTCCCTCCCGGTCGGAGTGCCAGGTGACGCCGACGTCGCAGCCCGCCGCGGCGAGGGCGAGGGCCGTTGCGCGGCCGATGCCGGAATCGGAACCGGTGACGATTGCTTTGCTCGGTGTGAAGTCCATGCCCCCATCCTTCGCACCCGGCCGCGCTGCATGCAAGGGGAACCCGGGGATCGACGCCGGGTACCCCCGGACAAGTGTCCGGGGGTACCCGGGTGGGTGGTCCTATGCGTCGACGGCGCCCTGGGGGGCCGCACCGGAAGCGGACGACTGCACCGGCTCGGCGGATTCTCCGCTGATCACCTCGATCTTGCGGGGCCGCGCACGCTCGATGACGGGGATCGTCACGCTGAGCACGCCGTTCTCGTAGCGGGCGGCGATGCCTTCCGTGTCGACGCCCTGGCCGAGGTTGAGCTGGCGCAGGAACGAACCGCTCTCGCGCTCGCGGGTCAGCCACTTGACACCCTCGGCACTGCGCAGCGTGCGCTCGGCGCGGATGGTGAGGAGCTGGCCGTCGACATCGATGTCGACGGATCCCGGGTCGATGCCCGGAAGATCCGCGGAGAGGACGTAGTGGTCCTTCTCGCGGTAGAGGTCCATCGGCATGAGGCGCAGCCCGGGGCGGCCCTCCAACAGGGCGCCGGTCACGCGGTCCAGTTCACGGAACGGGTCGAATTTCATGGCCACGGGAAACAACTCCTTTACTGATGCCACCGGCAGGTGGTTGGGTCGTCGAGAGTTGAGCGCCCTCCGCTCAACTACGGAAAATATTAGCACTCGAACATGGCGAGTGCTAAGGAGTGATGTTCGCCCAGGACGAAATCCCCGGGACACAGAAAAGGCCCGTACCGACGGAGCGGTACGGGCCTTCCCGGTGGTGCTGTCTCCAGCAGATCCTCGTGCCTGCGCGGGGCCTTGATCCCCGGGCCTTCCGCGTGTGAAGCGGATGCTCTACCAGACTGAGCTACACAGGCAATTGGTTCTCCCATAGCTTAGGCCATCCGGGCGCCGCGCCAAATTCTCCCGGTACAGCAGCGCGGGGCACGGCGGCGTCCGGCCTCCTGCCGGGAACCGTGCTGGTCATCGCTGTGCTGCCTCAGTAGCCTGAAGGAAAGCCTGCTGAGCGTTCCAGGCGCCTGCCGGGCACCACCCCACGAAGGGACAGCACCATGGACAACCAGGACATCCTGCAGCGCATCCAGACACTCGTCCAGGAGGAGCACGATCTCCGGGAGCAGCCCCAGGATGCCGGCGCCGGGGCGGAGCAGCAGGACCACGCCGCCCGCCTCAAGCGCGTCGAGGAGGATCTCGACCAGTGCTGGGACCTGCTGCGCCAGCGTCGCGCGAAGGCCGACGCCGGAGAGGACCCGGCCGACGCCGACGCCCGTCCCGTCAACCAGGTGGAGGGGTACCGCCAGTAATGGCCCTGCCCCTCGTGCTGTTCGACGTCAACGGGACCCTCTCGGACCTGGGGCGGATGTCGCAGCACTTCGAGGAGCTCGGAGCTCCTCCGCAGCTGGCCGCGCTGTGGTTCACCTCGGTGCTGCGGGACGGCTTCGCCCTCACGGCCGCCGGGCGGAACGCGCCCTTCGGCGAGATCGCCGAGGACGCCCTCCGCACGGTCCTCACGGGGCAGGCGCTCAATCGGGACATCGATGACGCGCTCGCGCACGTGATGACGAGCCTGCAGGAACTGCCCGTCCACCCGGACGTCGTCGAGGGTTTCCGGGCCCTGACCGGTCGGGGCTTCGAGCTGGCAGCGCTCACCAACGGAGCCGCCGCGACCGCGGAGGCCCTCCTCGAGCGGGCGGGTGCCCGCGACGCCGTAGGCGCCGTCCTGTCCGTCGAGGACGCGCCGCGGTGGAAGCCCGCCCAGGAGTCCTATGCCTACGCCCTCCGGGCGGTACAGCGGGAGGCGGACGACGTGGTGCTCGTCGCGGTCCACCCGTGGGACATCGACGGGGCCGCGCGTGCGGGGCTCCGTACGGTGTGGCTCAACCGCGCCGGGGCGCCGTACCCGATGGTCATGACGCGCCCGGACCACGAGGTGTCGACGATCGCCGAGCTGCCGGACCTCCTCGTCCGGGGCTGACGCCCAGCCGGCGGACCTGCTGCGGCAGGCGAGGCTCCTCCCGCGCCGGTGCATCAAGAAAGCATAAAGACGCCGTGTCCGCGGCAGGTCGTCGGGTTGAATGAGCGTCTGGCGCGGACGGTCCGCGCCGTTCGCACCGTCCCGGAGGTCGAGGGCATCCCCGTCATGTCACGCACCGCACCACTCCGGGAGTTCCGCCGTTCCACGGCAGCAGGTCTCCGCCGTTCCACGGCAGCGGGCCTGCGCCGGTCCGCGCACGCCGTCGCGGTCCGGCTGGAGCGGCTCGGTCCTCGCCACCCGGCCCAGGTGATCGTGCTCGGATTCGGAGCGGCGATCCTCGTCGGAACGGTGCTGCTGATGCTCCCGAGCTCGAAGGTGGGAGAGGGCGGCGCCACGTTCCTCGAGGCGCTCTTCACGGCCACCTCCGCCGTCTGCGTCACGGGCCTGATCGTGGTCGACACGCCGGTCTACTGGACCGGAGCCGGCCAGGTGATCATCCTGGGGCTGATCCAGGTCGGGGGCTTCGGCATCATGGCTTTCGCCTCCCTCCTGGGCGTCCTGCTGGCCCGCCGGATGGGTCTCCGCTCGCGGATCTCGGCGGCGGCGGAGACCAAGAGCGTCGGCTTCGGCGATGTCCGCAGCGTCCTCCTGGGTGTCCTGCGGATCACGCTGGTCGTCGAGACCGTGACGGCGGTGCTGCTCGCTGCGCGCTTCGGGCTGCACTACGGCCACAACCTCGGTGAGGCGGTGTGGCTCGGGATCTTCCACGCGGTGTCGGCCTTCAACAACGCCGGGTTCGCGCTGTTCAGCGACAGCCTGATCGGGTTCGCGGGCGACCCGTGGATCTGCCTGCCGATCTGCGCAGCCGTCATCGTCGGCGGACTGGGTTTCCCGGTCCTCTTCGAACTCCGACGCCACTTCCGGTATCCCCGCAAGTGGCACATGACCACCAAGCTCGTCCTGAGCGGCACGGTGATCCTGCTCGTCCTGGGTACGGTCTTCATCACCCTCGTCGAGTGGTCCAACCCGGCGACCCTCGGTGCCCTACGGCCGCAGGAGAGGATCCTCGCCGGATTCTTCCAGTCCACGATGACCCGGACGGCCGGCTTCAACAGCGTCGACTTCGCGCAGCTGGATCCGGTCACCCTCCTGGTCATGGACGTGCTGATGTTCATCGGCGGTGGTCCCGCCGGAACGGCCGGCGGCCTGAAGATCACCACGTTCGGCGTGCTGTTCTTCATCCTCTACACCGAGATCAGGGGCGGCACCGCCGTCAACGTCTTCGGCAAGCGTCTGCCCCGCTCCGTCCACCGGCAGGCCATCTCGATCGTCCTGCTCGCCGTCGGCCTCGTCACCACCGCGACGATGTTCCTCATGCTCACCACCGACTTCGGCCTCGACCGGATCCTCTTCGAGGTCGTCTCCGCCTTCGCGACGGTCGGCCTCTCCACGGGCATCACGGCCGGCATCCCGCCCGCGGGCCAGGTGGTCCTGATCCTCGTGATGTTCGCCGGACGCCTGGGCCCGGTCACCCTCGCCACGGCGCTGGCCCTCCGCTCCAAACCCCTCTACTACGAATACCCGAAGGAAAGGCCCCTCATTGGCTAGGCAACGCATGTTCTCCTCCAGGCCCGCCGATGCGATCGCAGCCGTGGATTCCGTCGCCGTCATCGGCCTCGGCCGGTTCGGCGGTGCCCTGGCCCTCGAACTCGAGGACGCCGGGACCGAGGTGCTCGGGATCGACGACGACGAGGACGTCGTCCAGTCCTACAACGGCCGGCTCACGCACGTGGTGCGCGCCGATACCACGAAGGAGGAGGCCCTGCGCCAGCTGTCCCTACCCGACTTCGACCGGGTGGTGGTGGGGATCGGCAGCGACCTCGAGGCGAGCATCCTGACGACGTCGATCCTCCTGCGCTTCGAGCGGCCGACCATCTGGGCGAAGGCCGTCAGCGAGCCCCACGCACAGATCCTGTCGCAGCTCGGGGTGGAGCGGGTGATCCGTCCCGAGCAGGACATGGGCCGGCGCGTCGCACACCTCGTCCGAGGCACCATGCTCGACTACGTGGAGTTCGAGGACAACTTCGCCATGGTGAAGACCCGGCCGCCGCGGGAGTACTGGGACCGCGAGCTCGGCACCACGGGGATCCGCGCCCGGCACGGCGTGACGGTGGTCGCCGTGAAGCGGCGCGGAGGCACCTGGGACTACACGACGGCCGCGACCACGCTGTACGACGACGACGAGATCATCGTGGCAGGGCCGACGGACAAGGCCGAGCACTTCAGCTCCCTCGTCTGAGCGGCCGGCGCAAGGCCCATGATGCGGCGTCCTTTTTCACGGTCCGTGCCCGCCTCGCGCTACGCTGGTCATCTTGGTGAGCCGGGAAGTCTGGTCGGCGCTCATACGAGCGAGCCCGATCCTAGGAACTCATGACCTCCCATCACGCACCGTCCGGTCCGCCCGGAACGCCCCACGGCGCAACGGTCTTCGGCCGCAGCAGCTACCCCGAACACCTGCGCATCTCCGGCATCCTGCGCAAGGAGACCGTCGGCGGAGGGCTCCTCCTCCTCGCCACGGTCCTGGCGCTCGTCCTCGCCAACACCGCCGCGGCGGACACATACTTCGCCGTCCGTGACTTCCGGTTCGGCTACGAGCCCTGGCACCTCGAGCTGAGCGTCGGTGCCTGGGCCGCGGACGGCCTGCTCGCCATCTTCTTCTTCCTCGCGGGGCTCGAGCTCAAACGCGAGTTCGTCGCCGGTGACCTGCGCAAGTTCGACCGTGCGATCGTGCCCGTCGCCGCGGCGATCGGCGGGGTCGTCGTGCCCGCCCTGGTGTACGTCGCGATCACGCTGAGTGCGGGCCCCGAGGCACTGCGCGGCTGGGCCATCCCGACGGCGACGGACATCGCCTTCGCCGTGGCCGTCCTCGCCGTCGTCGGCTCCTCGCTCCCGAGCTCGCTGCGCATCTTCCTGCTGACGCTCGCCGTGGTGGACGACCTCCTGGCCATCAGCATCATCGCGTTCTTCTACTCGGAGGACATCTCCGTACCGCCCCTGCTGATCGCGATCCTCCCGCTGGCGGCCTACGCCTTCCTCGCGCAGCGCTTCCCCACCTTCTTCCAGCGTCGAACCTGGGCCCCGTGGCTGATCCTGCTCCCGCTCGGGTTCGTGGTGTGGGCCCTGGTCCACGAATCGGGGGTACACGCCACCGTCGCCGGTGTCCTGCTCGGCTTCGCGATCCCCGTCCTCCCGCGCGGCGTGAAGGCATCCGACCTCGACGACCCGGCACAGCCCGTCGACACCGAGCCGGCGGACGGACCCGGCAAGGCGCACGACGTGCAGCCGGACGGCCTGGCCGACACCCTCGAGCACCGCATCCGCCCGCTGTCCGCGGGCTTCGCCGTACCCGTCTTCGCCTTCTTCTCCGCCGGGGTGGCCATCGGCGGCCTCGAGGGACTCGTGAGCGCCATCACCGATCCCATCGCCGTCGGCATCATGGTGGCGCTCGTCATCGGCAAGCCCGTGGGCATCCTGCTGGCCACCCTCGCCGTCACGAAGACCACCAGGGCGAGCCTGGACCCCGACCTCTCCTGGGTGGACATCGTCGGCGTCGCCCTGCTGGCGGGCGTCGGCTTCACGGTGTCGCTGCTCATCAGCGAACTCGGCTTCGGCCAGGGCACGCCGGAGGACGACCACGCGAAGGTCGCCATCCTCGCCGGCTCCCTGATCGCCGCGCTCGCCGCCGCCGTGCTGCTGCGCCGACGGAACAAGCGGTACCGCGAGATCGCGGAACAGGAGACGATCGACGCCGACAACGACGGCGTCCCCGACGTCTTCGAGCAGCGCTAGGTCAGGCGTTCGCGCGCCGCCACAGCCAGGACAGCGTCAGGGCGCCGGCACTGCGGCGGAAGCCGCTCTGCCCGGACACGACCTCGAGCACGGCCCAGACGGCCAGGCACACGGCGCCGGCCCGGCGCAGGCGCTCGCGGTTCTGCTCGTCGAGCGCCAGGAACGAGGCCGCGCCGAGCACCGCCCACCCCAGGATCGGCGCGTTCGGCTTCTGGGCGACCGTCTGGCGGCCGAGGCTGTCGGTGAAGAAACCCATCACGCACCCTTCTTCCTGGAGGAGCCGGATTCCTTGGCGGACCCGGCCTTCTTCTTCTCGCGGTTCTTCTCGACGCTGCGCCGCAGGGCTTCCATGAGGTCCAGCACGTTGTCGCCGTCGTCCTCGTCCCGGGTGCCGCCGAAAGTCTCCTCGGTGTCGAGGGTGTCGCCCTTCTCGATCTTCGCGTCGATCAGGGTGCGCAGCTGCACCTGGTACTCGTCGGTGAAGTTCTCCGGGTCGAAGTCGGTGGAGAAGGAGTCCACAAGGGCCGCCGACATCTCCTTCTCCTTGGCCGAGATCCGCACCTTCTCCTCGAGGGACGGGAAGGACGCCTCCCGCACCTCGTCGTCCCACAGGAGCGTCTGGAGCATCAGGACGTCGCCCCGCACGCGCAGGGCGGCGAGGCGGCTCTTCTGGCGGAGGGAGAACTGCACGATGGCGGTGCGGTCCGTCTCCTCGAGCGTGCGGCGCAGCAGGACGTAGGCCTTGGTCGAGGTGCTGTCCGGCTCCAGGAAGTATGCGCGGTCGAGCATGATGGGATCGATCTGGTCGCTCGGGACGAACTCGACCACCTCGATCTCCCGGCTCCTCTCGACCGGCAGGGCGGAGAGGTCCTCGTCCGTCAGCACCACGGTGTGCTCGCCGTCGTCGAACGCCTTGTCGATGTGCTTGAAGTCCACCACCTCGCCGCACACCTCGCACCGCCGCTGGTAGCGGATGCGGCCGCCGTCCTTGTCATGCACCTGGTGCAGGGAGATGTCATGATCCTCCGTAGCGCTGTAGACCTTGACCGGCACGTTCACCAGGCCGAACGCGACGGCACCCTTCCAGATGGCTCTCATGGGTCCAGTGAACACCAAGCAGGCTTACCGGGCCAGACCATGCCCGCTGTCCACCCCTAGACTTGGGGGGTGACTTCCGAGACCGTAGAGCCCATCGTCAGCAAGACCACCAGCGACGACGGCGGGACCGTGCTGCGCCTGGAGTTCCAGTTCGCGTTCCCGCCGACCGTGCTGTGGAAGCACCTCACGGAGGTCGAGAAGCTGAAGTACTGGTTCCCGTGCGAGATGGAGTTCGAGCCCCGCAAGGACGAGGAGATCCTGTTCCGCTTCGCCGACCAGAAGCCCCTGCGCGGGACGGTGCTGGAGGCCGAGCGGCCGTCGGTGCTCGCCTACACCTGGGAACGGGATACCCTCCGCTGGGAGCTCGCGCGGACCGCGGAGAACGGCACGCAGCTGGTGCTGTTCCTGACCCCGGGCAGCCCCCGCCACTCGGCCACCATGGCAGCCGGCTGGCACCTGACCATCGCCGGTCTCGACGACTTCCTGAACAAGCGCAGCCTCGGCCAGGACCCCGCGGTATGGGACACCTACGTGGCCCGGTACCGCCGGCAGTTCGGGGACTGAGCCCCCGCAGGGACCCTCCGGGGCTGCTCCGCCGATTGGGACTGGAATACCGCGGGCATCCGGTCAAGACTGGGGGAATGGCCCCTCCCCGCTCCGCAGGGCAGCAGACCGTCACCGTCGAGGGGCGCACGCTGCGCCTCTCCAGCCTGGACAAGGTGCTGTATCCCGCCACCGGCACCACCAAGGCCGAGGTCCTCGCCTACTACGCGGCCGTGGCACCGCACCTGATCCGCCATGCAGCGCACCGCCCGGTGACACGCAAGCGCTGGGTGCACGGGGTCGGCACGCCCGAGGAGCCGGGCCAGGTGTTCTTCCAGAAGAACATCGACGACAACGCCCCCGCCTGGGTCCCGCGGAACACGATCAAGCACAGGGACCACGCCAACGTCTACCCGATGGTCGACGACCTCGCCACGCTCACCTGGCTGGGGCAGATCGCCGCGCTCGAACTCCACGTACCCCAGTGGCGCTTCGCGGCGGACGGCACCCCGGCGAACCCCGACCGCCTCGTCCTGGACCTCGACCCCGGCGACGGTGCAGGACTGGCCGAGTGCGCCGTCGTCGCCCGGCTCGCCCGGCCGATCCTGCAGGGCATGGGGCTCGAGCCCTTCCCCGTCACCAGCGGCTCCAAGGGGATCCACCTCTACTGCGCCCTCGACGGCCGGCAGACCTCCGAGCAGGTCTCCGCCGTCGCCCACGAACTCGCGCGAGCGCTCGAGGCCGACCACCCGGACCTCGCGGTCAGTGGCATGAAGAAGGCCCTCCGCCCCGGCAAGGTCCTCGTGGACTGGAGCCAGAACAGCGCGAACAAGACGACGGTGAGCCCCTACTCGCTGCGCGGGCGCTTCCAGCCGACCGTCGCCGCGCCGCGCACTTGGGAGGAGATCGGCTCCGAGGGCCTCGGCCACCTCGACTACCGCGACGTCCTGCAGCGGGTCGGGACGCTCGGCGACGTCCTGGCTCCGGCGACACACCCCTTCTCCCCGGCCGGGGACGGCGGAGCCGCTTCGGACCGGCTCTCGACGTACCGGTCCATGCGTGACGCGGCGAAGACCCCCGAACCGGTCCCCGAGGAGGTGGGACCGACGGGCGGCAACAGCTTCGTGATCCAGGAGCACCACGCGCGGCGGCTGCACTACGACGTCCGGCTGGAACGCGAGGGCGTGCTCGTCTCCTGGGCCGTCCCCAAGGGGCCTCCCCTCACGCCGGACAGGAACCACCTGGCCGTGCAGACCGAGGACCACCCCCTCGACTACGGCACCTTCGAAGGACATATCCCCAAGGGGGAATACGGGGCTGGGGACGTGATCATCTGGGACGCGGGCACCTACGAACTGGAGAAATGGCGGGACGGCAAGGAGGTCATCTGCACGCTCCACGGGAAGCCCGACGGCGGCCTCGCACGGGGCGGCGCCGCGATCCGCCGCTACGCGCTCATCCACACGGGGGGCGCGCCGGGCGGCAGGAGCAACTGGCTGATCCACCTGATGAAGGACCAGCCCACCCGGGCACACCAGGATCCGGGCACGGAGCAGGACCCGCAGGACCCGGAGGCGGAGTCCGGCACGGACGTCGGCATGGATCCCGTCACGGCCCCCGTCACGGCCCCCGCCAATTCCGCCCCCGGCGCGCCCGCGGCCCCCGACCTCCCTGCATCCGGCCCTGCATCCGGCCCCGACCCCGTGCGGCCCATGTTCGCGACGCTCGGCTCCGAGCAGGCCATCCCCGATCCGGAGGACTGGGCGTACGAGATGAAGTGGGACGGCGTGCGCTGCATCGCCGTCGTCCGGGACGGCGGGGTCCGGTTGATCAGCCGCAACGGCGTCGACGCCACGCCCATCTATCCGGAGCTCGGCGACCTCGGCGGGTTCCTGAGCGCGGACAGCGCGGTGCTCGACGGCGAGATCGTCGCGCTGGACACCAGGGGCCGCCCCGACTTCGGGCTCCTGCAGACACGCATGAAACTGACCCACCGGGCCGAGATCGAGGCCGCGCAGGCCGCCACGCCGGTGCGCCTCATGCTGTTCGACCTCCTGGAGCTCGATGGCAACGACCTGACGGGCCTCGAGTACCGCCAGCGCCGGGAGCTGCTCGGGAAGGCCGTCGACGACGCGGAGGACGGGCACGTGCAGGTCCCCCCGGTGCTCGAGGCCACGCTCCGGGAGGCCGTCGAGGCGAGCCGGCAGCTGGGACTGGAGGGCATCATGGCCAAACGCCTCTCGAGCGACTACCAGCCCGGCGCGCGCTCGGCGTCGTGGGTGAAGATCAAGCACGTGCACACGCAGGAGGTCGTGGTGGTGGGCTGGCGTCCCGGCAGGGGCAGCCGTGCGGCGAAGGTGGGGTCCCTGCTCGTCGCCGTGCCCGACGGCGTGGACCTGCGCTACGTGGGCCGCGTGGGATCGGGCCTGACCGAGCGCGACCTCGCGGAAGTGGGCGCCCGGCTGAAGAAGCTGGCCCGCAAGACCGCCCCGCTCGGCGACGTCCCGGGCGCCGACGCCTCCGACGCCCACTGGGTCCGGCCCACCCTGGTGGGCGAGGTCCAGTACAGCGAGCACACCGGCACGGGCCGCCTCCGGCATCCCGTCTGGCGCGGCTGGCGCCCCGACAAGTCACCGTCCGACGTCGTCGTCGAACTCTGAACGGACCGAGATCCACAGCGCATCACCCAAGGAGGCAGATATGAGCACTCTCGATATCCAGGGACTGGACGCCTGGTGGCGGGCAGCCAACTACATCTCGGTGGGCCAGATCTACCTGCGGGACAACGCCCTGCTGACCCGCCCGCTCGTCGGGGAGGACGTCAAGGCGCGGCTGCTCGGCCACTGGGGCACCACCCCCGGGCTCAACTTCGTCTACACGCACCTCAACCGCGTGATCTCGGAGCGACGGCAGGAGATGCTGTTCGTCACCGGTCCCGGCCACGGCGGGCCCGCGAACGTGGCCAACGCCTGGCTGGAGGGGACGTACTCCGAGGTGTACAGCAGCATCGGCAGGGACGGCGCGGGGCTCAACGCCCTGTTCAAGCAGTTCAGCTACCCCGGCGGCATCCCCTCCCATGCGGCACCGGAGACCCCGGGATCCATCCACGAGGGCGGGGAACTCGGCTACGCACTCGCCCACGCCTACGGCGCCGTCTTCGACAACCCCGACCTCATCGCCGCCACGGTGGTGGGCGACGGCGAGGCCGAGACCGGGCCGCTCGCCACGAGCTGGCACTCGACCAGCTTCGTGGACCCGGCGGTCGACGGCGCCGTGCTGCCCATCCTGCACCTCAACGGCTACAAGATCGCCAATCCCACCGTGCTGTCCCGCATGCCGGAGGAGCAACTGCGGCAGCTGATGTACGGCTACGGCTACGAGCCGCACTTCGTCACGGTGTCCGACCCCGCGGCCACCGAGGCCGCGCACCGGGACTTCGCCGCGGTCCTCGACGCCTGCATCGACGACATCCACGCCATCCAGGCGGCGGCCCGCACCGCACCGGTCGCCCCGGAAGCCCCCGCGTCCCGGTGGCCCATGATCGTGCTGCGCTCGCCGAAGGGCTGGACGGGGCCGGCCGTGGTCGACGGCCTGCCCTCGGAGGGGACGTGGCGTGCGCACCAGGTGCCGCTGTCCGGGATCCACGAGAACGAGGAGCACCTGCACCAGCTCGAGGAGTGGATGCGGTCCTACGATCCGGGCTCGCTCTTCACGGACACCGGGGAGCTGCGGCCGGCGATCGCCGCGCTCGCCCCGGACGGCCCCCTCCGCATGAGCGCCACGCCCTACGCCAACGGCGGGTGGCTGCTCCGCGACCTCGTGCTGCCCTCCTACGCCGAGCACGCCGTCGAGGTGACGCGGCCGGGCGTGGGGAAGGCGAGCCCCATGATGACCGTGGGCGGCTACCTCCGGGACGTCATCGAGCAGAACCCGCACAACTTCCGCCTGTTCGGGCCGGACGAGACGGCGTCGAACCGGCTCTCGGCCGTGTACGAGGTGACGGACAAGGTCTGGCAGCCGCGCATCGAGGACGTCGACGAGCACCTCGCCCGCTCGGGCCGCGTGATGGAGGTCCTCAGCGAGCATCTCTGCCAGGGCTGGCTCGAGGGCTACCTCCTCACCGGCCGCCATGGCGTGTTCAACTGCTACGAGGCGTTCGTGCACATCGTCGACTCGATGTTCAACCAGTTCGCGAAGTGGCTCAAGGTGCACCGCGCGCTGTCCTGGCGCCAGCCCATCGCGTCCTTCAACTACATGCTCTCCAGTCACGTCTGGCAGCAGGACCACAACGGGTTCTCCCACCAGGACCCGGGCTTCATCGACCACGTGGTGAACAAGACGGCGGACATCATCAGGGTCTACCTGCCGCCGGACGCCAACACGATGCTCGCGGTGACCGAGCACTGCCTGCAGACCCGCGACACCATCAACGTGATCGTCACCGGCAAGCAGCCCGCGCCCACCTGGCTCGGGCCCGAGGACGCGCACCTGCACGTGAAGCGGGGCATCGGCATCCTCGACTTCGCGGGGTCCGAGGAGCCGGGCGTGGAGCCCGACGTCGTCCTCGGGTGCGCCGGCGACGTGCCGACCCTCGAGGCCGTGGCCGCGGCGGGGCTGCTCAAGGCGGCCATCCCGGGGCTCAGGATCCGCGTGGTCAACGTCGTGGACCTCATGCGCCTGCAGGACAGCTCGGAGCACCCCCACGGCTTGTCGGCCCGCGACTTCGACACGCTGTTCACCACCGGGAAGCCCGTGGTCTTCGCGTATCACGGGTACCCCTGGCTCATCCACCGCCTGACCTACCGGCGGACCAACCACGCGAACCTGCACGTCCGCGGGTATAAAGAGGAAGGAACCACGACGACCCCGTTCGACATGGCGATGCTCAACCAGATCGACCGGTTCCAGCTGGCCATGGACGTGATCGACCGCGTGCCGGCCCTCGGGGCCACCCAGGCCCGCTTCCGGCAGGACCTCCAGGACCAGCGGCAGCGCGCCTGGCAGTACACGCGCGACGCCGGGAAGGACCTCGAGTCCATCACCGGCTGGACGCTCGACGAATCTTCGCCGGACGACGCGAAGTAAAACCCGTCGTCCACGACCAGAAGGAGAACGCCGTATGACAGAGTCCCGCATTTCCGCGACCCGCACCATCGACGCACCCGCCGGTGCGATCTTCGACCTCCTGTCCAACCCCGCCCGCCACGCCGCACTCGACGGCTCGGGCATGGTGCAGTCGGACAGCAAGTCGGACCGCATCACGGGCGTCGGCCAGACGTTCACCATGAACCAGAACTGGGACAAGATGGGGGGCGACTACCAGACGGACAACCACGTGGTGGGCTACGACCACAACAAGCTGCTCGCCTGGAAGACGGCTCCCGCCGGGGAAGTGCCCCCGGGCTGGGAGTGGGTCTGGGAACTGCAGCCCGCCGGCCCGGACTCCACCGAGGTCTCCGTGACCTACGACTGGTCCGCCGTGACGGACAAGGCCATCCTCAAGCAGCTCAGCTTCCCCGAGGTCTCACAGGATGCCCTGGACTCGACGCTGGCGAACCTCGCGGCGCAGGTCTCCGAGGCCTGATCCCCGGAGCATTCCGGTAGTACCGCCGGCGGCGGCCGGTCCCTCGGGGTCGGCCGCCGCCGGCGTCCCGGCCCGGTACCGCTAGTCCAGTAGGGCGACGTCCGAGACGAGGTCGATATGGCGCTGCATGGCGGCTGCCGCCGCGACGGGGTCCTGCGCCCGGACGGCCTCGAGGATGCTCCGGTGCGAGGCCAGGGACTGCTCCGGCCGGCCGGGCTGGGCGAGGGACTCGAGGCGGGTCTCGAGCACCATCTCACCGATGAAGGCCATGAGCTGCGCCAGCACCGGGGAGTGGGCCGCCACCGTGACGGCCTGGTGGAAGAGCTCGTCGCCGCGCGCCCCGCGCCCGCCGTCGTCGATCTCCGCCCGCATCTCGTCGAGTGCCCGGTCGATCGCGGCGAGGTCCTCGTCCGTCCGGCGCTCCGCCGCGAGGGCGGCGAGCCTGACCTCGAGCGTGCTGCGGGCCTCGACGATATCGGGGAGGCGGCTCCGATGCTCGCGCAGCCCCTTGATGACGGTGGCCACGCTGGCGCGGTGGCGCAGCACCGCTCCGGTGCCGTGCTGCACGTCGATCACGCCGAGGACCTCGAGTGCCACGAGCGCCTGGGCCAGCGTGGCCCGCGAGACACCGAGCCGTTCGGCGAGGTCACGCTCGGCGGGCAGGAGATCGCCGGGGCGCAGCTTCGCCGATTCGATGTAGCCGAGGAGCTGCTCGACGAGCTGTTCGTACAGCCGCGGGCGCGCGAGGCGGCCGAGCGGTGGTGGACTGGCGTCCTCGGTCATCCTGGAGCTCCCCCGTGTCGTGGTGGGGCCATGCTATCGCTCGTCGATTGACAGGGACACCCACTCTCCTACAGGCTAGGCCAGTGGTCCTGTAATACAGGTCACAGCTCGGCCCCCTGTCCATTGCCCGCTGGAGGATAACGATGTCCGCTCCACTCCTATCGATCATCATCCTCGCGGCGATGTTCCTGATAGCCACCCTGCTGCCCATCAACATGGGGGCGCTCGCCTTCGTCGGCGCTTTCCTGCTCGGGGCCGTCGTGCTCGGCATGGAGACCGACGACATCATCGCGGAGTTCCCCGGCGGATTGTTCCTCACCCTGGTCGGGGTGACCTATCTCTTCGCCATCGCCCAGAACAACGGGACGATCGACCTCCTCGTGCAGGGTGCCGTGAAGCTCGTGCGCAACCGGGTGGCGCTCATCCCCTGGGTGATGTTCCTGATCACCGCGGTCATCACCGCGGTCGGCGCGCTCGGCCCCGCCGCGGTCGCCATCATGGCCCCCGTGGCGCTAGGCTTCGCGGCCCGCCACAAGATCTCCCCGCTGCTCATGGGCATGATGGTGGTCCACGGAGCGCAGGCCGGCGGCTTCTCGCCCATCGCCGTCTACGGCGTGATCGTCAACGACATCGTGGGAGAGTCCGGGTTCGAGTACAGCCCGCTCGCCGTCTTCCTGGCGAGCTTCATCTTCAACCTGCTCATCGCCGTCGTCCTGTTCATGGTCCTCGGCGGCCGCACCCTCATGTCCTCACGCGTCACCGAGTTCGTGGAGGAGGCCGCCGAGGCCCGCCTGAGCGTGAGCCCCGGAGCCCGCCGGGCCGACGTCGCCTACAAGGGGACCGGCAGCGGCACCTACGGTCCGCGCGATCCGGCGGGCGACGGCGTCGTCGCCACCAGGACCCGCGAGGACCGCGTCTCCCAGGTCGCCACCATCCTCGGCCTGATCGCCCTCGCGATCGTCGCCCTCGGCTTCAGCGTCGACGTCGGCTTCGTCGCCATCACCGTCGCCGTCGTCCTCGCCCTCATCTCCCCGAAGGCGCAGAGCGGGGCCGTCAACAAGATCGCCTGGTCCACCGTGCTGCTCATCTGCGGCATGCTCACCTTCGTGGGCGTCCTCGAGGCCGCCGGCACCATCGACTACGTGTCCGACGGCGTCGCCAGCCTCGGCATGCCGCTCCTCGCGGCGCTGCTGATCTGCTACATCGGCGCCGTGGTGTCCGCGTTCGCGTCCTCGACGGCCATCCTCGCGGCCCTGATCCCCCTGGCAATCCCGTTCCTCGAGACCGGGGCCGTGGGCGCCGTCGGCGTGGTCTGCGCGCTCGCCGTGTCCTCCACGATCGTGGACGTCTCGCCGTTCTCCACCAACGGCGCCCTCGTCCTCGCGAACGCCCCGGAGGGCACCGACAAGGAGCGCTTCTACAAGCAGATCCTCGGCTACGGGGCGATCGTCGTCGTCGCCGGCCCGATCATCGCCTGGCTCGTCCTCGTGGTCCCCGGCTGGCTCTGAGCCGACCGGCCCGCCGACGCACCGCTCCCGCAGGACCCACCGCACCGACCCCGGAGGAACCATGACCGCCGAGACCACCGCACCGCAACCGACCGCCGGCGGGGAGCGCGGGGGCCCGCTCGCCGGGCGCCTCGTCGTCGACCTCAGCCGGGCCCTCGCCGGACCGCACGCCGGGATGATGCTGGGCGACCTCGGCGCGCGCGTCATCAAGGTGGAGACCCCGGGCACCGGGGACGACACCCGCGGGTGGGGGCCGCCGTTCGTGGGACCCGAGGACGACCGCCAGTCCACCTACTTCCTGTCCTGCAACAGGAACAAGGAGTCGATCGCCCTCGACCTCAAGAGCGACGACGGCAGGACGGTCCTCACCGACTTGCTGCGCCGCGCGGACGTCGTCGTCGAGAACTTCCGGCCGGGCGTCCTGGACCGGCTCGGCTTCTCCACGGACGCGATGCTGGAGCTGAACCCCGGGCTGGTCATCCTCTCCATCACCGGATTCGGGCATGACGGGCCCGAGGCCAAGCGCAGCGGTTACGACCAGATCGTCCAGGGCGAGGCGGGCCTGATGTCCGTCACCGGGCCGGACCCCGACAACCCGCAGCGCGTCGGCGTCCCCATCGCCGATCTGCTGTCCGGGATGTACGGCGCCTACGGGGCGGTCGCCGCCCTGCTGGAGCGCGAACGGACGGGCCGGGGCCAGGTGGTCCGCACGTCGCTGCTCGCCGCGATCATCGGCGTGCACGCCTTCCAGGGCACCCGGACCACCGTGGCGGGCGAGGTGCCGCGGGCGCAGGGCAACCACCACCCCTCGATCGCGCCCTACGGACTGTTCAACTGCCGGGGCGGCAAGGTGCAGATCAGCGTGGGCAGCGAGAAACTGTGGGCCGCCTTCACCGCGGCGTTCGGGCTCGACGCCGGCAGGCCCGAGTTCGGCTCGAACGCGGACCGGGTGCGGAACCGGGACCTGCTGATCGAGGTGGTCGAGGACGCGTTCTCCGCCTACGAGTCCGAGCCCCTCCTCGCGAAGCTCAACGAGGCGGGGATCCCCGCCGGCAAGGTGCGCACGCTCGACGAGGTGTACGCGTGGGACCAGGTGCACTCCCAGGGCCTGCTCCTGGACGTCGACCACCCCGTACTCGGCAGCATCGCGCTGCCCGGCCCGCCCCTGCGCTTCTTCGACGGTGCGTCGGAGACCACCACCCGCACCCACAGCGCACCGCCGCTGCTCGACGGCGACGGCGCGGCGATCCGCGCGTGGCTCGCGTCGGACGATGACGGCTCGTGAGCTCTGAGGCCCGCGCCCGGCACCTGACCGCACGCGAACTGATCGACGCCGTCCTCGACACCGGGTCCTTCGCCTCGTGGGACAGCCCCGTCCCGTCGCCCTACCCCGGTGCCGGTGCGGCCTACGAGGACGAACTGCGGCGGGCACGCGAGAAGAGCGGGGCGGACGAGTCGGTGCTGACGGGCGAGGGCCTCATCCACGGCCGCCGGGTGGCCGTCATCGTCTCGGAGTTCGCCTTCCTCGCGGGTTCGATCGGCAGTGCCGCCGCACACCGGATCACCGCAGCGGTCCGCAGGGCGACGGCGGAGGGGCTGCCCCTGCTGGCCGGCCCCGCCTCCGGGGGCACCCGCATGCAGGAGGGCACGCCCGCCTTCCTGTCCATGGTGGACATCACCGGCGCCGTGCGGGCCCACCGGCAGGCGGGCCTGCCCTACCTCGTCTACCTCCGGCACCCCACCACCGGCGGCGTCATGGCGTCCTGGGGATCCCTCGGCCACGTCACGGTCGCCGAACCCGGCGCCCTGCTCGGTTTCCTGGGGCCGCGCGTCTACGAGGCGCTCTACGGGGAAGCCTTCCCGGCCGGTGTCCAGACGGCCGAGAACCTGTTCGACAAGGGACTCATCGACGCCGTCGTCCCACCCGGGCAGCTGGCGGCGATCGTGGACACGGCACTGTCCGTCCTGCTCGCGGAACCGTCCCGCCTGCCCCCGCCGCCCCCGACCGCCGCCGTCATCCCCGGCGACGGCGACGCCTGGACGTCCATCCTCATCTCGCGCAACGGACGGCGCCCCGACCTCCGGCGCCTGCTCGCCGCGGGAGCCCGCGACGTCCTGCCGCTCAACGGGACCGGGCAGGGCGAGAAGGACCCCGGGCTGCTGCTCGCCCTGGCCCGGTTCGGGGAGCAGCCGTGCGTCGTGCTCGGCCACCAGCGGCCCCGGCGCCCCGAGGATGCGGTGATGGGTCCGGCGTCGCTCCGGGAGGCGCGGCGCGGCATGAAGCTCGCCGAGGAACTGGGCCTCCCGCTGCTGACCGTCATCGACACCGCCGGCGCGGACCTGTCCAGGGAGGCCGAGGAGGGCGGGCTCGCCGGGGAGATCGCCCGGTCCCTGCACGACCTCATCGGGCTCGCCTCGCCGTCGGTCTCCGTGCTGCTCGGCCAGGGGGCGGGGGGAGGCGCGCTCGCCCTGCTGCCCGCGGACAGCACCATCGCCGCCGAGCACGCCTGGCTCTCGCCGCTCCCGCCCGAGGGGGCCAGCGCCATCGTGCACCGCACCGTGGACAGGGCGCCCGAGATGGCCGAGGCGCAGGGCGTCAAGGTCGCCGCGCTCGTGGATCGCGGCGTCGTCGACCACGTGGTGGACGAACGGCCCGACGCCGCCGAGGAGGGACGGGCGTTCTGCGAACGGATGGCCTCGGCCATCGAGTACGAGCTGGCGCGCGTGACGGGCCTGCCGGCCCATGACCGGCTGGAGCGCCGGGCGGCGAAGTACCGGGCGGGAACCCCCTGAGCGGAACGCGCTCCCCGGACGTGGGGCGCGGAGCCGCGGACGTCAGGCGGGGTGCTGCGCCCGGTAGATCTCCATCTGGCGGTGCCGGCGCTGCAGGCTGTCCCGGCGCGGCGTGCTGTCGGCGTCCGCCGCCTCGGCCGTGAGATCGATGTGGCGCTCGCCGTAGTGCCACAGCAGCATGTCGTCGAGGAGCCGGTCCGGCCCGGGGGAGTACCTGTGGTCGAGGGCCTTGCGCACCGTGGTGATGGTGTCCGCCTGCAGCAGGTCCACGAGTTCCAGGGTGGTCTTCCGCCCGTGCGCGGCGAGGAGTTCGGCGGCCCACCCCCAGTTGTCGTCCGATTTCCGGTCCACGTGGGGCAGCAGCGTCTGCCAGACGTCCCGGATCCGGTTGGGGGTCAGCGGAGCGCTGCCCTCGCCGTCCTCGTCCCAGAACCCCGTGACGGTCTCGTACCGCTCGTGCAGTTCCGCGAAGGCCGATTCCACGGTCTCCAGCATGGCCGCCGTCCCCGTGAACTGGCGGTCGAAGTAGGGGCTCCAGGCCTTCGGGTTGGAGGCCTTGAAGCGGATGTCGTGCTCGATCTCGGACCACGCGTGCGCCAGCACGGTGCGCACCTGCACCTCGAAGAGATAGCTCCCCGCGGCCTTCGTCTCCGGGTCCACGGCCTGCTGGAAGCTGCGCACCACGTCGTTGTGGATGGTGCGCATGATGAGGTGGCGGCTCGAGTAGCCGTACGTGCCGGACTCGATGGAGCCGATGTCCTTCTCCCGGTCTCCCCGGCAGTCGAACTCCTGGCGCTGGCGCTTGAGGAGGTTCGCGGCGAGGTCCACCTCATGGGGCAGCGTGGTGATGATGCGGACCCCCACGAGGTCCGTCAGGTTCCGCATCGGATCCGGGAAGACGAGGACGGGCGGGTCCGCGGGGTCCACGGCGGGCAGCGTGCGGGAGGCCTTGTCGCGGAAGGACTCGACGGTCTTGGTGCGGGCCGTGACGAACAGGGGCTTCAGGTCCGAGCTCTCGAAGATCGCCGCGATGCTGGACCGCATGGCCTCGGTGACGCGGTCCAGTGCCGGCCGGACCCGTGCGAACTCCCGCGTATGCGCCTCGACGGCAGGGCGCAGCCGCTCGTCGAGATCGTCCCACGCACCCATGCATCCAGCCTTTCCGAGGAGAGTCTTCATCGTAGCCAACCCTGGTGACCGTTACGCTTCCCCTGTGCATCGCGAGAATCCCGTGCGCCCGCCGGGCCGCCGCTCCGTCCTGACCCTGCTGGCCGCCGCCGGGGCCGCCGTCCTCGCGGCCTGCGGGATCCGCCAGGAGACCGGGGCCGGTTCCGTGACCCCTCGGCGCTACCGCTACGGCGACGATCCCAGCCAGTTCGCGGACCTCTACCTGCCCGGCGGGGAGACCGCCGTGCGCGGCGTCGTGGTGATCGTCCACGGCGGCTACTGGCGGTCCACCTACGGCGCGGAGCTCGGCGAACCCCTCGCGCAGGACCTGGTGAGGCGCGGCTACGCGTGCTGGAACCTCGAGTACCGGCGCGCGGGGAACGGGGGCGGGTGGCCCGCCACGTTCGATGACGTCGCCGCGGGCATCGACCACCTGGCCGTCGCGGCCGGGGACCACGGGCTGGACCTGCGCTCGACGACGGCGCTCGGCCACTCCGCGGGCGGCCACCTCGCGGTGTGGGCGGCGGGGAGGTCGACGCTGCCGGCCGGTGCGCCCGGCGCCGGGACCCCCGCGGTGCCGCTGACCGCCGTCGTCAGCCAGGCCGGGGTGCTGGACCTCGCGCAGGCCCGGGCGCTCGGCCTGAGCGACAACGCGGTCGAGAACCTGCTGGGTGCGCCCGAGGACCCGGAGCGCTATGCGCTCGCCGACCCGATGACGGCTGTTCCCCTCGAGGTCCCCGTGTACGCGGTGCACGGCACGGAGGACACCACGGTGCCGCCCGGCCAGTCGGAGGCGTACGTGGCGGCGGCCACGGGGGCGGGCGCGACGGCGGAACTGGTCCGCGTCCCGGGCGACCACTTCGCCGTCATCACCCCGGGGTCCGAGGCGTGGGAGGCGATCCTCGACCGGCTCGGGACGGCGAGCCGCCCCGGCCCGCCCGCACAGGGCTGACCGGGGTCGGGTCCCCTAGTTGAGGGGCAGCGTCCCCTCGGGCAGGGCTCCACCGGCGAGCAGCTCGCGGGCGGAGTCCGCCAGCGCCGTCAGGGCGACGCGCTGCGTCCACGGGCCGTAGGAGATCCGGGCGACGCCGAGTTCCTGCAGGCGCGCGGGCGCGAGGCTGCCGGGCACGTTGATCACGCTGAGCCGCTGCGGACCGAAGGCCTCCACGAGGGTGCCCACGGCGTGCTCGTCGAGCAGGCCGGGGACGAACACGTTCGTCGCACCGGCGGCCAGGAACGCCGTGCCGCGCTCGACGGCGTCGGCCAGCACGTCCGCCGGATCACGGTCTCCCGCCTTCACGAACGCATCCGTCCGGGCGTTCAGCACGAAGTCGATGCCCTCGGCCTGGCCGGCCTTCACGACCGCCTCCATCCGGGCCACGGCATCGGCCAGCGGCCGCATCTGGTCCTCGATGTTCGCTCCGACGATCCCCACGCCGATCGCCCGGCGCACGGTGTCCCCGGGATCCCCGTACCCGGACTCGAGATCGGCGGACACGGGGAGCGTGGTGGCCGCGGCGATCCGTCCGACCGCCGCGATCATCTCCTCCAGGGGGATGTTCTCGCCGTCCTCGTACCCGAGCGACGCCGCGATGGAGTGGCTCGCCGTGGCGAGGGCCGTGGTACCGGGGACGTCGGCGATGGTCCTGGCGGTGATCACGTCCCACACGTTGACGACCTGCAGGATCTCGGGGGCGGCGTGGAGCCGGGCGAGAGTCGTGGCCTTCGCTGCGAGGTCGTTGCGGGCTTCAGTCATTGAGTACCTTCCGGGTGTGCGAGGCGATCCAGGCGGCGGCGCCGTCCACCTCGGTGGGATGGATTCCATGACCGCCCTCGCGGATGTTCCGTTCTACTTCGGCGCCACGGCTCTCGAGGATCGACCCGAGGCGGGTCACGCTGTCGATCGGGGCCATGGCGTCGGACGTCCCGTTGAACAGGGCCACGGAGGTCCCGGACAGGTCGGCGTCGATGGTGCGCCCCTCGAGGGGGTACATCCCCGAGAAGGCGACGGCGCGCGGGACGGCGTCCGGGTGGAGCAGCGCGGCGGCGAGGGCGATGTTCGCCCCGTTCGAGAACCCGACGGCGACGAGCGGGCGGTCGGCGATGCCGTAGTGGTCCCGCGCCCAGCCGAGGAATGCGGCGAGCTCACCCGCGCGGCGGACGACGTCGTCGACGTCGAAGACGCCCTCGCCGAACCGGCGGAACCAGCGGTTCAGGCCGTGCTCCTGCGCCGGGCCCCGCGGCGCGAGGTAGCCCGCCCCGGGCGCCAGGCGGGCGGCGAGCGGCAGGAGGTCGTGTTCGGTGCCGCCCGTGCCGTGCAGGAGCAGGAGCACGGGGGTGCCCGCTGCTCCTGCCTCGAACAGGTGCGGCCACGTCTGGGTGTCGGTCATGATCGCTCCTACTTGAAGAAGGCCTGGATGGCGGGGTTGTTCTCTCCGGGCAGGTCGATCTTCGCGACCGCGTGGGAGATGGCCTCGCGGTTCGGCTCGAGCCACGGCGGCAGCTTGAGGGAGCGGCCGAGTTCCAGCAGGGGCTCGTCGATGTCGAAGCCCGGGGTGTCCGTCGCGATCTCCAGCAGGGTCCCACCGGGCTCGCGGAAGTAGATCGAGGTGAAGTACTGCCGATCGAGGATGGCTGTGACCCCGTACCCGCGCTCGGCGAGTTCCTGGCGCCACACCTCCTGGGTCTGCTGGTCGGGTACGCGGAAGGCGATGTGGTGCACCGTCCCGCCGGCCACGAGGCCGCGCTCGCCGCGGGGGTCGGTGACGACGTCGACGACGGTCCCGGGCTCCCCGTTGTGCGTGCTGAGGCGGTAGCGGCCGTCCTTCTCGGCGAGGACCGTCATGCCGAGGTCACGCGTGAAGGTCTCGAGCGTGCGGGCGGGGTCCTGGACCGTGAGGACCGAGGAGTGCTGGCCACGCACGGCGTACTCGGCCGGCACGGAGGCGGAGTCCCACGGGTCGCGGGGATCGGAGACGGACGAGGCCACGAGGTCGATCTGCAGCCCGTCGGGGTCGCGGAGGGAGAGGCGCTCCTCCTCGGACGAGGCACGCGCGATGGTCGATTCCACGCCGAGCGCCTTGAAGTGCTCCTGCCACCAGCCGAGGGTGCCCTGCGGCACCGAGAACGCGGTGGTGGTCGACTGCCCGCTGCCCACGCGTCCGCTGCGGATGCCCTGCCACGGGAAGAAGGTCAGCAGGGAGCCGGGGCGGCCGGCCTCGTCGCCGTAGTAGAGGTGGTACGTCCCGGGATCGTCGAAGTTGACCGTCTTCTTGACCAGGCGCAGCCCCAGGCCCCTGATGTAGAAGTCGATGTTCTTCTGCGGGTCGCCCGCGATCGCGGTGACGTGGTGGAGACCTTCGGTTTGTGCGGTCACGCTGTCCTCCTGGGTTCGGACCGGCCTTCCATGCACCGGCATGTTCATGCAAATGCATGTATCGAAGGATTTATTCCGGCCTCGCCACGCCCGTCCCGGGCACCGGGCGGCCTGCCGTCCGTCGTGCGCGCCCCGCAGGCTGTGGCATTCTGTGAGCATGGCAGCGAAAGAGCGGTTCCCGGCGTGGGTTCACCGGACCGCCGCCGAGGTGATCGGGTGGACCCTCGTGGTGGTCGGGGTCGCCGCCCTCGTGCTGCCCGGCCCCGGGCTCCTGATGGTCGCCGCGGGCCTCGCGGTCCTGTCACGGCACTACCACTGGGCACGCCGCTACCTGAAGCCGCTCAAGGAGAACGCCTTCCATGCCGCTGCCCTCGGGGTGAAGACGATTCCCCGGATCACGGCGAGCTGCATGAGCTCGGTCGTGATCATGAGCCTCGGCGTGATCTGGATCATGGAACCCACCACGCCCCACTGGTGGTTCCTCGCGGACAGGTGGTGGCTCTTCGGCGGCACGGGCACGGGCATCAGCCTGATCCTCTCCTCGATGATCGCGCTCGCCCTGATCGTCTACAGCGTGCGGCGCTTCCGGGGCAGGCCCATCCCGCCGCGGCCATCGCTCATCCCCCGGCGCCCGAGGTAGGACCTCGGGAGGCACCCGCACCGGCCTCGACCGCGGCTGGTACGTTGAACGGGTGCTCACCGTAATCGGGGAAACCCTCATCGACGAAGTCGTCAGCGACACCGCGTCCATGCGCGCCCACGTGGGCGGCAGTCCCATGAACGTGGCCGTGGGCCTCGCGCGCCTCGGTCATCCCGCCCAGTTCGTCGGCCGGTACGGCGACGACGACTACGGGCGGATGATCCAGCAGCACCTCCGCGACAACGCGGTGCCCTTCCCCGTCCGGCCGGATGCCGCGCCCACGAGCGTCGCGACCGCGCGCCTGGACCCCGCGGGCGGTGCGTCCTACGACTTCCAGCTGGTCTGGGACCTTCCGGGACTGGCTGGGCAGAAGGACGCGCTCCTCGACGGCTCCACCCTGCTCCACACCGGGTCCATCGCGACCATGCTCGCTCCGGGGGCCGACGACGTCCTGGCCCTGGTGGCGAGCGCCCATCCGCTCGTCACGGTCACCTACGATCCCAACTGCCGGCCGACGATCATCCGCGACGCGGCGTTCGCCCGACAGCAGGCCGAGAGGTTCGTGGCCCTCGCCGACGTCGTCAAGGCCTCCGACGAGGACCTCGCGTGGCTCTACCCCCGCCGCACCCCCGAGGAGTCGGCGCGCGCCTGGCTGGAGGCCGGTCCCGCCGTCGTCGTCGTGACGCGCGGGTCGAAGGGCCCGTGGGGTGTCTGCCGTGCGGGCGAGGTGTCCGTTCCCGCACCGCCGACGTCCGTGGTGGACACCGTCGGCGCCGGGGACTCGTTCATGGCGGCCCTCCTGGGCTCGCTCGTGGACTCCGGTCTCGACGGCGCCCATCACCGCGACGAGCTGCTCCGAATCACCCGTGAACAGCTCACCGGGATGCTGCAGTACGCGGCCCGCGCCGCGGCCATCACGGTCTCCCGCCCGGGAGCGAACCCGCCCACGCGCGACGAGATGGCCCGCAGCGCGTGAGGACACCGACCGACGACGACCACAGGAGCACCGCGATGACCCGCGATCCGTACGCAGACCTTCCGCAGGTCCCCGACTTCGAGCTCACCAGCGAGACCGTCACCGATCATGCGCCCCTCGACGCCGCGCAGGCGTCCGGGATGATGGGCGCGGGCGGCAAGGACGAGTCGCCGCAGCTCGCCTGGAGCGGCTTCCCCGAGGGCACGCGGAGCTTCGCGGTCACCGTCTACGACCCGGACGCGCCGACCGCGAGCGGCTTCTGGCACTGGGCGGTGGCGGACCTGCCGGTCACGACCACGTCGCTGCCCGCCGGCGTGGGAACGGAGGGCTCCGGCCTGCTGCCCGAGGGTGCCGTGCAGCTGCGGAACGACGGCGGTTTCCCCGGTTTCGTGGGCGCCGCGCCGCCCGAGGGGCACGGGCCGCACCACTACCACGTGGTGGTCCACGCCGTGGATGTGGAGTCGCTGGGCCTGCCGGCCGACGCCAGCCCCGCCTACCTGGGCTTCAACCTGTTCTCCCACACCCTCGGCCGCGCCCGCCTGACCGGCACGTACGAGCAGTAGCGGCCCTGCCGAGGAGGTCCCTGCCGACGAGTTCCTGCAGGTGACTGCCCCGCCGCCGGTAGGGTAGAGGTCCCGGACCTGAAGGAGTGGACGATGCGCCTCGTGGCGAGCGACATGGACGGCACCGTCGTCGGGCATGACGGCAAGATGAGCGAACGCACCATCCGCGCGTTCCGGGCCTGCGTGGACGCCGGGGTGGACGTCGTCTTCGTCACGGGCCGCCCGCCGCGCTGGCTCGAGCCGCTCCGCGACCAGCTCGGGCACACGGGGACGGTCATCTGCTCCAACGGCGCCCTCACCTACGATCTCGCGTCGGAGCGCGTGCTCGACGCGAAGCTCCTCGCCCCCGAGAACATCTATGCCGCGCGCGACATCATCCGCGAGCTCTTCCCGGCGGCCACCTTCGCGGCCGAGACCGTGTCGGGGTTCAAGCTCGAGTCGGGGTTCGCCGACGCGTCGACGATCGAACTGCTCGGCGGCCTCGCCGCCCGGCCGTTTGAGGAGTCCCTGCCGGGCGAGGACATCGTGAAGTTCCTGGCCCGGGAGAGGGCCGTCTCACCCGACGACTTCCTGGCCACCGTCCGGCCCGCGGTCGCGCACCTGGTCTCCACGACGCACTCCGCGCCCACGATGGCCCTCCTCGAGATGGCCCTGCCGGAGATCAACAAGTCCGTGACCCTCGCGCAGTACGCCGCAGCGCGCGGGATCGACGCCGCCGACGTCGTCGCCTTCGGGGACATGCCCAACGACGTCCAGATGCTCGACTGGGCCGGCCACGGGTACGCGATGGCCTCCGGGCATCCCGACGCGCTCGCCGCCGCGAACCTCGTGGCCCCCGCCTTCGAGGAGGACGGCGTGGCGCAGATCCTGGAGCAGCGCCTTGCGGCGCTCCGCACGGCCTGACGCGGGCCGCTTCCCCTATCTCGACAACGCGGCGGGGGCCCCGCCCCGGCCGCAGCCGATCGCGCTGTCCCACCGCGGCTTCGCGCCCGACGGCGGGGAGAACACCCTGGCTGCCTTCGGACGTGCCGTGGAGCTCGGCTTCCGATACCTCGAGATCGACGTCCACGCCTCGAGCGACGGCGTCGTCATGGTGTTCCACGACGAGGTCCTCGACCGCGTCACCGGGGACCGCGGCCCGGTTGCCGCACGGACCGCGGAGGAGCTGGGCCGGCTGTCGGTCGGCGGGGGCGGGGGGATCCCGACGCTCGAAGCCGTGCTGCTGCGCTGGCCGGAGCTGCGTCTCAACATCGACGTCAAGAGCGACGCGTGCGTGCGTCCCTTCGCGGAGCTCGTCAACCGCCATGCCGCCCACGACCGCGTGCTCGTCGCGTCCTTCTCCGATCGGCGGAGGCTCGCGGTCCTGCGCCTGCTCGACCGTCCGACGGCGTCGTCCGCCGGGATGGCGGTCAATGCCCTCCTGAGGATTGCAGCGCCGCTGGGGCTGGCCGGGCCGGTTGCCCGGACGGCCAGGGTCCATGCGCTGCAGGTGCCCGAGACGTACCGCGGCGTGCGGGTCGTGACGCGGGGGTTCGTCCGGCGCTGCGAGGACGCGGGCCTGCAGGTCCACGTCTGGACGGTCAACGAGCGGGCCGGGATGGACCGTCTGCTGGACCTCGGCGTCCACGGGATCGTGTCCGATGCCGCGGACGTCCTCGCGGAGTGCCTGCGGGACAGGGCCGTCTGGCCGCAGGGGCGTTCGACGCAGTAGCCGGGACGTCCCCGCACCACCCACCTCGAGAGGCAGCACCATGGCACGCACGACCTACGATGTCGATCTCGCCGTGATCGGTGGCGGTACCGCCGGACTGGTCGGCGCCCAGACCGCCGCGGGCCTCGGCGCGCGGGTGGTGCTCATCGAGGAGCGGAGGACGGGCGGTGATTGTCTCTACACCGGCTGTGTCCCGTCGAAGGCGCTGCTCGCCGCCGGTTCCGCCGCGGCGACCGCACGCGGTGCCGCACGCCTCGGGGTCGAGGTCGGAGCGGTCTCGGTGGACTTCCGGCGCGTGATGCGTCATGTGCGGGCCGCGATCGCCCACATCGAACCGGTCGACTCGCCCGAGGCGCTCGAAGCGGCGGGCGTCAGCGTGGTGCAGGGCCACGCCCGGGTGGTGCAGGGCGGTGTCGGCGTGGGCGGACGGACGATCACGGCCCGGCACGTCCTGATAGCCACCGGCTCCGATCCCTCCGTCCCGGACATCCCCGGCATCGGGGGCGTCCCCGTCCTGACCAACGAGAACCTGTGGGACCTCGACGTGCTGCCCCGCGAGCTCGTCATCCTCGGCGGCGGCCCGGTCGGCTGTGAACTGGCGCAGGCCTTCGCCCGGCTCGGGTGCTCGGTGACGATCGTCCACCGCGGGGAGCGTCTCCTGCCGAGGGAGGACCCCGAGGCGTCGACGATCCTCGCCGCAGCCCTCGGGGACGACGGCGTCCGCATCGTCCTCGAGGACACGGCCGTGGCGGTGGCGGCGCATCGCTCGGGAGGCGGCCGGGTGACGACGGCGTCCGGCCTGGAGCTCCCGTTCACGCACCTGCTGGCGGCGGTGGGACGGACCCCGCGCAGTGCCGGCCTGGGCCTGGAGGAGGCGGGGGTGGCGCTCGACGACGCAGGCTTCGTCGTGACCGACCGCCACCTGCGGACGTCGACGCCGGGCGTCTGGGCCGCGGGTGACGTCACCGACCACCCGAGGTACACCCACACCGCCGGCGTCCATGCGAGCATCGCCGCCGGCAATGCGATCCTCGGACCGCTGCGGAAGGTCAGCCGGATCGAACCACCCCGGGTCACGTTCACCGATCCCGAGATCGCCGCCGTCGGCGCGCCCACGGGCCGCGGCGGGACGGAGCAGACGGTGCCGCACACGCACCAGGACCGCGCCGTCACGGAGCAGCGCATGGAGGGGTTCACCCGGCTGGTGTTCGACCGCAGGGGGCGGATCATCGGTGGCACGATCGTCGGCCCGCGGGCAGGCGAGTCCCTCGGCGAAGTGTGCCTCGCCGTCCGGCGGCGTCTCCCGGCGACCGTCGTCGCCGGCACCACGCACCCGTATCCGACGCACAGCGATGCGGTGTGGAATGCCGCCATCTCCCAGACACGGAAGGTCCTTGCCCGGCCATGGATCCTGGCGGCAGGCCGCCTGGCACGGAGGCTCCAACAGCACCGGACGGGCTGAGATGCTCGCCCCGTCCCTCTCGGTGCGCAGCACCTCGGCGCACCGCGGTGACGGAGTGACGGGCTACGCCGTCAGGACCGGGTCCGTCAGCGTCCTCAGGTAGTGCAGCGCGGCGGGGGCGTACGCGCGCATGGAGTCGTCGTCGGCGTAGACCAGCAGGCGCAGCCACGAGCCGTACCGATGGACGCCAGCCAGCGCCAGGGCGGGTTCGACGGCGGCCCGCAGCTCCGGCAGCGGTGCGTGGTCCGTCCAGCGTTCGAGGTAGGCCGTGATGACGGACCGGATCCGCGGGTCCGCGGCCGTGGTGTTCCACTGCTCCCGCATCTGCGTGATGGGCACGAGCAGGGCGCTGAACGGGTGCGCCCAGTAGGCGTCCGCGAAGTCGAAGAACCGCAGCGGCTCGGCGTCCGTGCCGGGCAGGAAGCAGTTCCGTGCGTGCAGGTCGTTGTGGTCGAGGGACAGCGGCACCGGGAGGGCCCGCAGCGCATCGACGGCGCGGTGGACGGCGGGCAGGCGGCGCACGACGTCGTCGGCCCCCTCCGCGGACAGGTACAGGGGGTGCCCGGCCGGCAGTCCCGTGTGCAGGAGCAGCTGGTTCTCGACGAAGTTCGCCGCCACCTCGGGATTCATGGTGACGAGGCCCGCCTGGGCGAGCCGCTCAGGGTGCTGGGCGGCGATCCGCTGCAGGTCCGCGAAGTCGGTGGTGATGCGGACCCACGCCGCGGCGTCGTCCGATCCGAGGCTGTCGAGCGTCGCGCCGTGGTCCGCCGTGAGCATCCAGCCGCGGGAGGGTTCGATCGCGAGCGGGGCCATGACATGGTCAGGCGCCAGCTCGCCGAGCAGGGACAGGATCGAGGCCTCCGCGAGCTGACCCGGGTTGTTCTCCTTGAACCAGAGCGTGCCGTGGTCCGTGGGGACGGTGAGCTGCGTCGACCAGAAGCGGACGCGCGGCTGGTCGGTCGGACCGGTCCGGGTCACCCCGAACGATTCCAGCACCAGGTCGATCCACTGCTCCGCCTGCTGCCGCCACGCCGGGGAGGCCCACACCGCGCGCGGATCGTTCATCGGCTGCGGGAGAGGGTCGAGGGAGGCATGGACCCCATCTTCGCACCAGCCACGGGTCAGCCCAGCTTCGAGGGCCTGGTGCCGTGGTCGCTCGATTCGAGCTCCTCCGGCCCGGCCACGTGCTCGCTCCCGCGTGCCCGCGCGATCGCCGTCATGCCGTGGAAGATGATGAGCGCGGCGGCCGTCCCGAGGGCGATCCCCGCGAAGGTCAGGTCACCGATCACCCAGGTGAAGTCCGCGATGCCGATGACCAGGGCCACGCCCGCCGTCGACAGGTTGATGGGGTTGGAGAAGTTGACCTGGTTCTGCACCCAGATGCGGACGCCGAGGATCCCGATCATGCCGTAGAGGACCACGCCCGCGCCGCCGAGCACCCCGGCGGGGACGGTCGCGATGAGCGCGCCGAACTTCGGGAAGAGGCTCAGGAGGATCGCGACGATGCCGGCCACCCAGTACGCGGCCGTCGAGTAGACGCGGGACGCCGCCATCACGCCGATGTTCTCCGCATAGGTGGTGGTCCCCGAGCCTCCGCCGGACCCGGCGATCATGGTTGCGAGGCCGTCCGCCATGAGGGCCCGTCCGGTGTACGGGTCGAGGTCCCGGTCGGTCATCGCGGCCACCGACTTCACGTGGCCGATGTTCTCGGCGACGAGCACGAGGACCACGGGGATGAAGAGGCCGACGACGGAGAGGTGGAACTCCGGTGCGGCGAAGTCCGGGAGGCCGATCCACGCGGCGCTGCCGATCGCGGCGAAGTCCACCTCGCCGCGGACCATCGCGACGGCGTACCCGGCGAGCACGCCCACGAGGATCGACAGGCGTCCGAGGATGCCCTTGAACAGCACCGTGACGAGCAGGATCGAGATCACGGTGACCAGCGCGGTCAGGGGTGCCTGCTCGAAGCTCGCCTTCGCGGTCGGCGCGAGGTTGAGCCCGATCAGCGCCACGATGGAGCCCGTGACGATGGGCGGCATGGCCACCTGGATCCACCGGGTGCCCGCCGTGTGGACGATCAGGCCGATCAGCGCGAGGGCGGCACCGGCCATGATGATGCCCCCGAGCGCTCCGGGCGCCCCGTGCTGGGACTGCGCCGCCGCGATCGGGGCGATGAACGCGAAGCTCGACCCCAGGTAGCTCGGCACCCGTCCGGCCGTGATCACCAGGAACAGGATGGTCCCGATCCCGGAGAAGAGCAGGGTGGTCGACGGCGGGAACCCGGTGATGAGGGGGACGAGGAAGGTCGCGCCGAACATCGCGACGACGTGCTGGGCGCCGATGCCGATGGTCCTGGGCCAGGTGAGGCGTTCCTCCGGAGCGACGAAACCGCCCGGCCGGACGGTCTTCCCGTCGCCGTGGAGGGTCCAGCCGATGCCTCGTGCACTCATGGGTATGCCTTCCGAAGCGGGGTGGGGTTCCCGGAAAGCCTACCGGGAGCATCTGCCTTCGGTGTTACGTTGCTTGTCACGGAGGAAGAGGGCACACATGGGATTCACGGTTCAGGGACGCACCGTCCTGGTCACGGGCGCCGGCAGGGGCATGGGCAGGCTGTACGCCGAACGCGCGGCGAGGGAGGGCGCGGCCGCCGTCGTGCTGTGGGACGTGGACGGACGCGCCCTCGAGGACGTGGTCGCGGGCCTCGCCTCGAGCGCCGCCTCCGTGCACAGCTACGTGGTCGACGTGGCGTCCGCGGAATCCATCCAGGCGGCCGCGGGGGCCGTCCTCGACGAGGTCGGCGTGCCGGACGTCCTGGTGAACAACGCCGGGATCGTGCGCGGGAAGTACTTCTGGGAGCACGACCACCACGCGGACATCGACCTCACGCTGCGCATCAACACCGGCGGGCCCATGCACGTCACGCGCGCGTTCCTGCCCGCGATGATGGAGCGCGGCACACCCGCGCGGATCCTCAACGTCGCCTCCGCCTCCGGCACGCTGGCCGTGCCCCGCATGAGCGTCTACGCGGCCTCGAAGTGGGCGGTCATCGGCTGGAGCGACTCGCTGCGCCTCGAACTGTTGTCCAGGGGCCACCCCATCGCCGTCACCACCCTCATCCCGAGCTATATCAGGACCGGCATGTTCGAGGGCGCCCGCGGTCCGCTCATGACACCCCTGATGAAACCGGAGTTCGTCGTCGACAAGGCCTGGCGTGCCACGCTGGCGGGCAAGGCCCGCGTGCAGCTGCCCTGGACCGTGCAGCTCGCCGGGGCCCTCCGCAACCTCCTGCCGCAGCCGGCCTGGGACGTCGTCGCCGGGCGGGTCTTCAAGGTGTACAGCTCCATGGACCGATTCACCGGGCGCCCGAGCGGCGATCCGGACCAGGAAGGCGCTCGATGAGCATCGACACGCACGCGACGGACGCCGCCGATCTGCTGGCGGACCGGCGGCGGTACTTCGCCACGGGGGCCACCCGTCCCGCCGCCTGGCGCCGCGGACAACTGGGTGCACTGCGCCGCCTGCTCGCCGATCGGGCCGGCGAGCTCACCGCGGCGCTCGAGGAGGACCTCGGGAAGAGCGGCACGGAGGCGTTCCTCTCCGAGATCGCCGTCGTGCGGACCGAGCTCGACCACGCCCTGAAGCACCTCGACCGGTGGATGGCACCCGAGAAGATCGCCGTGCCCGCCGGACTGCTCCCGGCACGGGCGTGGACGCAGGCACGGCCACTCGGCGTCGTGCTGATCATCGGGCCCTGGAACTACCCGCTGCAGCTCGTCCTGGCGCCGCTCGTCGGGGCGCTCGCCGCCGGCAACGCCGCCGTCCTCAAGCCCAGCGAGCTCGCCGGTGCAACATCCCGCACGCTCGCCCGGCTCGTGCCGGAGTACCTGGATCCGGAGGCGGTCTCGGTCGTCGAGGGCGGCGCCGAGGCCAGCACGGCGCTGCTGGGGCAGCCGTTCGACCACATCTTCTACACCGGGGGTGAGCGCGTCGGGAAGATCGTCATGAAGGCCGCGGCCGAACACCTGACGCCGGTGACGCTGGAGCTGGGCGGGAAGTCGCCCGTCGTCGTCGTGGGGGGTGACCTCCGCGCCGCGGCCCGCAGGATCGCGCTCGGAAAGTTCCTGAACGCGGCACAGACGTGCGTGGCGCCGGACTACATCCTGACGACACCGGCCGCCGCACCGGCGCTCGCGGCAGCGCTGGCGGACACCGTCCGGGACTTCTACGGCAGCGACCCGAGGACCTCCGGCGACTACGGGCGGATCATCAACGAGCACCACTTCGACCGCCTCGTGGGCCTGCTCGGGGACGGCACCGTCGTCTCGGGTGGACGCCACGACCGCGCCGAGCGGTACATCGAGCCGACCATCCTGCGCGACGTCGACCCCTCGTCCGCGCTCATGCAGGAGGAGATCTTCGGGCCGCTGCTGCCCATCCTCGAGGTCGAGGACCTGGACGCGGCGATCCGCTTCATCGGTGCACGCCCCCACCCGCTCGCCGCCTACCTGTTCAGCGACCGCGAGGAGCACCTGGCCGCGTTCACGGAGCGCGTCCAGGCCGGCGGGATCGCCCACAACGTCTGCACCATCCAGCTCGCGGTCCCGGGCCTGCCCTTCGGCGGCGTCGGCGCGAGCGGGACGGGCAGCTACCACGGGCAGCAGTCCTTCCGGACCTTCAGCCACCTGCAGCCGGTGTTCTCCAAGCCCACCGGCGTGGACACGCTGCGGCTCGCGTACCCACCCTTCGGGCCGATCAAGCGGAAGCTGCTCAGCATGCTCCTGTAGCCGCAGGGGTCAGCTGATGACGCCGTCCACCAGGGCCTTCGCCTCGGCCTGCACCTGCTTCAGGTGTTCCTCGCCCCTGAAGGACTCCGCGTAGATCTTGTAGACGTCCTCGGTGCCCGACGGCCGCGCCGCGAACCACGCGTTCTCGGTGGTGACCTTCAGGCCGCCCACGGGTGCGCCGTTGCCCGGGGCCTCCGTCAGGCGGGCGGTGATCTCCTCGCCGGCGAGGGTGGTCGCGGTGACGTCCGACGGCGAGAGCTTGCCGAGCGCGGCCTTCTGCTCGCGCGTGGCCGCGGCGTCGATCCGCGCGTAGACCGGGGCGCCGAAGCGGTCGGTCAGCCCGGCGTAGTGCTGGGAGGGCGTCCTGCCGGTCACGGCGGTGATCTCCGAGGCGAGGAGGGCCAGGAGGAGGCCGTCCTTGTCGGTGCTCCACGGCGTCCCGTCGAGGCGCAGGAAGGACGCACCGGCGGACTCCTCGCCGCCGAAGGCCAGGTCGCCGCTCAGCAGGCCGGGCACGAACCACTTGAAGCCCACGGGGACCTCGTGCAGCACGCGCCCCAGGTCCGCCGCGACGCGGTCGATGATCGACGACGAGACGAGGGTCTTGCCGATCACGGCGTCCGCGCGCCAGTCGGGCCGGTTCGCGTACAGGTACTGGATGGCGACGGCGAGGTAGTGGTTCGGGTTCATGAGGCCGCCGTCGGGCGTGACGATCCCGTGGCGGTCCGCGTCGGCGTCGTTGCCGGTGGCGATGTCGAACTCCGTGGCCCGCGTGATCAGGGAGGCCATCGCGAACGGGGAGGAGCAGTCCATGCGGATCTTCTCGTCCCAGTCCAGCGTCATGAACGCCCACTGCGGGTCCACGGTCGGGTTCACGACGGTCAGGTTCAGGTTGTGGCGTTCGCCGATCGCGCCCCAGTAGTCCACGGAGGCGCCGCCCATGGGGTCCGCGCCGATGTGCACGCCGGCGGAGCGGATGGCGTCGAGGTTCAGCACGGACGGCAGGTCGTCCACGTAGTGCTGCAGGAAGTCGTAGCTGCCGATCCCCTCCGCCGTGCGGGCCTGGGCGATCGGCAGGCGCTTCACCCCGCGCAGGCCGTCCTCGAGCAGGGCGTTGGCGCGGTCGGCGATCCAGTTCGTGGCGTCGGAGTCGGCCGGGCCGCCGTGCGGCGGGTTGTACTTGAAGCCGCCGTCGCCCGGAGGGTTGTGTGAGGGCGTGATGACGATGCCGTCGGCCTGCCCGGTGTGCGTCGCGTTGTGGGTGAGGATCGCGTGGGACACGGCGGGGGTGGGGGTGTAGGCGCCGCGGGCGTCCACCAGGACGGTCACCCGGTTGGCCGCGAGGACCTCCAGTGCGGTGTTCTGCGCCGGTTCCGACAGGGCGTGGGTGTCCTTGCCCATGAACAGGGGACCCGTGATGCCCTGCCCGGCGCGGTACTCGACGATCGCCTGCGTGATCGCCGCGATGTGGCCTTCGTTGAAGGAGGACTTCAGGGACGAGCCGCGGTGGCCCGACGTCCCGAACGCCACGCGCTGGGCGGGATCGGAGAGATCGGGGTCGACGTCGAAGTACGCGTCGAGCAGTCCGGTCACGTCGATGAGGTCGCTGGGAAGGGCCACTGTGCCCGCTCGGTTAGCCATGGCCCCAGCATGCCAAAGAACGCGCCCGATTACACCAGCGCAGCGCGGGTTACGCGGGAGTTCCGCCGGCGCGGTGGCAGGTTGCCCGCGGACCGATCATCAGTAAGCTGAGTATCAGCGCCCAGTCAGGGAGCAGACGCATCACGGAAGGCAGCACCATGAGCGAGAATCCCAACGACACCCCCACCGCCGATCCCGAGGAGCAGGGCGCCGACCAGGCCGGCACGCCGGAGGAGCAGGACGCCGGCGGCTACGGCGGTCCCGGCATCGAGGACGAGGTGGCCCCCGGCTTCGAGGCGGACAACGGCGGCGCGGCCGACGCCTGACCGGCCCGGGCCCCGGGCGGCCCGGACGCACAGCTAGGGTGGACGCGTGACCACGCCAGCGCATCAGCGTCCGCTCAGGATCGTCCTCGCACCCGACTCCCTCAAGGGCAGCCTTCCCGCGGGGGAGGCTGCCCTCGCCATGTCCGCCGGTGTGAGGGCGGCCGCCGCCCGCCAGGGCCACCCGGCGCCCGACGTCGTCCTGGCCCCCCTCGCCGACGGCGGTGAGGGGACGCTCGACGCCCTCCTCGCGGCCTGGCACGTGGGGGCGCGGACCACGGCCTGCCACGACGCCGCCGGCCGGGCGCGGACCGCGCGCTACGGCATCTCCGAGGACCACGGCGCGCCCGGTGCCCCGGTCCGGGGCGTCCTCGAGGCGGCGGAGGCCAACGGCCTGCCGCTGGTCGCCGACCGGCCCCTCGACGCCCTCGCCGCCACCAGCTACGGCGTGGGCGAGATCGCGGTCCGCCTCCTCGACGACGGCGCGGACGAGATCCTGCTGTGCATCGGCGGGTCGGCGACGACCGACGGCGGTGCCGGCCTCCTGGCAGCCCTCGGGGCCCGCTTCCTCGATGCCGACGGCGCCCCCCTCGCCCCCGGCGGCGGCGCGCTGGGCGCCCTCGCGACGATCGACGTGACCCGGCTCCACCCCCGCGCCCGTGCCGTCCGCTGGCGTATCGCCGTCGACGTCGACAACCCCCTGTGCGGACCACGCGGCGCCGCGACGGTGTTCGGGCCGCAGAAGGGCGCGACGCCCGACGACGTCGTCGTCCTCGAAGCAGGCCTCACCCGCCTGGCGCGGGTGGTCGCCGGATCGACCGGCGTCGACATGCTCGACGTGCCGGGGGCGGGCGCGGCCGGCGGGCTCCCCGCCGTGCTCGTCCCCTTCCTCGGCGCCGAGATCGTGCCCGGCTCCGCCCTCGTGGCCGACGCCGTCGGACTCGCCGGCGCCCTCGCCCACGCGGACCTCGTGCTCACGGGCGAGGGCTCCTTCGACTCCCAGTCGCTCGGCGGGAAAGTGGTCCACGCCGTCCTGGCGGCCGCCCCCGCCGCGTGCGCCGTCGTGGTGATCGCCGGACGCGTCCAGCTCTCGGCCGCCCAGGTGCAGGACGCCGGACTGGCGGCGGCCTTCTCCCTGGCCACCGGGCCCATGGCCCTCGACGAGCTGATCGACGGGGCCGGGGCCCTGATGGAGGATGCCGCCGCGCAGGTCTACGGCGTCTTCAGCGCAGGCCGGGGCCGGATGTACGGCTAGACCGTGATCTCGCGCTTGAGGATCTTGCCCGTGGGCCCCTTGGGCAGCGCCTCGACGAGCACCACGCGGCGCGGGTACTTGTAGGCGGCCACGCGCTCCTTCGCGAAGGCGGTGATCTCCGCCGCGAGGGCCTCCCGGGCGGCGTCGTCGGCCGGTGCGTGCTCTGCCCGGACGCCGATGACCGCGACGATCTCCTCGCCGTGGAGGTCGTCCGGCACCCCGATCACCGCGGCTTCCGCGACGGCGGGGTGCTCGTACAGGACCTCCTCGACCTCCCGCGGGTACACGTTGTAGCCGCCGCGGAGAATCACGTCCTTCTTGCGGTCCACGATGAAGATGAGGCCGTCCTCGTCCACGCGGGCCAGGTCCCCCGTGCGGAACCAGCCGTCGGGGATGGCCGCCTCCGTGGCGTCCGCGTTCTCCCAGTAGCCCTTCATCACGCAGTGGCCGCGCACGGCGAGTTCCCCCACCTCGCCCTGGGGCACCTCGGCGCCCTGCGGGTCGAGCATCCGCACCTCGACGCCGTCCACCGGGGTGCCGATGGAACCGGGCTTGCGGAGCTGTCCCACGCGGTTGAAGCTCACGATCGGGGAGGTCTCGGACAGGCCGTAGCCCTCCAGCAGGTCCGCCTTGAACACGCGCTCGAACTCGTGCAGCACCTCGACCGGCAGCGCGGACCCGCCGGACACGGCCACGCGCACGGAGGACAGGTCCGTGCCGGCGACGTCCGGGTGGCGCAGCATCGCGACGTACATGGTCGGGACGCCCTCGAAGACCGTCACGCGGTCCCGCTGGATGATCTCGAGCGCCTTGCCCGGCTCGAAGCGGGGGAGCAGGGTCACGGTGGCGCCGGTCAGCACCGCGGCGTTCAGCGCGCAGGTCTGCCCGAAGATGTGGAAGAACGGCAGGCCCCCGAAGAGGACCTCGCCCTCCTTCGTCCCCATGAGGTCGCGGGAGATCTCCGTGTTCCGGGAGAGATTGGTGTGGGAGAGCGTGGCGCCCTTGGGCCGCCCGGTGGTCCCGGACGTGTACAGCACGACGGCGGTGTCCTCACCGTCGAGGTCGACGACGCCCGGCGTCGGCTCGGCCGCGGAGACGCGCTGCATGAAGGCGCCGCCGTCGACCGTCACCACGGCGACCTCGCCGCCCGTCCCGGTACCGGAGGCCTCGGCGCCGGCCTGCGCCTCGGCGATGATGCCCTCCCAGGCGAACACGAGCTTCGCGCCGGAGTCGGTGAGGTGGTAGGCCACCTCGCGCCCCTTGAGGAGCGGATTCAGCGGGACCACGACGGCGCCGGCCCGGAGGACGCCGTAGTAGACGAATGCCATCTGCGGAATATTCGGCATGATGAGGGCCACGCGGTCACCGCGCTGCACCCCGTGCTCCGCGAGGAGCGTGGCGACCTTCTGGCTGAGCACCTCGAGGGCGCCGAAGGTGACCTCGACGTCGTCGAGCTTGATGGCCACCGCCGAGGGGCTCCTCGTCGCAGTGGCCACGAGGTTGTTGGCGAGGTTCGACACGCGATCTCCTTTGATCTCTCAACGCTTCGCTGCAGGGATCCTGCAACTGCCGGTACGGATGTTACCGGTGGGTAGAAGTCTGTGGGATCGGGGGCCTCCACGCAACAGGACCCTCCCCGGGGGTGAACTGCTCCCCGGAGAGGGTCCTGTGACGTAGGGTCCGAGGCTACCGGACGCCGCTCATGGCCTTCCGGATCGCCGGGGCTCCCGCGAGCAGCGCCGCGCCCAGGATGATCGCCGTGACGCCGCTGAACGCGAAGTACGGCACCTCCGTCTGCTCGGAGTAGAGGCCCGCGAGCAGGCCGGACACCGTGGTGCCGAGCGAGATGGAGAGGAAGAACAGGGCGAGCATCTGGGTGCGGAACGCCTCGGGCGCGAGCTTGGTGGTCACGGACAGGCCGATGGGGGAGATGAACAGCTCCGCGAAGGTGAACAGCAGCAGGATCCCGGCGAGGCCGATCAGCGGTGTGCTGTTGGGCCCGCCCCCCGCGAAGGGGATGAAGGCGAGGAACGCGATGCCCATGACGATCAGGCCGAGGGAGAACTTCACGGGCGAGGACGGCTGGCGGCTGCCGAGCCGCGTCCACAGGGTGGCGAAGATCCCGGCGAAGATGATGATGAAGACGGGGTTGATGGACTGCACCATGCCGGGGGGCATCTCCCACCCGAACAGGTTCCTGTCCAGGCGGCTCTCCGAGTAGAGCGCCACCACGGTGAACTGCTGCTGGAACAGGGACCAGAACGCGGCGCTGGCCACGAAGAGGGGCATGAAGGAGTAGACGCGGCGTCGCTCGACGCCGGAGACCTTGCTGCTCGAGAGGATCACCGCGAAGTAGGCGATGGTCGCCGCGATCGCCGTGTACGCCATGACGTCGGCCAGGTTGCCGGCGTTGAGGAGGCCGGTGGCCAGGGCCGCGCCGAGGAGTGCGACGGTGGCGGCGGCGATGCCGATCCAGCGCGGGTACTCGGCACGGGGCAGGGGGTTCTCGACCTGGTGCGCCTCCGCCGGGAGGCCCTTGCGGGAGAGGGAGTACTGGATCAGCCCTGCAGCCATGCCGACGGCGGCCAGGCCGAAGCCCACATGGAAGCCGTAGGCGGCCCAGGCCAGGTTCGTCAGCAGCGGGCCCACGAGGGCGCCGATGTTGATGCCCATGTAGAAGATGGAGAATCCGGCGTCGCGCCGGTCGTCCCCCGACCGGTAGAGCGTGCCGACGAGCGAGGAGGCGTTCGCCTTGAGCCCGCCCGAGCCGACGCCCACCAGCACCAGGCCGGTCGCGAGGCCCAGCACGCCGGGCAGCAGCGCGAGGGCGATGTGCCCGCCCATGATGACGATGGCCGAGACGAACAGCACCCGCTCCGAGCCGAACACGCGGTCGGCGAGCCACGCGCCGAGGATCGTCGAGAGGTAGACGCCGCCGCCGTACGCGCCCACGAGCCCGGCCGCGAGCGCCGGATCGAAGCCCAGGCCGCCCTCGGCGAGGGAGTACGTCATGTAGTAGAGGAGCAGCGCCTGCATCCCGTAGAACGAGAACCGCTCCCACAGTTCGACGCTGAACAGGTTGGCCAGCATGCGCGGGTGGCCGAGGAAGGTCTTCCCGCCGGTGTCGACGGTGCGCTGCGTAGTACTCATTCTTTCCATGGTGCCGCGCGGAACCGGAGATGCAAAATCGCGGGACTACTGCCGATGTGCCTCGATGTGTGCTGCCGCGGCGAGGAGTTGCGCCTCCTCCCCGGGCCGGCCGATGAGCTGCACGCTCATCGACAGGCCGTCGGGCAGGCGCAGGGTCGGCACGGTCACGGCCGGCAGGCCGCAGACATTCACCATCGAGGTGTAGGGCGAGTACTGGCACTGCCGCACGTAGTCGGTGTCGCCGCCGGCATCCGTGTACCAGCCGATCGGTCGCGGCGTCATGGCGAGTGCCGGCGTCAGGATCATGTCGTAGCGGGAATACTGCTCGATCGTGTCGTGCTCGAACTGCCGCAGGACGTCGACGGCGCCCGCGAGGTCCGCCGCGCTGCGTCCCAGGGCCCGGCGCCGCAGCACCCGCGTGATGTCCGTCAGCCGGTCCTCGCGGTCGTCGGGGATCGGGGCCGTGGCCAGTCCGGCCGTCCAGACGAGCTGGAAGGCGTCGTGGTAGCGCGGATCGTAGGACAGGTCGGCGTCGACCAGGTCGTGGCCGGCGCGCTGCAGCGTCCGGATGCCGGCGGTGAACGCGTCCGTCGCCGCGCTGTCCAGGCCGATCTCCAGGGCTCCGGCGAAGGGCGACGCCGTGCTGACGCCGATGCGGAAGCGCCCTTCCGCGCGGAGGGCCGCGTCCGTGAAGGAGCCCGGGTAGCGGGAGGCCGCGCTCGTGGGCCGGTAGTTCGGTTCCTGCACCAGCGCGTCGAGCAGCAGTGCGGCATCCACCGCGGAGCGCGCGAGGGGGCCGGCGACCACCAGCTGCCCCAGGTCGGCCTGCCCGGACCCCGACGGGACGCGGCCCCGATTGGGCTTGAGGCCCACCAGGCCGGTGGCCGCCGCGGGGATGCGGATCGATCCCCCGCCGTCGGTCCCGGGCGCGAACGGGATCATCAGCGCCGCCACCGCGGCGGCGCTGCCGCCGGAGGAGCCGCCCGGGCTGAGCCGGCGGTCGAGGGGGTTGCGGGCCGGCGGGGCGATCCGGTTCTCGCTGTAGCAGCTCAGCCCGAACTCGGGCACCTGGGTCTTGCCGAGGCTCACGGCCCCGGCCCGCCGCAGCACCGCGGCGAGGGGGGCGTCCTGCCCGGCGACGGCGTGCTCGAGGGCGGCCGTGCCCAGCGTGGTCCGCACGCCGGCGACGTCGGTGAGGTCCTTGTGCGCGAGCGGCATGCCGTGCAGGGGCCCGAGGGGCGCACCGGAGGCACGGACGCTGTCGGCGTTGTCCGCGGCGTCGAGGGCGTCCTCGTGCGTGACCGTGAGGAACGAGTTGAGCTCGGGGTCCAGGGCGTCGATCCGCCGGAGGAAGTGCTCGGTGACCTCCCGGGCGCCGGCGGCACCGCGCGCCAGGGCGTCCCGGAGGGTGAGTGCGGAGAGTTCGTGGAGTTCGCTCATCAGGGACCACTATAGGAGCCGCCGCGGGGCGGGGGCCGACCGTAGCAATGGCGACGCCCCGCCGGCCCGTGAAAAGGTAGGCGCATGAGCGAAATCCAGAACGTACCGGTGACGGCAGTACCCGACGACGCACGCATCCTCGACGTCCGGGAGCAGTACGAGTGGGAGGCCGGGCACGTGGCCGGCGCGCTGCACGTCCCCCTCGAGGAGCTGCCGGCCCGGCTCGGGGAACTGGACCCGGACGAGGACCTGCACGTGATCTGCCGCAGCGGTGGCAGGTCGCAGCGCGCCGCCGAATGGCTGGAGGGGAACGGCTACACCGCCGTCAACGTGAGCGGGGGCATGGGCGCCTGGCTCGAGGCCGGGAAGCCGATGGTCTCCGAGGTGGGCGGCGAGCCCACGGTCCTGTGACCGGCACCGCCCGGACGGACCGTCCCTCCTACGCGTACCTGGGACCCGAGGGGACCTTCACCGAGGCCGCACTGCTCCAGGTGCCGGGTGCGGACGCCGCCCGCCGCGTCCCCGCCGCGACGGTGGGGGCCGCGCTCGACGCCGTCCGCGCCCGCTCCGTCGACGCCGCGATGGTGCCCATCGAGAACTCGGTCGAGGGCGGGGTGAGTGCCACCCTGGACGCCATCGCCGTGGGGGAGCCGCTGCGCATCCTGCGCGAGGAGCTCGTGCCCATCACGTTCGTCCTCGCCGCGCGGCCCGGCACCACCCCGGACGGGGTCCGGCGCATCGCGACGCACGGGCACGCGTGGGCGCAGTGCCGGAACTGGGTCGACGCCCACGTGCGGGACGCGGAGTACTTCCCGTCGTCGTCGACCGCGGCGGCCGCCTTCGGCCTCGCCGGGGACGAGCACGCCTACGACGCGGCGATCTGCTCGCCGCTCGTGGCCGAACGCCTCGGCCTGGCCGTGCTCGCCACGGACATCGGGGACGTCACCGACGCCGTCACCCGCTTCATCCTGGTGGGCACGCCGGATGCCCTGCCCCCGCGCACGGGAGCGGACAAGACCACCCTCGTGATCCCCCTGCCGGACGACCACCCCGGCGCCCTCATGCAGATCCTCGACCAGTTCGCGGCGCGGGGCGTGAACCTGAGCCGCATCGAGTCGCGGCCCACCGGGCAGTTCCTCGGCGACTACTTCTTCAGCGTGGACGCCGACGGCCACGTGGAGGATGCCCGGGTGGCCGACGCCCTCAAGGGCCTGCACCGCATCAGCCCCGGCCTGCGGTTCCTCGGCTCCTACGCCCGCGCCGACCGCCGCTCGCCGGCCGTGGAACGCCACACCTCCGACGACGCCTTCGGGGCTGCCGACGCCTGGCTGGAGGACATCGTCCGGGGCGGGAGGGCGGCCGAGCGGGGAGGAGCTGAAACACAGTAGGCTTAGTATCGAAGGTCCTCCTCCCACCGAAGGCTGGTTCCACGATGGCTCGATTGCGGCGCAGCAATACGCGCAGGCCCGGTATCACCCGCCGCCGGCACGGCAAGGGCTTCAGCTACCGCGCACCCGACGGCGCGCTCCTCCAGGACCGCGCCGAGGTGGAGCGCATCAGGGAACTGGTGATCCCGCCGGCGTGGAAGGACGTGTGGATCGCGCCCTACCCCAACGGCCATGTCCAGGCCATCGGGACGGACGACGCCGGCCGGCGGCAGTACATGTACCACCCGGCGTGGCGTGAGCAGAAGGACCGCGAGAAGTTCGACCGCGCCCTGGACTTCGGCACGAAACTGCCGAGCGCCCGCCGCGCCATCACCCAGCACCTCCGCAGCGACGGCGTCCCCAGGGAACGCGCCTTCGCCGCCGCGCTCCGGATCGTCGACGCCGGGGCCCTGAGGATCGGCTCGGCCCAGTACGCGGAGGCCAACGGGTCCTTCGGTGTCACGACCCTCCTGGTGGAGCACTGCACCGTGGAGGGGCCCGTCATCCTGTTCGACTTCCCCGGCAAGAGCGGCCAGCTGTGGGACACCCGCCTGGAGGACGAGGACCTCGCCGAGGCGCTGCGTCCCATGCTGGAGCGCGAGGACCCCGACACGGTCCTCGCCTACCGGACGGAGGACGGCGCGTGGCACCACGTGGACGGCTCCCAGCTCAACGAGTTCCTGCGGCAGGTCACCGGCGGGCCGTTCACGGCCAAGGACTTCCGGACGTGGCAGGCCACCGTCGTCGCCGCCATGGCCCTCGCCAAGGAGGACCTCGGTGCCACGACCCGCACCGCACGGCAGAAGGCCGTCAGTGCCACCATGCGGGCCGTCGCCGACCACCTGGGCAACACCCCCACCGTGGCCAGGAGTTCCTATGTGGACCCGCGGCTCGTGGACCGCTTCATGAGCGGCGAGGTCATCCCCATCACCTCCTACTCGGCGTCGGAGAAGGCCGTGCAGGAACTGCTGCGCGACTGACGCCGAGCATTTCCAACCATCCCGTTCCTCAGTACGCTGGCAGCGGGCGCCCAACGAGGAGCGCATCCTCCGATGAAAGGCAGCATCATGACCGAGAACTCGCACGACGGACACATCGTGAACCCCAACAAGGGTGACGGCTCGACGTCGGACCCCAACTGGCACGGCGACGCCGGCGACCAGGGCAACGACCTCCGCTTCGCCGAGGAGCAGGCGCTGATCAACGAGCAGGCCGAGGGCGGCCCGGCGGAGGCCGAGGACGCCGTCGAGCACGAGGGCCACTACACCAGTGCCGAACCCGCGGGCGAGTCCGGCGGCTACACCTCCGCCGAGAATCCGGCCGAGGAGGGCGAGTACACCGACAAGGACCGCCCGCTCATCGACAAGCCCCACGGTGAGGGCGAGTACACCGACCGCGACCGCTAGGAGCGGTCGGAGGACCCCTGCCCGGCGAGGCGCAGGCGCCCCCGCCAGGACGGGAACGACAGCGCCGGAGCGGACCCCGGTGGTCCGGGGACCGGTGGCGGCACCCGGACCACCAGGGCGCCGGGATCCGCGCGGGCCGTCAGCGAGGTGATCGTCCCCGATGCGTCGCCGTCGAGCTGCGTGGCGATCGGCTCGCCGGACCACACGGTGACCTCCCGGACGCGGTAGTAGCTGATCACGGGGGTGCCGCCGCGGTGACGGAGGAGGATCTTCGCGGCCATGAACGTCCAGCCGAGCAGGCTGCGCGGACTGAGCACGACGACGTCGAGATAGCCGTCGTCGATCCGTGCGTCGGGCACGAAGTCCACGCCCGCCGGCAGCTTGCCGCAGTTGGCGACCAGCAGGCTGCGCACCTTCCGGGTCTGCGGGGGCTGGCCGTCCAGGCTGATCGCGACCCGCCGCCGCCGGCCGGGCAGGTGCCGCACGCCCGCCTCGCTGTAGGCGAGCCAGCCGTACTTCTCCTTGAGGTCGTCCTTGGTGGCCGCCATGACGCTCGCGTCGAAACCGATCCCGCCCATCACGAGGAAGGGATACTCCGACGCCGTCATCGTGTGCTCGTTGCGGAGCATGATCCGCGCCATGTCGATCCGCCGCTCGAAGCCGTGCAGCGCGAAGCGGAGGCACCCGGCGACGTCGTTGTACGGCAGGCCGAGATTGCGCACCAGCAGGTTGCCGGTCCCGAGCGGCAGCAGGCCGAGGGCCGCGGGCTGATGCGCGAGGGCCCGTGCCACGGCGCGCACCGTCCCGTCGCCGCCCGCCGCGATCACGAGGTCCGCCCCGGCCGCCAGCGCCTGCTCCGCCTGGCCCGTACCCGGGTCCTCGAGCGTGGTCTCGAGGATGAGCGGAGGCCTCCAGCCGGCGTCGGAGCACGCCTGTTCCACCAGGGCCCGCGTGGCCGCGGCCTGCAGCTTGGTGGGATTCAGGACGAGGGCCACGCGCTGCGGTGTGTCGTCCACCGGTATGGGTTCATGGACGGACGGGGCAGGCGTCCGGGTCTGCTGGAGGCGCCGCACGGACCAGAACGACTGGATGGACGCGACGGCGGCGGACGCCGCGGCGGTCCCGGCGAGCAGTTTGCGGCGCATGATCACCCACAATAGCGGCCCGTCCTGCCGGGCCGGGCGGGCACCGGAGGTTGGGTAGTCTTAGCGGGTGATCGACGTCAACGACCTCCGCCTGAATCCCGAGCAGTTCCGAGCATCGCAGCGTGCCCGCAGGGCGGACGAGTCGCTGGTCGACGCCGTCCTCGCCGCCGACACGCACCGCCGGGAGTCCGTGACGGCCTACGAGACGCTCCGCGCCGAGCAGAACGCCTTCGGCAAGCGGGTGGCCCAGGCCCGGGGCGAGGAGAAGCAGGCGCTGCTCGCCGAGGTCAGGGAGCTCGCCGGCGCCGTGAAGGCGGCCGCAGCGGCGTCCGAGGAGGCCAAGGCCGCGCAGGAGACGCTGCTGCGGAAACTCCCCAACCTCGTGCAGGACGGCGTCCCCTCCGGTGGCGAGGCCGACTACGTGGTCGTCAGGACGGTGGGGACCCCCCGCGACTTCACGGCCGAGGGCTTCGAACCCCGCGACCACCTCGAGATCGGTGAGCTGATCGGGGCGATCGACATGGAGCGGGGCGCCAAGGTCTCCGGATCGCGCTTCTACTTCCTGAAGGGCGTGGGCGCGCGCCTCGAGCTGGCCCTGCTGCGGATGGCGCTGGACCAGGCGATGGAGGCGGGCTTCACGCCCATGATCACCCCCACCCTCGTACGCCCCGAGACCATGCAGGGCACCGGTTTCGACATCGCCCACGACGCCGAGATCTACCGGCTCGAGGAGGACGACCTCTACCTCGTGGGCACCTCCGAGGTGGCCCTCGCCGGGTACCACTCCGACGAGATCCTCGACCTCGGCGCGGGCCCCCTGCGCTATGCGGGCTGGTCCTCCTGCTACCGCCGCGAGGCGGGCTCGCACGGCAAGGACACCCGCGGGATCATCCGCGTGCACCAGTTCAACAAGGTGGAGATGTTCACCTACACCACGGTGGAGGACGCCGCGGCGGAGCACGGGCGCATGCTGGCCTGGGAGGAGGAGATGCTCGCGAAGGTGGAGCTGCCCTACCGGGTCATCGACACCGCTGCCGGTGACCTCGGGATGTCCGCCGCCCGCAAGTTCGACTGCGAGGCGTGGGTCCCCACGCAGGGCGACTACCGCGAGCTGACCTCGACGTCGAACTGCACCACCTTCCAGTCGCGCCGCCTGAACATCCGCGAACGCCAGGAGGGGGAGGGCCAGAAGGGCACGCGCGCCGTCGCGACCCTCAACGGGACCCTCGCCACCACGCGCTGGATCGTCGCGATCCTCGAGCACCACCAGAACCCGGACGGCTCGGTGACGGTCCCCGCCGCCCTGCGTCCGTACCTGAACGGACTGGAAATCCTTCCCGTACTGTGAGCGCTGCCCTACCCGGAGGTCGGGGGCGTCTGCTTCACTAAGAGGTATGACTACCCTGATCAATGCCGGCATCGATGACCGGCAGGAAAACCGTACACAGCATCTGGTCGCCCTCGACGTCGACGGTACCCTCGTGGATCACGAGGGCAACATGACGGACGAGGTCCGCGACGCAGCCCGGGCCGTCCTCGACGCCGGGCACGACGTCATCATCGCCACGGGGCGATCCCTCGGGGCCACGCTGCCCGTGATCGAACACCTCGGCATCACGCGGGGCTACGCCGTGTGCTCCAACGGGGGCGTCACGCTGAGGCTCGATCCCGCCCTTTCGGCAGGGTTCGAGGTCGTCGACCGCGTGACCTTCGACCCGAAACCCGCCCTCAGCGCGCTGCGGCACCGCCTGCCGTCCGCCAAGTACGCGCTCGAGGACGACCGCGGCAGGTTCCTCTCGACCGAGAGCTTCCAGGACGCGAGCTTCGGCTCGGAAGCGGAGAGCGTGGGGTTCGAGGAGATGCTCGAGTCACGCGCCGTGCGCGTCGTGGTCTTCAGCACCGACAGTTCGGCCGAGGAGTTCGGCGAGGCCGTCGCAGCCATCGGCCTGCACGGCGTCACCTACTCGGTGGGCTGGACCGCGTGGCTCGACATCGCCGCGTCGGGCGTCACGAAGGCCAGCGCCCTGGAGGTCCTCCGGGACCGCCTCGGGACGGCCCCGTCGCTCACGGTCGCCGTGGGCGACGGCCGCAACGACATCGAGATGCTCCAGTGGGCCGGGCGCGGCGTCGCCATGGGGCAGGCGCCGGACGAGGTCCGCTCCGCCGCCTCGGAGGTCACGGGCAGCGTGTACGACGACGGCGCGGCGAAGGTCCTCCGCTCCCTGATCTGACCCCGGGCACCAGCGGCTGGTCCTGCGGATCAGTAGGCCAGGGCCGCGGAGGGGAGCGACGCAGGACCGTGCGCGAGGTCCAGCAGCCGCGCCGCTGCGGGCCGCGTGGCCCACTCCTCCGTCCAGTGGGACCGGACGACGGCCCGGCTGACGGCCTGCGTGGTGATCCCCAGTTCCTGCGCCACGAACTTCTGCTGTCCCCGTGCGCCCGGCGTCATGAGGTCCACGACGGCCCATTCGGCGTCCGTCCGCGTGGCGACGATCTGCCCGAGCAGCCGCAGCACGGCCTCCGCCTCGGCGGCGATGCCGCCGTCCGGCCCCTCGACCGCGAGCGGGATCCGCTCGCCGGTCCTCCGGGCCCTGTCGACCGCGCGGCGTGCGTACACGAGGCCGTAGCCCTCGGCGTCCACGAGGCGTTCGGGCACCGGGGGCGTCAGGCCGCCGCCGCCGATGCCGACGTGCCAGCGCCGGTGGCGGAGGGCGCGGAGCGCCGCCTCCACCGCCGCCGTCGCCGAGTCCACCACGCCCTGCACCTCGTCACCGACCGACCGCTGGAACGGCACCGCGGCGGGCACATGGCGCAGGTCCCTCAGCAGGTCGGCGGTGAGGTCCCCGACCTCACGCGAATCGCGCTGGTTGATCGTCAGGACGAAGTGCATTGCATCAGTATGGAGTCCCGGGGCCGCGAATCAACGCAAGTGCGTTGATTTCGCGCGGCTCCCGGAGCCCGGACACGGGAGAGCCCCCGCCCTCCTCCCCCGAGGGGGACCGACGGCGGGGGGCTCCGGGCAGGCTCCTGCCTAGCGTCCCTCGGGCGTCTCCGTGGCGTTCTTCGCCTCGACGTCGACGGAACGGCCCTGCGGCTCGTCCTCCGCGCTCGCATCGCCGAGGTCCTTGAAGCGCTGGAGGGAGGCCGCGACCTCCGCCTCGGCCTCCTCACGGCCCGCCCAGTCCGCGGCCTCGACCCACTTGCCCGGCTCGAGGTCCTTGTACTTCGTGAAGAAGTGCTTGATCTCGTCGAGCAGGAAGTCCGAGACGTCGGACAGGTCCTTGATGTGGTCGAAGCGCGGGTCGACGGGCACGCAGAGCACCTTGGCGTCCCCGCCGCCGTCGTCGGTCATGTTGAAGACGCCGATGGGGCGCGATTCGACGAGGACTCCCGGGATGAGGTCGAAGTCCTGCAGCATGACCAGCGCGTCCAGCGGGTCGCCGTCCTCGCCGAGCGTGTTCTCGAAGTAGCCGTAGTGCGTGGGGTACTGCATGGCCGTGAACAGGACGCGGTCCAGGCGCAGCCGGTGGGTCTCGTGGTCGATCTCGTACTTGACGCGCGAGCCCTTCGGGATCTCGATGGTGACGTCGAGCTTCATGGCAACTCCTGGGGTAGGTCGATGGTGTCCGCCTGCGGCCGCGCCCTCGGGACAAGGGGGCTCCGCCGGTCTACTGTTTGATCGTCAGCCCTAACATATCGGTCGTCCGCCGGTACCCGGGCATTTCCCGTACCTGCTGTGCTCCTCCCCGCACCGCGCGAAAGGACACCCCGTGCGCCCGCTCCGCCTGCTGACCGGCCTCCTCCTGGTCCTGGTCATGGCAGCGGTCGCGGTCCCCGTGGCCACCCATCTCACGCCGGGCGTGCTGGCCGCGGTGGCCCCGGCGCCCGTGCCGGCACCACCGGTCACGCCGGCAGCCCAGGTCCCGCCGACGGCCGTCGCGGTGCCCGACGTCGTCACCCCGCTCTCGCCGTCCGCGCCGGTGCCGGACCCGGCGGTGCTGGGGCCGGAGCTCGACGCCGCCCTCCGGATCCCGGGGGCGGGCACCTTCGCCGGGACCGTCGTCGACTCCACGGACGGCAGCGTCCTCTACGCCCGGGACGCCGGACGCCTCCAGGCCCCGGCCTCCAACATCAAGCTCCTCACGGCGGTGGCCGCCATGACGTTCGGACAGCCGGGGCAGGTGCTGACGACGTCGGTCCTCGGCGCGGAATCCACGCCCGGAGCCCTGTACCTCCACGGCGGCGGCGACGTCCTCCTCGGCTCCGGCGCGTCGGACCCGGACGCCGTCGTCGGGCGTGCCGGCCTCGGGACCCTCGCCGCGGAGGCGGCCGCCGCCATGCCCGGTCCGGGGACCTACACCGTGTACCTCGACGACACCCTGTTCGTCGGGGCGACCCTCAACCCCACCTGGGCGGAGGGGGACGTGGCGGCCGGCGAGATCGCACCGGTCCACTCCCTGGCCGTCGATTCCGCCTGGCTCGAGGAGGGGCGCCGCGGTGGGCCGCGCTCGCAGGACGCGGCCCTCGATGCGGCCCGCATGTTCGCCGCGGACCTCGTGGCGGCGGCCGCGGACCGCGGGATCGTCGTGGTCCCCGACGTGCAGCGCCGGCCGGCGCCCGAGGACGCCGAGCCGCTCGCGGCCGTGGACTCGGCACCTCTTCAGGACCAGGTCCGGCACATGCTGGAGACCTCCGACAACTACCTCGCGGAGGCCCTGGCCCGCGTCGCCGCACGCGCGAGCGGACGGCCGGCGTCGTCCGGTGGAGCCACGGAGGCGCTCACGGCGGCCGCCGTGGCCACGGGGGTCCCCGGGGACGGGCTGCTGGTCGGGGACGCGGCCGGCCTGTCCACCCGGAACGCCGTCTCACCCGCGCAGCTCGCGGCGCTGATGCGCGGGATCACCACCTCGGAGCTGCCCGGTGTCGCCGGCGTCGCCGGATCGCTGCCCATCGCGGGCCTCACCGGCACCCTCTCCACGCGGTTCACGGCGGAGGACGGCCCCGCCGCCGCCGGTGCGGGCACCGTCCGCGCCAAGACGGGGACGCTCAACGCGGTCACCGGGCTCACCGGGCACGTGGTCACCGCGGACGGGCGCCTCCTCGTGTTCTCCTTCCTCGCGGCCGGGCTGGACGGCACCACGGTCGAGGCACGCGCGGCCGCCGACCGCGCGGCGGCGATCGTCGCCGGGTGCGGCTGCCGCTGACCGTCCTCCGCCCCGGGCGGAGCGGCCGGTTCGTCCCTGGGAGCCGCCGTCGGCGGGATGTGATCGAATAGGCGCATGTCCAGGAACGAGTCAGCCACGCCCCGCCCGCAGCTGGTCAACTGGGATCTCGCGGCCTCCACGGCCGCGTCCCTGACCCCCGCCGGACCCACCATGACACCGGCCGACATCAACCGTGCAGTCGAGAACATGCGCCACCTCGCGGGCGTGTCCGTGAACCATGTCCACGCGATCTCGCGGCTCGACGCGGCGCGGGACCTGCGGGACTCCGAACTGCTGGTCGTGGACCGCGCCTCCTGGTCCCGGGCCAATTCGCAGAGCTTCCGCGCCCTCATGGAACCCGCGCTGGACCAGCTCGCCGCAACGAGGCCCGAGGTCCTGAAGTCCGCGTCCCTGACCCTCGGCGGGACCGTGACGGGGGCGCAGCTCGGCGCGATCCTCGCGTTCCTCTCCAGCAAGGTCCTCGGGCAGTACGACCCGTTCGTGCCGCCGCGCACCGGGCTGGGCGGCCGGCTCATGCTCGTGGCCCCGAACATCATCTCGGTGGAGCGGGAACTGAACGTGGACCCGTCCGACTTCCGGCTCTGGGTCTGCCTCCACGAGCAGACGCACCGGGTGCAGTTCGCGGCAGCGCCCTGGCTGAAGGACCACATGACCAGCCATATCGGGCAGCTGACCTCGGGCCTGATGGACCAGGCGGACACGCTCTCCGAACGGCTCGGCGCCGCGGTCAGGAACATCACCGCCGCCAAGGCCCGCTCCCGCGGCGAGGTCGTGGCGCGCGAGGAGGGTGCAGGGACCGAGGGTGTGCCGCCGCGGCCCGCCGGCGTGCTCTCCCTCCTGCAGGCCCCGGAGGACAAGGCGCTGCTGTCCCACCTCACCGCCGTCATGAGCCTGCTCGAGGGCCACGCGAACGTCGTGATGGACGGCGTCGACGGCAGCATCGTCCCGTCCGTCAAGACCATCCGCCGGCGCTTCAACGCCCGCGGCAAGTCCCGCGGCCCCCTGGAGAAGATCATCCGGCAGCTGATGGGGCTGGACGCGAAGATGCGCCAGTACAGCGACGGCTCGAAGTTCGTCCGGAGGGTCGTCAGCCAGACCGGGATGGACGGCTTCAACGCGGTGTGGGAGTCGGAGTCGCACCTGCCCACCGAGCGGGAGATCCACGCGCCCGACGAGTGGATCGACAGGATGAGCCTGCGGCGACATGGCTAGGCGCCCGCGCCTGCTCCCGGCGGTCGGCACCGCACGCAACCTGCTCGCCGCGAGCCTCGAGGGACTCCTCGCGGAGCCCGCGCGGCCGGGCGGGCACCCCGGTGGAGCCGACGGGACGCCGTCGGCCCCCGGGGACCTGCCGCTGGTCCTCGTCGCGTGCAGCGGTGGCCCGGACTCGCTGGCCCTCGCCGCGGTCGCGGCCCACCTCGCGCACACCGGGCGGTGCCGCGTGGGCGCCGTCGTCGTCGACCACGGACTGCAGGCCGGCAGTGCCGGGACGGCCGAGCGGGCCGCCGCCGCCGCCCGGGGTCTCGGACTCGACCCGGTCGAGGTGTGCCGCGTCACCGTGGAGCGCGACGGCATGGGCCCGGAGGCCGCGGCGCGCGGCGCCCGCTACGCCGCGCTCGACGACGCCGCCTCCCGGCTCGGGGCGCTCGCCGTGCTGCTCGGCCACACGCTCGACGACCAGGCGGAGCAGGTGCTGCTCGGCCTCGCCCGCGGTTCCGGCACCCGGTCCCTGGCCGGCATGCCCGAGCGCCGCGGACCCTACCTCCGGCCGTTCCTCGAACTGCGCCGGGCCGACACCGAGGCGATCTGCGCCTTCTACGGCCTCGACCCGTGGCACGACCCCACCAACCTCGACCCCTCCTACGCGCGGTCCCGCGTCCGCGCTGAGGTGCTGCCGTTCCTCGAGGACCAGCTGGGGCCGGGCATCGCCCGGGCGCTGGCGCGGACGGCACGCATCCTCGGGCAGGACGCCGACCTCCTGGAGCAGCTGAGCGCCGACGCGTACGCCTCCCTGCGCACCGAGGGCGACGACGGCACGGTGCTCCTGCCGGAGGAGGGCCTGAGGTCGCTGCCCGCTGCGCTCCGCCAGCGCGTCCTCGCGCTCGCGGCCCTCGAGCTCGGCGCGTTCCAGCCGAGCTTCGAGCGGCTCCGCGCGGCCGAGTCGCTGCTGGACCGGAAGGGTTCGGCCGGTCCGGTGCAGCTGGGCGGGAAGGTGAGCGTGCACCGCCAGGTGCGCGGGCGATCGGTTCTCCGGGGACAACCAAGCTATGGCAGTCTTGTTCTACGGAACAATGGCAGCAACAACGGTCCCGGCGTGAAGCAGTTCCGCCGGCCAAACCAGGAGTAATCGGTGGATTCCAACGACGTCCAGGCAGATCTCAAGCACGTCCTCTATACCCGGGAGGAGATCCAGCAGCGGATCAACGAGCTCGCGGAGCAGATCGATGCCGACTACCAGGGCCGGGACATCCTCCTCGTGGGCGTGCTCAAGGGCGCGGTGATGGTGATGGCCGACCTCGCACGGGCGCTGAACTCCCACATCACGATGGACTGGATGGCCGTCTCCTCCTACGGGTCGGGCACGCAGTCCTCCGGTGTCGTGCGGATCCTCAAGGACCTCGAGACCGACCTCATGGGCAAGCACGTTCTGATCGCCGAGGACATCATCGACTCCGGCCTGACGCTCTCCTGGCTCAAGGCGAACCTCCTGTCCCGCGGTCCCGCCTCGGTCGAGATCTGCACCCTCCTGCGGAAGCCCGAGGCCGCGAAGGTCGAGATCGACGTCAAGTACGTGGGCTACGACATCCCGAACGAATTCGTGGTCGGCTACGGCCTCGACTTCGCGGAGAAGTACCGCAACCTCGACTTCATCGGCACCCTGGCGCCGCACGTCTACGAGTAGGCCCCGCGGCCTGCCGCCGATACGCCAAGAGGGAACTATTGGCCTGATCCGCGCGTGGTCAATCTCAGACGGTGTATATGTTGAGGTGCTCAGGGGGCACCTGCACGGCAGTGCGCCCGCACATTTTTACTTGCATCAGCAGGAGGGACAGGGCTTGCCGCCCTGAGACGAATGAAATTCAAGAACATCTTCAAGGGGCCCATCTTCTGGATCGTCCTGGCCGTCGTGGCGCTCCTGCTGGTCCTGCCCAGCCTGTTCGGCACGGGCAGCTCCCGCGTCGACACGAACGTCGGGCTCCAGCTCCTCGAAGATGACCAGGTCTCCCAGGCCAAGATCTACGACGGCGAGCAGCGCGTGGACCTCACCCTGCGCGAGGACTACGAGGACATGGGCCAGAGCGTCCAGTTCTTCTACAGCACCGCGCGGGCGGAGGGCGTGGTGGAGGCGATCGACGCCTCCGACACGGACGGCTTCACCGACCAGCCCGCCGAGAGCAACTGGCTCCTCAGCCTCGCCGGCCTGATCTTCCCGATCCTCATCCTCGGCGTCATCTTCTGGTTCCTCCTCAGCCGCATGCAGGGCGGCGGCTCCAAGGTCATGCAGTTCGGCAAGTCCAAGGCCAAGCTCATCACCAAGGACATGCCCCAGGTCACGTTCAACGACGTCGCCGGCGCGGACGAGGCGGTCGAGGAACTGCTCGAGATCAAGGAATTCCTCCAGGAGCCCGCGAAGTTCCAGGCCCTCGGGGCCAAGATCCCCAAGGGCGTGCTCCTCTACGGTCCTCCCGGCACCGGCAAGACCCTCCTCGCCCGCGCGGTCGCCGGCGAGGCCGGTGTGCCGTTCTACTCCATCTCGGGTTCCGACTTCGTGGAGATGTTCGTGGGCGTCGGTGCGTCCCGCGTCAGGGACCTGTTCGAGCAGGCCAAGAACAACGCACCCGCCATCATCTTCGTCGACGAGATCGACGCCGTCGGACGCCACCGCGGTGCCGGCGTGGGCGGCGGCAACGACGAGCGGGAGCAGACCCTCAACCAGCTCCTGGTCGAGATGGACGGTTTCGACGCCACCACCAACGTGATCCTGATCGCCGCGACCAACCGCCCCGACGTCCTGGACCCCGCGCTCCTGCGCCCGGGCCGCTTCGACCGCCAGATCGGCGTCGAGGCCCCGGACATGAGGGGCCGCGAGCACATCCTCTCCGTGCATTCCAAGGGCAAGCCGATGGCCGGCGGCGTGGACCTCAAGGGCGTCGCCAAGAAGACCCCGGGCTTCACCGGTGCCGATCTCGCGAACGTCCTCAACGAGGCGGCGCTCCTCACGGCCCGCTCCAACGCACAGCTCATCGACGACCGCGCCCTCGACGAGGCGATCGACCGCGTCATCGCCGGGCCGCAGAAGCGCAGCCGCGTCATGAAGGAACTCGAGCGGAAGATCACGGCCTACCACGAGGGGGGCCACGCCCTCGTGGCCGCGGCCCTCCGCAACACGGACCCGGTCACCAAGGTGACCATCCTGCCGCGCGGACGCGCCCTCGGGTACACCATGGTGATGCCGAGCGACGACAAGTACTCGGTGACGCGCAACGAACTCCTCGACCAGCTCGCCTACGCGATGGGCGGCCGGGTCGCCGAGGAGATCGTGTTCCACGACCCCTCCACGGGCGCCTCGAACGACATCGAGAAGGCCACCGGGACCGCGCGCAAGATGGTCACCCAGTACGGGATGAGCGAGCGCATCGGCGCGGTGAAGCTGGGCCAGGGTGCGGGGGAGCCGTTCCTCGGACGTGACATGGGCAGCGACCGCGACTACTCCGACCAGCTCGCCCTCGTGGTGGACGAGGAGGTGCGCCGGCTGATCGACAACGCCCACGACGAGGCCTACCAGATCCTCACCGAGAACCGAGACGTGCTGGACCGCCTCGCCCTGGAGCTGCTCGAGCGCGAGACGCTCAACCAGGCCGAGATCGCCGAGGTCTTCACCCACGTCCGCAAGCGCGAACTGCGGGAGGTCTGGCTGTCCAAGCAGACCCGCCCCGTGCACTCGCTGCCGCCGGTCACCTCGCGCAAGGAACGCGCGGAAGCCCTCGAGGGGGGTCAGCCCGCTCCGGAGAGCGTGGCGCCGCAGGACCAGATCGCCCACGCGAACCTCCCCAACGACTTCGACGTGCACGCGTCGGACCTGCCGTCGCCCGAGCCGTCGGAGAACGGGCCGCGGAACACCGGGGGCGGCACGGACCGCTAGGACGGCTGGTCCTGCAGAGGAACGCCTCCGGCCATGGGGCCGGCGGCGACGAGTGCCACACCGAAGGGGAGAACCCGTGACAGATTTCGACGACGAAGTAGTGGATGCAGCCCTGGCCGCCACGGGATCGCCTGTCGACCAGCTCCGCATCCAGCGGGCGGTCCGGGAGATCCTGGCGGCCATCGGCGAGGATCCCGAGCGCGACGGGCTGCTCGAGACCCCGAAGCGCGTGGCGAAGGCCTACGCGGAGATGTTCTCGGGGCTGCACCAGGACGCCGGCGAGGTCCTCTCGACGTCCTTCGACATCGACCACCAGGAGCTCGTGCTGGTGAAGGACATCCCCTTCTACTCCACCTGCGAACACCACCTGGTCCCGTTCCACGGGACGGCGCACATCGGCTACATCCCCTCGGCGGACGGGCGCGTCACGGGTCTGAGCAAACTCGCGCGACTCGTCGAGGTCTATGCGCGGCGTCCGCAGATCCAGGAGAGGCTGACCAGCCAGATCGTTGATGCGATGATGGAACACCTGAAACCCAAGGGCGCGATCGTCGTCATCGAGTGCGAGCACATGTGCATGTCGATGCGCGGGGTGCGGAAGCCTGGCGCCAAGACCGTCACGTCGGCCGTCCGCGGCCAGCTCCGTGAGACGGCGACGCGCGCCGAGGCCATGAGCCTCATACTCGGAAGGTAGGACCGATCCCGATGGATTCACTCGCCGCAACGCCCGGAACCGGACCGGCGACCTCGCCGCTGCCCGTCATCCGGCCCGTCCGCGTCGCCCGGACGGTCCAGGACCTTCCCGCGGACCGCGCCGTCGTCCTCGGCATCCTGAACGTCACCCCCGACTCCTTCAGCGACGGCGGCCGGTACGCCACGACGGACGACGCCATCGGCCACGGACTGCGGATGCACTACGGCGGAGCGGACATCATCGACGTCGGCGGCGAGTCCACGCGCCCCAACGCCCGCGAGGTGCCGGTCGAGGAGGAACTGGCGCGCGTCCTGCCCGTCGTCACGGCGCTCGTGAAGGCGGGGGCGCTGGTGAGTATCGACACCATGCACGCGGAGACCGCCCGGCAGGCCCTCGACGCCGGCGCGTCGATCGTGAACGACATCTCGGGTGCAGGGTACGAGGACGCGATGCCGGCGCTGATCGCCGAGCGCAAGGTCCCCTACATCCTCACGCACCGCCGGGGGACCGCCGCGACGATGGGCGGCCTGGCGGAGTACGACGACGTCGTCGCCGACGTGGTGCGCGAGCTCACCACGCTGCGCGACCGCTTCGTCGCGGCGGGGGTCGCCCCCGAGCAGATCATCCTCGACCCCGGGCTGGGCTTCGCGAAGACCGACGAGCAGAACTGGGCCATCCTGCAGAACCTGGACGCCTTCACCGGCCTCGGTCACCGCGTCCTCGTGGGCGCGTCCCGGAAGCGTTTCCTCGGGACCCTGCTCACCGCGGCGGGGAAGACGGCCGCGCCGGTGGAGCGCGACCACGCCTCGCTGGCCGTCGCGACCCTGGCCGCCGCAGGCGGCACCTGGGGCGTCCGCGTCCATGACCCCGCCGCGACGCTCGACGCCGTCAAGGTCGCGGCCGCCGCCGGCCGGCGACCGTGACCACGGGCGCGACCGTGCGGCCGGGCCGGCCCGGCTCGCCCTCCGGGGACCTCGACACGGTGCTGCTCACGGGCATCACGGCCACGGGCCACCACGGCGTCTTCGAGCACGAGCGCCGCGACGGCCAGCCCTTCGTGGTGGACCTCATCCTCCACCTCGACCTGCACCCCGCCGGGACCAGCGACGATCTCGCCCGGACCGCGCACTACGGCGAGGTCGCCGAGCTGGTGCACGGCATCATCCAGGGCGATCCCTTCGACCTCATCGAGGCCCTCGCCGAGACGATCGCCGCGGCGATCCTCGCGGCCTTCCCCGTCGCGGCCGTCGACGTCACCGTCCACAAGCCGAAGGCCCCCATCGCGGTGCCGTTCGGCGACGTGGCCGTGACGCTGCGCAGGAGCCGGGCGTGAGCAGCACCGTGCGGTCCGTCCTGGCCCTCGGCAGCAACCTCGGCGCCAGCAGCGACACCCTGGTGCGCGCCGTCGCCGACCTCGTCGGGTCGGACCGCGTCCGCCTGCACGCGGTCTCCCCCGTGGTGCGGACCAGGCCCGTCGGCGGCCCGGAGCAGCCCGACTACCTCAACATGGTGATCGAGGTCGAGACGGACCTGGGGCCGTACGAGCTGCTCGCCCACTGCCAGGCCGTCGAGGAACGGCATCACCGCACGCGCACCGTCCGCTGGGGCCCGAGGACGCTCGACGTCGACATCATCACCTACGGCACCTGGGTCTCCGACGACGAGACCCTGACCGTCCCGCACCCGCGCGCGGCAGTCCGCGCCTTCGTCCTGCAGCCCTGGGCGTGGATGGATGCGGGGGCCGAGCTCGGCGGACGGCCCGTGGCCGAACTCGCCGCGGAAGCCGAGGACCTCGCGGGCCTGGTGCCGTTCGAGGGAGTCTAGGACACCGTGAGCACCCTTCGGTTCCGCTGGCTGGGCCTCGTGGGGCTGGTGGCCGGGCTCGCCGGCTGGCTGGTCAACTGGTTCGCCACCCGCAACGGCTACGGCACGCCGGCGCTCCCGCTGACCTCCCTGGTCACCACGGCGGCGATCATCGCGATCACCCTGGTGTTCGGCCGCCGCGTGCTGCGCTGGCGCAACGGCAGGCGCGACCGGCCGCTCGATCCGATCCTCGCCACCCGAACCCTCGTCCTCGCCCAGGCCTGCGCCTACGCCGGCGCGGTGAGCCTCGGCTGGCACGCGGGGATCTTCGTCGACCAGGTGGCGCTCCTGTCGGTGCGGTCCACCGTGGCACCCCTCTGGGGGTCGGTGGCGCTCATGGCAGGCGGGATCGTGATGATTATGGTGGGATTGGTGGTCGAGGACTTCTGCCGGCTCCCGTCCGACGACGACGACGGCACGGGCGCACCGGGCGGGGAGAGCGAGGGGGAGTATGCGTAGGGAACCGATAGACCCATCGGGGCTCGAGTGGTCCAGGGTGTCACCGAAGTACCTGCGGGTCCGGGTGCTCGGCTGGCTCATCGGATCGCTGGTCTGGCTCGTCCTGGCCTGCGTCCCGCTCGTCCTGCGCCTCACCGGTGTCTGGGAGTCCTTCCCACCCCTGTGGCTGGCCTGGGGGCTGCCCGCCGTCGTCCTCGTCGGCGCGGTGTGGCGCGGGCTGCTCCTTCCACGCCAGGTGGCCGCGATCGGCTACGCCGAGCGCGACGACGACCTCCTCGTCCGCCAGGGCGTGATCTTCCAGCGCACCATGGTGGTGCCCTACGGCCGGATGCAGTACGTCGACGTCGCCGTCGGCCCCCTCGAGCGGGCCTTCGGGATCTGCACCCTCAAGCTCCACACCGCGTCCCCCGCCACGAACGCCGAGATCCCCGGGCTGCCGGCCGACGAGGGGGCACGACTGCGCGAGCAGCTGTCCGCCCGCGGACAAGCCCGGCTGGCAGGGCTGTGACCGAGCCGGTGCAGCCGCCGCCCGAGCCGCCGCACCCCGCGACCGGGGACACGCAGGCCGGCCCCGGCGAGAAATGGCTGCGCGTGCACGTCATCTCGCCCCTCGTGCGCGGCTGGATCGCCCTCGTCGCCATCCTCTTCATCGTGGGCCGGGACTGGTTCGAGGGACTGTTCGGCCCGGGGCCGCGCGGTCGCTCCCCCCTGCCCGAGGGGTTCGGGGTCCTCGCGGCCGTCGGGATCCTGCTGGGCGTCGTCGTCGTCATCGCCGGCGCGTTCCTCCTGTCCTGGTACTGCACGCGCTACCAGGTCACGCGTGACCACGTCCGCGTGCACTCCGGCGTCGTCTTCCGCCAGCAGCGGCAGGCGAGGCTCGACCGCGTCCAGGCCATCGACATCGTGCAGCCGTTCCTGGCCCGCATCTTCGGACTCGCCGAACTCAAGTTCGAGGTGGCCGACGCCGGGGAGTCGGCGGTCAGGCTCGCCTTCCTGAAGCTCGACGACGCCCGCCGGCTGCGCGCCATGATCCTCGCCCGGGCCGCGGGGGTGGAACCGGACCCGGAGCACCCCGAGGAGATCGCCGAGGCGCCCGAGCGCGAGGTGGTGGTGGTCCCGCCCGGCCGGGTCGTCGGATCCGCGCTCCTGTCCGGGACGAGCCTCGCCCTGGTGCTGGCCACCATCGTCATCGTCACCCTCGGCGTGGTGTTCGAGACCCCGATCGTGGCGACGTCCTTCATCCCGATCCTGATCGGCGTGGCCGGAGCCTACTGGTCGGCCCTGAGCACGGGCTACAACTTCCGGGCGGCCACCTCCCCCGACGGCCTCCGGATCAGGTACGGACTGCTGGACACCCGTGCGCAGACCGTGCCTCCCGGGCGCGTGCAGGCGCTGGGGATCGTCCAGTCGCCGCTGTGGCGGCTCAAGGGGTGGTACCGCGTGACCGCGAACGTGGCCGGATACGGCGCGTCGGCGTCGAACGAGGGGCAGGCACGCGCCACCCTCCTGCCCGTCGGCACGCGCGACGAGGTGCTGCAGATCCTCGCCCTCGTCCTGCCCGACCCCGGCACGGAGCGGCCCGTCGAGCTCTTCGCTGCCGGGATGGCGGGCCGCGACGGCGGGGAGGGGTTCGTCACCACGCCCCGCCGCGCACGGTGGCTCGCGCCGCTGGCGTGGCGGCGTACCGGGTTCGCGGTGACCGCGACGGCCCTGCTCCTGCGCTCCGGTGTCCTGTGGCGGCGGCTCGCCGTCGTCCCCCACGAGCGGACCCAGTCGCTGGCGATCGAGCAGGGACCCGTGGACCGCCGCTTCCGGGTGGCACAGCTGATCCTGCATACGACGCCCGGTCCGGTCAGCCCGCGCGTGAGCCTCGCCGACGCCCCGACGGCGTGGGAGCTGTTCCACGGTCAGGCGGCACGTGCCGCCGACGCGCGGCGCCGCAGCGGCCCCGAACAGTGGATGCGGCCTCTTCCGGCGCCGCCGGCCGCCGCGCCGCCGCTCCCGGACCATTCCCCCCTCGCCGTCGACTCTCCCCTCGCCGTCGACCCCGCACCGTCCGCGGTTGCGCGCCTCGCGGAGGGCGAGGCTCTCCCCGACGGCGCCGCGCGGCAGCCCCGGCAGGTGACGCCGGCCACCCACCAGGTGATGCCGGTAGCCCCGCGCTACACGCCGTCGCCCCGGAACACCGAGGAGGCCGCCGATGGCCCGCACTGACGCCTCCCGGCGCCCCGGCCGGCTCGGTGTCGGCATCGTGGGTGCGGGCCGGGTCGGCTCCGTGCTGGGTGCCGCCCTGCGATCGGCAGGCCACGCCGTCGTCGGGGTCTCCGCCGTCTCCGAGGCGAGCCGCGAGCGGGCCGAGAACCTCCTGCCCGGGGTGCCGGTGCTCGAGATCCCGGACATCATCGAGCGGGCGGAACTCGTGCTGCTCGCGGTGCCCGACGACGCCCTCCCGGAGCTGGTCGAGGGACTCGCGCGGCTCGGCGCGTGGCAGGCCGGCCAGCTCGTGGTCCACACGTCCGGCCGCTACGGGACCTCCGTGCTGGCGCCGGCCCGCGCGGCCGGGGCCATCCCGCTGGCGATCCACCCGGCGATGACGTTCACCGGGCTGTCGCTCGATCTCGGGCGCCTCCCGGACAGCGTGTTCGGGGTCACCGCCCCGTCCGCCGTGCTGCCGATCGCCCAGGCGCTCGTCGTCGAGATGGGCGCCGAGCCGGTGGTCATCGAGGAGGAGTCGCGGGCGCTGTACCACGCGGCCCTGGCCCACGCGTCGAACCACCTCGTCACCATCGCCGCCCAGTCGGCGCAGCTCCTCGCGGACCTCGGCGTCCAGCAGCCGGACCGCCTGCTCGGCCCGCTCATGAAGGCCTCCCTCGAGAACGCGCTGTCCTCGGGTGAGGGCGCCCTGACGGGGCCGGTGGCGCGCGGTGATGCGGAGACGGTCCGGGCCCACCGCGCGGCGCTCGAGGCGCACGACGCGGCGGACACCCGGCAGGCCTACCTGGGGATGGCACGCGCCACGGCCCTGCGCGCCCTCGAGCGGGGCGTCCTCGCGCCAGCCCAGGGCGAGGCGATCCTCGCGATCCTCGCGGACGGTCCGGGCGGGGGCGGACCGTCCTCCGCCGAGGCCCCCGAGGGCCCGGACGGTCCGGGTGCCTCCGACGTCCGGCCCGCCTGACTCCTCCTGCACCAGCGGACCGCACCCGCGCGTCGGCCGTCCCACCACCTCCCGAAGGACCCTCGTGACCCCGACCGGCCCCGACAGCCCGGCCCTCCCGTTCCTCGTCTCCACCCCCGCGGACCTCCGCGCGGCCACGGCCACCCTGCTGGACGCCGCCCGGTCCCGGACGGCGGCGGATGATCGGCCCTCGCTCGGTCTGGTCCCCACCATGGGGGGCCTGCACGCCGGCCACGCCGCGCTCGCGGGTGCGGCGCGGGCCGCCAACGACGTCGTCGTCGCCTCCGTCTTCGTGAATCCCCTGCAGTTCGGGGACCAGGCCGACCTCGAGCGCTACCCGCGGACGCTCGACGAGGACCTGCGGCTGCTCGGGGCCCGGGGCGTCGACCTCGTGTTCGCCCCGGCCGTCGAGGACATGTACCCGGGCGGGGAGCCGCTGGTCCGCGTGAGCGCCGGACCCATGGGCGAGGTCTTCGAGGGGGCCTCGCGGCCGGGCCACTTCGACGGCATGCTGACCGTCGTCGCCAAGCTCCTCCATCTGGCGCAGCCCGCCACCCGCGCCCGGTACCGGGCGTACTTCGGCGAGAAGGACGCCCAGCAGCTGGCCCTCATCCGCCGCATGGTCCTCGACCTCAACCTGCCGGTGCACATCGAGGGCGTGCCGATCGTGCGCGACGACGACGGCCTGGCGCTGTCCAGCCGCAACCGGTTCCTGGCCGACGACGAGCGCGCCGCCGCCCTGGTCCTGTCGCGGACGCTGGCCGCGCTCCGCGACCGGGCAGCGCGCGGGGAACCGCTCGACCTCGCCGCCGCCCGTACGCAGGTCGCCGCCGAGGAGGGTGTGGACCTCGACTACCTCGACGTCGTCGACCCGGCCTCGTTCGCACCGGTGGGGGGCCCCGGCCCGGAGCGGCCCGCGGCCCTCGCCGTCGTCGCCGCCCGGGTGGGCGCCGTCCGGCTGATCGACAACATCCTCCTGCCCGTCCCGCGCTGACCCGCACCCGCACCGGACGCCCGGGCGGGAGCCGTAAACTTGTCTACCGTGACCCACGACGACACCCTCCCCGCGGACGACCTCAACGAGCAGATGCGCTTCCGGCTGCAGAAGCGCGCAGCCCTGCTCGACGCCGGAACACAGCCCTACCCGGTCCGCCCGGAGCGCACGCATTCCCTGGGGGAGGTCCGCGAGCAGTTCGCCGACCTCGGGACGGGGGAGTCGAGCGGGACCCACGCCGCCGTCGTCGGGCGCGTGGTCTTCATCCGGAACTCGGGCAAGCTGTGCTTCGCGACCCTGCAGGAGGGCGACGGCACGCGGCTCCAGGTCATGCTGAGCCTCGCCGACATCGGCGCGGACAGCCTCGCCGAGTGGAAGGCCCTCGTGGACCTGGGCGACCACGTGCAGGTGCGCGGCGAGGTCATCAGCTCCCGCCGCGGTGAACTGTCCGTCATGGCCGACGCGTGGACCATGGCCTCCAAGGCCCTCCGCCCGCTGCCCACGCTGCACGCCGGCGTCAACGAGGAGACCCGCGTGCGCCAGCGCTACGTCGACCTCATGGTGCGCGAGGAAGCCCGCCGGATGGTGCGCACGCGCGCCGCCATCACGCGGACCGTCCGGGAGACGCTCCACCGCCACGACTACATCGAGGTGGAGACCCCCGTCCTCCAGCTCGTCCACGGCGGTGCCACGGCCCGCCCCTTCGACACGCACCTCAACGCGTTCGACCAGAAGATGACCCTCCGGATCGCCCTCGAGCTGTACCTGAAGCGCGCGGTGGTCGGCGGGATCGACCGCGTCTACGAGATCGGGCGCATCTTCCGCAACGAGGGCGTGGATTCCACGCACAGCCCGGAATTCACGATGCTCGAGTGCTACGAGGCCTATGCGGACCAGTTCGTCATGGCGGACCGCATGAAGGAGATCATCCTCGCCTGCGCCGACCTGCTCGGGTCGCGCACCATCGAGACCGCGAAGGGCACGATCGACCTGGACGGTGAGTGGGCCTGGCTCGGTGTCTACCCGGGCCTGTCCTCGGCTGTGGGCCGGGAGATCACGCCGGACACCCCGGTGGAGGACCTGCGCGCCGTCGCCGGGCGGCACGAGGTCTCCCTCGACCCGGCGTGGGGTGCCGAGAAGGTGGTGCTCGAACTGTTCTCGGAGATCGTGGAGCCCACGCTCATCCAGCCGACCTTCGTCTACGACTACCCGCCGTCCGCGCAGCCGCTCGCCCGCCCGCACCGTGAGGACCCGCGGCTCATCGAGGCCTGGGACCTGATCATCGGGGGGATGGAACGCGGAACGGCCTTCTCCGAGCTCATCGACCCTGTCATCCAGCGCGAGCGGCTCACGGAACAGTCCCGCCAGGCCGCGGCCGGCGACGACGAGGCCATGCAACTGGACGAGGACTTCCTCCGGGCGCTCGAATACGGGGCCCCGCCCATGGGCGGCATCGGACTCGGAATCGACCGCCTCGTGATGCTTTTCACGAACGTCGGAATTCGCGAGTCGATCCTCTTCCCGATCCTCAAGCCCGAAGGCGGCCAGTAGTCGTGGAATACATAGCGGTCCTCCTACCCTCAGCCTGCTTGGCAGTTCTTTTCTACTTCGTGATCAGGGCCATATTCAACGTCGACCGGGCCGAGCGCGAAGCCATGGCGCGCGCGGAGGAATTGCAGGACGCCGAGGACGCGCGGAAGCGCGGAACGGCGGACGAAGAAAAGGGCGAGCAGGAAAACTGATCCACATAGAAAAGTCCTTCTTTGACCTCGATCTAATAGTGCCGCATAATCAATTGAGGGGCATTCACATCGAGGAATATTAGGAGATCACCGTGGCACAGAAGGTAAAGATTATTCTCATCGATGACATCGACGGCGGAGAAGCCGAGGAAACCGTCCGGTTCGGCCTCGACGGCGTGCAGTACGAGATCGACCTCTCGGAGACGCACGCCTCGGAACTGCGGTCGGCATTGTCCGACTACGTCGGCGCGGCCCGTCGCGGCAGCCAGTCGAAGCAGCGGTCGAGCACCTCGAGCGCAGCGTCGTCCTCCCGCAACCAGGAAGCCGCCCGGATCCGCGAGTGGGCGAAGGAGAACGGCTACAACGTCTCCTCCCGCGGGCGCGTGAACGGGGAGATCGTGGAGGCGTACCGGGCGGCCCAGCGCTGACCCACCCCGAGGATGCGCCGGGGTGGGGGCCCTCCGGCGTTATCTCGCCTGTGGCGAACACGCGCCCAAAGCACACCCCGTACCCGTAGCATCGAATTACGCGTTAGCTAGGAGTGTGTGTCTGATGTTTGAGAGATTTACAGATCGTGCCCGTCGTGTTGTTGTGCTGGCCCAGGAAGAGGCCCGCATGCTCAACCACAATTACATCGGCACCGAGCACATCCTGCTTGGCCTGATCCACGAGGGTGAGGGTGTCGCCGCCAAGGCGCTGGAGTCGCTCAGCATCTCGCTGGGCGCCGTGCGGGAGCAGGTCCAGGAGATCATCGGCCAGGGCCAGCAGGCCCCGTCCGGTCACATCCCCTTCACCCCCCGCGCCAAGAAGGTCCTGGAGCTCTCCCTGCGGGAGGCCCTCCAGCTCGGCCACAACTACATCGGTACCGAGCACATCCTGCTCGGTCTCATCCGCGAGGGTGAGGGCGTCGCCGCGCAGGTCCTCGTCAAGCTCGGGGCGGACCTGAACCGTGTCCGCCAGCAGGTCATCCAGCTGCTGTCCGGGTACCAGGGCAAGGAGCCCGCTGCCGCGGGCGGTCCCCAGCAGGAGGGAACCCCTGCCGGATCGGTGGTGCTGGACCAGTTCGGCCGCAACCTGACCCAGGCTGCCCGCGAATCCAAACTCGATCCCGTGATCGGGCGCGAGCAGGAGATGGAACGCGTCATGCAGGTCCTCTCCCGCCGCACCAAGAACAACCCCGTCCTGATCGGCGAGCCGGGTGTCGGCAAGACTGCCGTCGTCGAGGGCCTCGCCCAGGCGATCGTGCGCGGTGACGTCCCCGAGACCATCAAGGACAAGCAGCTCTACACGCTCGACCTCGGGTCCCTCGTGGCCGGTTCGCGCTACCGCGGTGACTTCGAGGAGCGGCTGAAGAAGGTCCTCAAGGAGATCCGCACCCGCGGCGACATCATCCTGTTCATCGACGAGATCCACACCCTCGTCGGAGCGGGTGCCGCCGAGGGCGCCATCGATGCCGCCTCGATCCTGAAGCCCATGCTCGCGCGTGGGGAGCTCCAGACGATCGGCGCGACCACCCTGGACGAGTACCGCAAGCACATCGAGAAGGATGCCGCCCTCGAGCGCCGCTTCCAGCCCATCCAGGTCGCCGAGCCCTCCGTGGCGCACGCGATCGAGATCCTCAAGGGCCTGCGCGACCGCTACGAGGCGCACCACCGCGTCTCGATCACCGACGGCGCGCTGACCAGCGCGGCGACGCTGGCCGAGCGCTACATCTCGGACCGTTTCCTGCCGGACAAGGCGATCGACCTCATCGACGAGGCGGGAGCGCGCCTGCGCATCCGCCGGATGACCGCGCCTCCCGAGCTCAAGGAGATCGACGAGCGCATCGCGAACGTCAAGCGCGAGAAGGAATCGGCCATCGATTCCCAGGACTTCGAGGGCGCCGCGTCGCTGCGCGACAAGGAGCAGAAGCTCCACGACGAGCGCAGCGACAAGGAGCGTCGCTGGAAGTCCGGCGGACTGGACGACATCGCCGAGGTGGACGAGGAACTCATCGCCGAGGTGCTCGCGAACTCCACCGGCATCCCCGTGTTCAAGCTGACCGAGGCCGAGTCCTCGCGACTGCTCAACATGGAGGCCGAGCTGCACAAGCGGGTCATCGGGCAGAACGAGGCCATCAAGGCCATCTCCCAGGCCATCCGCCGCACGCGGGCCGGCCTCAAGGACCCGAAGCGTCCGGGCGGTTCGTTCATCTTCGCCGGTCCCACCGGCGTGGGTAAGACGGAGCTCGCCAAGGCTCTCGCGGAGTTCCTGTTCGGCGAGGAGGATGCCCTCATCACGCTGGACATGTCCGAGTACTCCGAGAAGCACACCGTCTCCCGGCTCTTCGGTGCCCCTCCGGGCTACGTGGGCTACGAGGAGGGTGGTCAGCTGACCGAGAAGGTCCGTCGCAAGCCGTTCTCCGTGGTGCTCTTCGACGAGGTGGAGAAGGCGCACGCCGACCTCTTCAACTCGCTGCTCCAGATCCTCGAGGACGGCCGCCTGACGGACAGCCAGGGTCGCATGGTGGACTTCAAGAACACGGTGATCATCATGACCACCAACCTCGGCACGCGGGACATCTCGAAGGGTGTCATGACGGGCTTCCAGTCCGGCACCGACACCAGCACGAGCTACAACCGGATGAAGGCCAAGGTGCAGGAGGAGCTCAAGCAGCACTTCCGGCCCGAGTTTCTCAACCGTGTGGACGACACCGTGGTGTTCCCGCAGCTCACGCAGGACGAGATCGTCCAGATCGTGGACCTGTTCCTCGAGCGGCTGAGCGGCCGCATGGCCGACAAGGGCATGTCGATCGAACTCACGCCCGCAGCCAAGGTGCTCCTCGCGACCCGCGGCTACGATCCGGCGATGGGTGCGCGGCCGCTGCGCCGCACCATCCAGCGCGAGATCGAGGACCAGCTCTCGGAGAAGATCCTCTTCGGCGAGATCAAGTCCGGTGAGCGGATCGACATCGACGTGGAGGGCGAGGGTGCCGACGCACGCTTCACCTTCGTCGGACATGGCGCTCCCAAGGAGATCGAGGACGCCCCGGCCGCTCTCGAGGCGACCGTCCCCGAGTAGCACCGGCGTTCCGACGTCAGCATCCGAACCCGCTCTGGACCACCAGGGCGGGTTCGCTGTCTCCCCGGGGTGTTCCCTGCGGCGGGTAAGTGCCCACGGCAACCACATTCGTCCCTGAGTGAACGGCTGTGACGGCGACCACAGGCGGTGGTAGAGATGAAGCATGACCACGCCCTTCTCCTCCCTCGAGGACTTCGTCGCCCTTCCCCGCCTGAGCGGGCTCGCCCTCAACCGGGAGGGCACGCGGCTCGTGACTTCCGTGGCGACCCTCGATCCCACGAAGACCGCCTACCGGACGGCGCTCTGGGAAGTCGATCCCACCGGCGGGCAGCCGGCCCGGCGGCTCACCCGCAGCACCGCCGGCGAATCCGGGGCGGCGTTCCTCGCGAGCGGTGACCTGCTGTTCACGTCGTCGCGGCCGGACCCGGACGACACCGACGGCGAGAAGCGCCCGGCACTCTGGCGCCTCCCGGCCACGGGCGGGGAGGCCTCGCTGGTGCTGACCCGCGCAGGCGGAGTGGCAGGGGTGGCGACGGCGGAGACGGCCGACGTCGTCGTCCTGACGGGCAGCGCACTCGCGGGCTCGGCGAACGAGGAGGACGACGCCGCGCGCCGGAAGTCCCGCAAGGAGGCGGGCGTCGCCGCCATCCTGCATGCCGGGTATCCCGTCCGCTACTGGGACGCCGATCTCGGCCCCGACGAGCCGCGCTACTTCGGGCTGAAGGACCTCGGCGGTTCCGACGGTGGGGCGTCACTCGACGACCTCGTCCCGTCGGCACGCGGCGGCCTCAGGGAGGCCCGCCCCGTCCTGGACCCCGAGGGGGCCGCCCTGTTCTCCTCCCTCACCCTGCCGGAGGAGCGCGGATCCCAGCGCTCCGTCCTCGTCCGCGTCGACGTCGGCACGAAGGAACTGACCGTCCTGCTCGACGACCGCGAGAACGACTACGCCCCGGGGCCCGTCAGCCCCGACGGACGCTTCCTCGTGGTCGTCAGGGACCGGCGCACCACGGTGGACCTCGCGCCGCGGACCACCCTGCTGCTGCTCCCGCTGGACGGCGGGGATCCGGTGACGCTGGCGGAGGACTGGGACCGCTGGCCGTCCCCCGCGGCCTGGCTGCCGGACGGCTCGGCCCTCGTGGTCACGGCCGACGACGACGGCGCCGCGCCGGTGTTCGTCATCGACGTCGCCACCGGTGCCGTCCGGCGGGTGACGCAGGACGCCGCCGCCTACACCGACGTCCGCGTGTCCCCCGACGGCGCCACCGCCTACGCCCTGCGCAGTTCCTATCTCTTCCCGGCGGAGGTGGTCCGCATCGACCTCGCAACCGGCCGGACGGAGCGCCTCCACAACCCGGCGGAGCGCCCCGAGCTGCCCGGCTCGCTCGAGCGGATCGAATCCGTGGGCGAGGACGGCCAGCCCGTCAGGTCCTGGCTCGTCCTGCCGGAGGGGGCCTCGGCAGACCATCCGGCACCGGCCCTGCTGTGGATCCACGGTGGACCGATCGGCTCCTGGAACGCCTGGACCTGGCGCTGGTCGCCCTGGATCATGGCGGCCCGCGGCTACGCCGTCCTGCTCCCCGATCCGGCGCTCTCCACGGGGTACGGCCAGCACATGGTGGACCGCGGGTGGGGGCAGTGGGGGCGCGCTCCCTACACGGACCTGATGGCCGCCACGGACACCCTCGTGGCGCGCGAGGACATCGACCGCACGCGGGTCGCCGCGATGGGCGGCAGCTTCGGCGGCTACATGGCGAACTGGGTGGCCGGGCACACCGACCGCTTCGCGGCGATCGTCACGCACGCGAGCCTCTGGGCCCTCGACCAGTTCGGCCCCACCACGGATGCCGCCTTCTACTGGGAGCGGGAGATGACGCCGGAGGCCAGGGAGGAGAACTCCCCGCATCACCACGTGGGCAGCATCGGGACGCCGATGCTCGTCATCCACGGGGACAAGGACTACCGCGTCCCCATCGGGGAGGGCCTCAGGCTCTGGTACGAGCTGCTGTCGGCCTCGAAGCTGGCCGCCGGCGAGGGTGGTGAGACCCCCCACCGGTTCCTCTACTTCCCCGACGAGAACCACTGGATCCTCAAACCCCAGCACGCCCGGATCTGGTACGGGGTCGTCGAGGCGTTCCTCGCCACCCACCTCCTGGGCGAGGAGCGTGACCTGCCCCCCGAGCTCGGACTGTAGGCGTCGCGGTCGGGGAGGGCCTCCGGCTCTCCCCGACCCTCGGCGAGGGTCGGGATCTGCCTCTGGACAAGTCTTCTACAGCGCGTAGAATCGAGGCACGCTCCGCGTAGGACAGGTCTCCACTGGGGTTCACCGGGGTGCAGGGTTCGATGCCACTGATTCCGTCCGAAGGAGCACGCTCATGATCCCAGACGCCCTCACCCAGGGCCAGTACGATACGGTCTACAACTTCCTCTCGCTCGTCATCGCCGCCCAGCTGTTCACCGCACTCTTCCTGGTACTCGCCCTCCAGCGGGTACTTCCCCGCTACCGGCAGGCCCTGATCATCGCGGCGGTCGTCTGCGGTATCGCCGCGTACCACTACTTCCGCATCTTCGACTCGTTCAGGGAGGCCTTCGTCACCGAGGCCGTCGGTGGCCGTGGCACGTACGAGCAGGCCGCCGGGGCCTCGTTCAACGAGGGCTACCGCTACGTCGACTGGCTGCTGACGGTGCCGCTCCTGCTCGTGGAACTCATCGCCGTGCTCGCCCTGGCCCGCGCGGTGCAGGCACGGCTGCTGCGGCAGCTCATCCCCGCGGCGACCCTGATGATCCTCCTCGGGTACCCCGGGGAGATCAGTTCGACGGACGGCGCCCGCGTGTTGTGGGGTGTCCTGTCGACCATCCCGTTCCTGTTCATCCTGTACGTTCTGTTCGTCGAACTGACGAAGTCCCTCGACCGGCAGCCTCCGGGCGTGAAGTCCCTGATCAGCCGGCTGCGGATCCTGCTCCTGGTCAGCTGGCTCGTCTACCCGGTGGCCTACGCCCTGCCGCTGCTGGGGATTTCCGGCGCGGACGCCTGGGTCCTCAAGCAAGGGGGCTACTCCCTCGCGGACATCGCGGCGAAGGCGGTCTACGGTCTCATCATCTATCGTCTCGCGAAGCTGAAGTCCTACGCGGACGATCCGGCCTTCGCCGCCGTCGAAGGGGGACTCGACGAGGAGGACGACGCACGGCCCGGGCGCCGCAGCACTGCCGCGGAACCTGCACGGAGCATCCCTCGCCGCGACGCGGACGAGGCGGCCTGACCGCGGCATCCATCGGCACCATGCGACAGGCCCGACCGGGGAGTCCCGGTCGGGCCTGTCGCATGGTGGGGGCTCAGTAGAGTGGGGTCAATGACCGAGTCCATCACCATCCGCCGCGCCCGCACCTCGGACGTCCCCGCCATCAAGGCACTCGTCGAGCCGCTCGCCGAGGAGCGCATCCTGATGGCGAAGGAGACGGTGGCCTACTACGAGGGCCTCCCCGAATTCCGGATCGCGGAGTCCGACGACGGCGAGGTGCTCGGGTGCGGGGCACTGCACATCATGTGGGAGGACCTCGCGGAGGTGCGCACGCTGGCTACCTCGCCGGCCGCCCGCGGTCGTGGCGTGGGGCACGCCCTGGTGGAGCAGCTGCTGGAGGAGGCCCGGGCATACGGCGTCAGCCGGGTCTTCTGCCTGACGTTCGAGGTCGGGTTCTTCCGGCGTCACGGGTTCGAGGTCATGGCCGACCAGTCCGCGGTGGACCCCCGCGTCTACTCCGAGCTCCTCAGGTCGCACGACGAAGGCGTCGCCGAGTTCCTCGACCTCGCACGCGTCAAGCCGAACACCCTCGGCAACACCCGCATGATCCGGGAGCTGTGACCCGCCGGGCGCGGTGTTGGCCTTCCGCCCGTCCACGAGGATAAGGTAAGAGGGCTTAGCGTTCCTCAGGGATGCCGGCAGGCCACCGGAACCGGTGGCCGTACACCGAGTTGAAGGAGGTCCTCACTATGGGACTGGATGACAAGATCGGGAACAAGGGCCAGGATCTCGGCGGCAAGGTCAAGGAAGGCCTGGGCAAGGCCACCGGCAACGAGAACATGGAAGCCGAGGGCCACAAGGACCAGGCCAGCTCGAGCCTCAAGGATGCCGGCGAGAACGTCAAGGACGCGTTCAAGCGCGACTGATGCATCACGGGGCCGCCCCTCAGGGGACGGTCCACCAACCTGAGGGAGGGGCCCGTACGGGCCCCTCCCTCAGGCGTTCGACGGGCGGGAACGGGCCACGCCGACCTATAGGCAGGGGCAGGAACGGACGGTAACGTTCACAGTGGCCAGGGTGGTCCATGTGAGGCGGGCTGCAGGCTGTCAAAACGTCCGTTCGCAGTCAAGGAGCAGCGCCATGAAGAAGCTCATCAATGACCCCAAGGCCGTGGTCAACGAGTCGGTCGAAGGGTTCGGTATCGCGCACGCCGACCTCGTGACCGTCCACCCCGAGCCCCTGTTCATCACCCGCAAGGACGCCCCCGTCCGGGGCAAGGTGGGCCTCGTCTCCGGGGGCGGCAGCGGCCACGAACCGCTCCATGCGGGGTTCGTGGGCCGCGGGATGCTCGACGCCGCCGTCCCGGGTGCCGTCTTCACCTCCCCCACACCGGACCAGATCATCCCGGCGACCACCGCGGTCGACGGCGGTGCGGGCGTCCTGCACATCGTGAAGAACTACACCGGGGACGTCCTCAACTTCGAGACGGCGGCCGAGATGGCCGAAGCGGAGGGCGTCACGGTGCGGTCCGTCCTCGTGAACGACGACGTCGCCGTCGAGGACTCGCTGTACACGGCGGGCCGGCGCGGCGTCGGGGGGACAGTCCTCGTGGAGCGGATCGCCGGTGCTGCCGCGGAGCGCGGGGACGATCTCGACGGCGTGACCGCCGTGGCCCAGCGCGTCGTCGACAACGTCCGTTCCATGGGCGTGGCCCTCGCGGCCTGCACCGTCCCGCACGCCGGCGTGCCGAGCTTCGACCTCTCCGACGAGGAGATCGAGATCGGCATCGGCATCCACGGGGAGCCGGGGCGGCACAAGATCGCCATGGAGAATGCGGACGGCATCACGCAGCGACTCCTGGACCCCATCGTGGCGGACCTCAAGCTCGCGTCCGGTGACCGCACGATCGTGATGGTGAACGGCATGGGCGGGACGCCCGCCAGCGAGCTGTACATCGTGTTCCGGAAGGTCGCGCAGCTGCTCGAAGGGCTCGGCGTGAGCATCGACCGCTCCCTGGTCGGGAACTACATCACGGCGCTCGAGATGCAGGGGGCGTCGCTGACCGTCCTGCGGGCCGACGACGAGATGCTGGAACTCTGGGACTCGCCCGTGCTCACCGCCGCACTGCGCTGGGGGGCATGAGGATGACGCAACCCCTGGACTCCCGGTGGGCCGTGCTGTGGGTCCATGAGGCCGCCCGGGTGGTCGCCGAGAACCGCACGCGCCTGATCGAACTCGACAGGGCCATCGGGGACGCCGACCATGGCGAGAACATGGACCGGGGCTTCAGCGCCGCCGTCGCCAAGCTCGATGCGGGGGAGGCCCCCGGTACGCCGGCGGCGGTACTCAAGCAGGTGGCCATGACACTGATGTCCACCGTCGGAGGCGCCGCCGGGCCCCTGTACGGGACGGCGTTCCTGCGGGCCGCGACCTTCCTGGGCGACGCGGAGGAGATCGACGCCGCGGCGGCCGCCGGGATGATCAGGGCCGCGCGTGACGGCATCGTCGCGCGCGGAAAGGCGGAGGTCGGGGACAAGACCATGGTCGACGCCTGGACCCCCGCCACCGACGCGGCCGAGACCGCCGCCCAGGCAGGTGCGAGCGCGTCCGATGTCCTGGCGGCGGCGGCCGCCGCGGCACACGCCGGAGCCGTCGCCACGGAACCGCTGATCGCCCGGAAGGGCAGGGCGAGCTACCTCGGCGAACGCAGTGCCGGGCATCGGGACCCGGGCGCGGAGTCGACGGCCCTCATCCTGCAGGTCGCGGCGGAGACCGCCGGAGGGCCGGTCGGATGAGCGTAGGCCTCGTCATCGTGTCGCACAGCGAGAAGATCGCGGAGGGCGTCGTCGAGCTCGCAGCCCAGATGGCACCCGACGTCGTCCTCGCGTCCGCCGGGGGAACGGGCACCGGCGCCGGGCCCGCCCGGATCGGCACGAGCTTCGACCTGGTCCAGGCCGCGATCGAGCGGGCGGACGGCGGCGACGGCGTCGTCATCCTCACGGACCTCGGCTCGGCCGTCATGACGGCCGAGATGGTGCTCGAGTTCCTCGAACCCGAGGTGCGGGAGCGGGTCCGCCTCGCGGAGGCGGCGCTCGTGGAGGGGGCCGTCGCCGCCGCGGTGCAGGCCCAGGGCGGTTCTCCCGTGGACGACGTCGTGCGGGCAGCCGAGGGTGCCGTCGTCTCCATCCGGCCCGAGGAGCTCGAACCCTTCGTGACACACGCCGCGGCAGCGCCGGGGGCCGGACCGTCCGCCGGCCAGGCACCGGAGGGGGACGCAGGACCGACGGCCCGCGGCTCGTGGACGCTGCCGAACCAGATGGGCCTGCATGCCCGCCCTGCGGCCACGCTCGCCACCGGACTCACGGACCTCGACGCGGAGATCACCGTGAACGGCGTCGACGGCAAGTCGGTCATGCTCCTGATGAGCCTCGGTCTCGGCCAGGGCCGGACGCTCACGGTCGAGGCCGTCGGCCCCGACGCGCAGGCAGCAGTGGACTTCGTGGGCAGGGAGGTCGAGGCGGGCTTCGGCGAACCGGCCTGACGGCGTCCCGCTCCGTCCTGCCCGGCCCGCTCCCGCGCTCGGGTGCCCCGTTCAGCCCGGCAGCCGGATCCCCTCGGCCAGTTCCTCGGCCAGGCCGTCGGCGAGGAGGCCGGCGAGGGCCCGTTCGAGCTGCTCGGTCGGTGCCCGCAGCCCGTGCAGGGCCGCCAGGGGGCCGGGCAGGGAGACGGCGGGACCGGTGGCGCCGTCGGACGATCCCATGCCGAGGTCCACGGGTGCTTCCAGCAGGAGGGGCCGCGGGACCGGGGCGTCGGCGTGCCGCAGCACGGCGACGATGGCGCCGCGCACCTGCCGGTCCGTCCCGGCCCAGGCCTGGCCCTTCGGGACGTAGTCCGGGGCGGGCCGTCCCGCGGCCACCCAGGCGCAGGCGTCCAGCACGGGACAGGCGTCGCACTGCGGGGCCCGGGCCGTGCACACGACGGCCCCGAGTTCCATCACGGCGGCGTTCCACCGGACGGAGAGCGCCGCCTCGCGGGGCAAAAGTGCCACGGCGCGCTTCGTCTCGGCGACCGTCAGCGCCGGGGCCGGTAGGGCGCTGCCCCCGACGAGGCGCGCGTGGACCCGGCGGATGTTCGTGTCGACGACGGTCTCGCGCCGGCCGAACGCGAAGGCGGCCACCGCGGCTGCGGTGTAGGTGCCCACCCCGGGCAGGGCCAGGAGGTCGTCGTAGGTCGAGGGGACGGCGCCGCCGTGGCGCTCGAGGATGGCGGTTGCTGCGGCGTGGAGGCGCAGGGCGCGCCGGGGGTAGCCGAGGCGCCCCCAATGCCGCACGGCGCTGCCGGAGGGTTCCGCGGCGAGGTCCGCGGGGGTGGGCCAGCGGTCGAGCCACTCGTGCCAGACCGGGAGCACCCGGACCACGGGGGTCTGCTGGAGCATCACCTCGCTGACGAGGACGCCCCAGGGGGAGCAGCGGGCATCCCGCCACGGAAGATCACGCGCCGAGGCGGTGAACCAGTCGGTCACCCGGCTGTGCAGTGCGGCCAGGGTGGTCGGTGCCGCGCCGATCGCGTCCGTCGGTCGTGCGGGACCGGCGGACGTCGCGGTGCCGGGTTCCATGGGTGCTCCTGGGTTCTTGTCCTGAATACTCTATCCACCGGCGCGGTGCCCGGAAGAACGGAGGACCCCCTAGCCTTGATGGATGGAATCCACGGAGCATGGCACGGGACCGACAGGCGGCGGTGGGCGGCGGCCCAGCCCCGGCGTGTACCGGCGGCGGCGCCTGGCGGTGACCATCCTGGCGCTCCTGGTCGTGGCGGCGCTCGCCGTCGGGGGTGCTGTCGCGACAGGGCTCTTCGGCCGGCAGGACACCGCGGACGGTCCGCCCGCGGCCGGGTCGACGACCTCGCCGACGGGCCCCGCCTACTCAGCGAGCCGGACGCCTCCGAGCGCGAGTGCGTCGACGAGTGCTGCTTCCTCCTCGGCGCCGGCATCCCCCCGGGCCGGTGCCACTGCCGGCGGGAGCCCGTCGGCGTCGGACAGGTGCGATCCCGCCGACGTGGTGGTCGTCGCCGAGACCGACGAGCGCACCTACTCCCCGGAGGAGGCCCCGGTCCTGTCCCTGGTCATCCGCAACGGGGGGACTGCGGCGTGCACCGTGAACGTAGGTACCTCGCAGATGGAGTTCGTCCTCACCCGGGGCGCGGACCGCGTCTTCTCGTCGGTCGACTGCCAGGAGTCCTCGGAGGATCTCGACCGCGTGATCGAGCCCGGCGGCGAGGAGCGGGCGACCTTCGAGTGGGCACGCAACCGCACGGTCCCCGGATGCACCGTCGTGGAGGAGGAGCCGGCCAAGGGCAGCTACACCCTGACCACGCGGCTGGGTGCGAGGAGCAGCCCTCCGGTGACGTTCACGCTGCAGTAGGCCGGCAGCCGCGCCGGGTGGCGCAGCGGCCTACATGAAGCGGTCGAGGAGGCTCGTCTCGGCGATGCGCGACAACCCCTCACGGACCGTCCGTGCGCGCTGCTCGCCGATGCCGTCGACGGCCATGAGGTCCTCGATGTTGGCGGCCATGAGGTTCTGCAGGCCGTCGAAGTGCTCCACCAGCCGGTTCGCCACGGCGGGCGGCATGGCCTTGATGCCGGAGAGCAGCCGGTAGCCCTTCGGCTGGATGACCGCCTCCAGCGAGTCCAGGGAGGGATTGAAGCCCAGCACGCTCGCGATGGTGCCGAGGTCGATGAGGTCCGCGGAGCTGAAGCCCTGCAGTTTCGCCACGCGCTCCTCGACCGGCGCGGTGCTGTTGCCGAGGTCCATGTAGTCGCGCAGCACCATCTCGCTGCCGGGGCCGAGGCCCGTGGTGAGCTCCTCCACCTGCAGCGAGAGCAGGCGGCCGTCGACGCCGAGTTCCAGCACGTACTGCGAGATCTCCTCGGAGATCCTGCGCACCATCTCCTGGCGCTGCAGGGTGACGGCGACGTCGCGCACCGTGACCATCGCCTCGATCTCCAGGGCGGACAGCGAGCTGGTGACCTGGTCGAGCCGCGCGCGGTACCGCTCGAGGGTGGCCAGCGCCTGATTGGCCCGGGCGAGCACCGGCTCGGAGCCCTCGAGGACATGGCGCAGGCCGTCGATGTACAGGGCGATGATCTGCATCGACTGGCTGACGCTGATCACAGGGAGGCCGGTCTGCTTCGCGACCCGCTCGGCGGTGCGGTGGCGTGTCCCGGATTCCTGCGTCTCGATGGTGTGGTCGGGCACCAGCTGCACCGCGGCGCGGAGGATCTTGCTCGCGTCCTTGTCGCAGACGATCGCGCCGTCCATTTTCGCGAGTTCGCGCAGGCGCGTGGGGGAGAACTCGATCCCGATGTCGAATCCGCCGGAACAGATGGAATCCACCGTGCGGTCGAAGCCGAGGACGATCAGCGCACCGGTCCGTCCCCTCAGGATTCGCTCAAGACCGTCGCGGAGGTGCGTGCCCGGGGCTACTCTGGCGAGGGTGGCTTTGAGCGCGTCCTCGGGAGTCCGAACCATGGCCCCATCCTTTCACCGCCCGCGCTCCTGAAGGCCCGGCGCAGTCGGGCGGCTGCCGTCGAACCCGGACGGTGGTCGAACCCCGGGCGGCGGGCAGCGGCTCCCGGCATAACGCCGGGGCCGCACCCAATACTACCGGCGCGCACAAAATCTTCCGTACCCACCGCAGACGCAGAACCGTAACACACCCGCGTCCCGCGGCCGAGCCGCGGGCGTACCTCAGAACAGCAGCGCCAGGGCCTCCGCGAGCGTGGAGACCTCCCGCACCGAGAAGCCCTTCGGCACCGGCTCCGTACCGGCAGGCGAGGCGGGGACGATCGCATGCGTGAAGCCGAGACGCTGAGCCTCCTGGATGCGCCGGCCGATGCCCGGGACCGGGCGCACCTCGCCTGCGAGGCCCACCTCCCCGAACGCCACGAGCCGCGCCGCCAGCGGATGGTCCGTCTTCGCGGAGGCGATCGCCAGCGCGACGGCGAGATCGGTGGCGGGCTCGGTCAGCCGGACCCCGCCGACCGTCGCGACGTAGCTGTCGTCCTTGTGCAGGCTGACCGACGCGCGGCTCTGCAGGACGGCCAGCAGCATCGCGACGCGGGAGCTGTCGAGCCCGCTGGTGGCACGCCGCGGCTGCGAGTTCGGCGACTCGGCGAGCAGGGCCTGGACCTCCGCCAGGAGCGGGCGCCGGCCCTCCAGCGTCACCGTGATGCACGTGCCCGACACGGGGTCCTTGGTGCGGGACACGAAGAGGCCGCTGGGGTCGGCCAACCCCTCGATACCGCTGTCCGTCAGGTCGAAGCATCCCACCTCGTCCGTGGGCCCGTACCGGTTCTTCACCGCGCGCAGGAGGCGGAGGCGGGAATGACGCTCGCCCTCGAACTGGCACACGACGTCGACGAGGTGCTCGAGGAGCCTCGGTCCGGCGATGGAGCCGTCCTTGGTGACGTGCCCCACGAGCAGCGTGGTCATCCCCCGCGCCTTCGCCGCCCCGATGAGCGACGCCGCGACCTCCCGCACCTGCGTCACCCCGCCCGCGCTGCCGTCCACCGCGGCGCTGCTGAGCGTCTGCACGGAGTCGACGATGAGCAGCGCGGGGTCCACCTTCTCCACCTGGCCGAGCGCCTGGCCGAGATCCGTCTCCGCGCTCAGGTACAGGGAGTCGGCGACGGCGTCGATCCGGTCTGCCCGCAGCTTCACCTGGGCCGCCGATTCCTCACCCGTCACGTAGAGGACGTTCTTGCCGAGCCGTGCGACCCGCGCGGCGACGTCGAGGAGGAGGGTGGACTTGCCGACGCCCGGTTCGCCGGCGAGGAGGATCACGGCGCCGGGCACCAGTCCGCCGCCGAGGACGCGGTCCAGTTCGTCGATCCGGGTGGGCTGGTACCCGGAGAGCGTCGCGTCCACCTCGGCGATCCGCCGGGCCGGCGTCGTGACCGCCGTGGCGGCAGTGGTGCGCGCGACGACCTGCCCGGTCTCCTCGACGGTGCCCCACGCCTGGCACTCGCCGCAGCGACCCACCCACTTGGCGGTGGTCCACCCGCATTCGGCGCAGCGGTAACCCGGGGTGTTGTTGCGGCCCGCACGTGAGGCGGGAGAGGTCTTCGTGGCCATGCTGTCAGGCTACCGGCGCCCACCGACAGCCCCGGCCACGCCGGCGGTCCTCAGAGCCGCGGCAGGTAGTCGGCGGCGTCCTCGTGCGGGAGTCCCGTGGCGCTGAGGAGGTCCACGATGAGCGGCCGGAAGAGGAGTACGAGGCCCTCGCCCTCGAGGCGGCTGATGTGGAGGGTCCTGGGGTGGAGGTCCGTCGCGACGGCCGCCAGTTCGTTGCGTGCCTGCCGCAGATTGAGGCGCCGCTCGGCAGGATCGCCGGCCGACAGTGCGCGGCTCAGCACGTCGACGGCGTCGGCCGTGTCCTCGAGGGACTGGCTCAGGGCGTCGATCGCCTCGTCGGTGAGCGCCGCGTGGTTGATGACGGAGGTCAGGCGGCGGGAGAACACGCGGCTGTTGCGGATGGCGAGGTCGATCGAGTCGATGGCCTCCCCCAGGGAGCCGAGTTCCTCGCGGTGGCGCCGGTGCGCGGGGGAGATGCGTGCCACCTCCCGGGCGGCCTTCATGCTGCCCGTCAGGCCGTCCAGCTGGGACTGGCAGTTCCGCGCACGGATCAGCGCGTGCCATGCCAGCGTGGAGTCGCTCTTCCGGAGGGCCGAGGCGCCGTCGCGGAGCACTCCGGAGAGTTCGTCCAGGAGCCCACGCACGTTCGTCTTCGGCTCGCGGCGCGGGTCGCGGGGCAGGAACACGGTGATCACGAGCGCGAACAGGCCACCCACGATCGCGTCGGCACTCCGCGTGAACGGCCCGCCCTCCGGCGCCGGGAGCAGCACCACCAGCAGCGACTGCAGTCCGAGCTGCGTCGTGAAGATGGTCCCGCTGTCCAGGAACCGGGCCAGCAGGATCGAGATGAACAGCACGAGGGCGGCCTGCCACAGACCGGTGCCGAACAGGGCGAGCAGGAGATCCCCCACGGCGATCCCGAGGGTGCAGCCGATCGCCACCTCGAGGACGCGCCGCAGGCGGGGATCCCGGGAGAAGCCCAGCGAGATCATGGAGGACGTCGCCGCGAACAGCGGTCCGTTGTGACCCAGGACCTGCTCCGCGAAGGCATAGGCACCCACCGCGCAGACGGTCATCTGCAGGGCGGGGACCACGGAGTTGGCGCTGCGCTTGAAGCCGATCCGGGAGCGCTTGCGTAGGAAGTCCAGCGTGGTGGACATTCCCTGGCGCGGCGGCATGGACCCAGTCTAGGAGGTGCGCCCCGCACCGGGGCGCCACCCCTCCAGCCACGACCCGGCGGACCGGCGGGGCAATGGACCGGCGCTGTTCACCTTCCGTTAATGTTCTTTGGTCAGTCTCTTCACTTACGCTGCCTAGCTTCGATGGAGTACAGGAACGCGTACATCTCTCGAGCGCCGTCCGCGCATCGATGAATTGATCCCTGGAAGGGGCAAAATCTAGTGAAGGTTCTTCGCTTTGGCCGCGCTGCGGCAGTTATCTCTGTAGCCGCGCTGGCGCTGACCGCATGTGGTTCCGACAACGCCACGGGCGAGACCCCCGCATCCGAGGGCGGCAACGCCTCTGAGGGCGCGGCTGCAGTCAGCGGCACTCTGACCGGAGCAGGTTCTTCCGCCCAGAACGCGGCGATGACGGCCTGGCAGGAAGGGTTCTCCTCGGCCAACAGTGGCGCCACCGTGCAGTACTCGCCGGACGGTTCCGGCGCGGGCCGTGAGGCCTTCCTCGGGCAGGCCGCCCAGTTCGCGGGCTCCGATGCCTTCCTCGACGACGAGGAGTACGAGGCCTCGAAGGAGTTCTGCGGCCCCGACGGCGCGATCAACATCCCCGTCTACGTCTCCCCGATCGCCGTCGCCTTCAACCTCGAGGGTGTCGATTCCCTGAACCTCGACGCCGCGACCATCGCGTCGATCTTCCGCGGCGAGGTCGCCACCTGGGACGCCGAGCCCATCGCCTCGCAGAACCCGGACGCCGAGCTTCCCAGCACGCCGATCACCGTGGTGCACCGCTCCGACGACTCGGGCACCACCGAGAACTTCACCGAGTACCTCGCCGCGGCCGCTCCCGACGTCTGGACCGACGAGGCCGACGGCGCGTGGCCGGCCGCTTATGTTGCCGAGAACGCCCAGGGCAACAACGGCGTCGTCTCGACGACCACCAGCACCGACGGTGCCATCACCTACGCCGACGCGTCTGTCGTCGGTGACCTCGGTCAGGTGTCCGTGAAGGTCGGCGAGGAGTACGTGCCGTTCAGTCCCGAGGCTGCGGCGCTGGCCGTCGAGACCGCGACCCCCGTCGAAGGCCGCTCCGACGTCGACATGTCCCTCGAGCTCGAGCGCGACACCACCGAGTCGGGCGCCTACCCGGTCGTCCTCGTCTCCTACCACATCGTCTGCAGCACCTATGAGGACCAGGAGACCGTCGACCTCGTCAAGGCCTTCGAGACCTACGTGGTCAGTGAAGACGGTCAGCAGACCGCCGAGGGTTCCGCAGGGAACGCTCCGATCTCCGACAACATCCGCATGGATGCCGAGGCCGCGATCGAATCCATCACGGTGGCCTCCTAACCGATGCTGATGCCCCGTCCGGTTTCCCTCGGGAATCGGACGGGGCTGTCCACTGTCCGGGGTCCTGCTCGATGGGGACGCGTAGTCGAGATTCCCGTACCGTGAAACTGTTCTGAGCGCGCAGCGCCCACCACCACCCGCTATGAAGGATTCCCCGTGTCGACCAACACCCTGACCAGAAGTGACGTGGGAGGGAAGTCCGGAGACAAGATCTTCTCCGGGGCCACCCTCGCGGCAGGCTGCCTCATTCTTGCGATCCTCTTCGGCGTCGCACTGTTCCTCGTTGTCGAGGCGCTCCCGATCTTCGGCGCGGATCCTGCGGACATCACCGGTGGTGAGGGCTTCGGGGCCTACATCTTCCCGATCGTCATCGGGACGATCATCGCGGCCTCGATCGCCCTCCTGATCGCGACGCCCCTCGGGATCGGCGTCGCGCTCTTCATCTCGCACTACGCGCCGCGGCGCCTCGCCCAGGGCTTCGGCTACCTGGTGGACCTCCTCGCGGCGATCCCGTCCGTCGTCTACGGGGCCTGGGGATACGCGGTCCTCGCCCCGCAGCTCGCCATCGGCTACGGCTGGCTGGCGGAGAATCTCGGCTGGCTGCCGATCTTCGAAGGTCCCGCGAGCCAGACCGGGCGCACCATCCTGACGGCCGGCATCGTCCTGGCCGTCATGGTGTTGCCCATCATCACCTCCCTCAGCCGGGAGATCTTCCTGCAGACCCCGACACTCCACGAGGAGGCGGCGCTGGCCATGGGTGCTACGCGGCTCGAGATGATCCGCATGGCCGTCCTTCCCTTCGCACGGGCGGGCATCGTCAGCGCGGCGATGCTGGGCCTCGGCCGGGCGCTGGGAGAGACGATGGCCGTCGCGCTGGTCCTCTCCGGGGGGGCGCTCACGGCGAGCCTCATCCAGTCGGGCAACCAGACGATTGCCGCTGAGATCGCCCTCAACTTCCCCGAAGCCTTCGGCCTGAGACTGAGTGAGCTCATCGCTGCCGGCCTGGTGCTCTTCGTCATCACCTTGGCAGTCAACATCATCGCGCGCTGGATCATCAGCCGCCACAAGGAATTCTCAGGGGCAAACTGACATGAGCAGCTCAACACTCCAGAAGCGGCGCTCGCAGCTGACGAAGGGCAGGATGCCCGGGTACGTCGTATGGGTGGTCCTGGCTGCCGCGGTCGTCTTCGGCGCAGCAGTCTCCGCCCTCATCGGATTCAACGTGATCGTCTGGGCCATCCTGACCGCGGTCTTCTTCGTCGCCGGTGCCACGATCATCACGGCGGCCTTCGGGGGCACCCGCAAGGCCTCCGACTCCCTCATGACGTATCTCGTCTACGGCTGCTTCATCGTCGCCCTGCTTCCCCTCCTGTCGGTCATCTGGACGGTCCTCGTGCGGGGCCTGCCGGGGTTGTCCTACGACTTCCTCTTCACGTCGATGAGCGGCGTCACGGGAGCCACCGACAATGCGTCGGCGGAGAACGGGACGCCCGTCCTGGGTGGCGCCTACCACGCCATCATCGGGACGCTCCAGATCACTTTCTGGGCGACGCTCATCTCCGTTCCCATCGGATTGATGGCGGCCGTATACCTCGTCGAGTACGGGACCGGCGGACGGCTCGACCGCGCAATCACGTTCTTCGTCGATGTCATGACCGGCATCCCGTCGATCGTCGCGGGCCTGTTCGCGGCGGCGTTCTTCGGACTGCTGTTCGGTCCTGGAACCCGGACGGGTTTCGTGGCGGCCGTCGCGCTGTCCGTGCTGATGATCCCTGTGGTGGTCCGCTCCACCGAGGAGATGCTGAAGATCGTCCCGAACGAGCTCCGTGAAGCCGCCTACGCACTGGGGGTCCGCAAGTGGCGGACGATCGTGAAGGTCGTGGTGCCGACAGCCATCTCGGGCATCGCCTCCGGAGTGACGCTCGCGATCGCGCGGGTCATCGGGGAGACGGCGCCCATCCTCGTCACGGCGGGCTTCGTGAGTTCGATCAACACGAACGTGTTCGGCGGCTGGATGAGCACCCTGCCGACGTTCATCTATTATCAGATCCTCACGCCGACGTCCCCCACCAGCATCGATGCCAGCACCCAGCGCGCCTGGGCGGCGGCGTTGATCCTGATCGTGATGGTCATGCTCCTCAACCTGGCCGCCCGTCTCATCGCGCGCGCCTTCGCTCCGAAGACCAGTCGATGACGCCAACTCCCGGCTCGATCCAGACCTCTCCCAAGACCGGCCGCTGACAGCACGCGGTTACTACCGATAAGGAAGCAATGTCCAATCGCATCGACGTCAAGGACTTGAACGTCTACTACAGCAAGTTCCTTGCCGTGGAGGACGTCAACATCAACATCGAGGCACGTTCGGTGACGGCGTTCATCGGCCCCTCGGGCTGCGGCAAGTCCACCTTGCTCCGCACGCTCAACCGCATGCACGAGGTCATTCCCGGTGCCCGCGTGGAGGGGGAGGTGTTGCTCGACGGTGACAACCTGTACGACTCGGATGTGGACCCGGTGACAGTGCGCGGACGGATCGGCATGGTCTTCCAGCGCCCCAACCCGTTCCCCACGATGTCCATCCGCGACAACGTGCTGGCGGGCGTGAAGCTCAACAACAAGCGCATCAGCAAGTCGGATGCCGACGACCTCGCCGAGAAGTCGCTGCGCGGCGCGAATCTGTGGAACGAGGTCAAGGACCGCATGGCGCGTCCGGGCTCGGGACTCTCCGGCGGACAGCAGCAGCGCCTGTGCATCGCCCGCGCCATCGCGGTCTCGCCCCAGGTGATCCTGATGGACGAGCCCTGCTCGGCGCTGGATCCCATCTCCACGCTGGCCATCGAGGACCTCATCAACGAGCTCAAGGCCGAATACACCGTGGTGATCGTCACGCACAACATGCAGCAGGCGGCGCGCGTGTCCGACAAGACGGCGTTCTTCAACATCGCCGGAACGGGTATGCCGGGCAAGCTCATCGAGTACGGGGAGACCACTGCGATCTTCAACAACCCCGCCGTGAAGGCCACCGAGGACTACGTCTCCGGCCGGTTCGGGTAGGCGCACCCCGGCAGCAGGCGGTACGACGACGGCGGCTCCTGAGGGGGCCGCCGTCGTCGTGTCCGGTGATCGCGGGCCGCCCGGTGCCGACCTACAGGAGCGGGCTGAGGGCCAGGAAAAGGACCGCTCCGAGGAGGGCGGTGGCGGGGGCCGTCGCGAGCCATACGCCGAGGATCCGGATCACCCGCGGACGCTGGACGGAGGCGAACCGCTGGTTCGCGCCGGAGCCGACGATCGCCGCGGCCATCGTATGCGTGCTGGACAGAGGCATGTGGAGGGAGATGGCACCGACGAACAGCATCGCCGAGCTCACGCCCTGCGCCGCCATGCCCCGCAGCGGGTCGATGTGCACCAGGCGGTTGCCGAGCGTGTGGGTGATCCGCCACCCGCCGAAGAGGGAGCCCGTCGCCAGGAGCACGGCGGCGAACAGCTGGACCCACAGGGGCATCTCGGATCCGGCCGCGTAGCCCGAGCCGACCAGGGCCAGCAGGATGACCGCCATGGTCCGCTGCCCGTCCTGGAGCCCGTGCCCCAGTGCGAACGTCCCGGCCAGGACGGACTGCGCCATGCGGTTCCCGTTGTTCACCTTCGCCGGTGACCCGTGGCGCAGCAGCCACGTGGCGGGGAACACCGCCGCGTAGGCGAGGAGGTACGCGACGATCGGTGAGAGCACGAGGGGTATCGCGATCTGCAGCAGCAGTGTCTCGCCCGCACCGCTCATCGCGGGCCCGTTCGTCAGCTGCGACGCGGCTCCCGCGCCGAGGATGCCCCCGAGGAGCGCGTGGGTCGACGACGACGGCATGCCGCGATACCAGGTGATCACGCCCCAGAGGCAGGCCGCGAGCAGCGCCGCCATGAGGATTCCGAGCCCGGTCGGCCCGGAGGGGAGGCCGATGGCGGCTTCCGTGAAGAACAGCGCCAGCGCCGTGCCGAGCAGTGCTCCGACGAAGTTGAAGAGGGCTGCGAGCAGGACGGCGACCGTGGGCGTGAGCGCGCGGGTCCGCACGGCGGCAGCCACCGAGTTGGACACGTCGTGGAAGCCGTTGAGGAAGGCGAATGCGCCTGCAGCGATGACCACCGCGCCGAGGAGGAGCGGCTCCACCTACGATTCCTTGACGAGGATGCTGCCCACCTGGGTTGCCACCCGCCGGATGTCCCGGGTGACGTCGACGAGCTGGTTGGCGACGTCGCGGTGCCGCGCGTAGACGAGCGGCTTGTGGTCGGTGAGGAGCTCGGCGCACCAGCTGCGGTGCGTCCGTTCGGCGCGCCGGGCCAGCCGCAGGATCTCGATCCAGTACTCCTCGAGGTCGTCCATCGAGTTCAGGCGCTGCATGGCCACCGCGGTCAGCTCGGCCTGCCGGTTGATCACCTCGAGCTGGTCGGCGGCCCGGTGGCTGAGCTTGCTCAGCTTGTACAGGGCGATCAGCTCCCCGGCGCCGTCGAGCTTCTCGATGGCCTCGTTGAGCAGGCGGGACAGGGCATACAGGTCCTCGCGCGGCAGCGGGTTGATGAAGGAGGTCCGCATGGAGGTCAGGAGGGCGAAGTGGAGGTCCGTCGAGGCCGATTCGTGCTGGTGGAGCTCCTCGGACAGGCGGTCATACTCCTGGGTCGAGGCGCCGAGGATGGCGGACATGGTCCCCACGCCGAGCACGAGCTGCCGGGCCATGCGGGAGAGGAGTTCAAGCCCAGCGTTCTCCTGCGGGAAGAGGCGTAGTTTCACTAGGTCTTCCTCAAAGGGACACGGGCCGTCAGCAGGCCGACGACGGCCTCGCTGGATGCGGGAGGGCAGAGTAGTGGCGTCGAACCGGGAGCGCCTCTCGGCGGAAGGCCGCTCGAAGCGGCTGAGTGTTGAAGCCCGGGGGTTCCACGGTCCGACGCCGACTTAAGTCTTGCCCCCACCGGAGCCGCTGTCAACATCCCCTCCGGGAAGGGGGTTCAGTCGAGCTCCCCGCGCCGCCAGGACGCCGCGGCGTGCTCGAGATCCTCGGCCGTCTTGATGAGCTGGTGCGAATTGCGGGTGAGCTTCGTGGCGTGGGGGCCGTTGCCGACCTCGGCGTCGTCGGCGTGGTTCGCCTGTCCGAGCGCGACGACGCGGCAGAACGCGGCGAAGCGTTCGAGCGCGACGTCGAACTCCCCCTCGAACGCCCCGGACAGGATGGTGTCGGCCATGGCGGCCATCTCCACCGCACCCGGTGGTTCGGCGACGCCGGCCACGACCTTCGAGACCTGCGCGGCCTCCTTGCCCGAGGCGAAGTACGAGGCCATGCGCTCCGGGTTCTGCTGGGTGGCCGCGCGGAGCGCGTAGAGGCGCCACAGGGCGCCGGGCAGGGACCGCGGCGGACTTGCCGCCCACATCTCCGCGATCGCATCCAGGCCCTGCTGGTCGGCGAGTTCGACGAGCCGGCGCGTCACGTCCGGATCGTCGGAGTCGCGCCCGTGATGCACCAGGGCGTGGGCGGCCATGTGGGCTGCCTCCGAGACCCTCGACGGATCGATTCCCCCCGCGAAAACCTCGAAGTCCGCGGGGGCGAATGGCTTCGGCTTATGGGGCCGCGGGCTGTTGTTCCTGTATTCGCCGTCCATGGAACGAGGATACTCCTGAGCGATTTCAGGCAGGAAGGCGGGAGCCCCGGGGCAGTCCTCGGGGCGGGGACGATTGCGATAAAGTAAGCGGGTCGGCGCCCGACGACGGCATCCATGATGCGACGTCCGGGTGCGTCGCGCGGGCCCTTAGCTCAGTTGGCTAGAGCAACGGACTTTTAATCCGTGGGTCGTGGGTTCGAGCCCCACAGGGCCCACCCGCAGGTGGAGAGGACCCCGGCCCGGCCGGGGTCCTTCTTCATGTCCGGTCCGCGGAGCAACCATCCCTCTCCCCGTGATATCGGCACCCGAGGAGCGGCGCCCCCCGGGGGCATGAAGTCTCCACCCCTTCGGGGATTGACTCGGGGCGCCCGCTCGTTTGAACTGGTAGGAGTTGGTACCGGTGGGTGTGCCGAGAGCCTGCCGAGCCGCAGCGGAGAGGGATTCATGGACGCCGTCGCCCTGATGGGTAGCCTGGCCGCCTGTGCCGCCATGGTGGGTGCCGCCGCGCTGACCGCGTGGCGCGTCGATGCCGTCTCCCGGCGCGGCGGTGAGGCGGACGACCCCTTCTGGCTCGCTTTCGGCGGGGCGGTGGTCATCGCCGGGGCCGGCGTCGTCGCCGCAGCCCTCGGAGCCGCATGGCCGGCGTTCGTGGTGGGCGTCGCCTCCTCCACGGCAGCCGTCGCCTGGACCTGGCGCCGCCATGACCAGCGGCACCGCCGCGCCGAGGAATCGTCGCGGGAGGCAGCCAGGAAGGACCTGCAGCGCCGCCACGACGACGTGCTGCGGCGGTGGGCGGACTACGACGTCGATCCGGGCAAGGCCATCCACTACCCGGGCATGCACGACTCCGGGAACCCTGCCGTACGCCCCGTGGTGCGGGCCGTCCGCGCGGCAGGGTCGGCCCGCGACGCCGTCATGTCCTCGCCTGGCGACGAGGCCGGGGAGGCGAGGTATGCGACGGCGGTAGCCCGGCTGGAGCATGCGTTCGCTGCGGCCGAGCGGGACCTCGGCGCCCTCGAGCCGCGACGCCCGGGACGGCATCGGGCCATCCCGGGCCGACCCTGAATCGTTACCTCCGGGCCTGCCCCCGGACGCTTTCCGCGGCTAGGCTCAAGTTACCCGAGCGAACAGTTTGGGGGAGGGCGAGACCGAGGGGCCACGTCACCCTGCCGACCCGAGGAGGAAAGTGGTGCGACTCCTGGCGCGCTGCGTCACCGGCCTGCTGGCCGTCTCGCTCCTCGTGGCGCCCGCACCCCTCGCCGTCGCGAATCCGGCGGACGATACGCGCACCGTCCTCTCCGGTAGCGGCCGGGGCACCGGGCAGGAGATCCGCTTCGCCACGTACAACGCGAGCCTGAACCGGTCCTCGGCCGGCGAGCTGGTACGGGACCTGGGGACACCCGGCAACGCGCAGGCGAGGGCCATCGCCGAGGTCCTCCAGATCAACCGTCCGGACGTGGTGCTCCTCAACGAGTTCGACTACGTCCCGGGGAACCGGGCCGCCGACCTGTTCGACCAGAACTACCTGTCGGTCGGCCAGAACGGCAAGGCCCCGCTCGACTACCCCTACGTGTACACCGCGCCGTCGAACACCGGCGCTCCCAGCGGGTACGACCTCGACAACGACGGCTCGGTGGGCGGCGCGGACGACGCCCTGGGCTTCGGTGCGTTCGAGGGCCAGTACGGCATGGTCATCTACTCCAGGTACCCGATCCTCACGGAGTCGGTGCGGACCTTCAAGGACTTCCTGTGGAAGGACATGCCCGGTGCGCTGCTTCCCGACAACCCGGCCACGAAAGCCCCGAGGGACTGGTACTCCGCGAGCGAGCTCGCCGTGCTCCCGCTGTCCAGCAAGTCCCACTGGGACGTGCCGGTGAGCGTGGGCGGGAAGACCGTCCACGTCCTGGCGAGCCACCCCACCCCTCCCGTCTTCGACGGTGCGGAGGACCGCAACGGCCGGCGCAACAGCGACGAGATCCGCTTCTGGTCCGACTACATCACCGGCGGGACCGACGCCTCCTACATCTACGACGACGCCGGGACGACCGGGGGCCTCCAGCGCGGTGAACGCTTCGTCGTGATGGGGGACCAGAACAGCGACCCGCTCGACGGCGACTCGCAGGCCGGGTCGATCGACCAGTTGCTCGGCAACGAACTGGTCCGGGATCCGCTGCCGTCGTCGAACGGTGCCATCGAAGCGTCGGCGTTCCAGGGCGGCGCCAATGCCGGCCATGGAAGTGATCCCCGCTTCGACACCGCGGACTTCGAGGATCTCGACGCCGGCAACATCCGGGCCGACTACGTCCTCCCGTCCCGCACACTGCGGGTCGCGGCTGCAGGGGTGTTCTGGCCGCGGGCGGGCATGCCCGGGTCGGAACTGACCGGGATCTTCCCCTTCCCCACGAGTGACCACCGCCTGGTCTTCGTCGACGTCACGCTGCACGGCATCCGCCGGCGCTAGCCAACCGACCGGTGGACGCCTCTTGTCCCGCCGCTTCGGCCGGGTGTACGGTCGTGGACATGAGGACACTTCTTTTCCAGTAGGTGAGCAGGCTTCGGCCGAGCTCCACGCCACTTGTCGATGACACCCTCCAAGGGCGCCCACTGAATCTGTCCGGTCCTCCCAGCACGCGCGCCGCAGGTCTTCCTGCGTCCCGCCCACTGACTGCCCAGACGCGTTCCGCGGGCGTCCGCACCCGAAAGGAACACCATGACCAGCACGCCCCAGAACCACCAGCCCCAGGATGACGCGTCGGCCGACGCCGCCGGCAGCACTCCCATGGCGCCCGGCGCCCGGAAGCTGCAGGACGACCCCCGCGCGCAGCTCGCGTTGGCGAAGAAGAACCACGCCGCCAGTCCCGCCGCCGCGACCGGGGCCGGCCACGCCAAGGCCGCGCACGAGAGCAGCAAGCAGGGGAAGAAGGAGAAGAAGGTCCGCTGGTAGGCCCCGCGGGGCGGCCGAAGCCGTCCAGCCGCGGGCTGCCGCTTAATTGGAGCTGGCTCCGAGTTCTGCGTATGGGGGAATCGCAGAACTCGGAGCCAGCGATCTCAGTATACTTCGACTGGAGACCGGAAAGTCCAATCGAAAGGTGATGATGGCCGTCACAGCCAAGGCGTTCCAGCTGTGGCGTTCCCGAATCGCACCCGAGGACACCGTGACCGATCTCTGCAGGGTCGCGGGCATCAAGCGGTCCACCCTCGCCCAGCAGCTCGTCCGGGGCAAGGTCTCGGTGCCGACCATCGTGGCCATCGCCCGCGCCTACGGGCTCCCGCCCGCGGAGGCACTCGCCGAGTTCGAGGGCTACGGCGACCTCCCGGCCGGCATCCGGACGCCCACCGACGCGGAACTCGTGAGCCAGGTCTCGCACATCGACATCCTTCGACTGCTGGTGGCCCGCAGCGAGGACACGGAGTGCGCGGGGACGGATCTGCAGCTGAACCTCGCACCCTTCCCGCACAGGAACTCGGTGCGGGCCTGGATCGAGGCGATCGATCCGGGTGACATCCGCCAGCAGCTGGCGGCCAGTACCGGTGTGGCCCGCCAGAACCTGTCCGCGCAGCTCACGGCGGGCCGGCTCGCACCCGAGATCGCCATCCAGGCCGCCAGGATCGCCGGCGTCTCCCTCACGAGCGGGCTCGTGGTCACCGGGCTGCTGACACCGCACGAGGGGGGCTGGCCGGAGGACGGGCGTGCCCGCGCCCTCTGCGGGCTGAGCGACCTCGAGCTCGTCTTCCTCGCCCGCGACCGCCTCGACGTCCTCGGCAAGCAGATCCGGCGGGCCGAGCTCGACGACGGCAAGGACCGCGCACTGTGGGAGAACCTCGGATGAATGCGATGACGATTCAGTGGGCCGCACTCGGCCTGTGCTCGGCCGGTGCCGCAGTCCGTATCCCCGGTCTGCGTGAAGGTCGGGGACGCACCATGTTCGTGGCGCTGGCGCTTCTCACCTTCGCCGTCGGCCTGTCGATCGACCCGATCTACGTGGCGGTGGATGCGGCCCTCGGCGGAGTCAACATCGCGAACCTCCTGCTACGGCTGGCCCTGTACGCCGTGTTCCTCCTCTTCGGTATCCGGATGGCAGCGGCATTCGGGTCCACCCGCGCGCGGCGCCTGATCGTGGGACCCTTCGGCCTGTCGATCGTGGCCCTGACCGTCGCCGCGACGCTCTACTTCTTCGTGTCCAGTGAGCTCGAGGGAAGCTCCACCGGCCTGCATGCCTTCGGGGAGCAGGACACCGTGCAGCAGTATGCCGCCGTGGGACGGCTCTATCCGGGGTATGTGGCCGCCTGCCTCGTGATCCCGGCGGCGCTGTCGGCCTTCGATCGGCATGCGCGGATCGTCCACCGCTTCGCGTGCGCCCTCGTAGCCTTCGGTAACGCGCTCGTCGTGGTGTTCGTGCTGCTGAGGCTCACCCCCCTGGACCTGAGGTACTGGGACATCCTCCTGCCGTTCTCGGCCATCCTGCTGACCGTCCTGGGCCTCTGCCTGATCTGGGTCAGCCACACCGTCGGCAGGAAGAGCGCCCGCTCCGCGAACAAGCTCGCGTAGAACCCGTTACCGATCGGCCCCGATTGCACTCCGTGCAGGAAAAGTGACGTGATATGTCCCGCGGGTATTCACGTTTCCATGATCGTGTGAGAAAATTATGATTATGTAACTGCCGCTTTCCGTGGGGGGTCAGCGGATCGTTACCCGGCAGGCGGGCGCTTCCATCAGAACGGATGGACTCACCTGCTGGTCCCATGCTGGGGACGCAAAGAAGGGCACCACCCGCCACGTATGCACGGCGGATGGTGCCCTTTTCGTTGTGGTGCAGGCTATGCGGCGTCGTGGTCGGTCTCGATGATGCGGGCCAGGGCCTCGAGTGCGCTCTCGGCACCGTCACCCTCGGCGCGCAGGACGACGACGTCGCCGTGCGAGGCGCCGAGGCTCATGAGGGAGAGGATGCTCGACGCGTCCATGGCCTCCTCGGCGGGCTCGCCGTCCATCGCGATGGTGACCTCGAGGGGAAGCTCGCCCGCTGCCTCTGCGAAGATCGATGCCGGGCGGGCGTGCAGCCCCACGCGGCTCGCGACGGTTGCCTTGCGTTCTGCCATGATGTGCTCCTTTGTGGTGAATGGGTCCCAGTACAGCCAAGCCGACTGTGGGTCAGGCTGCAACCGGCTCTGCGGCGGGGGTCTCCGTCTTGCGGGTCGCGTAGCGCTTGAGGGCGACCACCGCGAGGGCCGAGATGACCGTGCCGACCGCGATCGCGACCAGGAACATCGCGAAGTTGCCGATCGCGAAGAAGACGAAGAAGCCGCCGTGCGGGGCCTGCGAGGTGACGCCGGTGGCCATGACGATGGCTCCGGTGGCGGCAGACCCGAGCAGGGATGCCGGGATGACGCGCAGCGGGTCGGCTGCCGCGAACGGGATGGCACCCTCGGAGATGAAGCTGGCGCCCAGCAGCCAGGCGGCCTTCCCGTTCTCCCGTTCGGGTGCGGTGAAGCGGTTGCGGTCGATCACGGTGGCCAGGGCCATGGCGAGCGGTGGCACCATGCCGGCGGCCATGACGGCCGCCATGATCTGCAGGGGCGCCACGTTGTCGAGCGACGCGGCACCGAGTCCGGCGACGGCGAAGGAGTAGGCCACCTTGTTCACGGGGCCGCCGAGATCGACGGCCATCATGAGTCCGAGAATCACGCCGAGGCCGATGGCCGCCGTGCCGGTCAGCCCGGACAGCCAAGCATTGAGGCCCGCGGTGAGTGCGGCGATCGGTCCGCCGAGCAGGAGGAACATCAGGCCGGACGCCACGATGGACGCCACGAGCGGGATGATGACCACCGGCATGAGGCTGCGCAGCCAGCGAGGCACGGACAGGCGGCCGATCATCATGGCGGTGTACCCGGCGAGCAGGCCGCCGACGATACCGCCGAGGAAGCCTGCGCCCATGAAGCCTGCCACGGCGCCGGCGACGAAGCCGGGGGCGATGCCGGGGCGGTCCGCCAGGGCGTACGCGATGTAGCCGGCGAGGGCCGGGACGAGGAACCCGAGCGACAACTGGCCGATCTTGAAGGCCACGGCCCCGAGGTACTCGCCGAGGCCTCCGGCCGGCAGGTTCGTGAGGCTGTTCTCGAGGACCACGGCGTCCGCGGTCTCGGTGATCAGGTAGCCGCCCAGGAGGAAACCGAGGGCGATCAGCAGACCGCCACCGGCGACGAACGGGATCATGTAGCTGACACCGGTGAGCAGGGCGCGCTTCAGCGTGCTGCCGACGCTGTCCCGGCCGCCGTCGTCGTCCGACTGCTGGCCGTCGGCCGTGCCGGTGACGCGCCGGGCGTTCGGGTTCCCGGCCGCGGCGAGGGCTTCCTCCACCATCTCGCCGGGCTCGTCGATGCCGCGCTTGACGGGCGAGTTGACGACGGGGAGGCCGGCGAAGCGCTGCTTGTCGCGGACGTCGACGTCGACGGCGAAGATCACGGCGTCGGCTGCGGCGATGACCGCGGGGTCCAGCGGCGTGGCGCCGGAGGAACCCTGGGTCTCGACCTGGAGGTCGATCCCGCGCTCCTTGGCTGCCGCGACGAGGGAGTCGGCGGCCATGTAGGTGTGGGCGATGCCGGTGGGGCAGGCGGTCACGGCCACGAGGCGCCGTACCCGGGTGTCCGTGGCACGCGTGTGGTCGACGGCGGGTCCGGTGGTGTCGGTCCCGGCGGGCGAGGTGCCGAGCGTGGCTGCGGCCTCGCTCGAGCGGGAGCCGGCGGCGGACGCGGCGGGAGCGCCGGTGGAATGGGCTCCGGCGGCCGGCGCGTCACCGAGGCCGAGGGCACCGTTGACGAGGGCGACGACGTCGGCCGGCGACTGCGCGGCGCGCAGCGAGGCGGTGAAGTCCTTCTTGATCAGTGACCGCGCGAGCTTGGACAGCAGTTTCAGGTGCTCCTGGTCCGCGCCGTCGGGCGCAGCGATGAAGAACACGAGGTCCGCCGGGCCGTCCTTGGCCCCGAAGTCCACGGGTGGTGACAGGCGTGCCATGGCGAGGGTCGCCTCCGAGACGGCCGTGGAGCGGCAGTGCGGGATGGCGATGCCGCCGGGTATGCCGGTCGAGGTCTTCTCCTCCCGGGCCAGTGCGTCGGCGTACAGGCCGTCGACCTCCGTGGAGCGGCCCTCGGCGGCGACCCGCTCCGCGAGGTGGCGGATCACCGAGGAACGGTTCTCCCCCAGGTCCTTGTCCAGAGCCACGAGCTCCGGGGTGATGATGTCGGACATCAGAATTCCTCCTGTTGGGGCCCTGCGATGGACCCGATTGCGCTCGGTACGATCACGGCCTGCGTGATCTTCAGGGGTGTGACCGCGACGACGGTCGGCGTCGTCTGGTCGAGGGATGGGACGGTGGACCCGGGAAGGGCAGCGGCCGCCGATCCGTGGGCGACGGCCTGGCGCAGGCAGTTCTCGGGACGTTCTCCTGCAGAGTGCGCCAGCAGGTAGCCGGCAAGCGCGGAATCGCCCGCGCCGACCGTGGAGCGTGCCGTGACCGGCGGGTGCACGGCGTGCCACGCTCCCGCGTCCGTCACGAGCAGGGCGCCCTTGGATCCAAGGGTCGCCAGAACCGCTCCCACCCCCGCGGTGACGAGCACCGCGCAGGCCTTCGCGGCCAGTTCATGGTCCTGCTCGAGCTCGTCGCCCGTACCGATGCCGGTCAGCTCGCTGAGTTCCTCGGCGTTCGGCTTCAGCAGGTCAGGAGCCGGGACGCCGGCAGCGGCCTCGATCAGGGGCTCACCGCTCGAGTCGATCGCGATCAGGGGTGCCGCCGGCCCGTACGCCTTCCGCACCGCAGCGGTGACCGTCGTGTAGAAGGTGGGCGGGACCCCGGGGGGCAGGGACCCGGCGAGGACCAGCCAGTCCGCGCCGTCGCTCTCCGCGACCACGACCGCGAGGAGTTCCTCGAGGCTGCCGGGGGAGAGTTCGGGCCCGGGTTCGTTGATCTTCGTCGTCGTGCCGTCGGGCTCGGTGACCGCCGTGTTGATGCGGAGCCCGGCGCCGATCGGCAGGTTGCGGAAGGGGAGGGAGATGCTGCGCAGGTTCGCGAGGACCGGATCGTCGTCGTCGCCGGGCAGGATGGCGAGGGTGCGGACGCCGGACATCGCGAGGGCGCGGCTCACGTTCACGCCCTTGCCACCCGCCTCCTGCACCACGTGGATGGCGCGCTGGACGGCTCCGCGCACGAGGGGCTCGCTGAGCCCCACGGTGCGATCGATGCTCGGGTTCGCGGTGAGGGTCACGATCACGCGACGATCACCTCCACGTCGGCGTCGGAGAGGGCCTCGACGAGGGGTCCTCGGGGTGTTCGGTCGGTGATGAGGGCATCGATATCCTCCAGGTTGGCGAAGCTGGTCAGGGTCTCTTCGTCGAACTTCGACGAATCCGCCAGGAGCACCACGCGCCGGGCGGAGCGGACGATGGCGGTCTTCACGGCCGCCTCGTCCACGTCGGGCGTGCTGAGGCCGAAGCCGGCCGCGAGCCCGTTGGCGCCGATGAAGGCGATGTCCGCGCGAAGGCGGGAGAAGAAGGCCACGGTGCTGCTGCCGACGGCGGCGCTCGTCAGGGCGCGGACGCGGCCGCCCACGAACTCCACGCTCAGACCGGCACCGGAGATCAGAGCGGCGATAGGGACGGAGTGGGTGACCACGGCCAGACCCGCGTGGCCTTCCTCGACGAGCAGGTCGGCCAGGGCGCCGGTGGTGCTCCCCGCATCGAGCACGACGGCGCCGGTCGCGGGAAGGAGCGCGAGGGCCGCCTGCGCGATGCGCCTCTTCTCCGGGGAGTGCTGCGCCGAGCGGCTGGTCAGGCTCGGTTCGTTCGTCGTCGCGCCGCTCCCGGCGATGGCGCCTCCATGGACGCGGCGCAGGACGCCGTCGTTCTCGAGGAGCGCGAGGTCCCTCCGGACGGTCTCCTTGGTGATACCGAAGCGCGAGGAGAGCCCCGCGACGGTGACGCGACCGTCGGCGGAGACCAGGCTGCTGATCTGGCGATACCGCTCTTCCGCGAACATGGGGACTCCGTCGTCGGTGCCGTCGGTCGGCCGAGGCATGTGGCTTTATCTTTGTTTGAGTGACTCTATCTTTGGTTTGGTGTGACGTCAAGCACTTTCGGCGTGGTGGATGGACTCCGTGCCTGACGGGCGCAGGGAGGCGCAGACAAGGAAGGCCGGGACATCGTCCCGGCCTTCCTGGAGGGGTGTGGGGCTAGAGCCCCGCGTCGCGTGTCTCGTTGCGCGTGATCGTCTCACCCGTGTGGGGATCGACGATGGATCGCGACTCCGAGACCCGGTTCTGGCGGCGCGGGGCCGCGAGGACGAGGGAGGCGATCAGGCCCAGCACGCCCACCGCCATGAGGATGTACCCCACGAGGTTGATGTCGACGATGCTGATGACGTCGGCCTGAATGGCAAAAGCGAGAATTGCACCGAGTGCAATAAGAAAGATCGAAGAACCGATTCGCATTGGTAATACTCCTTCAGTGTGGGCTGGATGGGAGTTTCATTGGAATTCCCCAGCGGTTTCACTTCCAGTGCCACCCACTCCCGGGACGGCCCGCCTGCGGTCATCCTACGGCGTGGTACGGCGCGCCCGTCGGAGGCGAGACGGCATCCGGCGGTGAGGTCCATAACAATCCGGGAAAGATTTACCTACACCCTGCTAAGCAGGGTTAGCAAGGTGGCAGGATTGCACCCTAAGCAGACTGATGAAGTACACTTAAGGCGAGTTGCACCCCGGTGCATCGAACTATCAGGTAGCGCGCTGCCCTGGCGGCGTCGCGAATATCACTCAAGGAGCATTTTTATGGGAATTTTTGGTTGGCTTATTCTGGGCCTTCTCGCCGGTGCGATCGCAAAGCTGATCCTCCCGGGCCGTCAGGGTGGCGGATGGATCATCACGCTCGTCCTCGGCGTCGTCGGAGCCCTTCTGGGCGGATTCATCGGTAGCGCGATCTTCGGTGTCGGAGTCGACAGCTTCTTCGACCTGTCGACCTGGCTGCTGGCCATCGGTGGCGCACTGATCGTGCTCGTCATCTACGGCGCCGTCACGGGCCGCAAGGGCTCGCGCGTCTAGTCAGCAGGACCGGCCGCACCATGGGGGAGCGGTTGTGGAACGGGCGTCATCGGTCACCGGTGGCGCCCGTTCCTGTTCTCCCGCCCCGTCGGAGGCGCTCTGCGCCGGCAGCAGAACCCCGTCCCGGCAGCGCACGCCCCACCTAGAATCATTGCCAGCAGCACACCGATCACCGGCGGAAGGACCACGATGTTTGGCCGTAACAAGGAGAACCCAGCCGTGAAGGCTGCGAACGGGACGCTGTTCGACAAGGACGGCAACCCGAAGCCCGCCATCCTCCGTGGCATCGAACGTGCCCTGGACATCCAGCGGCCCCTGATCATCGCCAACATCGACAGGCTCCGGCGCCGCCACCCGGAGGCCTCCCCCGCAGAGCTGACGCGGCTGCTCGAACGCGACTACCTGCGCGCGACGACGGTCGCCGGAGCCGCCGTCGGCGCGACCGCCGCCGTCCCCGCCGTCGGCACCCTCGCCGCACTCGGGCTGTCCGGTGCCGCGACGATCGGGTTCCTCGAGGCCACGGCGCTCTACGCCGAGTCGGTCGCCGAACTGCACGGCGTCCGCATCCAGGACCCCGAGCGGTCGCGCACCATGGTGATGGCCATCCTCATGGGCGAGGAGGGTACTGCACTCATCCGCTCCATCCTGGGGTCGTCCGCCGGGCAGGGTGCGCCCCAGTACTGGGGTCAGCTGGTCAACAAGTCCGCTCCGGCGTCACTGGTGAAGACCCTCACCGGGTCCATCCAGCGGCGGTTCGTCAAGAAGTTCCTCGCCAAGCAGGGCGGCTTCATGCTCGGGCGTGCCCTGCCGTTCGGGGTGGGCGCCGTGATCGGCGGAACCGGCAACCACCTCATGGGCAAGGCCGTCATCCGCACCACGCGCGAGGCGTTCGGTCCGCTGCCGCAGACCCTTCCGGGCGAGCTGGCGGAAGTGCTGCAGCTCCCCGAGCCGGACGCACGGAAGAAGCGGGCCTAACCGAAGATCGCGTGGGCGGCGGAGAAGATCAGCAGGCCGGCCAGGGAGCCGACCACGGTGCCGTTGATGCGGATGAACTGCAGGTCCTTGCCGACCTGCAGTTCGATCTTCCGTGACGTCTCCTCGGCGTTCCAGCGACCCACCGTCTCGGAGATGACACCGGCGATCTCGCTGCGGTAGGTGCGCACGGCGTAGGAAGCGCCGTCGGCGATCCACGTATTGACCCTGTGGGCGAGGTCGGCATCGCTCGTCAGCCGTGTGCCGAAGTCGCGTACAGCCGCCTTGAACTTCGACGTCAGTTCGCTGTCCGGATCGTTGACGGCCTCGAGGAGGGCGTTCTTGATGGTCGACCAGGTGCGCGCGGTGAGGTCGCGGACCCGCGGGTCGTCGAGCAGCTGACCCTTGATCTCCTCGGCCTTGGCGATCGTCTCGGGCTTGTGCTGCAGGTCCCGCGCCAGGTCCCTGAGGTACTTGTCGATGGCGATCCGGACATCGTGCTGCTGATCGTCCTGGATGGCGCGGATGAACTTCGACAGTTCCGCGTGCACGCGGTCACCCACGACCCCGTCGACGAGGCGGGGGACCCAGGTGGGGGACCGCTGGGCGACGACCCTGGTCACGACGGCATAGTTGGCGTCCACCCAGTCGGCGGCGCGGTCCACCAGCAGGTCCACGAGTCGGTGGTGGTGCCCGTCCGCGAAGACGCGTTCGGCGATGCTGCCGATCGGCGGGCCCCAGGGTGGATCCAGCAGGTGCTTCCGGACCATGGATTCGATCACGGACTGCACGGCGTCGTCGTTCAGGACCGTGAACATGCCGCGGATCAGCGCAGCCCCCTCCGCTGCCACCCGGTCGGCGCTCTCCGGTTTCGCGAGCCAGGCTCCGGCCTTCTGGGCGATGCGCGCCGAGTCCAGCTTGGCCCGCACCACGTCCTCGGAGAGGAAGTTCTCCTCCACGAACTGGCCGAGCGATTCGCCGATCTGGTCCTTCTTGCGCGGGATGATCGCCGTGTGCGGGATGGGGATGCCCATCGGGTGCTTGAAGAGGGCCGTGACGGCGAACCAGTCGGCGAGCGCGCCGACCATCCCGCCCTCGGCCGCCGCGCGGACGTACTGGAGCCAGGGATAGGTGTCCTGCAGCGCGAAGGCCACCACGAAGATCACCGCCATGAGGGCCAGCAGCCCGGTTGCGAGCATCTTCATGCGGCGGAGGGCGGCCGCCCGTTCCGCGTCGGTGTCGGTCATCTGCGCATTCACCCTCCAGAGTCTATCGACGGAGGCCTCCCGCGCACCGCGGGCCGGCTGCCCATGGTGCCCCGATCGGCCGGTCGCGTACGGTGAGGGGGACATCAATCACCATGTGAGGGGATGCCCCGTGCCTCCTGTGATCTTCGCCCATCGCGGCAGCAGCGGCACCTATGCCGAGCACACCCGCGCCGCCTACCTGCAGGCCCTCGCGGACGGCGCCGACGGCGTCGAGTGCGACGTGCACCTGACCCGGGACGAGCAGCTCGTGTGCATCCACGACACCACGCTGGACCGCACCACCAGCGGGTCGGGCCGCGTGGCCGACCACACGCTGGAGGAGCTGCGCGGGCTCGACGTCTGTTCCTGGAAGGGCGCGAGCATCCCCGCCGAGTACGGCAGTCCGTCCGAGCAGTTCCTCACCCTCGCGGACCTGATCCTGCTGCTGCGCCGTGCCGGGCGCCCGGTCCGGCTGGCGATCGAGCTGAAGCACCCGAGCCCCTTCGGCCTGCGGCTGGAGGATGCACTGATCGCCTTCCTCATGGACGAGGGGTGGGACCCGGAGTCCTCGATGCTCGGCAGCATCGAGGTGAGTTTCATGAGCTTCAATCCCGATTCGATGCGGCAGCTCGCCGAGTCGGCGCCGCCCCACATGCTGTGCCAGCTGGTGTCGGACATGAAGCCCAAGGAGGTGCGCGCCGCACTGCGCTTCGGCCCGCTCACCGAGGGCGCGCTGATCACCGTCATGCGACGCGCCCTGAAGGAGGGTGAGCAGCTCGTGAACCGCCACCAGGTGGGCATGGTGGGACCGGGCATGCGGTACACCCGGACCCATCGCGGACGCGTGCGCCGCTGGGTCGGCGACGGCGTGCGGGTCCGGGTATGGACCGTGAACTCGGTCAAGGACGCGCTGTACCTCGCGGAGCTCGGGGTGCAGGAGCTGACGACGGATTACCCGGCGCGGATCCGGGCCGCCTTCGAGAGCGAGCGCGGCTGACCGGGCGGTCGCGCGGAGCGTGTGGTTGAGTTGCAGGATGCAATCCCCGATCGAGGACTACGCACTCCTGTCCGACCTGCACACCGGTGCGCTCGTCTCCCGGAACGGCAGCGTCGACTGGCTCAGCTTCCCCCGGTTCGACTCCGAGTCGGTGTTCGCGGCGATGCTCGGCACGCCGCAGCACGGCCGCTGGCTCCTGGAGCCGTCGTCGGACGCCGAGGTGGTGGAGCGGAGCTACATCGACTCCACCTTCGTCCTCCAGACCCGCTGGAAGACCCTCGAGGGCGAGGTGCTGGTCACCGACTTCATGCCGGTGACGGACCGGCGCGCCAACGTGCTGCGACGCATCCAGGGGCTCCGGGGCACCGTCACCATGCGGCAGGAGCTGCAGATCCGCTTCGGCTACGGCGACATCATGCCGTGGGTCACGCAGGGCACGCACGACGGCGGCCCGGTACTGCTCGCCATCGCCGGACCGGACGCGCTGCTCCTGCGCGGGCCGCGGCTGAAGGCGCGGGACCATCGCCACGAGGGCACGTTCACGGTGGCCGCAGGGGACGTCGTCGACCTGGAACTCGTGTGGTACCCCTCGCACCGTGAGAAGCCGGATGCCCTGGACGTCGACGAGGCGCTCGACAGCACCATCAGCTACTGGCGGGCCTGGGGTGCCAGCTGCAGGATCGGGGGCGGCTACTCCGAGGCCGTGCGGCGCTCCCTGCTCGTCCTGCGCGCCCTCACGCACGAGGACACGGGCGGGATCGTCGCCGCCCCGACGACGTCGCTGCCCGAGCAGTTCGGCGGCTCCCGCAACTGGGACTACCGCTTCTGCTGGCTCCGCGACGCGGCCCTGACCCTCGAGGCCATGATGACGCACGGCTTCTCCGAGGAGGCGCTGGAGTGGCGCAACTGGCTGCTGCGGGCGGTCGCCGGTGATCCCGAGGACCTGCAGATCATGTACGGGCTGGCCGGAGAGCGGCACCTGCCCGAACGCGAGCTCGGGCACCTGCCCGGTTATGCCGGCTCCACGCCCGTGCGCGTGGGCAACGGCGCCGTGGACCAGTACCAGGCCGACGTCGTGGGCGAGGTGATGGTGGCGCTCGAGAAGCTGCGCGTCCACGGTGTCACCGAGGACAGTTTCTCGTGGCCGCTCCAGCGGGCCCTCCTGGGCTTCGCGGAGAAGCACCTCCATGACCGGGACCACGGGATCTGGGAGATGCGCGGGGACCCCCAGCACTTCACCCATTCGCGGGTGATGATGTGGGCGGCGTTCGACTGCGCGGTCCGCGCGGTGCGGGATCACGGCCTGCCCGGCCCGGAGCAGCGCTGGACGGAGATCCGGGACGGCCTGCGCGAGGAGATCATGGAGCGCGGCTTCAACGCCGATCTGGGCTCGTTCACCCAGGTGTACGGCGGGACCGAGGTGGATGCCTCCCTGCTCCAATTGCCGCACGTCGGCTTCCTCGACTTCGACGACCCGCTGATGCTGGGCACCGTGGAGCGGATCGAACAGGACCTTTTGGACGCCCACGGACTGCTGCTGCGCTACCGCACCGGCAACTCGGACGACGGCCTCGAACCCGGTGAGCACCCCTTCCTGGCGTGCTCGTTCTGGCTCGTGGAGCAATATGCGCACGGCGGCAGGCCCGACGACGCCGCACGGCTCATGGATCAGCTGGTGGGCTACTCGAACGAACTCGGCCTGCTGGCCGAGGAGTACGACCCCGTCCGGGGGCGCATGGCGGGCAACTTCCCGCAGGCGTTCTCGCACCTCGCCCTGGTGCGTGCCGCGGACGCGCTGCACACGGCACACCGGAAGGCCGGGCCCTACGACATGATGGACGAGGTGCAGTAGACGGCAACGGCGGGAGCCCGGCCGCCAGGGCCGGGCTCCCGCCGTCGTACCGTTGCCGCTCCGCGCTTGCTAGAGCGTGACGCCCTGCGGCTTCAGGACCACCTTGATGGTGCCGTCCGTCTTCTTCTGGAAGTTCTCGTAGGCGGCAGGCGCCTCGTCGATCGAGACCTCGTGGGTCATGAGGTCCATGACGCCCAGCGGGTCCGAGGGATCCTCGACGATCGGGAGGAGCTCGTCCGTCCAGCTCCGCACGTTGCACTGGCCCATGCGGAACTGGATCTGCTTGTCGAACATGGTCATCAGCGGCATGGGGCTCGCCGTGCCGCCGTACACGCCGCTGAGGGACACGGTCCCGCCGCGGCGGACGGCGTCGACGGCCGAGTGGAGGACGCTCATGCGGTCGCTGCCGCCGGTCTCCATGACCTTCTGCGCGAGCTTGTCCGGCAGGATGCCCACGGCGTTCTGCGCGAAGGCACCGGCGGGGGAGCCGTGGGCCTCCATGCCGACGGCGTCCACGATCGCGTCCGGGCCGCGGCCGTCCGTCATGCTGCGCAGTTCCTCGGCGGTGTCCTTCGTGAAGTCGATGGTCTCGATGCCGTGGCGCTTGGCCATCTCACGGCGTTCGGGGACCGGCTCGACGCCGATGACGCGGTGGCCCAGGTGCCGGCCGATGCGTGCCGCGAACTGTCCGACCGGCCCGAGGCCGTACACCGTGAGGACGCCGTCCTCGGGTACGTCCGCGTACTGCACGCCCTGCCAGGCGGTGGGAAGGATGTCCGAGAGGTAGAGGTAGCGCTCGTCGGGCAGTTCCGCGCCGACCTTGACCGCACCGTAGTCGGCGAAGGGGACGCGCAGGAACTCCGCCTGGCCGCCGGGCACGGAGCCGTACAGCTCGGAGAAGCCGAACAGCGACGCGCCGGAGCCCTTCGCGTGCACCTGGGTGGTCTCGCACTGCGACTGCAGGCCGCGTGTGCACATGTAGCAGTAGCCGCAGGAGATGTTGAAGGGGATGACCACGCGGTCGCCGACCTTCAGGTTGGTGATGCCCGCGCCCACCGCCTCGACGATGCCCATCGGCTCGTGGCCGAGGATGTCACCCTTGTGCATGTACGGGCCCAGGACCTCGTAGAGGTGCAGGTCCGAGCCGCAGATGGCGGTCGAGGTGATACGGACGATCGCGTCCGTGGGTTCCTGGATCGTGGGATCGGGTACGTTCTCCACGCTGACCTTGCGCTTGCCCTGCCATGTCACTGCCTTCATGTGGTGCTCCTCCGGGTAGTAAGTAGGCTTCGCTTCCCACTATTCACCCCTTCGCCGCGAATGGGAAGTCGGACGTCGCCGTCGCCTAGCCTTGTCAGGTGGTACTTCTCCAATCCCCGGCGGTCCGTGTGGCCCTGTCCGTCGCGATCGCGACCGGCCTGTACGGACTGTCCTTCGGCGCCCTGTCCGTGGCTGCCGGGCTGACCCTCCTCCAGACCATGGCCCTCAGCCTCCTGCTGTTCAGCGGCGGTTCGCAGTTCGCCTTCATCGGCGTCATCGCCGGCGGGGGGAGCGGGGTCTCGGCGATGTCCGCCGCGGCCCTGCTGGGCATCCGCAACGGCGTGTACGGCATGCAGGTCAACGTGCTGCTCCGGCCCTCCCGCTGGCGGAAGCTGCCGGCCGCACACCTCACGATCGACGAGTCCGTGGCCACGGCGACGGGCCAGGCCGATCCTGACGAGCAGCGCCGCGGATTCTGGGCCGCCGGGATCGGCGTCTTCGTGCTGTGGAACCTCTTCACGCTCGTGGGTGCGCTCGCGGGCAACGCCATGGGCGATCCCGCCCGCTGGGGGCTCGACGGCGCCGCCGTCGCCGCGTTCCTCGGTCTGCTGTGGCCGCGCATCCGCTCGCGCGAGCCAGCGGCGATCGCCGTCGTCTGCGCCGTCGTCACGATCATCGCCGTGCCGCTCGTGCCGCCGGGCGTGCCGATCCTCCTCGCCGCCGTGGTGGCGGCCGGTCTCGGCCTCTCGGGCCTGGGTCCGGCGACGGAAGGCCTCGAGCCCGACGTCGAGCCCTACCCCTCCGGCCCCGCCGGTTCGGCGCGGGGGGACGCATGAGTCTCTGGGGCTGGGTCCTCCTCGCGTGCGCGGTGTCGATCGCCACGAAGTTCCTCGGCTTCCTCGTGCCCGCGAAGCTGCTCGACAACCCGCGGATGCTGCGCGTCGCCGGGTCGCTGACCATCGGCCTGCTCGCCGCCCTGACGGCGACGAACACGGTCGCGTCCGGTCAGGCGCTCGTCGTCGATGCGCGGGTCGTGGCGCTGCTGGCGGCCGCCGTCGCGCTCTGGCTGCGGGCGCCGTTCCTCGTCGTCGTCGCGGTGGGTGCGCTCGCTGCGGGACTCGCGCGGCTGCTGGGGGCGGCGTAGGGCGGACCCTGCGGTGTGCGGCCCCGGCTACGCCGTCGAGCGCGGCATGAACATGATCAGCGCCACGCCGACCAGGCAGACCGCGGAGCCGAGGAGGTCCCAGCGGTCGGGCCGGAAGCCGTCCACGAGCACTCCCCACGCGAGCGACCCGGCCACGAACACGCCGCCGTACGCCGCGAGGATCCGCCCGAAGTTCGCGTCCGGCTGCAGGGTGGCCACGAAGCCGTAGGCCCCGAGTGCCATGATGCCGAGCCCGGCCCACCACCAGGGCCTGCCCTCGCGGACCGCCTGCCAGATGAGCCACGCCCCGCCGATCTCCGCGACGGCGGCCAGCACGAACAGGAGGGTGATGCGCAGGGTCGTCATGGTGCCAGTCTGCCTCGCGCTGCGGGTCAGGAGGCGTCGACGACGGCGGCCGTCGCCTCCGCGATCGCCGCCTCCTCGTCGGTCGGCACCACGAGCACGGGGAACGCCGACGCCTCGGTGCTGATGATGCGCGCCTCCTTGCTGCGCTCGCCGTTCTTCTCCTCGTCGAGGTCGAGTCCGAGCGCACCCAGCTTGGTGACGACGGCGGTGCGGAACGCGGACGCGTTCTCGCCGATGCCCGCGGTGAACACGAGTGCCTGCGCCCCGCCGACGGCCACGTGGTACCCGCCCACGTACTTCGCGAGCCGGTAGGAGGCCACCTCGATCGCGCGCCTCGCCCGGTGGTCGCCGGCGTCGGCGGCCTCCGTTACGGAGCGCATGTCGTTCGTGCCCGCGAGGCCCTTGAGCCCGCTGTCGCGGTTCAGGAGGGTGTCGAGGTCCTGTTCGGTGTACCCCTCGCGCAGGAGGAACAGCAGGATGGACGGGTCGATGTCACCCGACCGCGTGCCCATCACCAGACCCTCGAGGGGCGTGAACCCCATCGACGTGTCGACGCTCTCGCCGTCGCGCACGGCCGTGACGGAGGCGCCGTTGCCGAGGTGCGCGATCACGCCCGTGAACGTGTCCGCGCCGAGCAGTTCCGCGGCGCCGCGCGCCACGAAGGCGTGCGAGGTGCCGTGGAAGCCGTACCGCCGGATACCGAATCTCCGGTACAGCTCGTCCGGCACCGCGTAGCGCCAGGCGTGCTCCGGGAGCGTGCGGTGGAAGGCGGTGTCGAACACCGCGACCTGCGGCATGTCCGGCCACTTGTCGGCGATGGCGCGGATGCCGGTGACGGCCGCCGGGTTGTGCAGGGGTGCCAGCGGGTTGAGGCGCTCGATGGCGCGGGTGATCTCGTTGTCGATGAGCACCGGCTCGCTGAAGCGCTCGCCGCCGTGGACCACGCGGTGCCCGACGGCGTCGATCCCGCGGTCGCCGAGGGCCGCGGACACCTCACCGTCCACGCGGTCGAGCGCCGCCGCGTGATCGGGCACTTCGGCCTCGCCGATCCGTTCGACGAGGCCTTCGGCCAGGACGTCCTCGCCCTCCCGGACCTGGTACTTGAGCGAGGATGAGCCGGAGTTGATGACGAGGATGATCATGGGGTCCTGTCCTGGGGAGGGGTGCAGACGGAGGGCGTCGGAAAGGGGGTCAGGAGGCGGCGGGCTGCTGGGCCTGCACCGCGGTGATGGCCACGGTGTTGACGATGTCCTCCACGGTGCAGCCGCGGGAGAGATCGTTGACCGGCTTGCGCAGGCCCTGCAGGACGGGCCCGACGGCGACGGCGCCCGCCGACTGCTGCACGGCCTTGTAGGTGTTGTTGCCGGTGTTCAGGTCCGGGAAGATGAACACCGTCGCCTGGCCGGCCACCGAGGACTCGGGGAGCTTGGAGGCCGCGACGGAGACGTCGACGGCGGCGTCGTACTGGATGGGCCCCTCGACCGCGAGGTCGGGGCGCTGCTTCCGGACGAGCTCCGTGGCGCGCCGCACCTCGTCCACCGCGCCGCCGTGTCCGGACTCGCCCGTCGAGTAGGAGAGCATCGCGACCCGCGGTTCCACGCCGAACTGCTCGGCCGTCTCCGCCGAGGCCACGGCGATGTCCGCGAGCTGCTCCTCGTTGGGCTCCGGGTTGACCGCGCAGTCGCCGTACACGAGCACGCGGTCCTGCAGCAGCATGAGGAACACCGAGGAGACGATCTTCACGCCGTCCTTGGTCTTCACGAACTCGAGCGCCGGCCGGATGGTGTTCGCCGTGGTGTGGGCCGCTCCGGACACCATGCCGTCCACCGTGCCGAGCTGCACCATCATGGTCCCGAAGTATGCGCCTTCGAGCATGCGCTCGCGGGCCTCCTTCATCGAGACGTTCTTGTGCGCGCGGAGTTTCACGTACTCGGCGGCGAACTCCTCCCGCAGGTCCGACGTCGCCGGGTCGATGAGCGTGAGGCCGCTGAGGTCGATGCCCTGGCCGGCGGCGAGCTCGCGGACCCGCGCCTCGGGGCCGAGGATGGTGAGGTCGCAGACGTCGCGGCGGCGCAGGATCTCGGCGGCCTTCAGGACGCGGAGGTCCTCGCCCTCGGGGAGGACGATGCGCTTGCGCTCCGCCCGGGCGCGCTGGATCAGTTCGTGCAGGAAGCGCAGCGGCGTCATGCTGACGGGGCGGGGGAGTTCGAGGCGTTCCAGCAGCTCGCTCTCGTCCACCTGCCGCGACCAGGCGCCCAGCGCGGCCGCGGCCTTGCGGCGCAGTCCGCTCGCGATCTCCCCGCGCACCTCGCTGACGTGGCGGGCCACGGTGTAGGTGTCGTCGTCGAGCGCGAAGACGGGGAACGGTGCCTGCGCGAGGAGGGCCAGGATGTTGGGGTCGGGGGCGAGCCCGCCGGTCAGGAACAGCGCCGACGGCACCGGGAACTCGGGGGAGAACGACGACGCGAGGGTCGCCACGAGGACGTCCGCGCGGTCCCCCGGCACGATCACCAGGGCGCCGTCCGTGAGCAGGTGCAGGAAGTTGCCGACGTTCATCGCGGCGACGCGGACGCTGGTGACGTCCCGCTCGAGGTTCGAGTTCCCGGCGATCTGGCGGGCCCCGAGGTCCGTGGCCACCTCGGAGACGGTGGGCTGGGAGATCTCGGACAGCTCCGGGATCACGTAGACCGGCCGGCCCGAGCGGCCGGGCCGGACGTGCTCGCTGATCGCGGTGACGGCGTCGTCGGCCGCGCGGTTGACCATCATCGCGAGGAGGGACACCTTCGCGGCGTCGAGTTCGCGGCGGGCGACGTCCACGGCGTCGGCCGCCTCCTCGACGGACATGTCCTTGGCGCTGACCACGGCGAGGACCATGGCGCCGAGATTGTTGGCCAGGCGCGCGTTGAGGTCGAACTCGACGGCGGCGTCGTTCCCGGAGAGGTCGGTACCCTCGACGATCACGACGTCGCACTCCGCGGCGATCTCGCTGTAGATGGCGACGCAGCGGGCGTCGATCTCCGCGCGGTCCCCGGTGACGAGCAGGGCACGGGCCTCGGCGCGGGTGAGGCCGCCGCGGGCGCGGCTCTCGGGGAGGTCGAACGAGCGCTGCATGAGGCGGACCATGGGATCCGTGGTGGGGTCGTCGCCCTCGACGATGGGCCGGAAGAAGCCCACGCGGTCGGCGTGCCGGTGCAGCATGTCGGCCAGGCCCAGGGAGATCAGGGACTTGCCGGAGCCGTTGGTCATGGCGCTCACATAGATTCCGCGGGTCATGGGCCCAGTCTTACAGGGTGGCGGGGGGCCCGCCATAATCGGTGTCACGTCCCCGACGGCTGCTGCGGGTGCCCTACCCTTGACCGGGCCGACCCGGAGGACTAACGTACAACCACATGGTTGTACAAACGTTGAGGCAGGACGAGGTGGACCGCCTGTTCCAGGCGCTCGCCGACGCGACACGGAGGGACATCGTGGCGCGCGTCCTGGTCGCCGAGTATTCGGTATCCGGCCTGGCCGAGCAGTACGACATGAGCTTCGCGGCAGTCCAGAAGCACGTGGCGGTGCTCCAGAGGGCCTCGCTCGTCTCCAAGGAGAAGCGTGGGCGGGAGCAGATCGTGCGCGGAGAGGTGGACGGCGTGCAGAGGGCACGGCGCCTGCTTGACGACTACGAGAGGATCTGGCGGCAACGCGTCGACCGGATCACGGACCTCCTCGGCGAGGACGCCGGGGATGACGACTAGGAAGGCATCATCATGACGGTCATCAGTACGGAGAAGGACACGGAAGCTCTCCACTTCAGGCTGGTCGCGGAGTTCGACGCCGGCGTCGAACGCGTCTGGCGGATCTGGGCGGACGCACAGCAGCTCCAGCGCTGGTGGGGCCCACCCACCTGGCCGGCGACCTTCGAGACCTACGAGTTCGAGGAGGGTGGCCGCGCGGCCTACTACATGACCGGGCCCGACGGCGAGAAGGCGCGGGGCTGGTGGCGGATCACCGCCGTCGAGCCTCCCCGCCTGCTGACCTTCGTGGACGGCTTCGCGGACGAGAACGGCGACCCGGTGCCGGATATGGGGGAGACAGCCGCGACCGTCACGCTCGAGGACCTCGGCGGACGCACGCGGATGACCATGACCACGGCCTTCCAGTCCATCGAGCAGCTCGAACAGATGGTGGAGATGGGCATGGAGGAGGGCATCCGCGCGGCACTCGGCCAGGTCGATGCGCTCCTCGCCGAGGACGCCTCCGTCTGAGGTCCCGGTCGGCGACGAACTCCGGACACGCGAAGGCGCCGTCGTCCCCGGGATGAACCGGGGCCGACGGCGCCTGCGTGAGCCTTACGCCGTGGCGGTCGTGGCCTTGCGCGGCGGCAGGGCGAGCTTGAAGATCTTCGCCCAGGTGGAGCCGACCTGCTTGGGCAGGGGGCCCGTGGTGTAGGGGAGCTTGTACCGGGTGCAGATCTCGCGGACCTTGACGGCCACCTCGGCGTACCGGTTGGACGGCAGGTCGGGGAAGCAGTGGTGCTCGATCTGGTGGGACAGGTTGCCCGTCATGAAGTGCATGAGCTTCGAGCCGGAGATGTTCGCCGAGCCGATCATCTGGCGGACGTACCAGTCGCCGCGGGTCTCGCCGTCCACCTCCTCCTCCGTGAACGTGTCCGTGCCGTCGGGGAAGTGGCCGCAGAAGATGACCGCGTGCGCCCAGAAGTTACGGATGGCATTGGCGGCGAGCGTGCCGTAGAGGGCCTGCTTGCCGGAGCCGGTCAGCATGGCGACGGCGGGGGTGGCGGCGTAGTCCTTGGAGAACTGCTTGAGCACCTTGACACCCACGGCCTTGAGGTCGCGGTTCATGGCCTCCTTGGACTTCAGGCCCTCCTTGTACTCCGGGATCTCGAGGTCGTACAGGGCGATGCCCCACTCGAAGACCGGAGCCAGGATGGCGTTGTACAGCGGGTTGCCCAGGTTGAACGGCTTCCACGGCTGGTCGGGGTCCATGCGGAGCAGGTTGTATCCGATGTCCCGGTCCTTGCCGATGACATTCGTCCAGCGGTGGTGCAGGTCGTTGTGGGTGTGCTGCCAGGAGCGCGCCGGGGTGACGAAGTCCCACTCCCAGGTGGTGGAGTGGATGTCCGGATCGCGCATCCAGTCCCACTGACCGTGCAGCACGTTGTGCCCGATCTCCATGTTTTCCATGATCTTGGCGAGGCTCAGCATGGCCGTGCCGGCGAACCAGGCGGGCTTGTACTTGCTGAACAGGAGGGTGCCGCGGCCGGCGAACTCGAGGGAACGCTGGATCTTGATGACCCGGCGGATGTACGCGGCGTCGGAGGCCCCGCGCTTGGCGAGGATCTCGTCGCGGACGGCGTCGAGTTCGCGGCCGAGCTCCTCGACCTGCTCATCGGTGAGGTGCTTGGCGGCATCGGGGCGGACCAGGGGGTGGCCGGACGCCGCGAGGGCGCCCGGGCGGGTCGCTGTGGTGGTCATGAGGACTCCTCCGTTGGGGTTACAGGTCGAGGTTCACGGGCCCGGCGGCTGCCGAGACACAGGTCTGGATGAGCTGGCCGGGAGTGTTGTGCAGCTCGCCGGTGCGCAGGTCGCGCACCTGGCCGGCGCGGAGCGGGATGAGGCAGCTGTGGCAGATGCCCATGCGGCAGCCGCTCGGCATGAGGACGCCGGCGTCCTCGCCGATGTCGAGCAGCGGGGTGTCGCCGTCGGCCTCCACCTCGCGGTCGGACTGCTCGAAGGTGACGAGGCCGCCGTCGTGCCCGGCGCCCGCCGTGAGGTCGGTGCTGAACCGCTCGATCGTCAGCGTGCCGGTCCGCACGCCCTGCGTCCCGGCTCCGGTGGTGACGTCAGGGACGGTCCGTGACTGCTCGAGGGCCGCCTCCCGTTCCCAGAGCTCCTCGGCGTCGTCGAGGAACCCCTCGGGGCCGCAGGCATAGGCGGCACGTGAGCGCCAGTCCGGGCAGAGGTCCGCGATGGTCTGGGCGGTGAACTGCAGGCGGCCACGCGCGCTGGTGAACCAGTGGCGGACCGTGAGGTTGGGGAACTGGTCCGCCAGTTCGTCCAGCTCCTCGCGGAACACGCTCTTCTCGGGGGTGCTGTTGGAGTTGATGAGCACCACGTTGGCGTCCGGCCGGCGCGGGATGAGCGTGCGGATCATCGACATGACCGGCGTGATACCGCTGCCCGCCGTGAGCATGAGCAGGGAGCGCGGGTGCTCGGGGAGCACGAAGTCGCCCTGGGGCGGCGCCAGGAACAGGACATCGCCCGGCTTGGTGTCGCGCACCAGGACGTGCGACACCGAACCGGCATCCTTGACGGTGATGGCGGGATCGTGTCCTGCGGCATTGCTCAGGGAGTAGGAGCGCCACTGGCGGACCCCGTTGAGCTCGACGCCGATGCGCGCCCACTGTCCGGCCTGATGCGCGTGCCAGCCATGCCCGGGGCGGAAATAGATGGTGGCGGAGTCGTCGGTCTCGTGCACCACACGCGTCACGACGCCACGGAGCTGGCGCGAGGAGTACACGGGGTTGAAGAGCGCCAGGAAGTCTTCCGCCGTGAGTGGGGTGGTCAGCGCAGCCGTTGCACGCGCCAACTTTCGAAACCGAATCATTGAACCAACAATATAGCCTCTCCCGCTAAAGTTCTGCACCGGTGACGTAGAGTTGAAGGGAGAAAATTGTCTTGACGAAACAGATCGGAGTTGTTCCTTGAGTTCTGGCACGCTGGAGATCGCTCCGCCGGAGCCGCCCTGGCTCAGCCTTCCTCCGGAGGTCAGCGACCGGTTGAGGCCTCTCACGCCGGATCTCGTAGAAGCCATCATCCAGGCGGTCCCGCAGTTGGTCCCGGCCTACGCCCGGCCCATCGAGGGGAACTTCGGCCGCGGCCTGCGCCGGGGCGTGGCCGCGGCGCTCGAGCGGTTCCTCGAGCTGCCGGGCACCGGCCTGCCTGCGCTGTCCGATCAGAGCCGCCAGCTGGTGGCGGGCCTGGGCCGCGGTGAGTTCCGGCAGGGTCGCAGCATGGATGCGCTGCTCGGCGCCTACCGGATGGGCGCCCGCGTCACGTTCCGTGAGATGTCGCGCCGCTCCATGGAGGAGGGCCTCGGCCCAGCCGTGGTCGTGGATCTCGGGGAATCGATCATGGCGTACATCGACGAGCTCTCCGCCGTGAGCGCCGAGGCCTACGCCTTCGAGCAGTCGGAGCGTGCCGGGGCCGTGGACCGCCGTCGTGCCGAACTGCTGGAGCTGCTGCTGCTCGGGCAGGCGGACGAGACCGCGCTCCGGCAGGCGGCGTCCCTCGCGGACTGGGCCGTCCCCGCGCAGGTGGCCGTGGTGACGCTGCCGCTGGACCGTGCCCGGGGGATCCGGCAGCGGCTCGGGACGGGGGCGATCGTCGTCGAACGCGAGACCGATGCCGTCGCCCTGGTGCCCGAACGGGGGCCGTGGCAGCGGGCGGAACTCGACCGCGTGCTCACCGGGCGGAGCGCGGCCATCGGGCCCGCGGGCGGCCTCGACCAGGTGGCGCAGTCGCTGCGGCTGGCCGTGCTGGCGGCCTCCATGCTGCCTCCGCGCGAGGGTGCGGAGGAGCCGCCGGTCTGGGCGGACGAGCACATGACCGAGGTGGTCCTCGCGGCCGAACCCTCGGCCATCGGGGAGCTGGCCCGACGGAGGCTCGCGCCGCTCGCCGTGCTGCCGGACATCCAGCGCGTCAAGCTCGAGGAGACCCTGCTGGCGTGGCTGCGGCACTGGGGGCAGCGTGCGCCGATCGCCGAGGAGCTCGGCATCCACGGCCAGACGGTCGGGTACCGCGTCCAGCAGCTGCGCGAACTGTTCGGCGACGACCTGCGGGACCCGAAGATCCGCTTCGAACTGGAGATCGCGCTGCGCAGCGACTGGAGGGCGCCGGCCCGGTCCTAGGGTCCGTCGTAGGTGGCGGCCGTCCAGAGATGGAACAGGGCGTAGGCGCGATAGGGGCGCCAGGCCTGCGACAGCCTCTCGGCGTCCCGGATGCTCGGGTTCCCCATGGCGCGGCGTGCCACGAGATCGCCCGGCGTGAACGCATCGGGATCGCGCAGGACCCGCACCGCCAGATAGTCGGCGGACCACGGGCCGATCCCGGGGATAGCGAGCAGCTCCCTGCGCACCCGCGGGTGATCGGCCTCCGGGTCCAGCGTCAGGCCATCGACGACGGCGCGGGCCACGTTCTGCACGGTCGCGGCCCGCGTGCGGGTCACGCCCACCGCGGCGCGCAGCTCCTCGTGCGGTGCGTCGGCGACGGATCGCGGCGTCGGGAACAGCGTCAGGCCCCACGACGACGGCTCCCCGTACGCCGCGGCGAGCCTGCCGCCGAAGGTGCCGCCCGCGGCGACGGAGACCTGCTGGCCGAGGACGGTCATGACGGCGGCCTCGAAGGCGTCGGGGTAGCCGACGGCGCGCAGCCCGGGGCGCCGCCGGACCAACGGGCCGAGCAGCGGGTCGGCGTCGAACGCGCGCTCGACGGCGGTCGTGTCCGTGTCCAGGTCCAGCCAGCGGCGCGTGGTGCGCGCGAGATGCGCGAACTCGTCGTCGTCGTCCGTGTCCGCGGTGAGTTCGACGTCGTCGGGCCGGATGGTGACCGTGATGCGGCGCGGGCCGCCCGGCGTGGGGAGGAGCCTGGTGTGCGAGCGGCCCTCGCGCTCGGCGATCTCGCACCCCGGGATGGCGTGGTTCGCGAGGATCGCCGCCATGGGACCCGCCGCGAGGGCGCCGTTCGGGGCGAGGATCGCGGTGCGGCTCACGGGAGGACGGCGTCCACGGGCCCGGCGCCCACCACGCCAATCGGGTCGGGTGCCGATGCCATGGACGCTCCTGGAGGATTCGGGAAGAGGGCTGCGTCCCACCCTACGACGGCCGACGGTCAGGATCGCGGCGTACCATCCCCGGCATGACGGAACAGCAGCCCTACACCCTCATCGACACCTATCCGGGGTTCGAACTGCGGGCCTACCCGGCGCATGTCGTGGCCGAGCTGGATGTCGACACGGCGTTCGACAGCGCCGGCAATGCCGCCTTCCGGACGCTCGCCTCGTACATCTTCGGTGCGAACACGTCGCGGCGGAAACTCGCCATGACGGCACCCGTGACGCAGCAGGCGTCCACCCCGGCCGGGGAGGGGGGATCGGAGCAGCTGGCGATGACGGCCCCGGTGACCCAGCAGCGGGCACCGACCGGGCACACCGTGGCATTCGTGCTGCCCGTCGATGTGTCCTTCGCCACTGCGCCGGTCCCCGACGACCCCCGCATCCGCGTGGTACAGAAGCCCGCGGCCACCACCGCCGTCGTGTCCTTCTCCGGCCGCGGAGGCCGTGCATCCTTCGAGCGGCACCTCCAGGGACTGCTGGCGGCAGTAGGGAAGGCAGCCTTCGTGCCGCGGGGCGAACCCCGGTACGCGCGCTTCGATCCGCCTATCACGCCCGGGGTCTTCCGTCACAACGAAGTTCAGATCGACGTGGTGGGGATGCATGGAGAAAAGTCCCATCCGTAACCGGTATATTGCAGCCGGTATATGGAATACTTCCGCCTCTGCCGAGGTTGAGAGTGGCATCTGGGCGTCATTCCCGCCCATAGAAGGAGATCAACCGTAATGGCAACCGACTACGACGAGCCGCGCGTTCGTCCGGAAGACCAGCCGGCCAACGAGTCGTTGGAGGCAATTCAGGCTCAGCGCAGCGCAACCACGCAGACCGCGCTGATCGACGTCGAGGACGGTGAGACCGCCGAAGGCATCGACCTTCCGGGCGCCGACCTCTCGCATGAGGAACTCCTGATCCAGGTCATCCCCCAGCAGGAGGACGAGTTCACCTGCATGTCCTGTTTCCTGGTGCACCACCGCAGCCAGCTTGCGCGCGAGAAGAACGGCGACAAGTACTGCGCCGAGTGTGAGGGCTGACCGCTCCTTCGGGTTCGCGTCGAGCCCCTGGCCCCATGGCCGGGGGCTTTCTTCATTAACCGGTTAGGTACCGTGCCCGCGCCACCGGCCCCGGCCAGTACGGTAAGGGCATGAGGCCTTCCCACGTCATCGTGCTGCCCGGTGGCGGCTACACCATGCTGTCCGACAACGAGGGCGAGGTGGTCGCCGAGCGGCTCCGCTCCTTCGGCCTGTCCGCCGGCGTCTTCGACTATCCCGTGAGGACCCGCCACCCCGGGCCGCTCGACGCCGTCCGCGCGGAGATCCGCCGGGTCCGCGCCACCGGCGTCGACCGTGTGGCGCTGCTCGGCTTCTCGGCCGGCGGCCATCTCGCCGGACACGCGGCGCTCGCTCCGAGCGCGCGCGACGACGAACGCGTGGACGCCGTGGTGCTCGGCTACCCGGTGGTGTCCATGGAACTCGCGACGCACCGCGGATCGCAGGACGAACTGCTCGGGCCCGACGCCGGGGGGACGGTCCGTGCCGCGACCTCGCTCGACCGGCTGGTCACCCGGGACGCGCCGCCATTCTTCCTCTGGCATACAGCAGCGGACGAGGACGTCCCCGTGGAGCACGCCTACCGGCTCGGGCTGGCGCTCGTGGCCCACGCCGTGCCGCACGCCCTGCACGTCTTCGAGGAGGGCGAGCACGGGCTGGGCCTCGCGGAGGGACAGGGCGCCGCCGAGCAGTGGGGCCCCCTGGCCGCCGCATGGCTCCAGGCGCGGGGCTGGTGACCACCCCGCCCCTGCCTGCCCGGCTGTCGCGCGCCCGGCGTCCTTCGGCAGCGGTCCTGCCGGCCCGGTGATCACCCAGACCCTCGTTGCGCTCGGCCCGGTGATCGGCCTGATCGCCCTCGGCTACGGCCTCCGGGCGCGCAGTTTCCTGGCGCCGGCCTTCTGGCCACCCGCCGAACGTCTCTGCTACTTCGTCCTGCTGCCCGCACTGTTCATCAGCGGCACCGCGACGGCCGATCTCGCCGGACTGCCGATCGCCCTCATGGCGCCGGTTCTCGCCGGGTCGGTGCTCCTCACGGTGCTCGGACTCGTCCTCGCGCAGCGCCGCCTCGACCTCGACGGCCCCGCCTTCACCTCCGTGCTCCAGGGCAGCATCCGGTTCAACAACTACCTCGGGCTCTCCATCGCCCTCGCCCTGTTCGGGTCCGACGGCGTGGCGCTCGCCGCCATCGCCAACACCATCCTCGTGCCGCTCGTGAACATCCTCTGCACGCTCGCCTTCGCGCGCTACGGCGCCGAGCGGCTGACCGTCGGCGGCGCCGTCCGCAGCATCGCCACGAACCCGTTGATCCTCGGCTGCCTGATCGGGATCCTGCTGAACGTCACCGGTGTCGGCCTGCCGCCCGGCGTCGACGGCTTCGTGCGGACCCTCGGGACGGCGTCCCTGCCGCTCGGCCTGCTTTGCGTGGGCGCGGCGCTCGAGCTCCGCAGCATGGGCAGGAACCTCGGCGCCGTGGCGCTGGCCACCTCGGTCAAGTTCGTGGTGCTGCCCGGCCTCGGCGTCGCCGGGTGCCTGCTGCTCGGGCTCACGGGGGCGCCGGCCGCCACGGTGATCCTCTTCCTGTCCCTGCCCACGGCGTCCTCGGCCTACGTGATGGCGCGGGCCCTCGGCGGGGACTCGCGCCTCATGGCCTCGACGATCACCCTGCAGACCGTCGCCGCCGTGGCCTACCTGCCGCTCGTGTTCCTCGTCATCGGGGGCGTCACCGGCTGAGGGCCCGCCCGCCGAACTGTTCCTCCAGCTCGTGCAGGTCGAGGTCGCAGCCCTTGTCGGATCCCCGGAAGGTGCGGCGGTACGCGGCGGGGCTGACGCCGAGGGCTTTCTGGAAGTGGTGGCGCAGCAGCACCGCCTGCCCGAAACCTGCCGCACGGGCGACGGCGTCGATGGTCAGGCGCGTCTCCTCCAGCAGCGACTGGGCGCGCAGCAGGCGCTGCCCGGTGAGCCAGGCGGCCGGCGTCGTACCCGTCTCCGCGCGGAAGCGCCGGGCGAAGGTCCGCTCGCTCATGTGCAGGCGTCGGGCGAGGGTCGCCACGGAGATGTCCTGGTCCAGGTGGTCCTCGAGCCACACGAGCAGTTCCTCCATGGAGGCGCCGCACTCCGTGGGGATGGGCCGCTCGATGAACTGCGCCTGGCCGCCGTCGCGGTGCGGGGGCACCACCATGCCGCGGGCGATCGCCGTCGCTGCCTTCGGGCCGAACTCCTGCCGGATGAGGTGCAGGCTCGCGTCGATCCCCGACGCCGTGCCGGCGCTCGTGAGGATGCTGCCGTCCTCGACGTAGAGCACGTTCTCGTCGACGCGGGTGCCCGGGTAGGCCTCGGCCAGGCTCCGGGTGTACTTCCAGTGCGTCGTCGCCGAGCGGCCGTCCAGGAGCCCGGCCTCGGCGAGGGCGAACGCCCCCGAGCAGACCGAGAAGATGCGTGCGCCCCGGCGGTCCGCGGCCCGGAGGGCGTCCAGGACGGCGCCGGGCACCGCCGTGCCGTCCGGGAAGGGAGCCATGATCACGAGGTCGGCGTCGTCGGCGCCCGTGAGGTCGTCGTCGACCTGCAGGGACACGCCCGACGCCGTCCGGACCATCCCGGGGACGGGAGTGCAGACGCGGAGGTCGAAGGCGGGGAGCCCGACGCCGAGGGCCGAGCGGTCCACGCCGAACACCTCGCAGACCACGCCGAACTCGAAGACGGCGAGGCCTGGCAGGACGATCACGGCGACCCTGGAGAGCATGCCTCAAGTTTGGCAGCTTTTGAGCGTTAGGGGTCGATTCCGCCACTCTTTTTCTTCCGACCGGGGGATCAGTATCGATGCATGAACATTTTGCTGATTCTCCTGGTCATCGTCCTCGCCGCGCTCCTGGTGCGGCATCTCCTGCGGGCCGTCGGTGCTGATGTGCCGGCGGACCATCCGGCGTCCCACGCCGACTGGAGCGTCGACTCCCTGCCGAGCTCCGCGTATGCCCTCCGGCACGACGTCTAGCGGCGCAACCCCGGCGCGCTCCCGGCCGTTCGCCTGTTATTCCCGGATCGATACCCTCGCCTCGGCATCCAGCATGCTCTCCGCCACCACCAGCACGGCGGTCATCACGGACGCCAGGGCGAGGGCCGCCAGTGGTGCCAGTGGTGCGGCGACGGGGATGAGCAGGAGCAGGACGGCGGCGCCGACGAGCCGCAGCTTCTTCCAGGAACCGGACATGCGGCGCCAGAAGGCCGAGCTGCCGAGGAGGAACAGGGCGGCCCCGCCGAAGAGCGCGAACGAGCCGAGCAGGCCGAAGTCCTCCGTGTCGTAGACGTGCGCCAGGACGTCCTCCACCCCGAACGCGGAGAGGATGATCCCTGCCACGAGGGGCAGGTGCAGGTAGCTGTAGGCGTCGACGGCGGCCGAGATGCGTTCGTGACCCCGCAGCGCCGCGAACCTGTGCTCGGCAGCGATCGCCGTGACGTCGAAGTGCAGCCACCACAGGCAGACGGACAGGGCTATCCCGAACACCGCGCCGAGGAGGATCGGGACGCTCACCGGTTCACGGGACGCGCCGACGCCGATGGCGACGATCGATTCGCCGAGCGCGAGGATGACCACCAGGCCGTGGCGTTCGGTCCAGTGCGCCGCCGAGGGGAGGCGCCAGTCCCCGCCGGAGACGAGGTAGGTCAGGGCGATGTCCACGACGAGCCCCGCCAGCCAGAACCAGGTCTGCGCCGTCCCGCCGATCACGGCGCCCACGATGAGGAGGGCGCAGCCCGAGAACATCGCCCCGGACAGCTTGAGGACCTGGCGCTGCAGCGGTTTGTCCCCCACAGCCGCGTACAGGTAGAGCGCCAGGTGCATCAGGCGGACCACGAAGTACGCCAGCGCGAGGACGAGCGGTCCGCTGAGGCCACCCTCGAGATCGTCGAAGGCTTCCGGGATGGCAAGGGCCGCGATGAACATGGCGACCATGACGACCGACAGCCCGAGACGCATGATGCCCTCGTCCACGTGCGTCTGGTTGCCTAGCCAGGAGAAGGCCACCCAGGACCACCAGAGCAGGCCCAGGATGATCATGCCCTGCAGCACTCCGGGGAACGAGTGCTCATGGGCCATGAAGCCGGTGACCTGCGTGAACGCGAACACGAACACCAGGTCGAAGAAGAGCTCGAAGGTGGTGACGCGATGCGACTCGTCGGAGACGCGCGCCGCCCGAAGGGTTCTCCGTCGGAGCTGCATGCGGCACAGTCTAGGACCGCCTGGGCCGGTGGCCGAGGGGTCGGCGAATTATGAAGTGCACCCGGAGTGATAAGCATGCTTGCTATCGCTCCGGACGGGCCCTACGGTGAAGGGAAGCAACCCCTCGAAAGGATCATGATGATCACGCTTGAACAGATGAAGGATGCCATGAATGCCGGCGCGAACGTGCTGAGCGAGGATGGAGCCGTCCTCGGCCCCATGGGCCAGCTCTACGTCGACGACGCGACCGGTGACCCCAGCTGGGTCACCGTGGCGACCCACACGGCCGGCAACCCGGAATCCTTCGCGCCCCTCCGCGACGCCACCCTCGACGGTCAGGACGTGCGCCTCCCGTACCCGCACGGCACGGTCTACGAGTCCCCCAAGATGTCGCAAGACGGGCACCTCAGCCCCGAGGAGGAGCAGCACCTGCTCCGCTACTACGGCCTGATCGCCGCGACGGACGACGACGGCCCGGCAGCCGCGCCGACCGGTGACCGCTCCTCGCGCGCCGACGCCTTCGCCGGTCGCTCCGACCGCTCCGATTCCGTCGAGGGACGCCCCGACGGCTTCGCGGGAGGCTCGGCCGATGACGACGAGGTGTCCATGACGCGCTCCGAGGAGCAGCTCCGCGTGGGCACCGAACTCCGGGAGACGGAGCGCGTGCGCCTCGTCAAGCGCGTGGTCACGGAGGACGTCACCATGACCGTCCAGATCCGTCGCGAGGAGCTCGTCGTGGAGCGCGTGCCGGTCCAGGACGGCGCGCCGCTGTACGACGACGGCGCAGGCACGTTCAGCAAGGCCGAGCGTGAGCGCCTGTACTCGGCCGTGGAGACCGCCTTCAATGGCGACGTGGTCGAGATGGTCCTCTACGAGGAGAAGCCGCGCATCGAGGTGGATGTGGTGCCCATCGAGCGCGTCCGCATCAGCCGCGAGGCACGTACGCACGACGAGGTGGTCTCCGGGCAGGTGCGCAAGGAAGTCATCGAGACGGAGCGCATCGAGCTGTAGGGTCCACCCGCCCTCCCGAATACCGGAAATGACCGCCGAACTGAGCTTTCGGCGGTCATTTCTGCCCTCTCGGCGTTCGTCCTAGTGCTCCCGTGAGGACAGCACGCAGAACTCGTTGCCGTCCGGGTCCGCCAGGACCTCCCACGTGACATCGGGCCCCTGCCCGATGTCGATGCGGTGCGCCCCGAGGGTGATCAGACGCTCGATCTCGGCGTCGCGGTCCTCGCCGGCACGGGGCGCGAAGTCGAGGTGCAGGCGGTTCTTCCCCTGCTTCTCATGCTTCACCGGGACGAACACGAGGCCGGGAGGGACCTGCTCGAAGGCCAGCGTGGGCTCGAGCTCGCGGGCCCACGGTGGTACCACCGCGGCCTCGTCGTCGTCCTCGAAGATCACCTCCCAGCCCAGTGCGGCGGACCACCAGTGCGCCAGGGCACGATGGTCGGTGGATTCGATGACGGTGGAGTACCAGCGAAGAGTCATGCGCTGATTGTGCCGCGATGACAAGGCGTATGCGCCCAAAGCCGGACAGTTCCGGTCCGCATTGCTGTCCGGGTCAGCGGCTGAGGCGGCTCCGGAACAGCAGGTGGACGAAGTAGGGCGCGCCGAGCAGCGCCGTGAGCAGTCCCGCCGGCAACTGCGCCGGGGCGATCGCCGCCCGGCCCACGAGGTCGCCGAGGCAGACGAGGAGTGCCCCCAAGAGCATGGCGGCGGGCAGGATGAGCCGGTGCGACGCACCCACCAGGGCCCGCGCGGCGTGGGGGGCCACGAGACCCACGAAACCGATGACGCCGATGCCCGCGACGGAGGATGCCGTGAGCAGGACCGCGGCCGAGAGCAGCACCAGCCGTGCCCGCGGGACCCGGATGCCGAGCAGGCGCGGCGTGTCCTCGTCGAGGGCCAGGAGGTCCTGCGTCCTGTGGAGCGCCGCGATGACCGGCACGGCCACGAGCAGGGCGACGGCCATGGGCACGAGGTGCTGCAGCGACCGGCCGTAGGTCGAGCCGGACAGCCAGGTCAGGGCCTTGGACTCGTTCCACGGATCGGTGGCGACGATCAGCAGCGTGATGACGGCGGTGGCCGCGGCGGAGACGCCGATGCCGATCAGCACCAGCCGGTCCGTCTGCATCCCGCCGCGGAAGGACAGCCCGAACACGATGAGCGAGACGACCGCGGCACCCACCCCGGCCGCCGCGCTGACACTCCAGAAACCGGCGAGCGGCACGGCCGTGATGACGACGACCGCTCCGACGCCCGCTCCACCGGAGACCCCGAGGATCGCGGGTTCGGCGAGGGGATTCCGCGTGACGGCCTGGATCGCGGTCCCGGCCAGGGCCAGCGACGCGCCGGCGAGCAGGGCCGCGCCGACGCGCGGCGCCCGGGTGTCCAGCACGCTCGAGACCACCGGCCCGGCCTGGCCGGACACCCAGTTGGCGACATCGCCGAGGAGGAGCTTCGCGTCGCCGAGCAGCAGGCCGGCGACGGTCGCCGCGGCGAGCAGCAGCGTCAGGGCCACGAGCACGGTGGTGCTCCGGGCGGCGCCGACGGTGCGCAGCGAGACGGGCGCGGCGTCCCGGGTGGGGCCGTCCGAGCGCATCCGGTGGGCGAGCGCCACGAGGAAGACGGCGCCGAACACCGTCGTGACGACGCCCGTCGGTACCTCGACCGCGCTCTCCGCTCCGATCGCCGCCCGCAGCAGCACGTCCGCGCCGAGCACGAGGAACACGCCCATCAGCGCTGCGGCGGGGATCAGCGCGAGGTGCCGGTGCAAGCCGGCGATGCGGGGCGCGGCGAGGCGCACGACGGCGGGCGCGGCGAGCCCGACGAAACCGATGGGCCCGGCGACGGTGACGGCCGCGGCGGAGAGGAGCACGGCGAGCACGATGGCGAGGACCTGCGTCCCGCGAACGTCGATCCCGAGGACGCGCGCCTGGTCGTCGCCGAGCGTCAGCAGGTCCAGGGACCGTGACTTCACGAGCAGGAGGAGCAGGCTCGCGCCGACCAGCGGGGCGAGCAGCATGACCTTCTCCAGTCCGCTCTGCCCGAGGGAACCGGACCCCCACGCGAACAGGCCGCGGGTCTCCTGCGAGAACAGCAGCAGGAGCGCGCTGGTGAGGGCGCCGAACGCCAGGGCGATGGCCGAACCGGCGAGAACCAGGCGCACGCTCGAGGCCTGTCCGGCTCCGGAGAGCGCAAGGACGAGGGCTGCCGCGGCGAGGCCGCCGATGAACGCCACCCCCACCGCGCCGAGCAGCGGCACCTGCAGGCCGAGCGCCGCGACGGCGACGACGGCGAGGTGGGCGCCCGCGTTCACCGCGAGGGTGTCGGGGGAGGCGAGGGCGTTCCGTGACACGGACTGCATCACTGCGCCGGCCGCGCCCAGGGCAGCGCCGACGAGGATGCCGGCGGCCAGCCGGGGGATGCGGCTCGCGGCGACGACGGCGCCCGTGGTGCCGTCGTCGTTCCCGGCCAGCAGGCCGAGGATGTCCGCGGCGTCGACGCTGGAGGTGCCCTGCGTGAGGTGGACGAGGGCGAGGACCGCGGTGGCCACCGCGAGGAGGCCGCCGGCAAGGGCGAGCCGCGCTCCCGGACGCGGGGCGGGGACCCCGGCGCGTGCGGGAGCGGGCCGGGTGAGGGTTGCCGGCGGCACCGCCGCTACTGTCCGGCCTGCGCGGCCTCGACGGCCGCGTCCACGATCTGTCCCATGGAGCTGGGTCCCCCGAACGTCCACAGGGCGTCGGGGAAGCGCGTCACGTCGCCGGATTCGACGAACGGCAGTCCCTCCCACACGGCGTTGCCCTCGAGCTCGTCCTGGTACGGATCACCGAAGGCGTCGTTGGCCATGTACCAGAACAGGGTGTCCCCGGGCAGGGCGGTGAGGCCCTCGACGTCGGTCTGGCCGAGGCCGTAGGAGGGGTCGCCCTCGACGTCCCAGGCGTCGGTGAGGCCCAGCCGGGCGAAGACGTTCCCGACGAGCGATCCTTCGGTGAACGGGCGGATCGACACGCTGCCGGCGTCGACGTAGGCGTCGGAGAACGCGACCGGGGCGCCCGCGGCGCCCGCCGCCTCGATGGCTGCCTTGCCGTCGGTGATCTTCGCCTCGAGGCCGGACCGGAGGTCCGCGGCCTGGTCCTCGGTGCCCGTGAGCGTGGCGATCAGGTCGAGGTTCTCGTACATCTGGCCGAGGTTGTCGGTCGCGTCACCACCGGGGACGACGACGACGGGCACGGTCTGCTCGATCTGCTCGATCGCACCCTCGACGAGCTGGTCGGTGACGATGACGACGTCGGGCGTGAGGGACACGAGGGTGTCGATGCTGGGCTCGCCCCGCACGCCGACGTCGGTGACGGAACCGTCGAGCGGCTCGGCGCTGACCCACTGGGCGTAGCCCTCCACGTCCGCGGCGCCCACCGGCATCACGCCGAGGGCCACGAGGTTCTCGACGGCGTTCCACTCGGTGGCCACCACGCGGTCGGCGGGTCCGTCCAGGGTGACCTCCTGGCCGCGGGCGTCGGTGACGGTGATGCGCTCGCCGGCCGCAGTTTCTTCGGGCGAGGAGCTGCCGGCGGCTTCCTCCGTGGTGCCGCACGCGGTCAGGGAGAGCAGGGCCACCGCGGCGAGGGCAGCGAGGATCTTCGGGTGTGTCATCGGCTTCGTTTCTGTTCGTGCGCGGACGGCGCGGGGGGATGGAGCGGATCAGGGGGTGGGGACGGCCGCGCGGGGTGCGTTGTGGCGCCCGACGGCGCGGGTGTGGACGGTGCCGTCCGTGACGGTCACGTCGACGCGGACGCCGTAGGCGCGGGACAGGTTCTCGGCGGTCAGGACCTCCAGGGGGGCGCCCTGGGCCATGATGGTGCCGTCCTCCAGCAGGACCACGTGGTCGGCGATGGCGGCGGCCTGGTCGAGGTCGTGCAGGACCACGCCGACGGTCACGCTGTGGTGAGTGGCGAGGTCGCGGACGACGTCGAGGATCTCCACCTGGTAGCGGAGGTCGAGGTAGGTGGTGGGTTCGTCGAGCAGCAGCACGCCGGTGTTCTGCGCCAGGCAGCCGGCGAGCCAGACGCGCTGCACCTGTCCGCCGGAGAGCGCGGCGACCGGCCGATCGGCGAGGTCGGTGGTGCGCGTGAGTTCCAGGGCGCGGTCGACGGCGGCAGGGCCCTCCGCGTCCTGGCCCGTCCAACGGCTGCGGTGCGGGTGGCGGCCGAACGTGACGACCTCGCGGACGGTGAGGCCGCCGGGGACCGGCCGGCTCTGCGCCAGGAGGGTGATCGCACGGGCGAAGTCCCTGGGGGAGAGGCCGAGGACGTCCGCGCCGTCGTCGAGCGTGACCGATCCGGTGTCGGGTGCGTGGAGGCGGGCGATGCTGCGCAGGAGGGTGGACTTGCCGCTGCCGTTGGGGCCGATGAGCGCGGTGACCGTGCCCGGCGCGAGGCCGAAGGAGACGGACCCGATGACCCGCCGGCTGCCGTAGGAGACGCCCAGGCCCGCGACGGTGAGCGTTGGCGGGACGGGGGAGTCGTTGAGGGGCACGAGCTTAGGTTAGGTTGTCCTAATGTGAAAGCGCAAGAAATAACGTCACATTGGCGTGTCCTAATGCTCGAGTTGCCCACTCCGGTGAAAGGTGGCCGGCGCTCGCCGAGAGTTCCGGGTCCGCGTTCCCGCCCGAGACGGCGGAAATGACCGCCGGAACGCGCTTCCAGCGGTCATTTCTGCCGTCCCGGCGCCAGGGAGTCGGCCGGATCAGCCCTCGGGCAGCGCGGCGAAGGCCTTCTTGGTGTCGTTGTACCAGCCCATGCCCTTGACCGGATTCTTCCAACGGCCCTTCATCGCGTCGTGGGCCGCCTGATGCTCCGTGTCACCGGCCGTGGTGGCGTCCTTCAGGTGCTGGTCCTGGGCCTTGATGACGTCGTCCGCGGAGTCGCCGTGGAGCGCCAGGTCGCAGGGGCCGCCGAGCTGTTTGCAGGTCATGGTCTTCATGGGAGTTCCCTTCCGCTGGTGCGGTGTGTGCAGGGCCGGCGTCTGCCGCCCCTGTACTGATGACGAGTCGGGCGCCGGAAATGTGACCGACGAACCTACTTCCGTTCCGAGGTGACGCGCCGGACGAGGGAGCCCAGGACATCCGGCCGGGCCCGGAACGTGATCGCGCTGACCACGCCGTCGGTGATCGTGAAGTCGAACGCCACCCGAGGCTCGCCGCGGAGGAACCACGCCGCGCCCGGTCGTCCGTCGACGAACACCGGGAAGGCGGTGGTGGCGGCCCCGTCGAACATGGCCGCCACCGTCTCGCGGCCCTCCAGCCTTGTCGGGGTGCCTGCGGCGATCGCCTCGGTATCGGCGCTGACGACGACGTCGGGCGCGAGCAGGTGCACCAGGCGGGCGAAGCTACCGCCCCGGGACGCAGCGAGGAACGCGTCCACGACCTCCCAGTCGGCCGGTGTGCCGTCCGGGGCGAGGGTCGAGACCCGGGACCGGGCCCTCGACGCCAGCTTGCGGGCGGCCTCCGGTGAGACCGTGAGGACGGTGGCGATGGTGCGGAAGTCCACACCGAAGGTGTCGTGCAGGATGAACGCCACCCGCTCGGACGGTGACAGGCGTTGCAGCACCACCTGGAGGGCGACGCCCACGCCGGCGGCCTCGATCAGTTGCTCGGCCGGATCGGTGACCGCATCTGTCGCAGGGTCGGGCATGGCGTCCGTGGGCTCCGGCACCCTGGAGCGCAGGCGGTCGAGGCAGAGGCGCGTCGTCACGACCGTCAGCCACGCCGGAACGTTCTCGATCTCGGTGTCGGTGGCGTTCAGGCGCAGCCAGGCCTGCTGCACCATGTCCTCACCCTCGGCCCGGTCATCGAGGACACCTGCCGCGATGCGCACCAGGCGCGGGCGTTCGGCTTCGAACTCTTCCGTCAGGTCCATGCGGACACCCTAGGACGGTCCTGTGCGGGGGCGGTAGGAGGACTCTGGTCGACCGTGGCCCGCGGGCGTACAGTCCGCCCATGGCACTTGATCCGGTTCAGACCAATCCCGAGCATTACCGCGTGATTTTCGAGAACGATCGCGTTCGCGTCCTCGAGTACACGGACGAGCCCGGCGATATCAGCACAGAGCATCACCATCCCGACAGTGTCATGATCACGGCCGGTTCGTTCCGGCGGCGGCTGCATGCCCACGGGAGGAGCATCGATGTGGAGCTCCCGGACGAGGCGGTCCGCTGGCTGCCCGCCCAGGACCACTACGGCGAGAACACGGGCACGACGCCGTCGCACGCCTTCTTCATCGAACTGAAGGAAGCGGATCCGAACCCCGTCACCGGTGGCCCGCATCTGGGTCCGGTCAAGCTCTGACCTACCCTGCGCCGATAGATACCAAGCAGGCTGATGATACGCGTAGGCTGGATGGACGACGTCGAACACCCCACCGTGGCGGTCCTACCCCGCACCCTTGCAGCGCGTCGCACGGCCAGCAGGATCCCATCGGAAGGACTCCCATGAGCACCCAGAACCACCAGCCCCAGCACGACGAGTCTGCCGATGAAGAGCTGTCGGAGTCCCTCGAAGGGCACGAGGATCTGTCGAAGGACGGCGACGACGACGAATCGCCCCTCGAGGAGATCGAGGACAGCCCGGTCCGCACCAAGAACAGCTAATCCGCTAGCCCGAATCACGGGGCGTCCGCTGCTGCGGGCGCCCCGTTTTGCTTCGCCCTTCGCGCTCGTGGCCGACCGGTCCTCGCCCGATCAGATTCACCCGGAGTGGGCGACGCGTCATCGCTCGAGAGTGGAGAGTCTGGGACGAAAAGATCGACGAGATCGGACCTCGGAATGATTCGTTTCTTGATACACATTCTGATCAATCTCGCGACGGCAGCGATCGGGCTGCTCCTCGCGGGCTGGATCGTTTCCGGTGTGGTGCTGCAGCCGACCGGTTTCGTTGTTGCTGTGATCGTCTTCGCCCTCGCCCAGGGTGTGCTCGGGCCGTTCGTGTTCAACGTCGCCCGGCAGTATGCGTCGGCCATCCTTGGAGGAATCGGGTTGGTCACCACGCTGATCGCTCTGGTGATCGCGTCATGGTTCGATGGCGGGCTCGAGATCAGTGGCTTCATGGCGTGGGTGGGCGCCACCCTCCTGGTCTGGATTGTGACTGCTCTTGGCGGGTGGATTCTGGGGTGGCTGTTCATCACCCGCCGTCTCGGAAAAGGAAAAGAAAGCAAGGTCGCCCAATAGCCAACCCGCACTACTGGCGTCCTCATGTTCTGGCGGTGCAGCGCGTCATCCGCGCCGTCGATCGACAGATCGCCCGGGACCCGGCGTGGTTCGATGCGTGTTGGGTGATCCGTGACCAGCGCGGGTGGCCGGCGGACAAGAAGCACCGCCGGCGGACCCGGGAACAGGCGTCGTGGGAGCACTACGCCGGTGTCCTCACCCTAGACAGGACCGAAGCCCTCGGCGCGCTGGGGGAGTAGGTGGGAACGCGGACGCGCTGTGGGCGCGGCGCCTCGAAGACGTGCGACAGTTCAAGGCCGACACCGGCCGGTTCCCGATCTACGACCGCGACCGGTACCCGGAGGAGACGGTCCTTGCCGGTTCGATGATGCTGGGCGGTCGTGAGGTGAACCGGTTGTTACCTGGTTTCGCGGATGTCGGGGAGCGAGGCGACGGTGATGGATGAAGGGCTTCGGTCGTTGAGCGCTGTCAGGCGCACGTGCGCCAGATAGTCGACGTGAGCGGTGAAGGCTTGTGCTGCTGCATCTGGGTCGCCGGCCTCGATGGCCTGATACAGCGCGTAGTGCTGTTCAGTGACGGTTGACCGGTCGAGTTGATCGACGAAGACACTATTCGTTGCCGGGCGGCTCAAGTGGACGGCGGTCATGGCGAGCTCGAGGATCTTGTTCTTGGCTGCACGACAGATGGCCGTGTGAAATTCGAGATCCAGGTCGAGCCAGTCCGCGATGTCCATCGAATAGTCGCGGGATCGCTCGACGGGCCGCAGGATCGCCTCGAGGTCCTCTGTCGTCCGTCTGCGGGCAGCCAGATCCACGCACTGGAGTTCGAGGATCGCGCGCGCCTCGTCGACGTCCTGCACGGTAACGTTTCCTGCCCTGAACCACAGCCGGATCGCATCTCCGAGTTGTATGGCCACCTCGTCCGCGTCCGGAAGGGAGACGAACGTGCCGCCGTTACTGCCTCGGGCGGTTGTCACCATGCCGGTGGCTGATAGAAGTTTCAAGCCTTCCCGGGCCGTTGACCTGGCCACATCGAAGGCCGCGGCGAGTTCCTGTTCGCTGGGAAGTCGCTCCCCGGGACTCCACGTTCCCAGGGAAATCGCTTCTCTGAGTTGACGCGCGATCTGACCGGACGCGTCCCGACGTTCAAGCGGGGTCGGCGCAAAATCACTCACAATGTTCTCCATCCAAAGTCTTCCGGCCAGCATACCCACCGTGTAATACTTCCAATGTCAGACATTAGTTCTTGGCTGCTTGTTCCTCGTCAAAGGAGACACTCATGGAGACCATCGACAGCAAGCTCGACCTCACGATCGAGAGTGCGAGTATCGCCGAGTTACAGGCCGCCATGCGGGCTGGGAAGCTCACCGCAGTGCAGCTCGTGGATTTCTATCTGGACCGCGTGGCGCGTTTCGACACCGCGGGTCCGGCGCTGAATTCCATTGTCACGCTCGCCTCCGATGCCCGCGACCAGGCTGCCGAACGGGATGCGCAGCGCACCAGTAACCCCGATGGTGTCGGGCCGCTGCATGGCATCCCGATCCTGGTGAAGGACTGCCTGGAGACGGCGGATATGCCCACCTCCTTCGGATCCGAAGTCTTCGCCGACTACCAGCCCAGCGAAGACGCCACCGTCATTCGCAAACTGCGCGAAGCCGGCGCGATCATCCTGGGCAAGACCACGCTGCCCGACTGGGCAACATCCTGGTTCACCTATTCCTCGCGCAGCGGTCTCACCAAGAACCCCTACGATCTCAGCCGTGACCCCGGTGGATCCTCCGCCGGGACGGGGGCGTCGATCGCGGCGGCACTGGCAACGATCGGACTCGGCACGGACTGCGGAGGATCGGTGCGCGTTCCCTCGTCCTTCTGCAACCTCGTCGGTGTCCGTTCCACCCCAGGGCTCATCAGCCGCAAGGGGTGCAACCCGCTCGTGAGCGTGCAGGACACGATCGGGCCGATGGGTCGAAGTGTCGCCGACGTCGCCCGCGTCTTCGACGTCATCACCGGATTCGACCCTGACGACGAGCTCACCTACGCCGCCGAGATCACCCCCGCCCAGCAGTCGTACCTTTCGGCGCTGGTACCCGATGCGATTGTCGGCGCACGCATCGGCGTCGTCCGGAACGCCTTCGGTTCCGATGACGACAAGTACGCGGCCCCGGTCAACGAGGTCATGCGGGCCGCGCTGGACCAACTGACTGCGGCGGGTGCGATCCTGGTGGACGTCGAGATTCCGGACCTGCAGGACTGGAATGCCCGAACCTCGATGTACACGATCAAGTCGAAGTTCGACATCGACAAGTTCCTTGCCGCCATGCCGGATGCTCCCATGCACTCCGTGTCCGAGATCATCGAATCGAAGCGGTACCACCCGAAGCTCGACCTCCTCGAGGCTCTCAGCGAGGGCCCGGACGATCCCTTCTCGGATCTGTCGTTCTACGCGGCGTACCTGGCACGCGAGGCGTACATGAAGACGGTGGTGAACCTGATGGGAGCGAGCGATCTCCTCGCGCTGGTGTACCCCACCGTGCAGGTCGTGCCACCGACCCGGGAAGAGTGCGATTCGTCGCAGTGGAACACCCTGAACTTCCCGACGAACACGTTGATCGGTTCGCAGACGTGGATGCCGTCGATGACGATCCCCGCGGGACTCACCGAGACAGGATTGCCGGTCGGGATGGAGATCCTGGCGCGACCCTACAACGAGCGCACCCTGTTCCAGGTTGGATACGGCTTCGAGCAGGTCGCCAGTCACCGGCATCTCCCGGACTCCGTCGCGCACTAGCCACACCACGCGACACCATGAGCGCGCGTCGCGGGACCGGGCCCCCACCGGTCCCGCGGCGCGACCCCGGACACCACGGGCGCGCCGAGACGCAAACGCGGGCCACGCCGCATCGAAGCAGCGAATGGACCCTTGATGATCACGCTCAACGCCGACATGGGCGAAGCCCTGGGTATTCACTCCTTCGGCAATGATCCGGCGTTGCTGCCGCTGGTCGACACCATCAACGTGGCCTGCGGGTTTCACTCCGGGGACCCATCCACCATGCGGCAGACCATTGAAGCCGCTCTCGAGCACGGTGTCACGGTCGGCGCTCACCCTGGCCTGCCTGACCTCGTTGGCTTCGGCCGCCGCGAGATGAAGCTCGACAAGAGTGAGGTCCGGGACCTGGTGCGGTACCAGGTCGGCGCGCTGGTCGGGTTCCTCGACGCGGCCGGTGCACCACTGAACCACATCAAACCCCACGGCGCCCTCTACGGGATGCTGGCCCGTGACGAGGACCTGATGGACGCCCTCTGCGACGTGGCACTCCACTACGGCGTCCCAGTCCTGGGACTGCCAGGGACAGCGCACGAGCGAACAGCCAACCGCCGCAACGTGCCATTTGTTGCCGAGTTCTACGCGGACCTCAGGTACGGGGACGACGGGATAGTCGTCGTGGAACGCCACGGCAAGCAACGCACCCCGGCCGAACTCGCCGAGAGGCTTCGTGCCGCCATCACCACAGGATCTGTTACGACAACAACGGGCAACGAAGTGCCGGCCCGCGTGGAGTCAGTGTGCATCCACTCCGACCTGCCCGCCGCACCCTCCAACGCCCGTATTGCCCGCGACGTCATCAACGAAAACCCACACGCTCGGCCATAGGGCTGCCGTATCACCTACGGGTACAAAGACTGCGTGTTTGCTTCCGGTGCCACTGTTGAGATGCGCACGCGCACAGCAGCCTCCGTGCGGACTGCTCAACGTAGATCGGGGTGGCCTTGATTGTGTCCCGCAGGTTGACGCATACGGGTGACGTAGACCAATCGAGGAGAGACCTCCCAAGAACTGGCTGCCCGCACTTGATTGTGTAGCCCTAGTAGGCGGTATATGGCACATGAAAGATGCTCTGTCCGTCAAACTGACGGCATAGTGCCTTTGAAGCCCTTGCTGCTCAAAGACACATCCCCCGGTGCCTCCACCGGTGAAATTGATGCCGCTGCGGTGGTGATGGGCTTGACCGTGTGACGGAAGTTGCTTCAAAGTCAGGGTCAGAGCGGACAAGCATGATTGGTGCTGCCGAGCTGGCCGTCCTTGATTGTGTCTACGAGGTTGGTATTTCTGTCAGTAGGACTTCCTTGTTCCGTCGAATACCGCGGAGCCTTTATGGGACTCTTTCTGCCTCTTCTGGCCTCGGGTCGACTGGGTGTGCTCGAGGGGCTTGCTCGTGTAACGGAGGTTCACGAGAATTGATTCCTAAGGGGCTGAAGGGGATGTTCCATTGCTTGACGGACCAGCGGTGTCCTCGTTTGCCTGGTCGTTCTGGAGGCGGATTGGCTTGTGTCCGGGAAGTTGGCGGATAATTGATTCATCGGCAGCATTCGCTGTCTAGGGCGACTACCTTTGCCTCGATCGGCGCAGGGGCCCGTCGCTCTTGATTGTGTCCCGCTAGTAGGGCGCATATATTCCTTAGAACGTGCGTAGCCTGTCAGATACCGCAGGGCCCCTTCGGGGGTCCTTTTTTTGTACCCAAAATCAGGAAGGAACCATCATGACCATCGTCCTCACCTCCACCACCAGCCGTGCGCCCCGCAGGATCACGACCTCCCCCGCGCCAGGACATGGGACCAGTGCCCGCTACAGGCGGCCGTGGGAGATCGCCATGGACACGGTGGCAGCACTACTGTCTGACCCCCGGGCGCGATTGTCCTCACCGCAGGCCATCACCGTTCTGCGGCAGCAGATCCACCGGGTCGAAGGCACGGTGGATGTCTCGGATGTCCGCTCCTGCCTCACGGATACCTGGCAGGCCCTGCTCGTGTTGGCTGAGGCGGGGGAGAGGGACGATGAGCTGCTGATCGCCGGGCGGCGGCTGGTTGTGGTGCTGGCGGAAATGCTATGCAGCCCCATCCAGATGCCCCTTCGTCACCGGCAGTGCTACTGGGAGCTCCTGCAGGGTCACCTGCGGATGCTCAGCCGCACGACCGACCACGAGGCGTCGCTGCAGCGCATCGACCGCCGGTTCCCACGGTGGATGGACAGCCTCAACACGGTCGTGTGGTGCGGAAGGATCCGCCCGGTGGCCGCTCCATCGAGGCTTCTGAGCCGTAACGTGCGCCGCAGCGCCGACGAGGAACTCAACCACGCCGGGCGCCGCGCCACCTCGAGCGCCTCCTGCTCGGCTCCCAACGAGGCACAGTACCTCGGGAACGCCGGGGACCACTGGCGGATGCACACCTCCCACCGGTAACAACCACCACCCCAGCACAACCCCAGCGTCCCGCCTCATCGAAGGTGAGGGGCGCTCTTTTGTCTACGCTCCGGAAAGGAAAAACACTATGCATCAACCAGCATCGCCTCCCTCGGACCCTGCCCTGTTCCTCTGGGCAGCGCACATCGGACGCACCACCCACACCACGGGTTTCTCCCGGTTCCATCGCTGGCTCGCCGACGTCGGCCCTCTGATCGAGCAGTACATACACGGTGGCTACAGGAGCGGCGAGGTCCTGCCTGCGATGACCGTGCTCGGGATCCTGGAGCTTTCCCTGACCGCGGGATCAGCGCTGTCCCCTTCGGACGGGCGCAGGGCGTTGCTGACAGTGTGGGCGAGCCTCGGTGACCTGTACGGGGTCCGCCACCACCCGCGGGCGGTCGTGGTGTCCCGGGCTGCGATGATTCTCGCCCTCAACGCCCTGCTGTTGGCCGACGAGCCGCCGCCTGGCGTGGAAATGTACGTTCCAGTCCTCGACGCGGAGCTGGCTGTCCTGGACTGGGGGCTCCTCGGACAGGTATCCCCTGAGCGTGCCCTGCAGATCGAGCAGATCGAAGAAGACTGGCGCGCCTGCGAGGCAGAGGAGACCGACGAACCGATCAGTAGTACATCGGAGGACTAGCTGTCGTGAGGGAGGCAACCCATGAGCGCTGGTCGGCTCAGCTGAAGCCTCGCTGCACCGCACGTCCTTTCGAAGACCAGACTCACGAGGATCACGGTTTGACCGGTACCAATGGGGACGACCAGGCCTGAGCGAAATACCGACAGCTTGTCGGGCGGGCATACCTCGCCGTCTCTGAACCCAACGCGCTCCGCGGGGAACAGCCCGAACGCTCCAAGCCCAGAGTGCCCCTAATTGGTGTACTCACCCTGCGGCCAGTAAGGTCGTTTATGCGCCGCGGGGTGGAGCAGTTCGGTAGCTCGCTGGGCTCATAACCCAGAGGTCACAGGTTCAAATCCTGTCCCCGCAACAAAAGAGCACTTCTACCGACTCCTTTGTCAAGTAGGTGCTTGAAATTAGCCACGTCGGCTTCAAGACGACACGCGATCCGTACTCTCTGCTCCCCGCGCGGCCGCGTTAGGTCCTCCTCGATTCACCGCTGATAACAGCGATTACGTCCTTTGCCAGCGCTCACATCCCATGGAGGAGCCTGCTGAATTCGTGACGCCTGTAGCGCGGAGAGCAGCAGGGCGGGTGTTGCGTCAACGGTGGGGTTGCGGGGACGAGGCCGGAAACCAATCAAAAGAGGAGCGGCATGAGCATAGGGCGGTGGTTCAAGCGATCCTTCGGGCGGAAGGACGCGCGGACACTGGATGGTCGGCCGAACGCTCAAGGCAGCTCCTCGGTGAACGTGTCACTTCACCTCGAGACGGACCCTTGCGTTGAGGTGGCGGGAACGACGACCTTCGCCAAGTATGCAGTCACGGCGTTAGCCCGTCGACGAGGGCTGCCTGAGCGCGGATTCCTCGAGACCGGAGCGCTACTCCAGCGTGAACCGAACAACCCCGTTGACCCTCACGCCGTTGCCGTCATCGTGGAAGGGGAAAAATCGGCAATCGGCAGGCGAGAAGTAACCACCGACCATGCGAAGGTCGAGCGCGCCCGAGATCTCGAAGCATAGCGGTCCTCACCAGCAGGCATCGGCAAAATCATCGGCGCCAGTCGTACCACCGTCTACCGCTATTTCAGCATTGGGAATCAAGAGCATCCGCGGGCTCGCAGGGAAGAACGGGCAAGTTCGTAGTGACGGGGGATCGACCCACGCAGGGATGAATGGGGTCACGTTCATCGTTCACGCGCTGCTCCGCATGCCGGTCAACTTTGTGACGCGTTGAAGTTGGCACGCCTTCATTTCGTCTGTTGCTCTTGACAACTGATCCGATGCGAAAGCACCATGAAGCCGTTAGGAAAGCGGTTTCCCGTAGTGGAATCTACTGATTTGCTTCTTCGTCACGACATCAAGGGAGATGGTTATGGTCTCGTTCGTTCATCCACGAATGCCACGACGAGCACTGGGAGCGGCGGCAGCGGCAGCCGTCGCTGCAGCAACGCTTGTGGTCATGCCGGCAGCTGCGGCACCCGAGAACACACCGATTCGGCAGGTGGAATACCTCGACCGCGCCCCGGTTGCCGTCACGACCGAGGGGGGAGTCTACGTTGGCTGGCGCATGCTCGGCCTCGACGCCGATTCGATCGGCTTCCACGTCTACCGTGACGGTGTTCGCATCACTGACACCCCGATCACCGGCAGCACGAACTTGCTCGACGCGGAGGGGACTGGTGCTTCGGTCTACCGTGTGACCGCGCTGATGGACCAGCGTGAAGTGACTGTCACTGACGAGTTCCTTCCGTGGGGTGATCAGTCCCTGGACATTCCGCTTCAGCGTCCGGTAGGCGGCACGACTCCGACGGGTGAGGCATACGAATACGAAGCCAACGATGCGTCCGTAGGTGACCTCGACGGTGACGGAGAGTACGAGATTGTTCTCAAGTGGAATCCGACGAACGCGAAAGACAACTCACGCTCGGGCTACACCGGGAACGTCTACCTCGACGCCTACAAGCTTGACGGTACCCGGCTGTGGCAGATTGACCTTGGCCGCAATATCCGCGCGGGAGCGCATTACACGCAGTTCCAGGTGTTCGATTACGACGGTGATGGCCGAGCCGAAGTTGCGATGAAGACCGCTGACGCCACGGTCGACGGTGCCGGAACGGTTATCGGCGATGCGGCGGCGGATCACCGCAACACGAGCGGCTACGTCCTGACCGGACCCGAGTACCTGACTGTCTTCGAGGGCGCGACAGGTACGGCTCTCGACAGTGTCGACTACGTACCGGCGCGGGGAACGCTGTCGTCGTGGGGTGACACCTACGGAAATCGGATGGACCGATTCCTCGCCGGCACCGCCTACCTCGACGGCGAGAATCCCAGCATGATTTTCAGCCGTGGGTACTACACGAAGACCTATATCGCCGCGTTCGACTTCGTCGACGGCAAGATCGAAGAACGCTGGTTGTTCGACTCGACCGCTGCCGGCAGCCAGTTCTCCGGGCAGGGCAACCACAACCTTTCCATAGCGGATGTCGACTCCGATGGCGCCGACGAGATCGTCTTCGGGTCGATGACGATCGATGATGACGGTACGCCGCTCCACACCACCGGCCTCGGTCACGGTGACGCCATGCACGTCACCGATCACGTTCCCTCCCGTGACGGGCTCGAGGTCTTCGCAGTGCACGAGAGCATGCCGAGCAGCGGCCAGCGAGCGGCTACGATGCGCGACGCGGCGACGGGTGAGATCCTCTGGTCCATCCCCGGTGCACGTGACACCGGCCGTGGCGCTGCAGGCGATATCGATCCGACGCACGAAGGCAACGAGGCATGGGCGATCGGAGGCACCTACAAGTACAACTCGAAAGTCGGATCGCTCCGCGCGGCAGACGGCGCTGACCTCGGCACGAGCATCCCTGCGGCGAACTTCCTGACCTGGTGGGACGGGGACCTGCTGCGCGAGATAACCGACCACGACTACACCGATCCGGCCGAGCTGGCCACCGGTGCGACGCCGACCATCTCGAAGTGGAACTGGGAGTCGAAGACGGAAGAACGGCTGCTCACGCTCGACGGCACGCTTACCGGCAACGGCACGAAGGGCAACCCGGCACTTCAGGCCGACCTGTTCGGCGATTGGCGCGAGGAACTCGTCTACCGCAGCGCCGACCACTCGTCGCTGAAGATCTTCACCACAACCGATGTCACTGAGCACCGGATCCGCACTCTGATGCACGATCCGGTGTACCGGCTCGGCGTAGCGTGGCAAAACACCGCCTATAACCAGCCTCCGCACACGGGCTTCTTCCTCGGCGAGGGAATGGAGACGCCGCCCGCTCCGAACATCGCCTATGTGAACGCCCCGGTACTCGACGAGACAGCACCAGTCGTGACGGGGATCAAGGACACCAAGGTAGGTGCGAAGCGCGGTCTTGTGGTCGACGTTCGAGCACAGGATGCTGAGTCGGGTGTCCGCTCGCTCACCGTCAGCTTCAACGGACGAGAGCTCACCGGGGTGAACGGCCGGTACGAGCTCCCCATCGAAGGCCTCAAGGGCAGCTTCGAACTCAGCGCGACCGCGGTGAACCACGCCGGTATCGAAACCACAGCGACAGCCGAGATCACCGTGCGACCAGGTAACGGCAAGCCCCAGGATCACGACAAGGAGAGCTGAGCGGGAAAGACCGGGGACGGGCGGCGGGGCCGGTGCCTCGCCGCCCGTCCTGGTGATCCTGGTCAGCCCTGGTCGTGATCGCCGGTGTGGGTCGCTGGCCACGCAGCGACCACGGAGGCAGTCGTCGTGCGGGTTCAGTCAAGAGTGTTGGGTTCCGGGAGGCCGGTACTTGATCTGCTCGGCCTTGCGCATGGCTTCCATCGCCTCGTCGACGGTCAGGAGCACTGTCGTCTCGAGCGAGCTCAGTGCGCCGCCTCCGCTGATCGCCAGTGCAACCGACGCCATGGAGACGTTGTCGGGAGCCTCCCATAGGTTGTAGCCGTCGTGGGCGCCGAAGGCGTACCAGAATCCGTGGAGCTTCCCTCCGACGGACTCGATGTACGCTCGGGCGGCTTTCTCGCGGTCCTCGGGAGCGTTGATCAGCCTCGCCCAGGTCTCCGGTGTGTAGCTGAACTTCGACAGGTAGAGCGGCATCGTCTCGTCCCTTCATTCACTGCCGGACGTGCGGATCCACCAAGAATGGCAGCTTGCACCGAGGCCAGCAATGGGTACGGGTACAGCCTCATCCGGGGCCGCGATCGTCCCCTCAGAACAGAGGCCAAGGCACGGCGGACATCTCACCTCTCGGACCAGGAAACCGCCCGGTCGCGCGTAAGGCGGCACAGCGTGCGGCGAGCGACGAGACCTCCTCGGCGGTGAGCAGCTCCGCCAAGTGTCGACCCAGGACACCCCGCAGTCCTTCGCTGACACGACCGACGCCCTCGAGTTCGTCGGCCGTCAGCTCATCGCCGATCCACCCCCACAGCACCGTCCGCAGCTTGTGGTCGCGGTGGAACGTGAGCCCATGGTCCACGCCGTAGCGGTGCCTGTCCGCGACGGCGAGGATGTGGTCGCCCTTGCGGTCGGCATTGTTGACGACGGCGTCGAACACAGCCATGCGCCTCAGTACCGGGGTGTCCTCATGGACCAGGGCGACCATCCGCCCCGTCTCGTCCTGGCCTTCGAGGACCTGCTTCCAGCCGGCCTCCGGCACGTCGTCCGCCGCGACGAGGTCCACGGCGCTCTGGTCGGCATCCGTTTCCTGCCAGAGCTGCACCATGCCCTCGCCGAACGGACCGTCGCGCAGCCAGGTGCGCGGCACGATGTTCCAGCCGAGGACCTCCGACACCTGATAGGCAGCGACCTCCCGGTGCGCCAGGAAGCCGTCGGGGAAATCCCACAGCGGCTTCTCGCCCCGGATCGGCTTGTACACGACCGCCGTCTCGCCGATGCTGCCCAGGAAGGTGGCGTTCGACGCCGTCGTGATGCGGCCGGTGAGCGTCAGCTCGGCGGTCACGAGGTCGGGCGCCGGCATCAGACCTCGGGGATGGCGCAGATGTGCCCGTCGGCATCGATGGGCTGCCCGCAGATCACGCAGATCGGACGGCCCGCTCCCACGATCTCCCGGGTGCGCTTGGTGAAGGCACGGGCGGTCCCCACCGGCATGCGCACCAGCAGCATCTCGGACGCATCGGCCTCATCGTCGTCGAGCAACGCGGCGTCGTCGTCGGTCTCGGGTAGCGGGTAGGCCTCGATGACCACCTGAGCCGTCGCCGGATCCCACCCCAGGCTCATCGCGCCGGTGCGGAACTGCTCCTCGACGGTCTCGAGTTGGTCGTTGTCGACCAGTTCGATGGGCGTGCTCGTGGGAACGCTGAAGGGATTGCCGTCCAGGGTGCTGAGCTCGTCGAGGATCTCGTCGATCTTCTCGGCGAGCAGCGCCGACTGCTGCTTCTCCAGCGCGATACTCACGAGCTGGGACCCCGAGCGCACCTGCAGGTAGAACGTACGCGCCCCCGGGAGGCCGATGGTGCCGACGACAACGCGGTCAGGCCAGGCGAACTCGTGAACAGTTGTAGGCATAGAAGTATTTTAGGCCGACGAGGTGCGTGTCGCCGTCGGCCCTGCGCCGCCGCCCACCGGCGCATCGCCGGACACGGTGCCCTTCGCCAGCCACGACAGGTCCCCGGCGTCGGTGTTGGTCGCGTGCACGCTCGGCCGGCTGGAGCCGTACTGCACGATCGACACCGAGGCGGGGCCCACGCTGATGCGCTGGAACAGGTCGAGGTGCATGCCGTAGGCGTCCGCCAGGACCGACTTGATGATGTCGCCGTGGCTCACCGCCACCCACACGGCGCCGGGCCCGAATTCGGCTTCGAAGGCTGCATCGTGGCGTCGGATGGCCGCCACCGACCGCGCCTGCATCGCGGCCATGGATTCGCCGCCGGGAAAGGTGACGGCGGACGGCTGCGACTGCACCACCGGCCACAGGGGTTCCGTGGCGAGATCACTGAGCAGGCGGCCCTGCCACTGGCCGTAGTCGCACTCGGTGAGATCGGGATCGATCGGCGCATGCGGGGTGCCGGTCTGGCGATCGAGGATGAACCGGGCGGTCTGCTGGCACCGCTCGAGGGGGCTGGACACCACGCCGACCACGGGCACGGCGGCGAGCCGGTCACCGGTCACGGCGGCCTGGTCGCGCCCCGTCTCGTCCAGGCCGACGCCGACGGTCCTGCCGGCCAGCAGGCCGGTGGCATTCGCTGTGGTGCGGCCGTGCCGCACGAGGATCACTGTCGCCATCCACCCAGCCTAGCCACCCGCCCCACGGCAGTGGCCGCTCGCGCCCCGGGAATGCGCACGGCCAGGCGTACGCTAGGCTTTTCATATCAAGGGGAGTACTCCCGTCTGTGATCGGCCCGTCAATACGGATGCACTGAAGCATCCCGGGCCCATCGGTTCCGGTTCCGTCCGGGCGGAGGAGACCTTGGCGCCTATGTCCGACGCCTACCCTTTGGAGTACCCACATGCAGGTGACCCCCACGATCTGGCTGATCACGATCGCCGTGACGATCCTCTTCTTCGTCTACGAGTTCTTCGCGCACGTGCGCACACCCCACGAACCGACCATCGGTGAATCGGCCCGCTGGTCCGCGTTCTACATCGGCCTCGCCCTGCTCTTCGGCGTGGGCATCGGCATGGTGTCCGGCTGGGACTTCGGCGGCGAGTACTTCGCCGGCTACCTCACGGAGAAGGCCCTGTCGATCGACAACCTCTTCGTGTTCCTGATCGTGATGACCGGCTTCGCGGTCCCGAAGAAGTACCAGCAGAAGGTGCTGATGGTCGGCATCATCATCGCGCTCATCCTCCGCGGCGGGTTCATCGCCATCGGCGCGAGCCTGATCGAGAACTTCTCCTGGATCTTCTACATCTTCGGTGCCCTGCTGCTCTTCCTGGCCTACAAGCAGGCGTTCGGCAGCCACGACTCCAACCCGGCCGACGGCAAGTTCATGCAGCTGGTCCGCCGCGTCCTGCCGGTCACCGACGAGTACCACGGGGACAAGCTCACCGTGAAGAAGGGCGGCAAGCGCTTCGTCACCCCCATGCTGCTCACCATCATCGCGATCGGCTTCGTGGACCTCATCTTCGCCGTCGACTCCATCCCCGCGATCTACGGCCTGACCAACGAGGCGTACATCGTCTTCACGGCCAACGCCTTCGCCCTGATGGGCCTGCGCCAGCTGTTCTTCCTCATCGGCGGACTGCTCGAACGCCTGGTCTACCTCGCCCAGGGGCTCGCCGTCATCCTCGCGTTCATCGGCGTGAAGCTCGTCTTCCACGCCCTGCACGTCAACGAGCTGTCCTTCATCAACGGCGGGCAGCCGCTCCTCTGGGTCCCCGAGATCCCCATCTGGTTCTCGCTGCTGTTCATCGGCGCCACCATCACCGTCGCCACCATCGCGAGCCTGCTCAAGACCCGGGGCGACGACGCCAGGAACGACCGCGAGACGGTGCGGGACGAGCCGGTGATCGCCGCCGACCCGGAGGATCGCACCGACGGTCCGCCGGTGGACGAGACCACGGGCTCGACGCGCGGCGCCGCCAAGTAGCAACAGTTCGACGGCCACCGGTACCCCATCTGCGGGGGTGCCGGTGGCCGTCGGCGTATCCGGCCCGGACGGTACCGCAGTTCGGCACGGCGCGGTCCTCCCCGCCCCTCCGGCGCGTATTCCGTCATGGTTTGGACGGAACCACGGACTCTGGCGTTGACTGGTACGTACCCGGTGGAGCGCCGGCGCCCTCAAGGAGACACCATGACCACCTGGCTGATCACCGGCTGCTCGACCGGACTCGGTCGCGCCCTCGCAGAGGCCACGCTGCAGCGCGGCGACAACGTGGTGGCCACCGCCCGCGATGCCTCGACGGTCGAGGATCTCGCAGCGAAGTACCCCGACGCGGCGCTCGCCCTCTCCCTCGATGTGACGGACCCCGGCCAGGTGCAGACGGCGGTACAGCGTGCCACCGAGACGTTCGGCGGGATCGACGTGCTGGTCAACAACGCCGGCTACGGATACCGCGCCGCCGTGGAGGAGGGGGATGACGGCGACGTGCGCACCCTGTTCGACACGCACTTCTTCGGCACGGTGGACATGACCAAGGCCGTCCTTCCCCAGATGCGTTCCCGCCGCTCGGGCACCATCGTGAACCTGTCCTCGATCGGCGCGAGGATCACCCCGGCCGGGTCCGGCTACTACGCGGCCGTTAAAGCCGCGATCGAAGGACTCACCGGGTCACTGCGCAAGGAGCTGCAACCCCTGGGTATCACGGCGATGGTCGTGGAACCCGGTGGATTCAGGACGGACTTCTCCGGCCGATCCCTCCGGCAGTCCGCGGAAGCCATCGACGACTACGCCGACACCGCGGGCAGGCGCCGCAAGGAGAACGACACCAGCCACGGGACGCAGCCCGGGGACCCTGCCAAGGCCGCAGCGGCCATCATCACCGCGGTGGATTCCACCGACGCACCCGAAGTGCTCATCCTCGGGGCCGACGCGACCACCGCCCACGCCGACGTCCTCCGGGCGCAGCTCGCCTCGCTCGAGACCTGGCGGCACGTCAGTGAGAGCACCGGGGTGGACGACTAGCTGCACCAGTCCGCCCCCTGCCTTCCGGCCGACACACCGATCGACCCGCATCAACCCGAGGAGACACCATGAAGGTCCTGATCACCGGCGCCCATGGAAAGGTCGGTCGCGCCACGACGCAGGCGATGATCGACGCCGGACACGAGGTGCACGCCACCGACCTCACGCGGCCCGGCTTCGAACGCAAGGCCGACGACGCCCCCAGGTACACGATGGCGGATCTCACCGACGCGGGGCAGGCCTACGCCGTCGTCCACGGCGCGGATGCCGTGGTGCACATCGCCGCGATCCCCGAGCCGACCGGCAACCCGCCCCACATCGTGTTCCAGACCAACCTGATGGCCACGTTCAACGTGCTCGAAGCGGCCATCCGCTTCGGCGTCAAGCGCTTCGTCTACATCTCGAGCGAGACCGTCCCCGGGTTCTTCTTCCCCGAGCGTGACTTCCTGCCCGACTACGCCCCCGTGGACGAGGAGCACCCGATCCACCCGCAGGACCCCTACGCCCTGTCGAAGCATTTCGGCGAGCAGCTCATGGACGCCGCGGTGGCCCGGGCGGACATCCGGTGCATCTCCATCCGGCCCAGCTGGGTCCAGTTCGAGGGCAACTACGAGCACAACCTCGGGCCGCAGATCCGCGACGCCTCGGTCCTCAGCCCCAACCTCTGGAGCTACATCGACGTCTACGACCTGGCCGACGCGATCGTCCTCGCCACCGGGTCGGACCTGCCGGGGCACGAGGTCTTCTACATCGCATCCCCCGACAACGTGGGCGGCTACGACTTCGCCGAGATCCTCACGAAGTACTACGGCGACCAGATCGAACTGCGCGGACTGGACCGGACGGACGCCTCGGGCATCTCCAGCCGGAAGGCCCGGGAGCTGCTCGGGTGGGAACCCCGGCGGTCATGGCGTGACTACCTCGATGCGGACGGGAAGGCCCTCCCGAAGTAGTCCGCGATCGGCGGCGCATCCTACGGCCGGGCGGCGGGAGGGTTCGACGTCGACGCCGCCCGCCCGTACCGCGCGGCCAGCGGCGCGGCGCTGAGCCCGTGGGCCAGGACGCTGAGGAGGATGGTGACGGCGATGACCGCCACGGCGTCGTCGGCCTCGGGCCCGAGCGCCTCCAGCGCGAGCAGGGCGAACACGATGGACGCCAGGCCGCGCGGGCCGAACCAGCCCACGAACAGCACGGTGTTGCGGTCCAGGCCGGAGCCGATCAGCGACAGGGCCACGGGGACCATGCGCACCACCGTGAGGCTGAGCGCCGCGTAGACGACGGTCAGCACGGTGATGCGGTCCAGCACGATGGCGACGGTGACGGCGCCGAAGACCGACCACACGAGAATCGACACCAGGCTGCTCGTCTGCTCGAGGAACACGAGCTCGCCCTCGGCGCGGGGGCCGGCGAACCTGCCGAACGCCAGCCCTGCGCAGAAGGCCGCGACGAAGCCGTTGCCGCCCACCTCCACGGCGCCGGCGTAGGCCAGCAGGGCCAGGGCCAGGACGCCGATGCCCAGGAACTCCTCGGCGGCGCTCCCGCGCCGACGGGCGCGCCGCAGCAGCCACCCCCCTGCGCCGCCGACCGCCGCACCCGCCGCCACACCGATGAGCAGCGTGATCACCGCAGACCCGGCACCCTCGGCACCCTCCACGCCGGCGGCAGCGGCCGCTCCTGCGATGGCCAGCAGGACCACGGGGGTGGTGATGCCGTCATTCAGGCCGCTCTCCACGGTGAGCAGCCTGCGGATCCGCGACGGCACGGCCGGGTTCGTCACCACGGGAAGCCCCAGGGCGGCGTCCGTCGGGGCCAGCGCCGCAGCCACCACGAAGGCCAGCCACAGTCCCTGCTGCGGGAACAACCAGGCGGCCAGCGCCCATCCGGTCACGATCGTCAGGGGCAGCCCGACGCCCAGGAGCCGCACGAGCCGACCCACGTCCTCGCGGAGCTGCTGCACCCGCAATCGGGCAGCGTCGGAGAAGAGCACCCACACCAGGGTGACCTCTACCAGGGGAGCGAACGTCTCGGGAGTCGTGGAGCCGTCCACCAGGCCGAGCCCCGCGAGGGCCCCTCCGAGGACGAGGAACACGATCGACGGCGTCAGATCGGCCCGTTGCAGGCGCGCCGAGACCAGCGCCCACCCGAAGAGGGCCGCGGAGATGAGGACGAGGGTCACCTCGTTCATGGGGGACCTCCTGGCGCGTCGGTGCACTGCGCCCGGGACCGGGGAGGACCGCCGTCCATCAGGTCAACCGACCCCGGGGTCCACGGCGCCGGCCGTGGCGCCACCCCGGTCGAAGGAGTGGGTGACCTCCACGGCATCGGCGACCACATCCGCCAGCCGGCCGGTGCGGTGAAGGACGGCGCGTTGCCGGTCGGCGCCGGTGCCCCGCTCGAGCAGCCGGACGAGCCCGTCCATCACGGCTTCGGTGTCCCCGGCCTCGTCCAGGGCGGGCAGCACATGATTCAGCAGGGCCCCCACCACATCCCACGCCGGGGCGGGGTGCCCCGTCAGCGGATGCACCAGATCCGCCCCCAGCCCGGACAGCCTCGCCTGCCACCCGGCGAGGCGCAGGGCCGGAGCGGAGATCTTCGCCGGAGGCAGGCCGGCGCGCCAGTCCCGGGCCGCGGTCTCCACGAGGCCACGCGCCAGGGCGGCGATCAGCCCGGCGTCCTCGGCGAACAGGCACACGTCGGCAACCCGGATCTCCACCGTCGGATAGGTGTGGGACAGCCGGGCATCGAAGTAGAGCATCTTGCGGTCGAGGAGGACGCCGGTGGCCATCAGCTCCTCCTCCCGGGCACGGTAGGCGGCCACCGACCCGTACACCGGTGAGGGCCCGGCCGAGGGCCACCCCTGCCAGACCTGCGAGCGGTAGCTGGTGAAGCCGGTGTCCTGCCCGTTGATGAAGGGGGAGTTCGCGCTCAGGGCCACCAGCACCGGCAACCAGTTGCGGATGCGGTCCAGCACTCCCACGCCTTCCCGCGGGGACGTCACGAAGACGTGGATGTGCATGCCGCACGTCAGGTTCTCCCGGGCGAGGACGCCGTAGCGGTCGATGATCGTGCCGAACCGCGCCGTCGGGTGGACGTGCGGGCGCCCGGGCACCGGGGACGTGGCCAGGGCGGCGGCACGCGCCCCGACCGCGCGGGCAGCCCGGTCCGCGACGGCACGCCCGACGACGACGTCCGATACCAGCCGCACCAGCGCGCGGGGTGCGGAGGAGACCACTTCGATCATCTCCTGCTGCAGTTCGGCCTCGAGCTTCGGTCCCGCGGTATCCTCCCCGGCCTCCGCGTATTCCTCGAGCAGGGCCCAGGAGGCAGCGAGCGGCTGACCGGTGGCACCGTCGACGAGGAGGAGTTCCTCCTCCACGCCGAACGTCCGCACTCCCTCGGCGTTCACGGGGCGTCCTCCACGGTCAGCCGCAACCGAGTTCGGCGACGTACTCGTCGCGCGTGACGTCGACCTTGGCGACTTCCGCCCGCAGGACGGCGGCGCGCTCGAGCAGCGTGGCGTCGTCGGGGACCGCGTCGACCGCCGTCTGGAACTCCCCGACGGACTTGTTCAGGGCCTCCCTCTTGTCCTCGGCCACGTCCCCGCCCTCCTCCATCAGATCCTCGAAGGTCCGCTGGACGTCCTCGCGTGCCGCCTGGACCTCGTCGACGGTCGTATCCGGACTGAGGGTGGCCGTGAAATCCTTCACCGCGGTTCGGAAGGCCCCGGCGGAGGCACAGGCCTGGTCGGTGTTCTCGCTCGGCGTGGGTGAACTGCAGCCGGCCAGCAGGGCGGCGACCGCCCCACAGGTGATCAGTCCGGCCAGAACGGGTTTCGTCGTCGACATGGAGCGTTCCTTCCTTGGAGCGCGGTGGTGGTGCGGCCGTGCCGGTCGCCGGTGGTCTGGCCATTCTTGGTCGCTGCCGCCGCCCTGTCCTCACCCGGAATGGATGTTGCTCGCCCCCGGGGAGGTGTCCAGAGTGGGGAGGCAGAGTCCACCCGCGCAGGAGCGAGGCCACGCCGTGCAGCAGGAACGCGCAACACCGCCCCTCGCCGCGCTGTCGGGGGTACTGGACCTGGGCGGCCCGGGTTTCCAGATCGTCACGCCGTGATCGCCGCGCTCGGGGCTGTCCTGCCCATCGCCGTCGGCGGGATGCTCGCGTCACTGCCCGTCGTGGCGATGGCCGCGGTGCTCGGCACCATCGCCGGTCGGGACGTGCTGCGCCGTTTCACCCTCGGCTGGCTGGTCGGCATGCTCGCCGTCGGTACCCTCGGGTTGCTGCTCGTGGACGTCGTCACCTTCGCCTCGGACTCGGCGGCCTGGCTGGCAGGGCTGCGGATAGCCCTCGGCGTCGCACTCATCGTGCTCGCGGCGCGCGCCTTCCTCCGCCGGCCACGGGGCGACGCCGCCCGGGCGAGCCCGAAATGGATGACGGCGCTGGAGGGCATGGAGGCGGGCCGGGCCTTCCGGATGGCCTTCCTCCTGGGCTCGGTGAACCCGAAGAACGTCGTGATCGTCCTGTCCGGCGTCGCGACGATCGTCGCGCAGACCGGGGACGTAGGCACCCAGTTCGTGGTGCTCCTGGTGTTCGTGCTGGTGACGAGTCTCGGCGTCCTGGCGCCCCTGGCCGCCCTCACCCTCCTCGGGGACCGCGCCGCGCGTCCGCTGGAGCGCTTCGTGGGCTGGTTCGCGCACAACAGCCAGGTGGTGCTCGCGAGCGTGATCCTCCTGCTCGGCGTCGTCGTGCTCTCCGGCGGTCTCGCCGCCCTCGGCTGACGTACCCGGTGCGCCGCCGGGATCACACCCGGCGGCGCCGGTGCGCGAACTCGCGTGAGCGCTGACTCGACAGGGCGAGGATGAGGAGGATGTCGAGCGAGAGCCCCAGGAGCGTCGTCTCGAACGTCACCGGCGCGCCCGTCCCGAAATCGACCACGGCCTGGCTCGTGATGGCGGCCGCACTGAGCATCATCGCGGTGATGCGGGCCCTGTTCCCGCCGCGCAGCACGAAGCGGGCGAGGACCAGGTCGAAGAGCCCGAACGCGACGAGGACGGCGGCCACGGCGGGGATCACGCGGGCATTCGATCCCGCAGTGGCGACGGCGTCCGTTGCCCCGCCCAGGAGGGCCAGGCCGAGCGCCAGGGCGGCCAGCGCGCGCAGCCCGACGAGGACCGCGCCCACGATGGTGGGGGCCGGCGTCGTCCGCCGCTGGTCCACCGGCGGAAGGGGTGCTTCGGGATCCGGGTCCACGCCCCTGAGGTCCACGACGGGCAGGTCGCCGTCCGTCGAGATGCTGTCCCCGCCTCCGTTGCGGGAGTGGTAACCGGCGGAGAAGTCCTCGATGACCCTCACGCCGATGCCGGGGTCCGAGGCTTGAAGCGATGCCAGGACGAAATCCCGCTCCCGGTCCGTGTCCGCCTCGATCTTGTGCGTGATCTGCAGGGTGAACAGCGACAGCCCCACGGAGCGGTCGTACGTGCCCGCGGCCAGCCAGTCGACGGCGATCCCGCCCGGCAGCACCCAGCCGGGCGGGCACGGCCAGAACCGGATGTGGTGCCGTTTGCCGGGGTTGCCGTCCACCTCCTGCTGGTAGGCGAGGTCCTGCTGGCGCCCGAAGAGGAACAGCGGGCTGACGGGAGCCTGGTCGTAGCTGCGCCGCCGGAGCGTGGCGGTCACGATCCGCCGGCTGCTGCGGAGGTCGACGGCGTCGGCGAGGATCCATCCGGCGCGGTGCATCGCCGTGTGGAGCTGCTGGGCGCTACCGAGCAGGGCGACGTTGATCGGGTCGCCGAGCAGGCCGTCGCTCGTCCGCGCCCGGCCGATGAAGTAGTCGGGAAGGTAGATGCGCGTCAGGATGCGGTGCACCCGGGGGAGGACCAGATAGGCGAGGACCACCCAGAAGACGAGGCCGAACCACAGCTGCCCCCACTGCAGGGTCTCCTCGAGGAGGATGGCGGCGAACCAGACGGCGGCGAGACCGCTGAACGCGAACAGGGCACGATCGAGGATGGTGTCCCGGGCGGCGGCACCATCCTGAGCCGGCAGAACAACACCAGGCTGGGCGGTCATGCGGAGAACAGTACAGCCCTGTCCGGGACTGCAGAAGGGTGCAGGATGCGGCCGGCGCGGTCGTGCTTCCGGCCGGTCACCCGGGACGGAGGATGCCGGTCGGTTCCCGGCGGCATACGGTCCCGTTGACCGCCAGTGCACCGGCGGACCTGCTCGAAGGGGTCGATCATGCCGCAGTCCAACACATCCGCCGCCCTCGAGCGTGCTCCCCGGATCAGGCCGTCCACGGGGCCGGCCCTGCTGGTCGTGGTGGTCTACGCCGCGGTCTTCACGGTCACGGCGGCGACGTCGGGCATCCCCTACACGGAGTGGTTCGACTCCCCGGCGAACGTCTGGCGCACCGCCGTCCTGCCCCTGGCGGCCGGGACGATCGTCCTCATCGCCTTCCTGTGGTGGTCCCGCTGGGACGGCATCTTCCGGGACAGGGAACGCCTGCGGGTGCCGGTCGTGCTCTGGGTCGCCGTGGCCGCCTTCGTGATCGGCATCATCCTCCACCTCGTCTTCGTGGACTGGTCCGGGCTGGCCATCGACCTCCTGATCCCGATCCTCATCGCAGGAGCACTGGTGGGGTTCGCCGAGGAGACCCTGTTCCGCGGCATCCTCCTCCGGGGCCTGCGGGCCGACGGCCGCACCGAGGCAACGGTCGCGGTCGGTACGTCGGTGGTCTTCGGTGTGTTCCACCTGACCAACCTGGTCACCGGCTCGCCCGTGCCCGCGGTCCTGAACCAGGTGCTGCTCGCGACGATGACCGGGGCCATCCTCTACTCGTTCCGGAGGATCAGCGGGCTCCTGCTTCCGGCGATGGCCGCCCACGCACTGTGGGACATCTCCCTCTTCCTGCCCGCGGCGGACCCGACCACGGCGTCGTCGCTGATCGGTCTCGCCCTCCTGGTCGTCATCCCCGTGCTCGGCCTCATCGCCCTCGTCACGGTCGCCGGCAGGGACCGGCAGACGCCGTCCATGGCGTGAGGCAGGGCGATCGCTGCGCCGCGCGTCAGCCCTGGTGCACGGGCCAGCAGATCTCGGTCCGCCAGTTCGCGGGATCCGGCTCCACCTCCGGGTCGCTGAGATAGGTCTCCCACATCACCGGTCCCGGCGTCAGCGACGCGTCCGCGAAGTAGCGCTCCAGCTCGGAATAGGTGTCCGTCATCGTGTCGTAGGGCCCGGTGTGGGTCGCTGCGGCCACCTGCCCGGCGGGCAGCGTCCCGGGCACCACGTTCCCGGCCGGTGCGATGGCCGCAGCCACCGGGAAGCCCGCTTCGACGTCGACGACGTCGCCGGGCGGGCCGTAGTACTTCCCGAACGGCGCTCCGGTGGGGTGCACGCCCTGGGCCTGCAGCGCCGCCATCGTGTCCGCGAACGCGCGGGAGAAGAACTCGGTGAGTTCCGTCATCGGCACCTGCTCCCGGACGCCCGCCGTGAGTTGCTCGCCGTGCTCCATGATGTGGATCGTCGCCATGGAGCAACCCTTGTTCTGCCGGCGCGCACCGCCCAGTGCCGAAGGTCCCCGACCGGTCAGGACGCCGGGGGTTCCTCCAGGATCCTCAGGAGGGTTGCGTCGTCGAGCTTCTGCCAGGGTGAGGCGTCCGAGCCCTGCACGGCGGCCTCGGGGCTGTCGCTCTGGCTCCACCACTTCGCCTCGTACACGCGCCCGTCGACGAGGATCCGGTCGCCGCGCTCGTACACCTGCTTCGGGTCCCACTCCGGGTAGAGATCGGCCGGGGCGGTGACCGCAGGGACGGGCCGCTCGTCCGGCAGCACCGGACCCAGCAGCGTCCACGGGGTCTCCTCCGCCTGCAGCACCGGATCGTTCGGGAGGTCGCCCTGCGTCCAGTACTTCGCCACGTACACGTTGCCCTGCCACACCACGCGGTCATCCTCGCGGTACGTGCCGACGTCGGACCAGATGGGGTACGGGCTGGTCTCGGGGTCGTCCTCGACGAGGGCCTCCGGGGTCTCCTCGGCCACGGGCTCGTCGGCGAGCGTCGCCGCGCGGCCCTCGAAGTCCGCCCCGAGGATCGGCGCGAAGAGCAGGCCCTGCTGGTCGATCCCGCTGCAGGAATCCGAGACCACCGTGGTGTCCGCGTAGTTCTCGCTGCACGTGGCGTCGCGGTTGAGCGACCACATCGACATGCGGCCCGCGCCGCGTTCGGCGGCGAACGCGTTGAAGGCCTTGGCGTCGTCGAGCGTGAACACCTCGCCCTTGACGTCGTTCTGCCCGATCATCGGGGTCAGCCCGATCTTCCGCCACGCTGCCTGCGGGCCGATCTCGATGCCCGCCCGCTCGTAGAGGACCTGTATCTGGCGGTGCGTGGCATCCGCGGCGTTCTGCGAGGCGGTGAGCATGCTCGTGCCCTCGGGCCGGCTGCCGCCGTAGTCCATCGTCATGACGTTCACGCCGGCGAGGTCGACGCCGGCCTCCAGGAACTGCGCGACGGCGGCGGTACCGTCCGCGGTCAGGCCGGTCGGGGCGACCGGCAGGGTCAGCCACACGTTGAGCGGCGTGTCCGTGCCGGCCCGCTCGGCCTGGAGCGTGGCCATGGCCTCGGCACGGCGCTCGCCGGCGGCGACGTCCTTGAGGTTCTCCCCCTCGATGTCGAGGTCCACGGTGGTCAGCATGTAGCGGTCGATGACGGCGGAGTAGGCGTCCACCAGGTCCCCGGGATCGGTACAGGCGGTCGCGAGCTCGCTGTTCAGGAGTCCGCCGAAGGACACGATGACCTCACCGCCGTCCTGCACGAGCCGTGCCACGCGGCGGTCGAGGTCGAGGGCCGCCTCGGCTTCGTCCAGGCCGTAGTAGGTGCCCCAGGACGGGGTGCACGGATCCTCCTTCGACGCCACGATGAAGGACAGCACCGCGCTGCCGCCGGCGCCCTTCGCGGGGTCCTCGAACGCGTAGGAGGGCGTCGCCGTGACGTCGACGTAGCCGGCGAAGAAGGCGCCGGTGCCCTCGGCTGCCCTCGCGTCCTCCCACCGGTTCCAGCCCGTGAGGCCACCCGCGGACACGGCGACGACGACGGCGGACAGCAGGAGCAGGCGGAGGACGGACAGCCTCCGGCCAGGAAAGCGTGAAGACACAGGAACCCCAGATCATGGCCTCCACAGGAGGCGGGAGTGCGCACCCGGGGATGCGCGAGACGCTTGAAGCGTATGGGAAATTCCGGCCTCCGTCATTGTTTCGCCTAACGCTTACGGCGGGCGGGCCGACGGTGGAGAGTGACGCTGCATGTCGCGGGGGGACGTCATCCACCCGCCCGCCAACTGCCGAGGTAGCCATGTCCAGATCCAGCGATGCCACCGAGTCACCGGCACCTCGAGCAGGCGCCGATGCCGCGCCCGCCGGGACCGCGGGCATGACCGCCGACCCGTTCCCGGGCGCAGCCCCCGCCCCGCCTCTCGAGAAGGCATCGCCGGCCGCCGTCGCGGCCCGACGCCGGCAGTGGGGCGCGGAGCGTCGCTCGGAGCCGCTGTCCATCGTGCATCCGACGCCGTCCTCGCGGAAGATCGCCCTGGGCCGGCTCGGCATCGTGGTCACCGTGCTGGCATGGCTGACCTACATCGTCACGACGATCCTGCGACAGTTCGCCAACAATCCCGATGCCGGCTTCCGGTTCCAGGTCGAGGCGGTGTCGTACCTGATCGTCGTCACCTTCCTGACCTTCTCCGCGCTCATGTACCTGCTGGCCCGCCAGGGTGCGCTGTACCGGTTCCGCGACCACCGGCGCGTGCCGCGCGGGGAACTGGACCGCCACTTCGCCGATCACCGGGAGGGCATCACCGTCCTCGTGCCCTCCTACGCGGAGGAGCCCGCCGTCGTCCGGGCCACCCTGTGGTCCGCCGCCCTGCAGGAATTCCCCAACATCCGCGTGGTCCTGCTCCTCGACGACCCGCCGCATCCCGCCGACCCGGTGATCCGGCAGCGCCTCGAGGCCACCCGGGCGCTCACGTTCGAGATCGAGTCCGCACTCCTCGAGCCGTCCACGCGGGCGAGTGCCGCGCTGGCCGGCTTCGAGGCCTCCCTGGTGGCGCGCGGGCCGGACGCGCCGTCGTCGTACGATGACCTGCCCCCGCTCATCAGGGCGTACGAGGACGCCGCCGTATGGCTCGAGACCATGGCCGACACCGAGGCGGTGGAGGACCACGTGGACGAGTTCTTCGTGGACCTGGTGGTCATGGGCCTCGCCCGCGAGCTGCGGCTGACCGTGTACGCCCTCCGGGCCGCACTGGCGCAGGAGCAGTGCCCGGAGCCGGGCCGCCTCCGCGAGCTGTACGTGCGCCTCGTGCGGATCTTCAACACGCGGCTGGAGACCTTCGAGCGCAAGGCCTACGCCTCGCTGTCCCACGAGGCGAACAAGGCCATGAACCTCAACGCCTACATCTCCCTGATGGGTCATCGCTGGCGCAAGGAGCACGTCGCCACCGGCACGGTGCTGCGCCCGATGGCGGAGGGCGAGGACGCGGAGGACGACGACGTCCTGGACGTCCCCGATTCCACCTACCTGCTGACGCTCGACGCCGACTCCCTGCTGCTGCGCGACTACTGTGTGCGGCTCGTCCACCTGCTCGAGTCCCCGGGGAACGAGCGCATCGCCGTCACCCAGACGCCGTACTCCTCCTTCCGCGGCGCGCCGACGCGGATCGAGCGGGTGGCCGGTGCGTCGACGGACATCCAGCACATCCTGCACCAGGGCATGACCTACTACGGGGCCACGTTCTGGGTGGGCGCGAACGCCGTGATCCGGAAGCGCGCGGTCGAGGACATCGTCGAGGTCGAGAACGTGAGCGGCTTCGAGATCAAGACCTACATCCAGGACCGCACCGTCATCGAGGACACCGAGTCCAGTGTGGACCTCGGCAGCCACGGGTGGACGCTCATGAACTACCCCGAGCGCCTCAGCTACAGCGCCACGCCCCCGGATTTCGGTTCGCTCGTGGTGCAGCGGCGCCGGTGGGCCAACGGCGGGCTGCTGATCCTGCCCAAGCTGTGGAACCAGCTGCGACGGCGCCGCCACCTCCGCGAGCAGGTGCTCTTCCGGGAGGTGCTGCTGCGGGTCAACTACATGGCGTCGATCGCGTGGGCGAGCTTCGGGCTGCTGTTCCTCCTCGCCTACCCGTACGACAGCCGGCTCCTGAGCCCCGTCGTGTTCCTCGCCGCCGCGCCGTACTTCCTGGCGATGGGCAGCGACCTCCGCGACTGCGGGCACCGCTTCTCGGACATCTTCCGGATCTACGGATTCAACCTGGTGCTGCTGCCGGTCAATCTCGCCGGCGTGCTGAAGTCCATCCAGCAGGCGTTCACGGGCGAGAAGATCCCGTTCGTCCGCACCCCGAAGGTCAAGGACCGCACCGCGGCGCCCGGCCTCTACGTGGTCATCCCGTATGCGATCGTGGCCTTCTCCCTGCTGACCCTCACCCGGGACGTCCTGGAGCAGAACTGGGGCAATGCGCTGTTCGCCGGGCTGAACGCCGTCCTGGCTGCCGGCGCGATCCGCGCGTACATCGGCATCAAGAACTCGGCCGTGGACATGGGGCTCGGCGTCCTGAACTGGCTGTACGTGGCACCCCGGGTGAGGAAGGTCGAGGAGTCGAAGGTCATCGACAAGGCACCGGAGGAGGCGGACTGGGGGTCCATCCTGTATTACGGCGACCGCCGGCTCAACCGGGACCTGCGCTCGGGCAACGACCGCCGTCGTCGTGCCGGGGTGCGGTAGCGCGCTGCGGGCGCCCGGTGCGTGGACCGGGCCGTCAGGCGCCCGGCAGTGCCTGCGCGGAGCCGGCGCGTGAGAGCGTGCGCTGCTCCAGTGCGTCGAGGGCGGCCAGCGGGGACAGGTCGGCGAGGATCGCCACCGTCATCAGGGGTTCTCCGCTGATCAGGGCGTCGGCCACGGCGTCCTGGAGGTCCGTCCTCGTGTCGAGGCCGTCCTGGAACACGACGCCGGAAGAACCGGCTCCCTGGTGTCCTGCGGCCTGGACCCGGTCGAGATGTCGAGAGCTCATGCGAACCTCCTGTGCGATGGGTGGTAGGTCCAAGAGTGGTCCGCCGCCGTCGTCTACGAAAGTCCGCCCCGGTCGGACGAAAAGACGTGCGCTGCGGAGCGGGATGTGGTGTCGCCGGCCGGCGGCGTTCGCCGGGTGCCCGATCCGCGGGGCCCGCGGACCCTACGCGTCGGGATCCGGTGATCCTTCGGCGAGGAGGCGCTGGATCTGCTCGGGGGCGTCGTCGTACGTCGCCAGGATGTCCTCGAGGTCGATCATGGGCGGGAAGTCGATGACCGACTGGTGGCGGGCCAGGAAGCGCGCCGTTGCCTCGACGACCGTCACCTCGTCCGCATCCGCGGTCCCGAGGCGGCCCTGCAGGTCGGGATTCATGCGGAACAGCGATTCCACGGGCTGTCCCTCCGCCTCGGTCCGCACTCGATATTCGTTGTCGCTGACCCGGGTGATGTCGAAGGATGCACTCATGGCTGCAACGCTACGCGGTTCGGCCGGAGGCGCCCGGAGACCACTTTCCGGTGGACAAGCCGCTCCGCGTCGAGGTGCCGGGCGGCCACCGGACTCCCGTGACCGTCACGTGCCGCAGTACGTCGTGTACGCCCCGAAGTCGTCCGGCGCCCCGGCGGCGTAGCGCTCCAGGCCGGGCCGCTCCTCGAAGGGGTCGGTGAGGGCCTCGAGCAGCCGGCCCAGCGGGTCGAGGTCGCCGGCCGTCGCGGCGTCCAGCGCCTCCTCGACGAGGTGGTTCCGGGGGATGTACACGGGGTTCACGCGGTCCATCGCGTCGGCGTCGGGCGCGTGCGCGAGCCAGCGGGCGGTCCAGGCGTCGAAGGCGGCGACGTCGAGCACCCTGTCCCGCGCCGGGCGCGCGTCGCCACGGACCACGGAGCCGAGGCCACGGAAGAAGGACGTGTAGTCCACGTGGTTGTCCTGCAGGAGGGTGAGGACGTCGTTGGCCAGTGCCGACGCGACCTCGCCGTCGACGTCGTCGGGCAGTCCCAGCTTGGCCTTCATCCCGGCCAGCCAGGCGGCGCCGTACCGGGGGCGGAACGTCTCGAGTGCGGCGACGGCGAGCGGGACCGCCTGCTCGTGGTCGTCGTCGATGAGCGGGAGCAGGGTCTCGGCGAGTCGCGCGAGGTTCCACTCGGCGATGAGCGGCTGGTTGGCGTAGGCGTAGCGGCCGTCGCGGTCGATGGAGCTGTAGACCGCGGCGTAGTCGAAGACGTCCATGAAGGCGCACGGCCCGTAATCGATGCTCTCGCCGGAGATGGTCATGTTGTCCGTGTTCATGACGCCGTGGACGAATCCGGCGAGCATCCACTGCGCCACGAGCGAGGCCTGCGCGGACACGACCCCCTCGAACAGGGCCAGGTAGGGGCGCTCCGCCGCCGCGGCAGCGGGGTAGTGCCGGCTGATCGCGTGGTCGGCGAGGCGCTTCAGCAGGTCCGGGTTGCCCGTGGCTGCGGCGTACTGGAAGCTGCCCACGCGCAGGTGGCTGCTCGCCACGCGCGCCAGGACGGCGCCGGGCAGCATCGTCTCGCGGCGTACGTCGCTGCCGGTGGCGACGACGGCGAGGGAGCGCGTCGTCGGGATGCCGAGCGCCTGCATGGCCTCGCTCACGATGAACTCGCGCAGCATGGGCCCGACGGCGGCGAGACCGTCACCGCCGCGCGCGAAGGGCGTGCGCCCGGACCCCTTGAGGTGGACGTCGCGGAGCCGGCCGTCGACATCGGTGACCTCCCCCAGCAGCAGCGCGCGGCCGTCACCGAGCCCCGGGTTGAAGCTGCCGAACTGGTGGCCCGCGTAGGCCTGGGCCACCGGCGTCGCACCCTCGGGCGCCGTCGTGCCGACCAGCAGCGACAGCCCCTCGGGGGAGCGGAGGAACGCCGGGTCGAGCCCGAGCTCGGCGGCGAGCGGCTCGTTGAGGACGAGGAGGGCGGGGTGTGGGGCAGGCGCCGCCTGCCAGGCGACCGCCATCTCGGGCAGGTCCCGCGCGAAGCGCCCGTCGAAGGCCACCCTGGAATCTGTAGGCACGCTCATCCCTCCACCGTACGCCCGAGTGCCGCCGGGCTGATCGCAGGCGAGGGGGTTGCGTGAGAAGGCTTCTTCAGCCAGCCCGCCGAACCTCCCGGACGTTCTGCGATCGGGAAGGGCGAGCAGCATGGAGTAAACTAGTAAGCCACCTGATGTTCTTGGGTGCAGATGCGCAACCAAAGGAGACCATCATGGGAATCAGCAACACGCTCAAAAACGCTGCAGGCCGTTACCTCGGCAACAAGGGTACCGGCACTGCCGGCAAGCCTGCCGGTGGAGTCACCGGCAAGCGCGGCACGCCCGTGCCTGCAGGCAAGGCCGGCGGAATCCTCCGCAGCCTGCTGAACCGCCGCTAGCAGCGAGATCCGGGCCCTGGTCCTTCGGGACCAGGGCCCGGGCGTTCGGCCGTCAGGGACGCCCCTGCGACATCCTCCTCAGTTCGTCCTGCACGCGTGCCAGTTCACGTCGGCGCTGGACCTGGGGATCGTCCGGACCGGGACCCCGCTCGGGCTCCGGTGCGTGGACGTCCGCCTCCGTATCGAGGGGGTCGAAGAACAAGCCGTCGCGGTGCATGCGATCCTTTCGGGGTCAGGTCTGCCTCGACCCTAATCCGCCCATGTTTCGGGCATTTTTCGCGCCGCCGATCATCCGCCACCGGCGAGGCGTGCGGCCACCATCCCGCCGTCGTCGATCTTCAGGACCGCCCACCAGATCCCGCCGAGAGCGTAGAGCGAGACGGGCACGAGCAGGCACCACTCGCGCAGGGATCCGGCGTTGCCGAGGACGGGCACCGCGATGTTGCCGTTGGGGCGCCAGACCTGCGCGACGACGGGCATCTTCGCCAGGCTGCGCGGCCTCCTGAGCCGCAGCGGGTACACGGGGTTGCAGCCTCCGGTGGTCAGCATGTCGCCCAGGATGTGCACCACGACGCCGATGCCCACGGCGAGCGGGAACCAGAACTGCTCCTCGGGCGCGAACGCGGTGATGAACGCCCCGGCGGTGATGCCCACGGCCCACGGCGATTTCCGCATGCGGTCCGGGATGATCTTCAGGGCCTTCGCCGCGAAGGAGACCAGCAGCACCGTGAGCAGCCCCGCACCGGGATAGATGGTGCCGAAATCGACGGTCTCGACGGTCCACAGCCCGGCGACGAAAGCGACGGCGACGAACGCGGCCACCCCGAGCAGCGAGTGCGTACCGCGCCGGTGGCCGCCGGAGATCGCGCCGACGCCGGCGCAGAACAGATTGGACAGCGGCGGCAGGGAATGCGCGATCGTGGCGCTGTGATGATCGGCGTCGGGCAGGAGCGCCGCACCCGCTGTCACGAGGGCGCCCGTGACGACGCCGACGGGGCTGACGTCGAGGAGCCCCAGGCCGAGGGTGACCGATTCGGGCAGGACGGGCAGCCATCGGCCCACGTGCACCTCGATCTGGGTGGTGGCGGCGACCCAGGCGGCAGCGCCGCAGGCAGCATGGTGGGCGCCCATCATGGCGGGGAGTCCTTCCGGTCGAGACCACGCCGCGCTGCAGGGGCGGCCGGCGATGAGAACCCATCCTGACGCGTGCCACCCCCATTATCGGAAAACCGGTCCCGCACGCGGAATGACGCCGGCGGGCCGCGGGTTCCCTCCATATGCCCCTTCCCTTCGCCGGTGTCTCGATCCTCGACCGCGCCCAGTCCCGGACCGGTTCCTCCGAGGCCGAGGCCCTGCGGCACGTGATCGCGCGGGCGCAACGTGCGGAACGGCTCGGCTACCGGAGGTTCTGGGTCGCGGAGCACCACGGTGTGCCCGGCATCGCGGGGTCCGTACCCGCCGTCCTCGCGGCCGCGGTGGCATCCGCCACGACGTCGATCCGGCTCGGGACCGGCGGCATCATGCTGCCCAACCACCAGCCCCTCGTGGTCGCCGAGCAGGCGGCGACCCTGAACGCGCTGAGCGGCGGCCGGTTCGACCTGGGTATCGGCCGGTCCCTCGGCTTCACCTCCGCGGTCCGGGCCGCGCTCAGGGCGGACGGGGAGGACGCCGGCCGCTTCGAGCAGGACGTCACCGATCTCCTCGCCTTCCTCGGTGGCACCGCGCCGATCACCGCCCGCCCCACCGATGGCGGCCGGACCCCCGTCTTCGTCCTGGCCACGGGCCGGGGCGTGGACATCGCGGCACGAGCAGGCCTTGCCGTCGTGCTCGGGGGGCCGGCCCTGTTCCGGGACGCCGATCCCGCGCTCGAGCGCTACCGGGAGTCCTTCCGCCCGTCCCGGTGGTGGGACGAGCCGCACGTCACGGTGTCGCTGAACGTGGCCGTGGCAGGCACGACGGCGGCGGCCCGGCAGCTGCTCCTGCCCGAGGCCCGCGCGCTCGCCGCCTCCCGGACCACGGGGTCCTTCCCGCCCCTGGACCTCGCGGCGGCCCCGCTCACGGAGCGGCAGGAGGGGCTCGTGCGGGAGTCGCTGGCCGCGGCCGTGTACGGGACGGCGGACGAGGTGGAGCGGCAGCTCGCCGCGCTGCACGCACGCACGGGTGCCGACGAGCTGCTGGTCAGCGGTGGGGCCCACGACCTCGAGGCGCAGGCCGTCTCGGACGAGCTGCTGGCCGCTCTCGCGCGGCCCCGACTCCTGCCCGGATCGGCCGCCCTCCGCTGACTGTCCACGGCGAGCCGAGATAGTAAGCATACTTGTTATATCGGGTCGAACCACTCTATCCTGTCGTCAATGCGCCGCTCCCTGCGGGCGACACCGACGACAGGAACACCATGCTCACGATGCGCGATCTCGATCCCCTTCTCGGCCACCGCACCGCGGTCGTCACGGACCAGGGGGACAGGGTGGGGTCGATCGGCGAGGTGTACCTGAACGATGCCACCGAGACGCCGACCTGGGTGACCGTCCACACGGGCCTGTTCGGCACGAAGGAGTCCTTCGTGCCGCTCGACGGCGCCACGGTGCAGGACGACCGGCTCGTCGTCGCGTATCCGCGGGACCTCATCCGGCACGCGCCGTCGATCGAGCGTGACGGCCATCTGAGCCCTGAGGACAAGGGTGTGCTGTACGCGCACTACGGCCTGGACGGGACGACGGCGGATGACGACGCGGCGGGCGACGGAGCCGACGGTGATCCCGCCGCGGGTCAGGGCGCCGCCACCCGTGAGAGGACCGACGACGGCGGACCCTGGATGATCCGCTCGGAGGAGCGGCTCCGTGTCCGGACAGAGATGCACGAGGCTGCCCGCGTCCGGCTGCGGAAGTATGTGGTCACCGAGGAGGCACGCCAGACGGTGCCCCTGCTGAAGGAGGAACTGCTGATCGAGCGGGAGCCGATCACCGCGCGCACCGCACCCGTGGGCGAGTCGCTCTTCCAGGAGGAGGTCGTGGAACTCGTGGGCCACGAGGAGCATGCCGTGATCCTGGGCAGGGAGACCGTGCCCGTCGAGCGTGTCCGGCTGGCCAGGACCACCGTCGCGGGCAGGGCCACGGTGAGGGACGAGGTGCGGAAGGAACGCATCGTCACGAGCGTCGACGGCAAGACGACAGCCGACCCCGATGCTGATGCCGCCTTCGATGCCCGCTCCCGCCGGTCGGGCGGCCGCGCGCGCGGCAGGGCCGCCGACGCCGCAGGCCGTCGCCGGGCCGCACCGGTCGACGACGAGTCGGGCAGAATCGTCACGAACAGCCCCAACCCGTTGCTCAAGGGCAGGAACAAACGGCGCTGAGGGCAGGGGCGCAGCGGAGGTCCGGTTCCCCGTCCGACCCGTCTCCGCATGCAAGGATGAAGGAACTGGGACCACACTGGGGGAATCGTGAAGAAACTACTGACACTCGCCGCGCTGCTGCTCGCGCTCACCGCCTGCGGCTCGCAGGAGCCGTCGTCCGAGGCGGCCCAGCAGCCGTCCTCCGAGGCATCCGAAGCGGCGCAGGAACCGTCGTCCGGACCATCGCAGCCGCCGACGACCGAAGCGCCGCAGCAGCTGTCCAAGGAGGACACGTGCGCCGAACTCGAGCAGGCCATCATGATCTTCGACTCCGAGCCGTCGGACGAACAGGTCGCGGAACTCGCGCTCCAGCTCGATGACCTGGCAACGAGGGCCTCAGATCCGCTGCAGGAACCGATCGACACCCTCGCCGGCCTCATCGTCAAGGGGCAGGCAGCGGCCCAGGCGGGGGCGACCGCGGATCCGGCACTCAGGGAGCAGTTCCTGGCCAGCGGCGAGACGGTCGAGAAGGAGTGCGGCCTCTAGGCCGCCAGGACCGCCGTGCTGAGGGCCGGCGGGGTGGCGGAGCGCGTCGTGGGCCGATAGCGGAGGAAAAGAGTATGACCAGTCCTGCGCAGCACGACGACGATGCGTTCGCGTCCTACCGGGCGTCCTTCACGGAAGCGCGAGGGTTCCTGAACTTCGCGAGCTACGGGCCGCCGTCGCGCGCGGTCCGAGAGCGGGTGGCGCACCTCATGGAGCTCGCCGGCGACGGCGGTCCCCGGATCGGGGGCACCCTGTACGGGGAGGACCTCCGCGCCCGGGAATCCTTCGCGCGGCTCAGCGGCTACCCCGTCGAGAACGTCGGGCTGACCGGTAGCACCTCACTCGGCCTGTTCCAGGTGGCGTTCGGCCTGACCGGAGGCTCGGTGCTCGTGAGCGCGGGCGAATTCCCCGCCAACACCTACCCCTGGCTCCGCACCAGCGCTGCGGGCCGGGCGCGCGTCGAGCTGACCGGCGGGCCCGGCACCCGCATGACGCCCGACGTCGTCGCCCGCGCCCTGACGGCCGACACCGTCGCGGTGAGCGTCAGCGCCGTGGACTTCCGCACCGGGTACCGCGCCGACCTCGCGGGCATCCGCGCGGTGATCGGTCCGGATCGGCTGCTGGTGGTCGACGGCATCCAGGCGTTCGGTGTCGCGGACCTCGACTGGACGCCGGCCGATGTCCTGGTCGCCGGCGCGCAGAAGTGGGTCCGCGCCGGCTGGGGTGTGGCCGCGCTCGCGCTGTCGCCGCAGGGCATGGAGCGGATCGAGCCGCTGCTCACCGGCTGGACGGGCGTCACCGAGTCCGGCAGGTACGACGGCGCGGAGCATCCGCCGCTGCCAGGAGCGCGGCGCTTCTCCGTCTCGAACCTCTCGCCCTACGCGACCGGCGCGTTCGCCGAGGCCCTCGCCCTGATCGAGACGGTGGGTGTGCGGGCGATCGAGGGCGCCGTGGCCGCCCACGCCCAGGCGCTCATGGGGCAGCTCGACGCCGTCGGTGTGCCGGTCCTCTCGCCGCAGGATCCATCGGACGCCGCGGGCATCGTGGTGGCCGGCATCCCCGGGCGCGCGGCCGAGGCCCACGCGGCCCTGGCGGCCGCCGATGTCACGGCGACGCTCCACGGGGAGGACCGCATCCGCTTCTCCGTGCACGCGACCACCCGCTCCGAGGTGTCCGGCGAGGCCGCGGCGGTGCTGGCACCGTTCGTCTGAGGTCACCCGCCGCCGTTCCCGTGTTCCGGACGCCGAGAGCCTGAAATGCGGCGTGTCCCGATGCGACACGCAGACGGTGGCGTCGAAGCCGGGCGCGACGGCGCGGCCCGGGCAACAGCGCGGCACTATACGACCGCGTACCCCTTCGCACCAGAGTGCAGGACGAAGATGGTTCACAGAGTGCAACTGATCGCCGAAGTGTCCGACCCCGGTGCTACGGTCCCACCAGAACATGTGACTCAGGCAACATGTTCGTCGCTGTAGGCACCGGGTCCGTGGGTGTCCTACGGCGGCCGGGACATTTCATCTAGGAGAACCCTTGAATTCCATTACTCGTACCCGGGGGCTGCGGTGCGCGGTAGCGCTGGCCGTGACCGGCGCCGTCGTGCTTGCTCCCGTGAGCGCTCAGGCAACCACGGGCCCCTCGGCGGACGCGTCGGCCGCGCCGTCGTCCTTCACCTCCTCGCCCAGCGCCGACGGCACCGCCGAACGGCTCGACGACCGCTCGGACCCCGCAGACGCAGCGCGCCGCGATCTCAACCAGCAGGCCGTCGGCAAGGTCCTCACCGGAGAGGCGAAGGTCGAGGACCGTAACGGCTCGAAGGCCGTCAAGGTGGCCCCCGGCCAGTGGGCGCAGTACGGCCTGCAGGACAGCGACCAGATCCTGTCCTTCCTCGTCGACTTCGGCGACAAGGTCGATCCGCGGTTCCCGGCGTCCACCGCCGGTCCCGCGCACGGCGCCATCAAGGAACCGGACCGCACGGTGGACAACTCCACCTACTGGACCGACTCCTTCGACCGCCAGCACTACCTCGACATGTTCTTCAGCGAGGAGGGTGAGTCCCTCAAGAGCGTCTACGGGGAGCTGTCCAGCGGCCGGTACACGGTCGACGGCGACGTCAGCGACTGGGTGACCGTCCCCTACAACTCGGCCAGCTACGGCGAGACCGAGAGCCAGGCGGACATGACCCGCTTCGTGCAGGACACCGCGAACGCCTGGTACGACTCGCAGGTCGCGGCAGGGAAGACCCCCGCCGAGATCGACGCCTACCTCGCGACGTTCGACCAGTGGGACCGCTACGACTTCGACAAGGACGGCGACTTCAACGAGGCCGACGGCTACATCGACCACTTCCAGGCCATCCACGCCGGTGAGGGCGAGGAGGCCGGCGCGGCGTCGTCGGCCATCTGGTCCCACCGCTGGGCCGTGGGCCAGGCGGGCCGCGGGACCGCGGGCCCGTCCGCGAACCCCTTCGGCGGCATCAAGATCGGCGAATCCGACGTCTGGATCCGCGACTACACCACGGAGCCCGAGAACGGCGGCCTGGGTGTCTTCGCCCACGAGTACGCCCACGACCTCGGCCTGCCGGACCTGTATGATACCAGCGGCGGCGAGAACGGCACCGGCTTCTGGAGCCTCATGAGCTCCGGCTCGTGGCTCGGACACGGCGACGGTTCGATCGGCACCACCCCGAACCACATGGGCGCGTGGGAGAAGCTGCAGCTCGGCTGGCTCGACTACGACGTCGCCACGGCCGGCGAGAAGTCCACCCACAAGATCGGTCCCTCGTTCCACGCCACGAAGGCCCCGCAGGCCGTGGTCGTGTCCCTGCCGAAGGACGCCGCCGGCAAGAACCGCTTCTACATCGCGGAGAACCGCGTGTACGCGGGCTACGACGCCACGCTCGCCACCGGCCCGTACAACTTCGGCTGGGGCGTCACCGCGCCGGACACCGTGGAGCACTACGCCTACCAGGACGGTCTGAGCATCACCTACTGGAACACCGCCCAGAGCAACAACAACACGCGCCAGCACCCGGGCGCAGGCCTGGCCCTGCCGGTGGATGCCCACCCGAAGGCACTGACGTGGTCCGACGGCACGATCGTCCGCAACCGCATCCAGAGCTTCGACGCCACATTCGGCAAGCAGGCCACCGATGCGCTCAGCCTGCACCGCGAGACGGCGGCAGGCGTCACCACGCTCACCGCCCCGTCGCGGCCCGGTGTCGCCGTCTTCGACGACACCAACCCGAACGCCTACTACGACGCCACGAACCCGCAGGGTTCCGTCGTCGTCGCCGGCACGGGGACGAAGATCGAGGTGGTCCAGTCCAACTCGACGGGCATGCTGACCCTCCAGGTCCGCTAGCTTCGAGGGTTGACCGACAGCAGGAGCCGGGAGGTCACTCCCGGCTCCTGCTGTCCCTATGCAGGGTGCCCGCAGGCATCCACCTGAATGCGAGGCCGTACTTCAGCGGCGCCGTCGGTCCGGTGCTGGTCGGGTGATGCCGGTCAGTGCGTGCCGCGTCGCCGCCGTGGCTGGGCCACGAAGGCGATCGCGAGGGCGAGGAGCAGGGCGACGATGCTCAGGATCCCGGCGACCGTGTACCGGAGCGATGTGCCCTCGGCGGGCTGCTGGAGGGCTTCGGCCTGCTCCGCCTGATCCACCTTGTCGATCCGCACCTCGTCGACCGGGGTCGGCACCCGCGAGGGTGCCGCGCCGTTCTCGGCGGGCGCCGGTACAGGCTGCGGCGCACGTGGCACCGACCGGTCGACGACGACGGATTCGCCGACGCCGGGCTGCTGCCCCCCGTCCGGAAGGGCGGGGGCCTCGGCCGGGTCCGTCTCCTTGGGTGTCGCGCCGTCGGCGGGGGAGGCGGGCGTCGTCGGAGCGTCCGCTGCGGGAGGGGCCGGTGACATGTCCGGTGCCGGCTCGGGACTGGTCGTCGGAGTCGCGGTGGGCTCGGGAGCCGTGGTGCCGGGGGCCGTGTCGATCACGTCCTCGACGGGAGGTGTCACGTCCGCCGGAGGGTCGGTCGGGACCGCAGGTTCGCTCGGGGACTGCTCGACCGGCGGCGTGGTGGGCGGCGCGGCGGGCGTCGTGCCGGTCATGGCCGGAAGGGGCGACGCGGACGGTGCGGGGGGTGACACCTGATCGGACAGCGTAGGGGCCGGAGCAGGGGACGCGTCGGCGGCCGCAGGCCCGGACAGCAGCAGTCCGATGCTGATGGCCAGGGTGGGGAGGGTTGAGGGGGCGCGCATGGCGGGGACTTCCGAAAACGGTGGTGCATGGTGGCGGGACGGCCCGTCAGCTTTGCAAGCAGGCTGACTACATCATCAACATTACGCGGCGGGCATCGGCCATCCCACCGGAATCTTCCGCTGGACAGGTGGCATCGGACTCATTCCGGGCTCTTCCCGGGAGCCGCGGCCTCCACGCCCGACCGGCCGTCGGAGGCACGGTGCGGAGACTGGAACACCACGAAGCGGTACGCGAGGTAGCGGAACACGTTGCCGAGGAGGACGCCGATGACGTTCCCGGAGATGTTGTCCGCCAAAGGGCTCCTGAAGCCCAGGACGTAGTGCGAGACGAAGAGGCAGGCCGTCGCGATGCCGAGACCCACCAGGTTGGTCAGCCCGAAGAGGATCGCTTCCTGGCGCTTCGCCCGGCCCCCGAACCCGCGGAACGTGAAGTGCCTGCTGCCCCACCAGGAGACGCCGGTCGCCAGGGCCACGGAGGACACCTTCGACGAGATGGGGCCCATGCCCAGCCCCGAGGAGAGGATGTTGAACACCGCGATGTCCACGATGAAGGCCACGGTCCCGACGGCGGTGAATGAGCCCAGCCGCTTCCAGGCGTCGCGCACGAGCCGGTCCCCTCTGTCGATGACGGTTCATTCTAGGCTTTATGTCGCAGAGGCAACCAATGGCTCGCCGAGCCCACGGCCGGCCCGTGAGGTCAAGGTTGCCGCGGGGCCACTGGTGCGGCGCGGGGCGCTGGCTAGCATGGGGGTTCACCGTCTGGGAGGACACCATGAACGAGACCATGCTTGCCGGAAGACTCGACGTCGGCACCGGGACCTTCGAGGTCAAGGAAGTTCCCGTGCCCGTGCCGGGGCCGGGCTTCGTGCGCGTGAAGGTCCAGGCCGCCGGCGTCTGCCTGTCGGACGTCCACCTGATTCAGGGGCTGCTGAAGCCGATGCACCTCCAGGGTGACGAAGTGACCCTGGGGCACGAGGTGTCGGGCAGCGTCGACCTGACGGGCGACGGCGTCGAGGGGTGGACCACGGGCGACCGCGTCGTGCTGCAGGCCGGCTACGAGTACCGGGGAGTCACCCTCACGATGGGCGTCGATTACGACGGCGGCTGGGCCGAATACGTGGTGGTGCCGGCCGGCGTGCTGGTGCCCTTGAGCGCGGGGTTCTCCTACGAGCAGGCCGCCATCATTCCCGATGCCGTCTCCACGCCCTGGGCCTCGATCGTCTCGACGGGACGCGTCCGCCCCGCCGAAGCCGTGGGTGTGTGGGGTGTCGGCGGGCTCGGCGCCCACGGCGTCCAGCTGCTCCGCATGATCGGGGCCGCCCCCATCGTCGCGGTCGACCCGCTGCCGGAGGCCCGCGAGCGCGCGCTCGCCTTCGGCGCGGATGTTGCCCTCGATCCTCTCGCCGACGATTTCGCGGCGTCGATGGCGGCAGCGACGGCAGGGCGGGGGCTGGACGTCGCCTTCGATTTCGCGGGGGTGGACGCCGTCCGGGCACAGGCTGTCGCGTGCCTGGGACGGCAGGGCCGGCTCGTGCTGGTGGGACTGAGCGGCACCCCCATCACCATCTCCGACAGCACCGCGTTCTCCTACACCCGCAAGCAGGTCCGCGGCCACTACGGGTCGGAGGCGCACCACGTGCCCGAGCTCGTGGCGCTCACGGAGCTCGGGCGTCTGGACTTCTCGCGCTCGATCAGCGACACGCTGCCGCTGCGCGACGCCGCGACCGCCGTCGAACGCCTGGAGCGCAAGGAAGGCAACCCGATCCGGCTGGTCCTGGTGCCCTGAGGCCGAGACCCCGGGCGGGGCCCGTCAGTACAGCAGCGAGTGGTCGCCCAGCCGGTGGTAGGAGCGGTTGTGGTAGACCAGCGGTGCCCCGACCGCGCCGTCGTCGCCCTGTTCGATCGCCACGACCTCCGCCGCGAGGATCATCGACCCGCCGACGGGCAGGCGGTGCAGGATGCGACACCGCAGGGCCCACGGCGCTTCCAGCAGGAGAGGCTCGCCCGTGGGCAGCGGGCGCCAGTCCACCGCCCCGCCGAAGCGATCGGCGCCGCGTGTCGCGAAGAGCTGCGCGATACCGACCTGATCGGCGCCGAGCAGATGGACCACCAGGGTGTCCGCCGCGATGAGGGCAGCCGCCGAGGACGACGCCGTCGAGACCGAGAAGGCGAGGACGGGCGGCTCGGCGGAGACGGAGGACACGGAGGACGCCGTCAGGCCGACCGGTCCGTCCACTCCCCGGGCGGTGATGACGGCGATGCCGGCCGGGTGCGTGCGGAACGCGTCCTTGAAGAGCTCGGCCGTGGCCATCGGGTGGCCGGTGGGAATCGTCATGCCGTCAACGCTAGAACCTCAACAGAGGTTGAGGTCAAATCGGCGGGTCGGGGTCCAGGAGGGTGGACCGGATGCCCCTGGAACCGGCGGCGTCGTCGGGGTTGACGAAGCCGCAGGCGGCCAGGGACAGGCAGCCGCAGCCGATGCAGCCGTCCAGCCGGTCCCGCAGGTGCTCGAGCTGCGCGATCCGCTTGTCGATCTCCTGCTGCCACGCGGCGGAGAGCCGCTGCCAGTCCGCCTGGTCCGGGACGCCGTCGGTCGGTAGCTCGGCGAACGCGCGGGCGACGGTGGCGAGCGGGATGCCCGCACGCTGGGCGGCGCCGATGACGGCGACCCGGCGGAGGATCGAGCGATCGTACCGGCGCTGGTTGCCGGTGGTGCGGCGGCTGGTGATCAGGCCCCGGCGTTCGTAGAAGTGCAGCGCGGACACGCTCATGCCGCTGCGCGCAGCCAGCTGGCCGACGGAGAGGTCCTGGTCAGTGGTCACGGCGCCTTCCGTCGGGCGTCTGCCTCGTCGAGGTCCGCCCAGAAACCGAGAATCTGCTCGGCGACGAGTCCGGGCTGCTCGAGCGGTATGAGCGTCCGCGCACCGGGAATCGTCGCCGCCGTCGCGCGGGGTGTGCGGTCGGCGGCGCTGCGGGCATCGGCCGGGGTCCAGTCGCCGCGGTCGTCGGAGGCGAGGTAGAGGCAGGGGACGCCGATCGCGGCGAGCTCCCCGGACACGTCCCGGCGGTTGAGGATGAAGGAGCGCACTGCCAGGGCGAGGCTGCGGCGCGTCGGGCGTTCCAGGCTGTCCACCACGGTCCGGCGGATCGCGGCATCACGGGCGGATGCCTCCGTGAGGATCGCCGTGATCACGCCACTGCGCACCGGCCCCGTCGGGCCGATGATCGGCAGCAAGGGAAGCAGGAGCATGGTCTTCGCCCGGAGGGCGCCCGGGATCGGCTGTGCCGGTGCGCTGATGGCCACGAGGGAGCGGAGGAGGCGGGGGCGGGCAGCCAGCTTGTAGCCGACGTGGCCACCGAAGGCGTTACCCACCCAGTCCACGGGTTCGGTGACTCCCAGTCCGGTGAGGAGGTCCTCCGCTGCATCCGCAGCCCCGTCGATGTCGGTCGTCTGCCTGAGCGGGTCGCTGAGCCCGAGTCCCGGGCCGTCGACGAGGACGAAGCGTCGGCCCGTTCCCAGGAGGGGGACGAGGGCATCCCAGGAAGTGCCGTCGACGAACATCGACGGCCACAGCACCGCGGTGGGTCCCTGGCCGTGGATGCGCACGTGAAGAGCGCCGAGGCGCGTCGGGATCCGGGTGACCTGCTGGGGTGTCGGGATCTCTTCCATCATGTGTCCGTTCCGAGGAGGGTGCACTTCGCGGTTGCTGTCTACCACAGGAGCACGTCCCCGTACAGGAGGGCGCACTCGTTCCTCCCCGCCGCCGATCGGCAGGCGTCTTCCGGTCGGCGCTGCGCCGCTACCCGCCCAGTACCTCGCCGACGTACTCCCTCAGCGGTGTGGTCGGGCGGCCGATGATCCGCGCGAGGGTGCCATCGCTCTCCGCGAGGAGCCCGTCGGCGATGTTGGCGTCGAGCGCGGCGGCGAATCCGGCGGCATCCTCGTCGAGCCCGAAACCCTTGAGCGCCGCCACGTGCTCATCGGTGCCGACCTGATGGACGGTCACCGGGCGTCCTGCGACGGCGGACACCGTTGCGGCCAGTTCGTCCATGTCCCACGGCTCGTCACCGCCGAGTTCGAGGATCTCCCCGGCGTGCTCCCCGGACAGGAGGACGACGGCGGCGGACTCGGCGTAGTCCCGGCGCGTGGCGCTCGCGACCCTCCCGCTCCCCGTGCCCGTCAGGATCTCTCCCGTGGCCGCCGCCCGGCGGATGGTGTCGGCGTAGTTCTCGGTGTACCAGTTGTTGCGCAGCACCGTGTAGGTGAGGCCTGATCCCTCGAGGAGCCCCTCGGTCGCCTTGTGCTCCGGGGCGAGCACGAGTGCCGAGGTCGAGGCCCGGGGTGCACTCGTGTAGACGAGCTCCGCCCCCACCCTGCGCGCTGCATCGATCACGGCCTTGTGCTGCACGGAGCGCTTTCCCACCTCGTTGCCGGAGATCAGGAGCACCTTCCCGGCACCCGCGAAGGCGTCCTCGAGCGTGGCCGGGTCCGCGTAGTCGATCCTGGCGGTGCGGACGCCGTGCGCGGCGAGCCCGGCGAGGGCCTCCTCGTTGCGGCCGCCGGCGACAATGGTCGAGGGGTCGACGCCGCGTGCCAGTAACTGCTCGACGACGAGCCGGCCGAGATGGCCGGTGGCGCCGGTGATGACGATGCTCATGGAGGTCCTCCTGGTCGGGCACCGGGGCGGTGCGTCTGCAGTCGACAACCCGACGCGGGCGGAAAGACTTCCCGCCCCATGGACAGCGCCCGCAGCGAGACGGTAGGACTGCTGGAGGGGCTCGCCACGCAGCCGCCGCACCCGACAGAGAAGGACAGCTTCCTTGGACGAGCACGCAACGCACGGACGACGACGCCTGAAGGTGGGTGTGGTGGGCATCGGCTGGGCCGGCCGCCAGCACCTCGAGGCCTACGCGAACAGCGAGGACGTGGAGATCATCGGCCTGGCGGGCATGGAACCGGAGCTGCTCGCCGAACTCCGGGCCGAGTACCGGATCCCCCACGCGGTCGAGCGGTGGGAGGACCTCATCGACCTCGAAGGGCTCGACGCCGTCAGTGTCGCCGTCCCCACGTTCCTCCACGCCCCCATCGCCGTCGCGGCCCTGGAGCGCGGCCTCCACGTGCTCAGCGAGAAGCCGATCGCCCGCGACGGCGACGAGGGCCGGCTCATGGTCGACGCCGCGCGCCGGGCAGGGCGCGTGCTCGACGTCGCCTTCAACCACCGGCGCCGCGGCGACATCGCGGCCCTGAAGCGCGTGATCGACGACGGCGGGATCGGGCGCCCCTACTACGCCAAGGCCTCCTGGCTGCGCCGTTCGGGCATCCCGTCGCTGGGCAGCTGGTTCACCAACCGGGAGATGGCCGGGGGCGGCCCGCTCGCGGACATCGGCGTCCACGTGATCGACTACGCGCTGCACCTGCTCGGTGAGCCGAAGGTGCTCTCGGTCTCGGCGTCCACCTATGCGGAACTCGGCCCGCAGGGCCGCGGCGGCGGAGCGTACGGCGCGCAGACCGCCGGCTCCGCCTTCGAGGTGGAGGACCTCGCGACCGCGTTCCTCCGGCTCGAGGGCGGGGTGACGCTCCTGGTCGAGGCGGGATGGGCGGCGTACCGCCCGGCGGCGGACCTCATGGACTTCCGGATCTACGGGACCGACGGCGGCGCCGAGCTGAGCCGCGTCGGGTCGCCCGCCGACGCCGTCGAGAGCCTCCACGTGTTCAGCGAGGACGGGGACTACGAGCCGGAGGTCGGCCCCTCGGCCGGACACCAGGGTGTCATCGACGACTTCCTCGCGGCCATCCGCGCGGGCGAGACGGAATGGGGGCGGCACGACGGGTCCCTGGCGCTCACGCGGGCACGCATCATCGACGCCTGCTACGCCTCCGCGGCCCAGCACCGCGAGGTGGAGCTCTGATGGTCTTCGACAGCAAACCCACCATCGTCGTCTGGAACGAGGGCGTCCACGAGGCCCGCAACCAGCCCGCGACCATCGGCGAGATGTACCCGCGGGGCATCCACGGCGCCATCGCGGAGTCCCTTGCCGACTACTTCCCGGGCTCGGACGTCACGACGGCGACCCTTGCCGACCCCGAGCACGGCCTCACCGAGGAGATCCTCGCCGGCACCGACGTCCTGCTGTGGTGGGGGCACATCGCACACGGCGACGTCGCGGACGATGTCGTGGACCGCGTGCACCGCCATGTCCTCGCCGGGATGGGCCTGGTGGTGCTGCATTCCGGCCACTTCTCGAAGATCCTCACGCGGCTCCTCGGGACCACCTGCTCGCTGAAGTGGCGCAACGACGGCGAACGCGAGCTGGTCTGGACGGTCAAGCCCTCGCACCCGATCGCCGCGGGCATCGAGAGCCCGATCGTGATCCCCGAGCAGGAGATGTACGGCGAGCTGTTCGACATCCCCGAACCGGACGACCTCATCTTCATCAGCTCCTTCGAGGGCGGCGAGGTGTTCCGCTCCGGCGTGACCTTCTCGCGCGGCAAGGGGCGGATCTTCTACTTCAGCCCGGGCGACCAGGAGTACCCGGTCTACCACCACCCGCAGATCCAGCGCGTGCTCGCCAACGGCGTCGACTGGGTCGCGCAGCCAGGCGTCGATCGAACCCCTCCGGAGGTGGCGAATCCGGCGCGGGACTGGTTCCTCACCGACTGAGGTACGTCGGTCAGCCGACGCGCCACCCGGACAGGTCGAGGATGCGGTCGGCCCTGTCCCGGGTGGCTGCCACGCGTGCGGCGTTGGGTTCGTCCACCCGGCGCACCCAGTCCTCGGCCGCCGCGGGTGTCTTCCCGAACCGGATGTGTCGCGCGACGAGGCGCTGCCGACGCAGCCCGGGCTCGACGTCGACGAACCAGACCTGGTCGAGGTGGCTCCTGGCATCCCGCCAACCCGGCGCGTCGAGCAGCAGGTAGTTGCCCTCGGTGATGAGCAGGCAGGACGCCGGCGCCACCGGCAGGGCATTGGCGAGCGGCTGTTCGAGTCCGCGCTCGAACGCCGGCGCGTAGACGGTGTGGTCGGGATCGCCCGCCAGACGAGCCAGCAGGGCGGCATAGCCGTGGGCGTCGAAGGTCTCGGGAGCGCCCTTGCGGTCCAGCAGGCCGAGGCCGATCAGGGCCTGGTCCGCCAGATGGAACCCGTCCAGGGGGACCAGGGCATGGTGCTCGGGGTCGAGCCCGGCGAGGGCCTCGGCGATGGTGGACTTCCCCGCACCGGGGGCCCCGCGATCCCGAGCAGGGTCCTCCGGCCGGGGACGGGGCCGGGCAGAAGTGCCTCCAGCTCGCCGATCGTGCTGACACTCGTCATCGCCGCGGATCCTCCTCCTGCGCCGGCCGCTCGGCCGGCGCGTCCCCGCGTCCATCATGCCGCCCCTGTGCCCCGCCCGGGCAGTACCGCTAGCCGGCGGGGCGCAGGGACGTGAGCATCGTCCTGATCTGCTGGTACTCCTCCGTCTCCATGTAGGCCTGCGGCGTGTCGATGTGCATCGGTTTGCCGGGGTAGATCTCGTACGGGTCGTAGACGCCGCCGAACGCAGCCCCGGAGGGCGGCCACGTGAAGAAATGGGCGATGGGGCAGGCTGTCGTCCCCTCCGGGAGGGGCCCGGACGTGATGCCGTAGGCCAGGGTCGACGCCGCCACGGGGTCGGTCACCGCGGGGTCCGTACGGCCTTCGAAGACGAACATCGGGATCCCCGAGGCCTGGGTCAGGGCCGGCAGCGGCTCGGAATCCAGGAGCGAGTACGGAACCTTCGCCGGACACACGGCCCCGGTGACCAGGTCCGTCCGCAGGGACGCGAGCCGCCGGCCGGCGTCATCCTCGACGGCGACGGCCACGCCCTCCGGCGGGGCCGGGGTGGAGACGACGACGGTCCAGTCCCCGGGGTGGTCGAAGGACAGGCCTCCGTCCGGGGTCGTGTAGGTGGCCCATCCAGGGTCGGCGTCGGGCGGGGCGGTGGACGGGGATCCGGACGGCGGGTCCGTGGACGCTGGAGTGGCGGCGGATGGGGTTCCGGGCGCCGAGGGGGCGTCCTGGGTCCCCGCGGTGTCGGCATCGGCGCCGGCCTCGGGAGGGGCACAGGAGGAGAGGAGGAGAGCGAGGCACACTGCCCCGGAGGACAGCAGCGCGGCGGCTGGACGACCCATGGTTACTCCTTCGTAGCGCGGGTGGATCGCTCCATGATGGTGCTGTCCGGGCGCCCGGTCAGCACCCTGCCCGGATCGTTATCAAGGCTGCGGGATCGTTGCCGATCCGTGTGCGTTTCGTGATGCGGCGCCGGCAGGATCCACGAGACCGTGCCGCAGAAGCACTGGACCGGCCGCGCGGCCGGTGCCATGGTTGGTCCATGGTCAGCGAAGACGATGTGCGTTCTGCCTGCCTTGCCCTGCCCGGGACCTCGGAGCGGCTGAGCTGGAGCCGGCCCGCCTGGTTCGCCCGGACCCTTTTCGCGCGCATGTGGGACGACACGGTCCTGACGGTCAAGACCGAGGAACGGGACGCGCTGCTGGCCTCCCAGCCGGGCGCCTTCTTCGTCCATCCGCACCATGAGCAGTACGAGTCGCTCGTGCTCGTGCGGCTCGGCCGCATCGACCTCGAGGAACTGACCGAGCTCGTCGACGAGTCCTACCGGATCGCCAACAGCACCGCCTCCAGGCGCTAGGGCGGGTGTCCTCCCGGACGGAGGGGCGCCGTCAGCCGGCCTGCTGCCGCAGGTGCGTCGGCAGGACACTGCCCGGGGCGCGGCTGCGGATCAGCAACAGGTTCCGGGCGTGGTCGTGGAGCCGCCGGTCCTCCTCGGACCTCGGCACCCAGGGCGGCACCGGCAGCGCGGTGCCCTCGTCGTCGCGCGCCACCATGACCGTGAGGCACGTGGTGGTGAGCTCCATGTCGCGGGACCTCGGGCTTCCGGAGCGGACGTGTACCGCGATGTGCATGCCCTTGGTGCCCGTGTAGACGAGCCGCGCCTCCACCTCGACGACGTCGCCGATGTGCAGGGGCTTCAGGAACCGGACACCGCCGGAGAACACGGCCACGGTGTCCCGCCCGCAGTACCGCGTGGAGCAGACGTAGGCGGCCTCGTCGATCCAGTCCATCACCGTGCCGCCGTGCACCTTCCCGCCCCAGTTGACGTCGGTGGGCGCCGCGAGGAACCGGAGGACCGTCCGCTCCGCCGTGCTGCCGTCGGTATATTCCTGGCGGCGCATCTCTTCGACGATCTCCTTGCGGACCTCGATGCGCGCGATCGCGTGGTCGCTCTCCAGACGCTCGGCCTCCGTCCGCGGTTCGAAGGGCGGCACCGGGACGGGCCTGCCCTCCGGCCCGACCGCCACGAAGATGACGAGGCACTCACTGCGCTTCCCGCCGCCGTCCCCGGTCACGGATCCGGAGGAGACCCGCGTGCGGATGTGCATGGAGGACGTACCGGTGTGGACGATCGTGGCCTCCACCTCCACGAGGTCGCCGACCAGCACGGGGTCGGCGAAGTGGATGTTCCCCACATAGGCGGTCACGCAGTAGGTCTTCGCCCACCCGACGGCGGCGGCGTAGGCGGCCTTGTCCACCCACTCCAGTACGGTGCCGGCGTCCACCGAGCCGCTGTGCCCGAGGTCGGTGGGGGAGGCGAGAAAGCGGAGGGTGACCGAATTCGACGGCGGGTCGGCGGGATGGGGCGTGGGTTCCATGCCCCAGTATCCCCATGCGCGGAGCGCCGCGGGTAGAGCGGGCACTCCGGCGCGTCACACCCCGAGGTCGACGACGGTCACCCCGCCCGTGGAGGTGTCGTCGGCCATCGCGACCAGGGCGTCGGGGACGTCGTCGAGGGCGATCCTGCGTTCGATGAGATCCTGTGGGCGCAGCCGGTCGGCGGCCACGAGGTCCAGCAGGCCCGGGTAGTCGTGGGCCGGCATGCCATGGCTGCCGAGGACGGCGAGCTCCTTCCCGATCACGGCACCCATCGGGATCACGGGGTCCGCGGGGAACAGTCCGACCTGCACGTGGCGGCCCCTCGGGCGCAGCGACAGGATGCCCACCGCGGCGGTCTCCTCGCGGCCGAGGGCGTCGACGGACACGTCCACGCCCGAGGGCGCGGCGTCCCGGACGGCGTCGAGGACGGCGGCCCGGGAGAGCCCTGCCGAATGGACGGCGCCCACGGCGCCGAAGCGGGTGGCGCGCGCCAGGGCGTTCCCGTCGATGTCCACGCCGATCACGCGCGCACCCAGCGCCACGCCGATCATGACGGCGCTCAGACCCACGCCGCCGCAACCGACCACGAGGAGGGTCTCGCCGGCGGCCAGGCGCGCCTGGTGCACGAGGCCGCGGTACGACGTCGCGAAGCGGCAGCCGAGGAGGGCGGCGGCGCCGGCGTCGAGGGAATCGCGGACGGCGACGAGGTTCGTGTCGGCGTCGTGCAGGGCCACGAGGTCCGCGAAGGAGCCCCAGTGCGTGAAGCCCGGCTGCGTCTGGTCGCGGCACACCTGGCCGTTGCCGGAGACGCATTCGGGGCAGCGCCCGCAGGCGCACACGAACGGCGTCGTGACGCGCTCGCCGACCGAGAAGCGCCGGACGTCCCCGCCCACCGCCGCGATGGTGCCCACGAGTTCGTGGCCCGGCACGTGCGGGAGGCTGATGCCGTCGTCGTGCCCCAGCCAGCCGTGCACGTCGCTGCGGCACAGGCCGGTGGCCTCGACGCGGACGACGACGCCGCGCGGCGACGGAAGGGGTTCGGGGACGTCCCGGAGGACGGGACGGGCGGAGAACTCATCGAAGCAGACGGCACGCATCGCACCATTCTGCCCCGCACCGGTGCTGCCCGCGCAGCCGGCGCGGGCCCGGTGCGCCATGCCGGCCCCGACGGGCGTGGCGGCGCGACGGACCCGCGGGGTCAGTCCGCGCGCAGCCGGTGCCGTTCCCGGCGGTCCTTGACGGTGTCCGTCGCAAGGCTCAGGGCCAGGCCCACCGCGACGATCACGATCATCGTGAAGGGGAGGACGTCGAGGCCGACGCCGTCCAGCAGGAGCCCGCCGAGAAGGGCGCCACCGCCGATGCCGATGTTGAACGCCGTCGTCTGCAGGGCGGCCGAGAGGTCGCGCGTGCGGAAGGACGCGGTGCGCAGCATGCGGGTCTGCAGCAGCGCGGGGATCCCACCGAACGCGGCACCCCACACGATGACGCCGATGAGCACCACCACGGTGTTGGAGGTCGCGAGGGCGAGGGTGAGGACGGCGGCCATGACCATCAGGACGACCCCGACGAACGCCTTCCGGGGGAAGCGGTCCGCGGCGTAGCCGGCGCCGATGAGGCCGATGATGCCCGCGCCGCCGTAGAGGAACAGGACGAGGGCCACCGATCCGGGCTCGAAGGCCGAGACGTCGGTCAGCCAGGCCGCGATGTAGGTGTAGAAGGTGTTCTGGCCGGTCAGCAGGATCAGGATGACCGTGCACAGCAGGATGACGGCGCGGAAACTCGGGTCGCGGCGCAGCGGGACGCGCTCCTCGCCCGCCTTCCGCTCCACGTGGTGGTTGACGGGCGGCAGGAACTTCACGATCACCAGGGCGAGCAGGGCCACGACCACGCCGATGATGGCGAAGGCCGCCCGCCAGCCGAGCGCGTTCCCGATCGCGGTGCCCACCGGGACGCCGAGGACGAACGCGGCCGTGCCGCCGCCCGCGGTGATGGCAACCGCCTTGCCGAGCTGGTGCGCCGGGACGAGGTGCGCGGAGTAGGCGGCGACCACGGCCCAGAACAGGCCGTGCGCCAGACCGCCGAGGATGCGCGCGGCCACGAGCACGCCGTAGGTGGGGGCGATCGCCGCGAGCACGTTCGCGACCGCGATCACCAGCAGGACGACGACGATCAGGGACTTGCGGGAGAACCGCTGCGTCACGGCGGCCAGGGGCGTGGTGGCGACGACGACCGTCCCGGCGAAGATGGTCACGAGATAGCCCGCGGTCGAGATCCCGACGTCGAGGTCCCGGGCCATGGCCGGCAGGAGGCCGGTGGGCAGGAACTCGCTCGTGACGGAGACGAAGATCGCCCCGGCGAGGGACAGCAGCCCGATGTAGGGGAACGGCGCGGTGGTGGACACCTTCGCGGAGGAAACAGACAAGGGGTACCAATCGTGTGATTTCCGGCGGTCATTGCCCGGGTGCACCGTTGAAGACCGGGAGGCATGCAGAGATCGGGCCCCATGCGTGGCGCGACTCCTGCGGCAACGCCGGCGCCACGCGGAGCATTCCCGGAACGGCCCTCCGTGCCGTCAGGCCGACGTGCGGCCTAGTGACCGCCGTTGGCGCTGACGGCGCCGCCGCCGTCCTCGTCGTCCTCGTCGTGCTGGGGGACCAGGCTGAGTGCGGGGCCGGCGTCGCGACCGTCGAGCTCGTCCGCGATCTCGTCCTTGCGAGCCGCCGTCTCGGGGTCGACCTCGCCCTCCGTCGCGAACTCGTGGTCGACCTCCCGGTGGACCTTGCTGTTGAGGACTTCGACATCCTCGTTCTTCAGCCCGCCGAGGTCCTCGGGGAACGGCTCGTCGGGGGAGATCCTGCTCTTCATGGCCATCCAATCTGCCCGCCGTGGACTGGACGGCGACCGTCCGAATCTTAAGGTCTGGCAGGGGGTGGCAACAAGCAGGCGGCTTAGCGACCGCCCGGGCGAGCCAGTACGGACAACGCCCTGCGCCGGGCCGCCGTGATCGGCTGTGCCCCCACGATCCGCCTCGTCGAGGGCGTGAACCGCTGGTACCTCGCCACGGGCAGGACCATCTTCCAGGGCCGGCGCACGCCGGCGCTGTTTCGATGCTCACGGGCCTCGGCATGAACGAGTTGCTCCGCGCGATCAGCGGGGCCTGACCCCCGGGGACCGCGGCGTGCCAGACTGGGACCATGCTCGTAGCCTTCAGCGTCGCCCCGTCCGGAACCTCCGAGTTCTCCCGCGAGAACCCCGACGGGTCGGTGCACGATGCCGTCGCCGCCGCGGTCGCCGTCGTGCGTGAATCGGGCCTGCCGAACTCCACCGACTCGATGTTCACCACCATCGAGGGCGAGTGGGACGAGGTCATGGCCGTGATCAAGCACGCCGCCGAGGCGGCGGGGCGCTACGGGAGCCGCGTGTCCCTCGTGCTCAAGGCGGACATCCGCCCCGGCCGGACGGGAGAGCTGACCGGCAAGGTGGAGCGGCTCGAGGCGGCGCTCGCCGAACAGGAACAGTTCGAGGGCCACTCCTAGCTCGGCCGCACCGGGGCGCCGTCCGGTAGCCCCGGGCCACTAAGCTGACACGGTGACACAGCCCCTGCTGACGCTGCCCTACGTGATCCGGCAAGCCGGCCCCGACGACGCCGAGGCGTACGTCAGCACCCACGTCGCCGGCCTGCACGAGACGTACGAGCACATCATGCCCCCGGAGTACCACGCGTACTACGACGCCGAACTGCCCGCCCTGATCGGACGACGCCGGGAGGCCTTCGAGGAGGCGGCGCGGACGCCCGGCGGTGCGCGGAGCTGGCTGGCGTTCGACGACGACGGCGACCCGGTGGCCATCGCGACCTCCGGCCCGGGGCGCGACGAGGACCGCCCCGACTTCGAGCTGCACCATATCTACACGCTGCGGTCCACGCACGGCTCGGGCCTCGGGCAGCGACTCCTCGACACGGCCATCGGCACCCGGGCCGCGTATCTCTGGATCCTGGACGGCAACCCGCGGGCCGAGCGCTTCTACGTCCGCAACGGCTTCGCACCCGACGGCACGTCCATGCTCTGCGGACCCACCTGGCACCACCGGCCCATGTTCCGCATGCACCGCCCCGACCACGAGTGAGAAGGCCTTCGACCATGGCGAAACCGGCAGGGCCGCGCCCCGAGATCGGCGAGTTCCCGATCGACACCGGGACGTGCGAGCTCGAGCCCGATCCGTACAGCCCGAACGGCTGGGTGCTGCGCGTCAACGGCGTCCCGAGCTCGCACATCGACCTGGACGATCCGCTGCACCTGGACTTCGAGTACATGCACTGGATCGCCTCGCTCGTCGACTCCCGGTGGGCGGCGCAGGACCGTCTGCGGGTGCTGCATCTCGGGGGAGGGGCGTGCTCGATGGCGCGCCGCTTCGCCGCGAGCCATCCCCAGGCCCGGCAGGTCGTCGTCGAGCTCGACGGGCGGCTCGCGGAGCTCGTCCGGACGTGGTTCGACCTGCCGCGCGCACCCCTGGTGCGGATCCGGGTCGGGGAGGCCCGCGCCGTGACGGAATCCCTCAGCGAGGACAGCCGGGATCTCGTCATCCGGGACGTCTTCGCGGGGGCTGTCACGCCGGCGCCACTGACGACGTCGGAGTTCACCCGCGCGGCCAAGCGCGTGCTCGCGGCCGACGGCGTGTACCTCGTCAACTGCGGCGACAGCCCCAACCTGGCGATGGCCCGGCGCGAGGCCGCGACGATCGCCGCAGAATTCAGGCACACCGCCATCATCGCCGACCCGGCGATGCTCAAGGGCAGGCGCTACGGCAACGTGATCATCGCCGGCAGCGACGCCCCCCTGGCCGAGGACCCCGGACTGGCCCGTGAACTGCTCGGCGGGGGAGTGCCCGCGCACCTCTGGCAGGACGCCCGCGTGAGGACCTTCGCCGCGAACGCGCAGCTCCTCACGGACTGAGCGCGGGCACGACGACGACCGCGCCCGCGCCGTCAGCCGCGGCCCAGGAGCTGCGGCTCCATGGCCGCGGTCGCGTGCCTCAGGGCGTCGACGACGGCGGCGATCGCCGGCTGGCGCAGCGCGTCCGCCCGCACCACGAGCCAGTAGTCGAGCTCCTCCGCGACGTCGTCGGGGAGCAGCCGCACGAGGTCGGAGTGACGGTCGGCCATGAAGCAGGGCAGCAGGCCGAGCCCCGCGCCGGCCCGGGTGGCCTCCACGTGGACGAAGACGTTGGTCGAACTCAGGGCGTCGCGCATGGTGGGCAGGAGCCGCCGGGGTGCGTCGAGGCTGTCCACCTGCAGCATCGCGTCGATGAAATACACGAGCTGATGGTCCGCGGCCTCCTCGAGCGTGGCCGGCGCGCCGTGCGCTCCGAGGTACTCCCTGGACGCATACAGCCCGAGGACGTAGGTGCCCAGCCGTTCCGCCTCCGCGCGGTGTACCTGCGGTTCGCCGACCACCACCTCGAAGTCGAGGCCCGTCCGGGTCTGCGAGGCGCGGCGCGTCGCGGTGACGATCTCGATGCGCAGCAGGGGGTTGGCGGCCCGGAGCCGGGCGAAGGCGGGAGCGGCGATGAACGCGCTGAACCCGTCCGTGGCACTCATCCGCACCACGCCCGAGAGCGCACCGTCGTCATCGCCCAGCCGGGCGACGGCCTCGGCCACGGCGGCTGCCGCGTCCGCCGCGCGACGGCCCAGGTCGGTCAGTTCCCATCCGCCGCTGCCGCGCGAGAGCACCCGCCCGCCGAGCGCCTTCTCCAGGGCCGCGATCCGCCGGGACACCGTGGTGTGGTTCAGTCCCAGCGACTCACCGGCCGTGGTGAAGCGCCCGCTCTGGGCGACGGCCAGCAACACCACGAGATCCTGGGCATTGGGGTCGGACATATCTGCAGTATTGCAGAGCTGCGGTGCCGATCTGGTCATTGGCTGCCCGGAAAGCCGCAGGGATACTCGAGATGAACCAGCCAGGGCCCGATGCGGGCCCGCACCCGTGTCAGCGTCGACAAAGGAGATCCCATGAGCGTCAATCAGCGCTCCAGTACCCCGAACAACCAGCAAGACGACGGAACATCCGGCGAGACATCAGGCCTCAAGCGGATCGTCGGAGCCGCCATGGTGGGGACGGTGGTCGAGTGGTATGAGTTCTTCCTCTACGCCACGGCGGCGAGCCTGGTCTTCGGGACCTTCTTCTTCCCCAACGCCGGCTCCGAGCTCGACGGCATCATCGCGGCCTTCCTCACGTACGCCGTCGGCTTCGTGGCGCGGCCGCTCGGAGGGATCGTCTTCGGCCAGATCGGCGACAAGCTCGGACGCAAGCACACGCTCCAGGTCACCATCATCCTCGTCGGTGTCGCCACCTTCCTCATGGGGTGCCTCCCCGGGTTCAACACGATCGGCTACTGGGCTCCGGCGCTGCTGGTGATCCTGCGCTTCATCCAGGGCTTCGCCGTCGGCGGGGAGTGGGGCGGCGCCGTGCTCCTCGTCGCCGAGCACAGCCCCAACCGGTCCCGCGGGTTCTGGTCCAGCTGGCCGCAGGCAGCCGTCCCGGTGGGCAACCTCCTCGCGACGCTCGTCCTGCTGGGCATGAGCTGGATCCTGCCGCAGGACGAGTTCCTCAGCTGGGGCTGGCGCGTGGCCTTCTGGGCCTCCGCGATCATCGTGGTGATCGGCTACTACATCCGCACGCACGTCAGCGAGGCGCCGATCTTCCTCGAGGCTCGCGAGAAGATCGAATCCGAGAAGGCGGTCAGCTACGGCGTCCTCGAAGTGGTCAAGCGGTACCCCAAGGGGGTCCTCGGGGCCATGGGGCTGCGGTTCGCCGAGAACATCCTCTACTACATCATCGTCAGCTTCACGATCGTCTACCTCAAGACCGTGCACCAGTACGACACCTCGCAGCTCCTCCTGGCCCTCCTGATCGCACACGTCGTCCACTTCCTCGTCATCCCGCAGGTGGGCAGGCTCTCGGACGCCTTCGGCCGCAAGCCGGTCTACCTCGTCGGGGTGGTCCTCGGTGCCACGTGGGCGTTCTTCGCCTTCCCGATGTTCGACACCCTGAACCCCTTCCTGATCATCCTGGCGGTCACGATCGGCCTCGTCTTCCACGCCTTCATGTACGCCGGCCAGCCGGCCATCATGTCGGAGATGTTCCCCACGCGCATGCGCTACTCCGGCGTCTCCCTGGGCTACCAGGTGACCTCGATCCTCGCGGGGTCCCTCGCGCCGATCATCGCGACGGCCCTCCTGCAGGAATACGGCAGCTGGGTTCCCGTGGCCATCTATCTCGTGATCGCCTGCGGGATCACCCTCGTCGCGGTCCTGACCCTGAAGGAGACCCGCGGCGCCTCCCTGCGCGAGGTCGACGCCGAGGATGCGCGCCGCCACGGACTGGACGAGCAGCCCACAGGACAGGCCAAGCCATGAGCACGACGGCGGCCCAGCCGGCTCCGGCCCTGACGGCGGGTCCCCTGTCCGGCCGACGGGCACTGGTCACGGGCGGTGCGAGCGGCATCGGCGCGGCCTGCGCGCGGGTGCTCGCCGGACGCGGGGCGCACGTCGTGGTCGCGGACCGGGACGAGGCCGGTGCCGAAGACCTGGCCGCGGACCTCGGCGGCGATGCGTGGGCGGTGGACCTCCTCGACACAGGCGTCCTCGAGACGCTGACGCTCGAGACGGACATCCTCGTGAACAACGCCGGGATCCAGACCGTGAGCCCCCTCGAGGAGTTCGATCCCGAGGACTTCCGCCGCATCCAGCGGCTGATGGTCGAGGTGCCGTTCCTCCTCATCCGCGCCGCGCTCCCGGGGATGTACGCGCGCGGCTTCGGCCGGATCATCAACGTCTCCTCGGTCCACGGACTGCGGGCCTCGCCGTTCAAGGCCGCCTACGTTACGGCCAAGCACGGCCTCGAGGGGCTCTCCAAGGTCACCGCCCTCGAGGGCGGCGCCCACGGCGTCACGAGCAACTGCGTCAACCCGGGCTACGTCCGCACGCCGCTGGTCGAGCACCAGCTGGTGGACCAGGCCCGCGTGCACGGCATCAGCGAGGAGGAGGTCCTCGAGAAGATCATGCTCACCGAGGCCGCGATCAAGCGGCTCGTGGAACCGGAGGAGGTCGCCTCGCTCGTCGCGTGGCTGGCGGGCGACGACGCCGGGATGGTCACCGGGTCCTCCTACGTCATGGACGGTGGCTGGTCCGCCCGCTGACGCCCGACGCCGGGAGGCGACGACGGCGGTCCCCCGACCGCCGTCGTCCCCTCCGCCCGGTGGTAGCGCCCGCGCCCGGTGGTAGCGCCCGCCCGGTGGGGACTGTCCGGTGGGACTGCCCGGTCATGCCCATCGAGCGGGTGTGTTCAGTGGGGGTCCCCGACCACGTCACGGACCCGATCGGTCAGACGCCGAGGAGCTCCTCGATCGGCCCGATGCCGAAGAACACCACGAACGCCGCAGCCACGGCCCACATCAGCGGGTGCACCTCGCGGCCCCGGCCCTGGATGGCGCGGATCAGCACGAAGGCGATGAACCCCGCGCCGAGGCCGTTCGCGATCGAGTAGGTGAACGGCATCAGGGTGAAGGTGAGGAACGCCGGGATGGCGATGCCCCAGTCGTCGAAGTCGATGCGCCCCACCTGTGCCACCATCATGAAGCCCACCACCACGAGGGCCGGAGCCACGGCCTCGAACGGCACCAGGCTGATGAGCGGGGTGAAGAACATGGCCAGGAGGAACAGCACGCCGGTCACGACGTTGGCGAGGCCCGTCCGGGCTCCCTCTCCGATGCCGGCCCCGGATTCCACGTAGATCTGGTTGGAGGAGACGGACCCGGCGCCGCCGGCCACGGCCCCGAGGGCGTCGATCACGAGGACGCGGTTCACGCCGGGGATGTTCCCCTTGGCGTCGACGAGCTTCGCCTCGTTCGCGAGGCCCACCATGGTGCCCATGGCGTCGAAGAAGATGCTCAGGAGGATGGTGAAGGTCAGCAGCGCCGCGGCGGTCCCGCCGAGGTGCCCGAAGGCGCCGAAGAGGCTCACGTTGCCGATGAGGCTGAGGTCGGGAATGCCGATCCACGAGCCGGACGGGATCTCGGGGACCACGAGCGACCAGCCGGCGGGGTTCGGCTCCTCGCCCGGGGTGAAGCTCGCGCCGACGTCGAAGACGGCTTCGAGGACGACGGCGAGCACCGTCGCCGCGAGGACGCCGATGAGGATCGCCCCGCGCACCCTGCGGACCACCAGGGCGATCGTCAGGATCAGGCCGAAGACGAACACCAGGGTGGGCCACCCGATGAGGACGCCGCCGAAGCCGAGGCCCACGGGCACGGTGGTGTTGGCGACGTCGGGGATGCGGCGCACGAAGCCCGCGTTGACCAGGCCGATCAGCGCGATGAACAGGCCGATGCCCACCACGATCGCGGTCTTCAGGCTCTCGGGGACGGCGTTGAACACCGCCGTGCGGAACCCGGTCAGGACCAGCACGAGCATGGTGAGGCCCGCGAGCATGACGAGTCCCATGATGTCCGGCCAGGTCAGGCCGGGGTTCGTCGCGACGGTGATGGCCACGAACGCGTTGACGCCGAGTCCGGTGGCGAGGGCGAAGGGGTACTTGGCCCAGGCGCCCATGACGATGGTCAGGATGCCGGCCACGAGCGCGGTCACCGCGGCGACGCGCTCGAACCCGAGTTCGGCGCCCGTGGAATCGGCGCCAGCGAGGATGAGCGGGTTGAGCACCACGATGTAGCTCATGGCGAAGAAGGTGGCGAGTCCGCCCCGGATCTCACGGGAGACGGACGACCCCCGCTGGGTGATGTGGAAGTAGCGATCCAGCACGGAACCGGTTTTGAGCATGGGAGGTCCTAGGGGGAAGGGGCGGGTCGGGGAAATTCTATCCCGGTGGCACGTCCGGGCCCCCTTCGTGACGGACGCCGACGGGGAGGCCGGTGTCCCAGCGCCCCGTCAGGGACGGCACGTAGGGTGGAGCCATGGCTGCCATCCTCCTCCCGTCCTCCCGGTCCTCGGCGCCCGTCCGCCGTCGGGCCGGTCCGGCCCTCGCGGCGTTCGTCCCTGCCGTCCTGCTCGCGCTCGTCGTGCTCCTGGGCGCCGGCGGGGCCGCGGGTGCGCATGACGAACTGACCGGCAGCAGCCCCGCCGAGGGTGCCACGGTGGACGTGCTGCCGCCGAGCCTCGAACTCAGCTTCTCCAGCGTCCCGTCCGGGATCGGAGCGCAGATCCAGGTGCTGGACGGATCCGGGACCGACTGGGCGGACGGCCCCACCGAGATCGTCGACCGCTCGGCCACCCAGCCGCTGCGCCCGGGTGCTCCCGCGGGCGAGTACACCGTCAACTGGCGCGTGGTCAGCTCGGACTCCCATCCCATCGAGGGGTCCTTCGCCTTCACCACGCAGGAGGGCGGGACCACGGTGCCGGACGCCGCGACGACGGCCGGTCCCCTGGACACGCAGGACGATCCGACGGACGAGGCCCAGCAGGCCGGCGCGAGCGACGTCCCCTGGAGCATCATCCTGATGATCGCGGCGCTCGTGGCCGTCGCCGTCGTGCTCGCGGTCACGGCGCGGAAGCGGCTCGGCTCCGACACGTAGGTGCCGACAGGCACGCGCCCCACCGTCGTCGGGCCTGCAGCGGGAAGGTCGGGCCTACAGCGGGGAGATCGCCGCACGCGGCGGCGCGATGCGGTTCAGCGCGGACGGGCCCTGCTCCACGATGGCGTCGCTGACCAGCTTCGCCTGGCGGATGATCTCCCGCGTGGAGGGCGTCAGCAGCTCGCCGACTCCCACGAGGTACAGGCCGATCGCGCGCAGGGTGTCCTTGAAGTCGCGGCCGATCGCGATGTCCATCGAGCGCAGGAACCTGCGCAGCTCGTTCTGGGGGAACTTCGTGAGGACCACGTGGTCGGCGAGGAGGACCCCGTCCGCCGTCTGGACCGCCCACTTCTTGCGGCCCACCGGGGTCTTGATGAGTTGGGGGTGGCCGATGATGCAGAGCTGCTCGGCCACGGTGGTCTGGCGGACGTCGATGTGGTGGGCGGTCGCGTAGCCGCGCAGGAGCCGCATCAGTTCGGTGCGCTCCGAGAGCGAGACGGAGTCCGTCATGACGGTACGCAGGGGGCCGGAGTCGAAGCACTCGAGACTCTCGACGACGATCGCGTCGATGCCCCGACGGCTGAGTTCGCTGGCGACGGCGAGGCCTGACAGCCCGGAACCGATGACCACGGTGCTCGTCTGCTCCGCCGTGGCAGGCGCAGATGCGGAGCGGACCGGGTCAAGCGGCAAGGAATCCACCGGGCTACCTCCACACGAAGTTTGAATTCCGCACGGCCCGGCGCCTCTTCCGGACCGTGCGGACCCCTGGGCGCGAACGGTCCGACCAGGAGCACTGCGTGCGGGGTATCCGACCTGCAAGGCAGGGCCCCGCGACGGGTCATTGCAGCCTATATAACATTTGGGACCGTGGATAGACCGATCCTCCCGGGGTGCGCTACAAATGGTGGACCGGCCGCTTTCGGCGGTCAGAGGTGCGACCGAGGGAGGCCTGCCGTGAGCAGCGAGAACACAGAGGGCCTGTCGGAGGGGCTGGTGCAGCACGGGATCGTGGTCGGTGTGGATGGTTCCGACCAGAGCACCTGCGCGCTGCTGTGGGCGGCGCGCGAGGCCGGGCGGCGCAGCGCACCGCTCTACGTGGTGACCGCCTACACCGTGCCGGTCTTCGCGGCGTCGAGCATGGACGCCGGCTACGCCACCGTGGACGACGAGGTCATCCGGGAGGGCGCGCGGGCCGTCCTGGACGAGGCCATGTCCCGGCTGGAGGGCATGGCGCTGGAGGTGCATCCGCGGATCGAGACGGGCGACGCCGCCGGCGTGCTCCTCGATCTCTCGGAGGAGGCCGAGCTGATGGTGGTGGGATCGCGCGGCCGGGGCGGGTTCGTCGGCCGGCTGCTCGGCTCCGTGAGCAGCGCCCTGCCTGCCCATGCCAAGTGCCCGACGGTGGTCATCCCCGTCTGCACCGGCGCCCGTCTCGGCCACCCGGAGCTCGGCAGGAGGCAGGGAAAGGACAGGGACGTCCCCGCCGCCACCGTGGAGCCCGTGGTGGTGGTCGGCGTCGACGGGTCGGAGCAGGCCCGCACGGCCTCGCTCGCCGCCGCCGAGGAAGCCCGGTCCAGGGGATTGCCCCTGCGCGTCATCTGCTCCGTGGCCCCGTTCAACGGCTCACTGGCCTGGGTTCCTGCGCCGGTGGACCGGAAGGCGTTGCACGCCGACCTCGCCGTCCAGCTGGCCGCCGGCCGCGACTGGCTCCAGAGCCACTACCCCGACGTCGAGATCACGGTGGACCTCGTGGACGGGCCGCCCGCCGAGGTGCTCATCGAGGCGTCGGCCACGTCGGAACTGCTCGTGGTGGGCACGCGCGGGCGCGGGGGCTTCGCCGGCATGCTCCTCGGATCCACGAGCCAGGGCGTCCTGCACCACGCCCGCGGACCGGTGCTGGTCGTCCCCGACCGGGCGGACCCGCGGCTCGAGGACCGCAGCTCGTTCGGTCCCATGGTGCCCCGGGCCGGCTGACGGACCTTCCCGGCCCGCCCGCTGCCCGGCGCGTCAGCCCCACCCGAGCTGGTGGAGCCGGTCGTCGTCGATCCCGAAATGATGAGCGATCTCGTGGACCACGGTCACCACGATCTCCTCGACGAGCTCCTCCCGGGAGTCGCACAGGCGCATGAGGGGTCCGCGGAAGATGCTGATGCGGTCGGGCAGGGACCCGGCGTCCCACCAGGAGTCCCGTTCGGTCAGGGGCGTGCCCTCGTACAGGCCCAGCAGTTCGGTGTCCGCGGGCTCGCCGGGGTGCGGCTCGTACTCCTCCATCACGAAGATCGCCACGTTGTCCATGGCGCGCGCGAGGTCGTCGGGGATGCGGTCGATCGCGTCGTCGACGGCGTCCTCGAATTCCTCACGCGAGATCTCGAACGGCACGTCCCGATCGTATCGACTCCGCCCGCGGACGGTGATTTTGTGTAAACGGCGATGTGCATCTATAGTTCTATAGGTCCACGACAGGGAATGATCCGCCGGAAATGCTCGTCCTCCGGAAGGTCGCAGGAGCCCGAACTGTGGTTCTGGCCCCCATCGTCTAGTGGCCTAGGACACCGCCCTTTCACGGCGGCGACACGGGTTCGAATCCCGTTGGGGGTACGCACGAGGCGCCCTCACGGGCGGTCAACCGGAGCGAAAAGTGCTGGTAGGCTGGAACTCTTGCAAAAACAGCAAGTGAAGTCAGTAGTGGAAATTGCAAGGCCCTGTAGCGCAGTTGGTTAGCGCGCCGCCCTGTCACGGCGGAGGTCGCGGGTTCAAGTCCCGTCAGGGTCGCTCAGGCGGCCGGATCCCTTCGGGGAAGCCGGCCGGGCTGGATACGGTGATCATCCGCAAGATGGTTGCAAGGCTCTGTAGCTCAGTTGGTAGAGCGTTCGACTGAAAATCGAAAGGTCACCGGATCGACGCCGGTCGGAGCCACCGCTGAAACCCCGCAGTTCCCCACGGAACGCGGGGTTTTCTCGTATGTCCTCTTCCTCCCAGCCAACGCCGGGGTTCCGCCCGTAGCATGGCGGCGGGGTCACGCCGGTCGTGTCAGCGCCTGTGGTGCGTGGACGTCCTCCCCCGGCCAGATTGCCTGGGGGAACCACGTGGGATAGTTCCGGGGTCACCGCGCGTTGGACCTCCGGCATCGCATCGAGACGAAAGGGCACCAGTGAGACTCCTGCCTTCCGCTGCCGTGCTGTGCCTCCTCGTGCTGGGCCTGACCGGATGCGGTCAGGGTGATCCGGTGCCCACCGAGACCATGCTGACGATGCCGGCCAGCCCGTCCCCGCAGCCCAGCGCCGCCGCACCGCCCGGCGGCGTGGCCGATGCGCAGAGGGCGACGACGGCCCCCGAGGCCTCCGCCCACTGCGTCATCGTCGCCGGCGGCATGACCACCGCCATGCTCGCGCCGCTGACCCTGCTCTCCGGCTCGGACCCCGACGAGCTGCGGGCCCTCGAGCAGCAGATCCTCGACCTGCGTGACAAGGTGCCCGAAGACCTGCACGATGACTTCACCACGCTCGCGCTCTCCGTCGAAGCACCGCCCGAGGGGTCGGGCACCTTCGACGAGGAGGCGTTCCGGCACGCCATGGTCCCGGTCCAGGACTGGCTCGGGCGGCACTGTACGGAGTCCTGATCCGGCGGTCGGGGCGGGCCGTGGCTTAGGCTGGGGCTCAAGCGAAAGGGGCGTTCCTGCGATGATCGACCAACCCACGGGCCGGCAGCTGCCCGTACCCCGGAATGCGGCGACCGGGAGGACCGTGATCGGCGACGCCGCGGCGGTGAAGATCGCCGCCATCGCGGCCCGGACGGTCCCGGGCGTCCACGCGCTGGGCCCCGGCAGCGGACGCGCCCTGGGTGCCATCCGCGACGCCGTCGGAGCCAACGACCTCTCCCACGGCGTCAAGGTGGAGGTCGGCCAGACGCAGCTCGCCGTCGACATCAGCCTCGTCGCCTCCTACGGGTTCGCACTGAACGCGCTGGCCGACGCCGTGCGCGCAGCCGTGTACGAGGCCCTGACCGAGCTCGTCGGCCTCGAGGTCATCGAGGTGAATGTCGAGATCCTCGACGTGCACCTGCCGCCTCCGGCCGAACCGAGGACCATGGAGCGCGTCCACACCACGGGTTCCACCCAGATCCAGCCGCCGGTCGAGTGAGGCATCCATGAAACCCACCCTCGTCGGCATGGCCACCGGAGCCGTGCTCGCCTTCGCGGCGCTCGTCTTCGGCTTCTGGGGCTTCCTCCTCACGTTCGTCCTCGTGCTCTGCGGAGCCGTCGTCGGGCGCATCATCGAGGGCAAGCTCGATCTGCGCGGGGTCGTCGACGCCCTGTCCGGCCGCCGCTCGTCGTCGTGACCGCCGAGTCCGTCCCGGCGCGCCTCCCGAAGCACATCCACCCGGCGACGGCGGTTCCCGGGCGCCCGCCCGGAGTGTTCCTCGCCGGCCACAACCGCATCACCACGCAGGCACTCACCAGTACCGCGCGGGCGGTCGCCGGCGACGTGCTCGGAGTTCCGCCCGCCCAGGTCCGTGCGTCCTTCTCGGATGACCGGGGCCTCCTCGCGCTCCTGCTCGCCCTGCCCCTGCCCGTCCCGCCGCTGGCCCGCGTGGTGCGGGAGCCCGACGTCGTCGGGACGTTCGGTGGCCCGCTGTGGGCGCGCGCGGACGCTGCACGCTCCCCGATCCTCGAGCGGGTCCAGGAGCTCACGGGGACGCGGCTGAGCCGCGTCGACATCCGCATCATCGGCAGCACCGTCACCAGGGGGGCGAGGGTGCTGTGAGTGTCGACCCACCCGACCGGTCGACGCCGTCGAGCACCGCGCGCCTCGTGCGCCGGGAGCTGCACTCCTCCCGCGCCGTGGCGTCGGTGGTGACCGCGGCACTGCTGATCGTCGGCTGCCTCGTCCTGCTGTTCGAGGCCGTCCTGCAGGCCGTGGGGGACGAGCCGTTCCTGGTCGACCTGCACGCTGCGGCGGCGTGGCTGGGTGCCCTGCCCGACGGCGTGCCCGCGTCCCTGCTCGGAGCGGGCTCCGTCCTGCTGCTCGTCGTCGGCTCGCTGCTGGTCCTGCTCGCCGTGTTGCCGGGCAGGCGCGCCCGCTACGCCATCCCCGACGGGCGCGCGGCCGTCGTCGTCGACGCCGAGGTCGTGGCGTCGTCACTCGCCCGCAGGGCGCGGATCGCCGCGGGGGTGGGGCCGGAGCAGGTCCTCGTCACGGTGGGCCGCACGGCGGTCAGGGTGCAGGTCCGGCCGACGTCCGGGATCCCGGTCGACGCGGACGCCGTCCGTGCGGCGGTCGCGGACGACCTCCGGCTCTCGAGTGTCGACCCCGAACCGCGGATCGCCGTCGTCGTCGCGGATTCGGGGGTGATCGGGCAGTGAACACGACACCGCGGGGACTCAACCGCATGGTGCTCGCCGTCGTCGGGCTCCTCGCGTTCGCGGCCGGGGCCGCCGGCCTCGCGCTCCTGACCGTGCCCGCCGTCGCTTCCTGGTGGCGCTCCTCGGCGCCGCGCGTCGGCGAGGCCGTCGACGGCGCCCGGACGCGCACCACGCTCGACGGCCAGGAGGACACCTGGCTGTGGCTGGCACTGGCGGCGGTCCTGCTGCTGCTGATCGTGCTGCTCGTCCTCTGGATCGCCGCGCAGGGGAGGGGACGCACCGGCACCTTCGCGTCCACGGAGGACGCCCGCGGACCCGAGGTCGGCCGGGGCGCCGGGACCCCGGGGACGGTGACGATCACGGCGGCCGCCGCCGAACAGGCGCTCAAGGCCGCGCTCCTGGAACGGCCCGATCTCGCCGCCACCTCCGTCAGCACCTGGGTGGTCCGGGGCGTCCCGGGACTGCACGTCCGGGTGTTCCCCCGCAAGGGCGTCCCCGCCTACGCGGTGGCCGCTGACATCTCCCGCCTCGTCGAGGCCCTGGACCGGGTCACCGGCTACCGCACCCCGGTCCTGATCAGCATCAGATCCGGTGCGCGGGTCCGATTCTCACGGGCCGACCGCGTCGCCTGAGGCGTGAGGCCGGTCACATTTCGGTATCGAAAGCGCTCCGGTGCCGATCATGCTTGTGACGCATCATGTAAGCGCTTACTGTTGCGATACCAATCAGTGAGGCGGAACTTCCTCGGGGTCCTGGCGTGTCCAGCCGCAGCCCGTACGTAGACGTACCGCCAGACAAAGGAGTCTGTTTCAATGGCGAATATTCGCTCACGGAAATTCGTGCTGCCCGTTGCAGCACTCAGTGTTTCCCTCCTCGCACTCGCCGGCTGTGGTTCGGAAGGTTCGGACAGCGCGGGAGGATCGGGTGACGCGGACTGCGCCGCCTACGAGTCCTACGGGACCTTCGAGGACGCCGAGGTCAGCGTCTACTCGACCATCGTCGACATCGAGGCCGAGCGGCTCGAGGAGTCCTGGGCGGACTTCTCCGAGTGCACCGGCGTCGAGGTGGCCTACGAGGGCTCCAAGGAGTTCGAGACGCAGATCGGTGTGCGGGCCCAGGGCGGCACGGCGCCGGACCTCGCGATCTTCCCGCAGCCCGGACTGCTCGCAGCCCAGGCACAGGCCGGGTACCTCAAGCCGGCACCCCAGGAGGTCTCCGATCTCGTCGACGAGGGGTGGTCGGAGGACTGGAAGAACTACGGCACCGTCGACGGCACCTTCTATGCGGCCCCGATGCTCGCCAACGTGAAGGGTTACGTCTGGTACGTTCCCGCCACCTTCGAGGAGAAGGGCTGGGAGGTCCCCACCACCTGGGACGAGATGACCGAACTGACCGAGACGATCGCCGGCGAGGGCGAGATGAAGCCCTGGTGCGCCGGCTTCGAGTCCGGTGAGGCCACGGGGTGGCCGGGTACCGACTGGGTGGAGGACGCCGTCCTGCGCGAGCACGGCCCCGAGGTGTACGACCAGTGGGTCACGCACGAGATCCCGTTCAACGATCCCAGGATCGTCGACTCCTTCGATCGCGTGGGCGACATCCTGAAGAACGACGAGTACGTCAACGGCGGTTTCGGTGACGTCCGTTCGATCCTCTCCACGCCGTTCGCCGAGGCCGGCCAGCCCGTCCTGGACAGCCAGTGCGCGATGCACCACCAGGCGTCCTTCCAGGCCGTGAACTGGCCCGAGGGCACCAACGTCGCCGAGGACGGCGACGTCTGGGCCTTCATGACCCCGCCGATCGACGCGGCCCAGGGTACGGCCATCACGGGCGGTGGCGAACTGATCGGTGCCTACGCGGACCGTCCCGAGGTCCAGGCGCTGCAGGCGTACCTGGCGAGCGCCGAGTTCGCGAACGCCCGCGTCGCCCAGGGTGGTGCGATCAGCGCGAACAAGGGACTGGATCCCGAGCTCGCGCAGTCGGACCTGGACCGCCAGTCCATCGAGTTGCTGCAGGACCCCAACACGGTCTTCCGCTTCGACGGATCCGACCTGATGCCGGGTGCCGTCGGCGCCAACTCCTTCTGGAGCGGCATCGTCAACTGGATCAACGGCTCCTCGACCGAGGAAGTCACCCAGACCGTCGAGGACAGCTGGCCCGCCTCCTAGACAGGTAGCAGCGGGCATCCCCCGGGATGCCCGCCGACCACCGGTGGAACGGGGAGGGCCGCGTCCTGCGGTCCTCCCCGCCCGCCTCCCCATTCACGTTCCGAAAGCACGCCAGGAGGCTGGGCTGTGGAAGAAGTTGCAGACAAAGGTTTACAGGTGGTGGTGGGCCTCGCCGTCTTCGCCGCCATCATCGGGCTCATCATGCTGGTGGTGGACCGGGCCCCCAAGAGCGGGCGTGAGAAGGTCCAGATCGCGGGCTTCCTCGCGCCGGCCCTGATCCTGCTCGCCGTCGGGCTCGTGTTCCCCGCGCTGCAGACCTCGTACCTGTCCCTGACCGGCCGCAACGGCGAATTCGTGGGGCTCGACAACTTCGTCTGGATGTTCACGCAGCCCGAAGCCCTGGTCACCCTGCGCAACACCGTCATCTGGGTTGTCCTGGTCCCCCTGCTGGCATCCTCGATCGGCCTGGCCTACGCGGTGTTCATCGACCGGGCGCGCGGGGAGAAGGCGCTGAAGGCGCTCGTCTTCATGCCCATGGCGATCTCCTTCGTCGGCGCCGGCATCATCTGGCGGTTCGTCTACGCCTACAAGGGCCCCGAGCAGGACCAGATCGGCCTCTTCAACCAGATCCTGGTCTGGTTCGGCCAGGAACCGAAGCAGTTCCTGCTCGATGCACCCGAGAACACCCTGTTCCTGATCGCGGTCATGATCTGGATCCAGACCGGCTTCGCCATGGTGGTCCTGTCCGCGGCCATCAAGGGCATCCCGACCGAGATCGTGGAAGCCGCGCGCCTCGACGGCGCCAGCGCATGGCAGCAGTTCCGCAACATCACCATCCCCACCATCCGCGGTTCGCTGATCGTCGTCGTCACCACCATCACCATCGGCACGTTGAAGGTCTTCGACATCGTGCGGACCATGACCGCAGGACAGTACGAGACGTCCGTGGTCGCCAACGAGATGTACACCCAGGCCTTCCGGGCGGGTGAGCCGGGCCGCGGAGCCGCACTTGCCCTGATCCTCTTCCTGATGGTGCTGCCGGTGGTCGTGTACAACGCCCGGCTCCTCCGCAAGCAGAAGGAAATCCGATGAGCACCCTCCCCCTCGAGAACAAGGACCTCCTGCCGGACGTCAAGGACGACTCCACCGGGGGCCGCCCGACCATGCAGAAGCGGGTCAGGCAACGCCTGACCTCACGCACCGCGACGGCGGCCGCCGTCGTCATCGCCGTCATCTGGACCATCCCGACCTTCGGCCTGTTCATCTCGTCCTTCCGGCCCGAGGACAACATCAAGGGCAACGGCTGGTGGAACGTCTTCACGGACCGCGAGTTCACGCTGGAGAACTACGCGGACGTCCTCAGCCCCGGTGGCAGCCAGTCCCCGAACCTGCTGTCCTACTTCGTCAACTCGCTGGCGATCGTGATCCCCGGGACCATCTTCACGCTGGTCCTCGGGTCCATGGCCGCGTACATGTTCGCCTGGGGGCGCTTCCGCGGCAAGGACGGGCTCTTCATCTTCGTCTTCGCCCTGCAGATCGTGCCCCTGCAGATGGCGCTGATCCCGCTCCTGCAGCTCTTCACCCGGGTCCTGGCGATCGGCGACTTCCAGCTGCTGCCCAGCGGCACCTACGCGCAGCTCTGGGTGGCCCACACCATCTTCGGGCTGCCGCTGGCGATCTTCCTCCTCCACAACTTCATCGCGGAGATCCCGGGAGAGGTGATCGAGGCCGCCCGGGTGGACGGCGCAGGGCACAGCACCATCTTCTGGCGCATCATCGTCCCGCTCGCCACGCCCGCCCTGGCCTCCTTCGGCATCTTCCAGTTCCTGTGGCTGTGGAACGACCTGCTGGTGGCCCTCGTCTTCTCGGGCGGCGGAGCCGACGTAGCCCCCATCACCCAGCGTCTGGCCGAGCTCCAGGGGTCACGCGGCGGTGAGTGGCAGCGACTGACCGCCGGGGCCTTCGTCTCGATGATCATCCCGCTCGCCGTGTTCTTCGGGCTGCAGCGGTACTTCGTGCGGGGCCTGCTGGCCGGTGGCCTGAAGGGCTGACCGGTGACGAGCATCGACGACGTCGCGGCTTCCCTCGGGGTCTCGACGGCCACGGTGTCCCGCGCGCTGCGCGGGCTGCCGGGCGTGGCCGAGGAGACGCGGGAGCGGGTCACCGCTGCGGCGAACAGGCTCGGCTATGTCCCGTCGTCGGCCGCCTCCGGCCTCGCCTCGGGCCGCACCATGGCCATGGGCGTACTCGTCCCGGTGATCGACCGCTGGTACTTCTCGGCCGTGCTGGAGGGCGTGGACCGTCAGCTGCGCGCGGCCGGGTACGACCTCATCCTCTTCAGCCTCGGCGGCGCGGGCGTGAACCGGGACCGGGTGTTCCACCGCTCCATCCTGCGCAAGCGCATCGACGCGCTGCTGGTCATGTGCATGCATCTCACCGAGGACGAGCGGACGGCCGTCCAGCAGCTGGACTACCCCAACATCGTGGTGGGCGGCGCGGTCGAGGGTGTCCGGCACGTCGGGATCGACGACGCCCGCGCGGTACGTGACGCGGTGGAGTACCTGATCGGGCTCGGCCACACGCGGATCGCCCACATGCGGGGCGGCGGGTCCTTCGACATCGACTTCGAAGTGCCGCGCCTCCGCGAGCAGGCCTTCCAGCAGACCATGACGGACCACGGGCTGACGGTGCGCGAGGACTGGTCGGCCTTCGGCGACTTCCGCTTCGCCACCTCCCGCGTATCGGCGCTGGAGCTGCTCGCCGATCCCGCGGACCGGCCGACGGCGGTGTTCTGCTCCTCCGACGAGATGGCGTTCGGCGTGCTGAAGGCCGCGGCGGAGCTCGGCGTCGCCGTCCCGGGCGAGCTGTCCGTGATCGGCATCGACGACCACGAGTTCTCCGAACCCATGGGCCTGACGACCATCCGGCAGGACCCCGAGGACCAGGGCGCCTACGCGGCGGACCTCCTGCTCGGGGAGCTGCTGCGCAACGAGCCGGCGGACTACCCGCCGCCGCGGCCCCACACGCTCGTGGAACGGGAGACCACCGGACCGGTCAGGGCCTGAGGGGGCCCGCCGTCGTCGCGCGGGTCCGCTGCCGCGTGTTCGCGCGGGGTCGGGTGCCGCGGGGTCGGGCGCCGCGCGGTCGCGCGGGGGTCAGGAGGCGCGGGCGAGCTGGCGGATCGGGATCCACCGGGAGGCCAGGCGCCGGTAGGAGGCGGCGGCTCCCATCATGTCGGCCTCGGCCAGGCTCTCGATCCCGAGGCGAACGTCCATCGGGGAGTCGTCCGGGAACACCCGATCGGCGACCGGCCCGTAGTCGACCTCGACGACGGCGTCCCGCCGGAAGATCTCGAGCCACTCGACGATCTCCGTGAGTTCATCGAGCAGGTCCATCTCCGGGGCGCCGACCGCCAGCTGGGCGATCGAGCGGCGCCCGCGGTCGATGCAGTCGCCGATCCGCGCCGTGATCCGGACGGTGCTGACCCGCCCGTCGTCCTCGACGACCTCCGTGAGGTCGTCCTCGTGGATCAGGGCGAACCAGGCGAACGGCACCCCCCAGGTCGCCGAGCGCGTGTAGAGCTTCGCGACCGAGTCGGCGAAGGTGTCCGGGTCCAGGCGGGCCTGGTGCGCCTCACGGGCGATCTCCGGCACGAGGACGTCGATCAGGGGTCCGCGCAGGCTCTGGTCCAGGGATTCGGCGGCGAGCGTGGTGCGGACGGCGAGCTGGTTGGGGCAGTAGTAGGGCGTCGTCGTGCCGTTCAGGCTGGGGAAGTGGGTGACCCGCACGAGGTCGGACTCGTGGTGCGGGAAGGGGTCGGAGACGGTGCGCAGGATGCGCCGCAGCGACTGCTCCTGCTCCATCTCCTCGGTCAGTTCCCGTTCGCGTGCCCGCTGCTCGAGGATCGCGAGCTGCTGTGCGTCGGAGAAGGCGTCCAGGGGCTCGTAGACGCGGAGGTAGGAGACGTACGGGAACGGCCGGAGGATGCGGCCCATGCGGCTCACGGCCCGCTGAGTTCCACGACGACGGGGGCGTGGTCCGAGGCACCCTTGCCCTTGCGCTCTTCCCGGTCCACGAAGGCGTCGGTCGTGCGGGCGGCCAGGGCGGGGGAGCCGAGGACGAAGTCGATGCGCATGCCCTCCTTCTTCGGGAAGCGGAGCTGCTTGTAGTCCCAGTAGGTGTACAGGCCGGGCCCGGGGGTGAAGGGGCGCGCGAGGTCGGCGAAGCCGGAGTCGAGGAAGGCCTGGAACGCGGCGCGCTCGGCCGGGCTGACGTGGGTGTAGCCGCCGTCGACGAACAGGTCGATGTCCCAGACGTCGTCGTCCTGCGGTGCGATGTTCCAGTCGCCCATGAGGGCGATCTGCGCGTCGGGGTCCTCGGCGATCCACTGCTGCGCATGCCCGCGGAGGGTGTTCAGCCAGTCGATCTTGTACGGCATGTGCGGGTCGTCGAGCGCCCGCCCGTTCGGGACGTACAGGCTCCAGACCCGCACCCCGCCACACGTCGCGGCGATGGCCCGGGCCTCCTGCACCTCGTCCGCTCCCGGCTTGCCGAAGGCGGGCTGGCCGGGGAAGGTCCGCTCGACGTCGTCGAGGCCCACACGGGAGGCGATGGCGACGCCGTTCCACTGGCTCAGGCCGAAATGCGCCACCTCGAAGCCGCTGTTCTCGAACAGTTCCCAGGGGAAGTTCTCGTCCTTGCACTTCGTCTCCTGGATGGCCAGGACGTCGACGTCGGACCTGTTCAGCCAGGCTTCGACGCGGTCGGCGCGGGCACGGAGGGAGTTGACGTTCCAAGTGGCGATCTTCACGCCCCCTACGTTACCAACGGCGCTGTTTACTCCCGCCACCACGAGTCGAAGATGGTGACCGGTACCGCGCGCTTGTGGCGTGTGGTCCAGTAGCGGTGTTCGATCGCCTTCGCGGCATCGTCGTCGACCTCGCGGCCCTCGAGGTAGTCGTCGATCTGCTCGTACGTGAGGCCGAGTTCGTGCTCGTCGGCGCGGCCGGGCAGCTCGTCCAGCAGGTCCGCCGTCGGGATCTTGTCGTAGAGCGCAGCCGGTGCCCCGAGTTCCTTCAGGAGGGCTCGGTTCTGGCGCTTGTCGAGCCCGAACAGGGGCAGGACGTCGGCCCCGCCGTCCCCGAACTTGGTGAAGAAGCCCGTGACCGACTCGGCGCCGTGATCCGTGCCGACGACCAGCAGGTTGTGCTGCCCGGCGATGGCGTACTGCGCCATCATGCGCGCGCGGGCCTTCGTGTTGCCCTTGGTGAAGTCCGAGATGCGCTCACCGGTGGTCTCCGAGTACTCCTGCTGGATGCCGTCCACGGCGGGAGCCACGTTGAACACCTTCGAGGTGCGCGGCTGGATGAAGGCGAGGGCCGCCTGCGCGTCCTCCTCGTCCTTCTGGACGTTGTAGGGCAGGCGCATGGCGATGAAATCGGCATCCGCCCCCTCGGACCGCAGTTCGTCGACGGCGAGCTGGGCGAGCCTGCCCGCCAGGGTGGAGTCGAGCCCGCCGCTGATGCCGAGGACGAACCCGCGTGTGCCTGTGGACCTGACGTAGTCCTTCAGGAAGCCGACCCTGCTGCGGACTTCCGCCGCCGGGTCGATGACGGGCTTGACGCCCATTTCCTCGATGATCCGTGCCTGGAGTTCATGCATGGCTCCAAGGCTACTCCGCCCGCATTTCTACAAGGTTACGAAATGATCGGAATCACACCGGCGGATCGGCCGCGCCGGAGGCACCGTCCGGCGCGGCCGATCCGAGGCCGACCCCTACTGGCTGAAGGCGGCGTCGAAGGATGTCTCCGACGGAGCGAAATCGAAGCGCTTCAGGAAGGCGAGGGCCTCGGGCGCTCCCTGCAGCCGGTCCATGCCGGCGTCCTCCCATTCCACGGAGATGGGACCGGTGTAGCCGATGGCCGTCAGTGCCCGGAAGCTGTCCTCCCAGGGCACGTCGCCGCGACCGGTCGAGACGAAGTCCCAGCCACGCCGCGGGTCCCCCCAGGGCAGGTGGGAGGAGAGGATGCCGTTGCGCCCCCCGCCCATGCGCATCTTCGTGTCCTTGCAGTCCACGTGGTAGATGCGGTCCTTGAAGTCCGAGATGAAGGCCACCGGGTCGATCTGCTGCCACATGAAGTGGCTCGGGTCCCAGTTGAGGCCGAAGGCGGGGCGGTGGCCGATGGCCTCGAGGGTGCGCTGGGTGGACCAGTAGTCGTAGGCGATCTCCGAGGGGTGGACCTCGTGCGCGAAGCGGACCCCGCACTCGTCGAAGACGTCCAGGATGGGGTTCCAGCGGTCTGCGAAGTCCTGGTACCCGGCCTCGATCATGGTCGCGGGCACGGGCGGGAACATGGCCACGTACTGCCAGACGGAGGAGCCGGTGAAGCCGACGACGGTGTCCACGCCGAGCTTCTTCGCGAGGCGCGCGGTCAGCTTCATCTCCTCCGCGGCACGCCGGCGCACACCCTCGGGGTCGCCGTCGCCCCAGACCCTCGGCCCGACGATCGCCTCGTGGCGGAAGTCGATGGGGTCGTCGCAGACGGCCTGGCCCTTGAGGTGGTTCGAGATGGCCCAGACCTTCAGCCCGTTGCGCTCGAGGATGTCGAGCCGGTCCTGGATGTAGGCGTCGTCGTCCCACCGCCAGGCGTCGAGGTGGTCCCCGGAGACGGCGATCTCCAGGCCGTCGTAGCCCCACCGGCCGGCGAGCTCGGCGACCTTCTCGAAGGGGAGATCGGCCCACTGGCCGGTGAACAGGGTGAAATTGCGGGTCATGCGGTCTCCTCGGGAACGGGGTGGTCTACGGCTGGGCGGGGGTGGCTGAACCGACCTGGACGACGGCGCTCTTGGCCGCCGCGCTCTCCTCGACGGCGGCGAGGACGCGCTGGATCTGCAGCCCGGCCTCGAACGAGGGCTGCGGGGGCTCGCCCGTCCGGATCGAGGTGAGGAAGTCGCGGAGCTGGTGCGTGAACGTGTGCTCCCACCCGATGACGTGGCCCGGGGGCCACCATCCCTCGAGGTAGGGGTGGCCGGGCTCGCCGACCAGGATGCGGCGGAAGCCCTGCTCCGTGACCGGCCCGGAGGCCTCCATGAACCACAGCTCGTTGAGGTTCTCGAGGTCGAAGCGGAGGGACCCGCGCTCGCCGAACACCTCGATGCGCAGCCCGTTCTTCACCCCGGTCGCCATGCGGGAGACCTCGACGGTCGCGACGGCGCCCCCGGAGAGTTCTGCGGTGACCCAGGCGGCGTCGTCGACCGTCACCGGCTCCGGTCCGTCCGGACCCGGGCGCTGCCCCACGAAGGTCCGCAGCCGGCCGGAGACCTCGGTGACCTCCTGGCCCGTGAGGAACTGCACCTGGTCGAGGGCGTGGGACGCGATGTCGCCGAGGGCGCCGGACCCGGCGGTCTCCCTGCGCAGTCGCCAGGTCATGGGGGATCCGGGGTCCGAGAGCCAGTCCTGCAGGTAGGCGACCCGCAACTGGCGGATGGCGCCCAGGCGTCCGTCCGCGATGAGGTTCCGCGCGTGGGCGAGGGCGGGTACGCGCCGGTAGTTGAAGCCGACCATGGACTGGATGCCCCGCGCCCTCGCGGCTGCCGCGGCGGCCACCATCTCGGCGCCCTCCGCGATCGTGTTGGCCAGTGGCTTCTCCACGAGGACGTGCTTGCCCGCCTTCAGGGCCTCGATAGCGATCTCGGCGTGCAGGTAGCCCGGCGTGCAGATGTCGACGATGTGGACGTCGTCGCGGTGGATCACGTCGCGCCAGTCGGTGGCCGATCCGTCCCAGCCGTAGCGTGCCGCGGCGTCCGCGGCCTTCTCGGCGTCACGCCCGACGACGACGCGCCGCGCGATGTCGGGGACGTCGAAGTGGCTGCCGACCGTCCGCCAGGCCGCCGAGTGCGCCTTGCCCATGAAGGCGTAGCCGATCATGGCGACGCCGAGGGGGCCGGGCCGGGCGGGTTCGGGCACGGTGGTGGTCATGGGGTTTCTCCTTGTAGGGGTGGTGCGTCCCGGGGCCGGGAGGGTTCCGCGTGGCGGAGGAAGGTCAGCCCATTCTCCGCCAACCGGTCCTGGGATTCGGCCAGAGGACGCCAGATGGCTGCGGCCGTGGCGATGCTGGCGTTGTGCGCGGTGAAGCTCTCGATGTTCAGCGCTCCCTGGTACCGGATGTCGTCCAGGGCCCGGAACAGCCCGGGCCAGTCGGTCTGGTCGCCGCCGGGCGCGCCGCGGTCGCTGCCGCACACCTGCAGGTGGACGAGGTTGTCGCCGGCCCTCCGGACGGCGTCGGGTGTGGACCGTTCCTCGATGTTGAGGTGGTAGGTGTCCAGCGCCAGCCCGACGCCGTGGCCGAGGAGCGGGCCGATCGCGTCGATCGCCTGGTCCACCGTGTTGATGAGGGAGGTCTCGTACCGGTTGAGCGGTTCGATCCCCAGGACGACGCCGGCGTGGACGGCCGCCTCCGCCACGGGGGCGAGGTTCCTGCGCAGTTCCGCGTAGGCCCGGGCGCGTTCGGCGTCGTCCATGCGCCAGAGCCGGCCGGTCTGCGCGTAGAAGGGCCCGCACACCGCGGGTGCGCCGATGCCGGCCGCGAACCCGACGCACCCGACGAGGTACTGCTGGGTGCTCCTGATGGTGGCGTCGGGGGCGCCGACGAGGTCACGTCCTGGCGCCATGGCCCCCACCACGTAGGGGCGCAGTCCCGTCTCCGCCAGGACGTCGCGGACCGCGTCCACGGTGAGGTCGCCGACGTTCTCGAGGGGCAACTCGACGGCGTCGAAGCCCATGGCGGCGATCCGCCGCAGGAGGGGAGGCAGGTCCGCGTCCGTCAGCGGGGACGTCCAGACCCAGGTGTTGACGCCGAGCGGGCGGACGTGGGCGGTGTCCACGGTCCTGCCTCCTTCCTGCTGTCGGGTGCCTCGTGCGGTCAGGGGATCTGGCGTTCCTGCCAGACCTCCGGATACCCCTGCAGGTCCTCCCCGCCGAACTTGGCGTAGTGGCCGTCCGGCATGCCCTCGTTGGCCGTCAGGAATGCTGCGCGCTCGTTCTCGGTGATGGGCGACTGCGGAAGGACCCACTCCGCCGGGATCTCCTCGCCCTTGAAGATCTTCTCGAGCGCCAACAGCGGTGTCCGCCACTGGAAGTTCGAGTAGACGGGCGCGAGGGCGTCGATGCCGGTCTCGTCCCATTTGCGCAGGAAGCTCATCTCGTCCTCGCCCGTCATGACAGGCAGGTCGGCCCCGGCGTCCTCGAACGCCTCGATGGCGGCGACGGCGCCGTCGCCCGCGTCCATCCAGACGCCCTGGACGTCGCCCGTGGCCAGTTCGTCGGCGATGATCGACTTGATCTCCACGGGGTCCGCCCCGGTGAAGTAGTCGACGGCCTCGATGCCGTTCTCCTCGAAGATGCGCTCGGCGGCGGCCCAGCGCTGCTCCAGGACGTCCACGCCGGGCAGGATCCGCAGGGCGACCACCTTGTCGCCCTCCCCGAGCCGCTCGCTGAGGAACTCCGCCGTGTCGATGCCCCAGGCGAAGCCGCCGATGGGATGGATGAAGGTCACGGCGCAGTCGGTCTGCACGCCGCGGTCGAACACGACGACCGGCTTCCCGGTCTCACAGGCGCGCTCGACGGCGGGCGTCATCGCCGCCGTCGAGTTGGGCGAGATGATGAAGGCGTCGCAGTCGCCGTCGGAGATGAAGTAGTCGATGTCGGCGATCTGCGTATTGTCGTCGTCCTGCGCGTCACGCGTCTCCATCTCGGAGATGACGCCGGACTCCTGGAGCGCCTCGAGCTGCTGGTTCATGGTGATCCAGCCCGTCTGACGCCACGGGTTCGAGATCGACGCGTTCGAGAAACACACCTTCTGGGGCCCCTCGGCGGCGAACGCCGAGGTGTCCGTCATCTCGCCGTCGATGTACTGCAGGTACGGCTGCGCTGGATCGCCCTCGAAGGTGGCCGAGCGCTGTTCGTCCTGTGTGTCGTACACGGCCTGGTCGAACCACTCCGTGCTGTCCTCGGTGGGCTCGGCGGCCGCGGATTCGCCGGCCCCGGCGCCTTCGGAGGCCGGCGGGTTCTCGATGGATGAATCGGTGGTGCAGGCCGTCAGGGCGAGCAGCGTCGTCGCTGCGATCACCGTGACCTTGCCCAGGATGCTTCCACGCATCATGTTCCTCCCTCAGTGGTGCCCGGTACGGGCTGTGGTGCTGCTATCGGACGGTGCTGGTCATGGGCCTGCGTGGTGGAGCCGCGTCGCTTGCGCTGCCAGGTCTGGGCGGCCGCGGCGACGGCGACGATGATGATCACGCCCTGCACGGTGTCACGCCACGTGGACTGGACGCCGAGGAAGTTCAGGAGGGTGAAGAGCAGTTCGAGGGCGAAGGCCCCCGCGGCGGCGGACAGGACCCAGCCCCGGCCCCCGCCGAGGACCACCCCGCCGAGGACGACGGCGGTGATGGCGGTGAACTCGTAGCCCTGGCCCACGGAGGGGTGCACTCCCGCGTAGCCGACCAGGATCACGCCGGCCACGGTGGCCGCGAGCGAAGACAGCATGAAGGCGCGGGTGCGGACCCACCAGACCGGCGCGCCGGTCAGGGCGGCGGCCTGCGCGTTGTCGCCGACGGCGATCAGGGTGCGCCCGTAGGGCCTGCGCATGAGCCAGAAGGCGCCTACCGCGAGGACCGCGAGGATGATCACGGGATAGGGGATCACGCCCAGGACGGGGACGTCCTGGATGCCGCCGCGGCCGATCTGGCGGAAGCTGTCGGCGGGATTCCCCGTGGCCGCGCCGCCCGTCCAGTACAGGACGAGGCCGAGCAGGGCGAGCATCATCCCGAGGGTCACGATGAAGCTCGGGACCTTCAGGAGGGTGGTCACGAGGCCGTTGACGAGTCCCACGAACGCACCGAACGCAACCATGAGGACCAGGACCGGTAGTGTGCGGGACTCGTCCTGGCCGACGAGGTTGCCGGCGATGATGACCTGCGCCGTGACCACCGACCCCATGGACAGGTCGAACTCGCCGGACACGATGACGAAGTACTGGCCGATGGCGGCGATCGCGATGGGGGCCGTCCGGCCGATGAAGCGGATCAGAGATCCCGGCTCGCCGAACGAGGGGTTCGCCGCCAGGACGGCGGCCAGGAGGACGGCGACGAGGACGAAGATCGCCCCGCTCGGCGAGCGGAGCGCCCGGACCAGGCGCTCTCCCCGCGGGGACCGGTTCTGCTCGAGGACGGCGCGTCCCGTGACCGCGCTCATGCGGACACCCCGTCCCGTGCCCCGCGGCCCGTGCCGTCGGCCGGTCCGTCGTCGTTCCGTGACACCGCGCCCGGGGGAGGACCCTCACCGTGCGGTACGCCGCCACGCCCGAAGCGGGCCTGGCGGGGCACGACCGTCCGCCGCGCATAGACGGCGACCGCCACCACGATCACGACGCCGCGGACGACGTCCTTGAGGAACGGGTTGACCTGCAGCACGCTCATGATGTTGTCCAGCATGGCGAAGATCAGGACGCCGCCGAGGGTCCCCACGACGGACCCCTTGCCGCCGGCGAGGAGGGTGCCGCCGAGCACGACGGCGGCGATCGACAGCAGGTCGTAGCCGCCCTGCGAGCCGATGGTCGGGCTGCCGACGCCGAGCCGGGCGGCCAGGAGCAGGCCCGCCAGCCCGGCCAGCATGGAACAGATCACGTGGGCGGCGACGACCGGCGTCGCGGTCCTGATGCCGGACATCCTCGCGACGGAGGCGTCGCCGCCCACGGCGTATATCGCGTGCCCGAGGCGCGTGGTGTTCAGCATGAGTACGACGACGGCGGCGCACGCGAGCATGATGAGGGTCGAGACCGGGACCGGCCCGATTCCCGTGGCGCCGACGAGGCGGAAGGCCAGCGGCGCCTGGCCCGAACTGCCCTGGTAGTTGGACCCGAGGTAGCCGCTGATGATCAGGCCCATGCCGAGGGTGGCGATGAAGCCGTGGACCTTCAGCCCGGCCACCACCGCACCGTTGGCGAGGCCGATGAGCCCGGAGACGAGCAGCGCGGCGAGCACCGCGGGGAGGATGTTCCCCGGCTGGTTCGCCATGATGCCGGCCCCGATCAGGCTCGAGAGGCTGATGACGTACGGCACGGAGAGGTCCAGGCTGCCGACGAGGATCACGAGGGTCTGCCCGATGGCGATGAAGCCGAGGATGCTCGTCCCGGTGAGGATGTCGGAGATGTTGCCGGGACTGAAGAAGCTGCGGCCCGTCGAGCCGACGAGGATGGTGCCCGCGATGACCGTCAGCAGGGCCACGAGGTAGACGATGTGCGTGGAGGTCAGGCGGTTCACGGGTCGACCCCCCGGGCTCCCGTCGCGAGGTGGAGGACCTGCTCCTCGGAGGCGCCCGCCGGCACCTCTCCGGCGACGCGGCCGTCCCGCATGACGATCACCCGGTCCGACATCCCGAGCACCTCGGGCAGCTCACTCGAGACCATGAGGATGGCCTTGCCTTCCCGCGCCAGGCGGCGCATCAGGGTGTAGACGGCGACCTTCGCGCCGACGTCGATGCCGCGGGTCGGCTCGTCGAGCAGCACGACCTGCGGGTCGATCGCGAGCCACTTGGCGAGGACCACCTTCTGCTGGTTCCCGCCCGAGAGGTACTGCACCTCCTGGTCGAGGTCCCGTGCGATGACCTCCAGGGACGAGAAGACGCCGGGCGCTTCGCGACGTGCCGCCGCCGTGCGGCGCGGATAGACGGACCGCACGACGCTCAGCGCGTTGTCGATGATCGACTGGTTCAGGCTGAGGCCCTCGGCCTTGCGGTCCTCGGTGATCAGGGCGACGCGGTGCCGGATGGCCTCCCGGGGCGAGGCCGGCCGGTGGTCGCGACCCCCGAGTCCCACGGTCCCGCGGGTGAAGGGCGCCGCGCCGAAGACCGCGTGGACGAGCTCGGAGCGCCCCGACCCCTGGAGGCCGGCGACCCCGACGATCTCGCCGGCCCGCAGCGTGAGGTGGACGTCGTCGAGCTGGTCGTTGCCGGCGCCCTGGACCTCCAGCAGGGGGTCGCCGACGGCGGTGCCCGGCAGGGGATCGGGGAAGAACGCGGAGATGGGCCTGCCGACCATGGCCCGCACGAGCGCGGCGTCGTCCAGGTCCGCGGCGGGCGACGACGTCACGACGCGTCCGTCCTTGAGCACGGTGATGGTGTCGCAGAGGTCGAAGACCTCCTTCAGGCGGTGGGAGACGTAGAGGATCGCCGTCCCGCGCTTCCGGAGCCGGTCGATGATCCCGTAGAGCAGGTCGACCTCGGGGCCGGCGAGCGCGGCCGTCGGCTCGTCCATGGAGATGATCCGGGCGTCGTAGCTGACGGCCTTGGCGATCTCGACGATCTGCTGCTGCGCCACCGAGAGCGAACTGATCACGTCGCTGGGCCGGATGCTGGTGATGCCGAGTTGTCCGAGCAGTTCCGCGGTGTCCCTGGTCATGGCCCGGCGGTCCACGAGGAGCCCTTTCCTCGGCTCCCGCCCCAGGTAGATGTTCTGCGCCACAGTGCGCTCGGGCAGCAGGTTGAACTCCTGGAAGACGGTGGAGAGCCCCGCGCGGCGGGCCTGCAGCGGATGGGTGAACGTGACGGGCCGCCCGTCGATCTCCACGGTCCCTGCGTCGCGGACGTGCACGCCGGCGAGGAGTTTCATCAGGGTGGACTTGCCGGCCCCGTTCTCGCCGACGAGTCCGTGGACCTCGCCGGGGAAGAGCGTCAGTGACGCGTCCTGCAGGACCGGCACTCCGAAGAAGCTCTTCGAGAGTCCCGTGACGTGCAGGATCGGAGCCGGTTCCCTGCTGGTGCTGACGTCGTCGTCCACGCGCCTACTGTGACATGGCTCACCCACTTCTGTCGAGGGTCAGGCAAAAGCCGAAGGCAGTTACAGGCAAAGACGCTCGTGCTTTACTGGAAGTGTGTCCTTCCCGCAGCCGGCACCGGCACTGACGAGCCACGGCGGTCCGCGCCCGCGGACGCCCATCCCGCCGTCGGGCGCCAGTGAGATCTTCCAGGTCCTGCGCGACGGTCGGCCCCGCACGCGCGCCGAGCTCGCCCAGATCACGGGCCTCGCCCGCTCCACGGTCGCCGCCCGGGTGGACATCCTCATGGGACTCGGCCTCGTGTCACCCCTCGGCGGTGCCGCCTCCACCGGGGGCAGGCCGCCGTCCCTGTTCGCGCTCAACCCCTCGGCACGCGTGGTGATCGGCGCGGACCTCGGGGCCACCCACGCCGTCGTCATCCTGACGGACCTGGCCGGCGAGGAGCTCGCGCGGGAACGGCAGGACATCAGCATCGCGGACGGGCCCGACGCCGTCCTCGGCTGGCTCGTCTCGGCGATCGACCGGCTCCTGCGGTCGGCGGACCGCGGCGCGGGGGACCTCGCCGCCATCGGCATCGGCCTGCCCGGTCCGGTGGAGCACGACTCCGGGCGCCCGATCAACCCGCCGATCATGCCGGGCTGGGACAGGTTCGACGTGCCGGGGCTCGTCCGGGCGAGCTTCGACGTCCCCGTCCTCGTGGACAACGACGTCAACATCATGGCGCTGGGCGATCAGAGCAGCAACTGGCCGGACGTGGGTGACCTCATGTTCATCAAGGTGGCGACCGGCATCGGCGCCGGCATCATCTCGGGCGGCGTGCTGCAGCGCGGGGCGCAGGGCACGGCGGGCGATCTGGGGCATGTCCGGGTCGCTGCCGGGGGAGACACCCCGTGCCGGTGCGGGAACACCGGGTGCCTCGAGGCCGTGGCCAGCGGTCCGGCGCTCGCGGCCGCGCTCGGCGGACCCGCCCGGACGGGCCTCACCGGCAGCCAGGACGTGATCGACCTGGTGCGTTCCGGGGATGCCACGGCACTCCAGGCCATCCGGCAGGCGGGTCGGGACATCGGTGATGTGGTGGCGATGTGCGTGAATCTCATCAACCCCTCGGTCGTCGTGATCGGCGGTTCCCTCGCCCAGGCCGGCGAACACCTGCTCGCCGGGATCCGCGAGGTCGTGTACACGCGGTCGCTGCCACTGGCCACGGAGCACCTGCGGATCGTGCCGTCGGTATCCGGCCAGAGCGCGGGTGTGGCGGGCGCGGCGGTCCTGGCCATCTCCCATGTCCTCTCCCCGGAGGCGATCGACGCGGCGAGTGCCGGCGGGTGACCGGCGGCGGGGCGTACTGAGCGCGGGGGCTTTGCCGTACTGAGGGGCGTGTCGGGTCGCGACACGCCGCCTGAGAGGACTCGACGCGGGCCGAAGACCCCGGAGGGGGAGCATGGTCGGGCGCGACACGCCCCTGGGAGGGCCTGACGCGGGCCGAAGACCCCGGAGGGGGAGCATGGCCGGGCGCGGTCGGCGCCGGAACATGTCACCGGATCGGACGCCCGCCCAGCACCGCGAGGACCTGGGCGAGCACGTCCTGGCGGTGGAACATGATGTCCTCGTAGCCGTACCGGAGCACCAGGTAGCCTCCGACGACGGTCATGTTGTTGCGGCCCCTGTCCCGTCGGCGGGCCGCCCGGTCCGAGTGGTACGCATCGCCGTCGACCTCCACCACGAGGAAGCCCTCCAGGAGGAAATCCACGCGGCCCACGCCGTCGAGCTGGACCTGCGTCTCGACGCCGAGACCCGCCGCCAGGAAGAGGACGCGCGCCACCACCTCGAGAGCCGACTCGCCCGTCCCTGTGACGAGGTCCAGTGCGGCGCGCGCCGGTCCGTTGCGGTTGCCGCGGAGGCGCTCGAGCAGGAAGGCCCGCGTGGTGTCTCCGCGCCGCAGGGAGCTCTCGACCATCACGGCCGCGTCGATCGCCGGAAGGCAGTGCAGGGCATGGAGCAGGGCGTCGACCCTGCCCACCAGCGGCAGGTGCGGGTGCACCGGCACCGACAGCGGCCGGTGGTGATGCGTGTGGCGCTCGTCCTCGCGGGCGTGCGAGGCCAGATGAAGGGCGCCGGGTGGATGCAGGAGCCAGAGCCCGTAGTGCCGTGCCGCCGAGGCGCAGGTGAGCCTGGCGCCGTGGAGCACTGCGGTGACGGTATCCTCCGGTGCGTCGGGCAGGGCGACGACTCCACGGCACGGCCTGATGACGACCCCTGACCGGATCAGAGCCGCGACCTGCCGGCGGGTGACCCCTTGCTGGAGCAGCCGGCCGGTCCTGGCGACCGACCCCGCGCGACGCAGGGCGACGATGGCATCCATGGGGCGAGTCCACACGAGGAGCGGCCGCGGCGGGCTGCCGGGTTCCGGTACGTGGACAACCTCCTCCGGGAGCGGCCGGGCACAGGGCCGTACCGGTTCCGGGGAGATCGGGCGTCGGAAGGGCGTGTCCTGTCGCGACACGCCGTCTGTCGCAGCCCGGATCGGTTCGAAGACCCCGGAGGGGGACCGTGGCCGGTCACCGCAGCGCCGCCGACCGCGGCCCATGGCCCCGCGGCCGGCTCGACGTACGGAGGGGGCGGGGCGCGACGCGTGAGGGGGCCCTGCCCTCGATAGACTTGGCCCATGACCGCCGAGACCGCGCCGACCGCCGACCGCTCCCGCCTCCTGGAGCTCATCAGGGAACTCGCCGTGGTCCACGAGCGCGTCACGCTCTCGAGCGGGGTCGAGGCCGACTACTACATCGATCTCCGCCGTATCACGCTGCACCACGAGGCCTCCGTGCTCGTGGGCCGCGTCATGCTGCAACTGCTCGACGACGCCGGCATCGCGTTCGAGGCCTCCGGCGGACTGACGATGGGCGCCGATCCGGTGGGCACCGCCGTGATGCACGCCGCCGCCCGGGCAGGCCGTCCGATCGACGCCTTCGTGGTCCGCAAGACCCAGAAGACCCACGGCATGGCGCGCCAGGTGGAGGGGCCGGACGTGTCCGGACGCCCCGTCGTCGTGCTCGAGGACACCTCGACCACCGGCGGATCCGCGCTCACCGCCGTCGAGGGTGTGCGCCGCGCAGGCGGTGACGTGCGCGCCGTCGCCGTGATCGTGGACCGCGACACCGGGTCGAAGGAGCGCATCGAGTCCGAGGCCGGGGTGCCCTACCTCTTCGCCTTCGGCAAGGACGAGCTGGGCCTCGCCTGACCGGGACGCCCGCGCCCGATCCGGAGATCCACGTGCAGGACGACGACGGCAGCGCGCTGCGGCAGGCGCGTGACTTCCGCGAGTCCTCGCGCCGTTCCTTCCTGATCGGCTCCGCCGCGGCCGCCGTGGTGGCGGCCGACCTCGTCACCACGCGCGTCATCCAGTCCCAGCGGGACCAGACGCGCATCCTCCCGCTCGACGACGAGGACGCCCGCGCGCGGTTCCCCAACGACCGCTGGGTGCTGTTCCCGGGCTACAAGACGAGCTGGGAGGAGGGGCTCTGGATCCTCAACTCGCTGCGCCCTGCCCTGTCCCGGCGGGCGCAGATGGCGGTGATGGGCTACTCCAACCGCGGCCTGGACATCAACAACGTCGTGGCCACCATGAACCGCTACGTGGACAACTTCCGGCTCGAGAAGCTCTACTTCTACGGCCACAGCTTCGGCGGCATGGTGGCGGTGGAGGTCGCGGCACGCCTGCGTGACCGCGGCATCCCGGTGGAGCTCATCCTCCTCGACTCCTCGCCGTCCAGCCGCTACGACGTCCTGGACCAGCGCATGTTCGACGGCGTGGTGCTCCTCTACGAGGCCGGCGTGCGCGTGCCGATCAGCCTGCGCGGCACGTACGAGCTCGGGGAGCGGATCGTCCACAAGAACGAGCGGACCTGGAGCCAGATCGTGGACCAGACGCTCGAGCAGCTCTCGCCGCTCGCACCCAGCAGCGAGCTCATCCAGACCGAGTCCTCGTACATCTACCACTTCGACGTCTCGCGGTTCCGGCTCTCCCTCGGCGACACGAAGGTGGTCTTCGCGGGCAACCCGAACGACGGCGTCGTCGACTACGTGACGGCCCGCGCCGGCTGGGCGCGCTCCCTGCCGGACAACGTGGTCTCGGTGGACCACCGGACGGAGGGCGCCCTGCCCGCGCACGCCAGCCCGCAGTGGAACCCGGCGATCTACCAGGACGTCGTCTCGGCCGTGCAGCGCGAGTACGTGCCGGTGCTGCGGGGCGGCGGCTGGAAGCGCTTCTTCTGAGCCCGGATCAGACCTGGTCGATCAGTTCCGCCACCGAGCTGCAGATCTGCGCCGGCCGGAAGGGGTAGGCGTCGATGTCCTCCGGCTGGGTGATGCCGCTGAGCACCAGGACCGTGTGCAGTCCCGCCTCCATGCCGGCGATGATGTCGGTGTCCATGCGGTCGCCGATCATCGCCGTCGTCTCGGAGTGCGCGTCGATCCGGTTCATCGCGGAACGGAACATCATCGGGTTGGGCTTGCCCACGATGTACGGGTCGCGGCTCGTCGCGGCCGTGATCATGGCCGCGATGGCGCCCGTCGCGGGCAGCGGGCCCTCCTTCGAGGGGCCGGTGACATCCGGGTTGGTGGCGATGAACCGCGCGCCGTCGAGGATGAGGCGGACGGCCTTGGTGATCGCCTCGAACGAGTAGGTGCGGGTCTCGCCGAGCACCACGTAGTCGGGATTCGTGTCGGTGAGGACGAAGCCGGCCTCGTGCAGCGCCGTCGTCAGCCCCGCCTCGCCGATCACGTAGGCCCGCCCGCCCGGCAGCTGGTCCCGCAGGAACTGCGCCGTGGCCAGCGCCGACGTCCACAGGTTCTCCTCCGGGATCTCGAGCCCTGACGCCTTGAGGCGTGCGGCGAGATCGCGCGGCGTGTAGATCGAGTTGTTCGTCAGGACGAGGAAGCGCTTCGAGGTGGCCACCCACCGTTCGAGCAGCTCGGCCGCGCCGGGGATGGCCTGGTTCTCGTGCACCAGGACGCCGTCCATGTCCGTGAGCCAGCACTCGATGTGTTCGTTCTCGCGCATGGGGCTTCCTTTCCAAGGTGTACAGGGGAGCTGCCGCTGCCAGTCTCCCACCTTTGGTGCCGTCTACGCTTGAACGGTGAATGAACCCCTGCCGGAGATACCCGACCCCATCGATGCGATCGACGACCCCGCCCACGGGACACCCGCCCCGACCGTCGGCGTGGGCCCGTGGGCGGGTGAGGCGCCCGATGGCGAGCACTGGGACCGTGACCTGCTGGCCGCCGGCGACACCCGCAACGTCGTCGACGCCTACCGGTACTGGACGCACGAGGCGATCGTGGCGGACCTCGACGAGCGGCGGCACGGCTTCCACGTGGCCATCGAGAACTGGCAGCACGACCTCAACATCGGCTCCGTGGTGCGGACGGCCAACGCCTTCCTCGCCCGGGAGGTCCACATCATCGGACGACGCCGGTGGAACCGGCGCGGCGCGATGGTCACCGACCGCTACCAGCACATCCGCCACCACCCCACCGTGGCGGACTTCACCGCCTGGGCGGCGTCCGAGGGGCTGGCCGTGATCGGGATCGACAACTTCCCGGACTCCGTGCCCCTGGAGACCTACGACCTCCCGGAGAAGTGCGTGCTCGTGTTCGGGCAGGAGGGGCCCGGCCTCACCCCGGAGGTCCACGACGCGGCGGAGGCCACCCTCTCGATCGCGCAGTTCGGGTCCACGCGGTCCATCAACGCGTCCGCGGCCGCCGCGATCGCCATGCACGGCTGGGTGCGCCGGCACGTGTTCGGCCAGCCCGTCTGACCCTCCCCGTCATCACCCGCCGTCATCCCGCCCGCGCCCCTGCGCCCGGCGGGTCCGCTCGCTAGGATGAACCGAAGCACTCACCACCACGAAGGAGTCCTCAGCATGCCTATAGCAACCCCTGATGTTTACGCCGAGATGATCGACCGCGCGAAGTCGGGCGGCTTCGCGTTCCCGGCCGTGAACGTGACCTCCTCGCAGACCCTCAACGCAGCGATGCGCGGCTTCGCCGAGGCGGGCTCCGACGGCATCGTGCAGGTCTCCACGGGCGGTGCGGCGTACTGGTCCGGCGCGAGCGTCAAGGACATGGTCGCCGGTTCGCTCGGCTTCGCGGCCTTCGCCAAGGAGGTCGCGAAGAACTACGACGTCAACATCGCCCTCCACACCGACCACTGCCCGAAGGACAAGCTCGACGACTTCGTGCTGCCCCTGCTCGCCGCGTCCGAGGAGGCCGTGAAGAACGGCCGTGACCCCATCTTCAACTCGCACATGTGGGACGGTTCGGCGGAGACCCTCGAGGAGAACCTGCGGATCGCCCGCGAGATCCTTCCCCGCGCGGCAGCCGCGAAGATCATCCTCGAGGTCGAGATCGGCACCGTCGGCGGCGAGGAGGACGGCGTGGAGAACGCCATCAACGACAAGCTCTACACGACGGTCGAGGACGCCCTCGCGACCATCGACGCCCTCGGCGCCGGTGAGCACGGCCGCTACATCACCGCCCTGACCTTCGGGAACGTGCACGGCGTGTACAAGCCCGGCGGCGTGAAGCTGCGCCCGGAGATCCTCAAGGAGATCCAGGACAAGGTGGGCCAGAAGCTCGGCAAGGACAAGCCGTTCGACCTCGTCTTCCACGGCGGCTCCGGCTCCTCGGACCAGGAGATCGCCGACGCCGTCTCCTACGGCGTCATCAAGATGAACATCGACACCGACACCCAGTACGCGTTCACGCGCCCGGTCGCGGACCACATGCTCCGCAACTACGACGGCGTCCTGAAGGTCGACGGCGAGGTCGGCAACAAGAAGACCTACGACCCCCGCGTCTGGGGTGCCGCGGCCGAGGCGGGCCTCGCGGCACGCGTCGTCGAGGCCGCAACCGCCCTCGGCTCCGCCGGCAAGAAGCTCTAGCGCCGTGTCGGACGAATTCCGCAAGAACCTGCTGGGCCCCGAGCCCACCCTCCTGCCCGAGGAACCCGACGTCGTCGCGCGCCTCGCTGCGGGCGACGAGGCCGTGGACCTCGCCGCCGCGCACCCGACGTCGTCGCTCGTATGGGCCGTCCTCGCGGACGAGGCGTACGCGGAGGGCCGGACCATCGAGTCCTACGCCTACGCGCGCACCGGCTACCACCGCGGCCTCGACGCGCTGCGGCGCAGCGGTTGGCGCGGGACCGGGCCCATCCCGTACTCGCACGAGCCGAACCGGGGCTTCCTCCGGGCCCTCTTCGCCCTCGGCCGGGCCGCGGCCTCCATCGGCGAGATCGAGGAGGCCGAGCGGATCGCGGCGTTCCTCAGGGAATCGGACCCGGAAGCCAGCGCCCAGCTCGCCGGCTGACCTCCCCGACGAGACGGCAGAGAAGACGGGTTCCGCTGCGGCGGGCCCGTCTTTTCTGCCCTCCGGGGCCGTACGGCACAGTCCTACCCGGATGCGAAACCGATAAACGAGTAGTGCTGGTCCTTGTGCCGCTGTTGCCAACGCGACCACTGTTAAAAGCTCCACGCAACGTGGTGAGGCGGATGGGAGCAGTGGTGAGCATGGCTACGAACGTGAGTACCAGCGACCTGTACACGGTGGCGGAGGTCGCTGCCATGATGCGGGTATCGAAGATGACCGTCTACCGCCTGGTGCAGGCCGGGACGATCCACAGCATCCGGTTCGGGCGCTCCTACCGGGTGCCGCAGAGCGCGGTGCGCGAGTACATCGCCTCGACGAACTCGGGGTCCGACTACTCCATCTGATCCACCCGCGCCGCGCGGGTCCCGGCAGTGGTACGGTCCTCCGTGGAGGCCCGCACCAGGGCGCCCGATCGCCCACCCGGGACCTGCCGGACCGGGCGGACGCCGACAGCGACGAGAGCATCGGGGACGCCGGACAGGACGACGGCGCTCCGCGCGGACGGGACAGCATGAGGGGCCTTGCCCGGTTCTTCCCGCCCGCGCCCGCTCCCGGGGACGCCGGGGACGCCGGTCTCTTCGGACCGGGCTCGACGGCGTGGCGCATCGCACGTGAGCGCCTCGTCATGGCGGGCGGGCCGGCGGCGCTCCTGCTGCAGGTGGCGCACCCGCTCGTCGGCGAGGGCGTGCGTGCCCACAGTGACTTCACCACCGATCCCCTCCGGCGACTGCGGGGAACGCTCGACGCCGTCCTGACGGTGACGTTCGGGGACCGGGCGCAGGTACGCGCTGCCGCAGGACATGTGGCGCGGAAGCACCGCCCGGTCACGGGGACGCTGGTCCGTTCCAGCGCATCGGTGCCCGCCGGCACCCCGTACAGCGCCACCGATCCCGGGCTCGCGCTCTGGGTGTTCGCGACCCTCGTGTGGACGGCCCTCCAGGTGAGGGACCGCTTCCTGCGCCCCACGACGGCGGAGGAATGCGACGCCTACTACCGGGACATGACACAGCTGGCCCACCTCTTCGGCGTGACGGACGCCGTGCTGCCCGAGGACTACCGCGGCCTCGAACGCTACGTCGCCCGGCAGTTCCGGGAAACGCTCGACGCCGGTCCCGCGGCCCGCCTGATCGCCCGGCAGATCCTCGCACCGGAACCGCCGATCATCCCGGCGCCGCTCCGGCCGCTGCCCTCCATCCTGGCGGCGGGCCTCCTGCCCGCGCGGCTCCGGGAGGCGTACGGCCTCCCGTGGCGGCGTCGCGAGCGGGTGGTGTTCGCCGTCCTCCGCCGGACCACCCGGCTCGTGGTGCCCGTGCTCCCCGGGAACGTCCGCTACTGGCCGCACTACCGGGTGGCCCGGGACCGGGTGCAGACCGAACGCTGATGGTCGGCGTGTCGCCGTGCACGGCTTCGGACGGGACGGGCATCGGACCGCGGCGCGTCGCGCCCCGACACGCAGTCCGGCGGCTGGACCGCGTGCACGACGCCACACCCAGGGGTCGACCCGCGTGCACGACGCCGCGCGCCCGGTCACTCCCCGGGGCGGCGGATCGTCGTCGTCACCGTCACCAGCTGCGGGCGGGGCGGCGCCGAGCTGAAGCCGAACCGGACGGGCGGGCTCACGGGGGCCAGGGCGCCGAGGTCCGCATCGCGCCACGTCGCGGTCACGCCGCGGACGGCCCGGGCAGAGGTGACGCCGTAGTACTCGGTGCGGCCCTGCCCCGCGGAGCCGGCCGTCGCCACGCCCTTCACGAGCAGCGAGGCCACCGGGTTGATCAGCGCGAGCCACCGCGGGTGCGTGGCCAGGCGCCGCGGGACCAGGCCGAGGAGACGCCCGAGCAGCGTCACGCCGCCGAGCTCGGCGAGGACCTGCAGGTCCCCGGCGTCGACGACGAGCCGGCCGCCCGCGAGGGCCGAGGAGACGGGGGTGAGCAGCACGTCGTCGAACGCGTACGTGGCGCCGACGTAGTCCGCGATCCCGGCGCTGGGCGCGAGCAGCGTGCGCCGGCCCGCCGCGTCCTCCATCATGACGTCGGTGAAGGAGCCGAAGGGCGAGGTGTCCCACCGGCCGATCACCAGGCGGGTACCCGAGGCGGTGCCGATGCCGGCGATGTGTCCTTCGAAGCGGTCCATGCCCCCATTGTGCCCGCGGGCGTCCGGCGGCGTCCCGACGCCCGCGGGAGGGAGCAGTCGCAACGGAACCGCAACCGTCACGGTTGGAGCTTTTGCGGCACTCCCCGAGCCCCTCGGCTAAACTCGGACGGTAAGAGCCCCAGTGGCCGCACCCTGCGTGCGACCGGTTGGGGCGTTCTGATGCACGGCGTACTTTCCGCGGTAGCGCGGGAGGAACCCGTACCTGATGGGGGAGGATCCCATGCCAGCAATCGTCATTGTCGGAGCCCAATGGGGCGACGAGGGTAAGGGCAAGGCCACTGACCTGCTGGGCGGCCGGGTCGACTACGTCGTGAAGCCGAACGGCGGCAACAACGCCGGGCACACCGTGGTGGTCAACGGCGAGAAGTACGAGCTGAAGCTCCTTCCCGCCGGCATCCTCAGCCCGAACGCCGTGCCGATCATCGGCAACGGCTGCGTCATCAACCTCGAGGCGCTGTTCGAGGAGATCGACGGCCTCGAGGCCCGCGGCGCGGACACCTCGAAGCTGCGCGTCTCCGCCAACGCCCACCTCGTGGCGCCGTACCACCAGGTCCTCGACAAGGTCACCGAGCGTTTCCTCGGCAAGCGCGCGATCGGCACCACGGGCCGCGGCATCGGCCCGGCCTACATGGACAAGGTGGCCCGCCTGGGCCTCCGCGTCCAGGACGTCTTCGACGAGTCGATCCTCCGCCAGAAGGTCGAGGGTTCGCTCAAGCAGAAGAACGAACTGCTGGTCAAGGTCTACAACCGCCGCGACGTCGAGGTGGAGGAGGTCGTCTCCTACTTCCTCTCCTTCGCCGACCGCCTGCGCCCCCTCGTCATCGACTCCACGTTCGTGCTCAACGAGGCGCTCGACGCCGGCAAGGTGGTCCTCATGGAGGGCGGCCAGGCGACCTTCCTGGACGTCGACCACGGCACCTACCCGTTCGTGACGTCGTCGAACCCCACCGCCGGCGGCGCGTCCGTCGGCTCGGGCATCGGCCCCACGCGCATCTCCCGCTCGATCGGCATCATCAAGGCGTACACCACCCGCGTGGGTGCGGGGCCGTTCCCCACGGAGCTCTTCGACGAGATGGGCACGTACCTGCAGAAGACCGGCGGCGAGTTCGGCGTCAACACGGGCCGGCCCCGCCGGTGCGGCTGGTACGACGCCGTGCTGGCGCGCCACGCGTCGCGCGTCAACGGCTTCACGGACTACTTCGTGACGAAGCTCGACGTCCTCACGGGGATCGAGAGCATCCCGGTGTGCGTCGCGTACGACGTGGACGGCGTCCGGCACGACGAGATGCCCATGACGCAGACCGAGTTCCACCACGCCAAGCCGATCTTCGAGTACTTCGACGGCTGGACCGAGGACATCACGGGCGCCCGGGCCATCGAGGACCTGCCCGACAACGCGCAGACCTACGTGCGCGCCCTCGAGAAGCTGTCGGGGACCCGGTTCTCGGCCATCGGCGTCGGCCCGGACCGCGACCAGACCATCGTGGTCAACGACCTCATCAACTGACCGATCGACCACACGGCAGCGGCCCCCTTCGTCCTGCGAAGGGGGCCGCTGCCGTCCGGGGTGCCGGTCCGGGCTACAGGTTGACGGTGATGTCCGCGCCCTCACGCAGCTGCGCGATCAGGGCCTCGGCGGCCGCGGACGTCTTGCCGCCCTTGAGCTGCTCCTCGATCTCGTCGCGCACCTCGTCGAGCGGGGGCAGCGGCGACGCGGTGGCCCCACCGGCCTCCTGCTGGGCCGTCGCGGCGTCGTAGGCCTCCTGGATCTCCTCGTCGGTGGGTGTCGTGTCGCCGGCCTCCTCCTCGAGGAGCGCGTCGAGTTTCACCTGGTCGGAGAGCTGGGAGTCGAACTCGGCGTCGTCGAGCCCCTGCTCGGCGAAGGCGGCGCGCAACTCCTCCTCGGAACCCAGCTGGCTGGTCTCCAGCAGGTTCTCGATCGCCGCGGCCCGGGCTTCGGGCGTGGCCTCGATGCCGCGCTCGTCCGCCTCCTGCCGCAGCAGTTCGGTGCTCACGAGGTTGTCCGCGACGGTCGTCTTCAGGAGGTCCTGGTCCACCTCCTGGCCGCCGGCCTGCGCCTGGGCGGCCGCCTGCGGGAACTGGCCCTCGTAGGCCGTGGTGAACTCGTCCTTCTTGATCTCGGTGCCGTTGACGACGGCGACGACGTCGGGGAGGCCCTCGAGGTCCGGCTCCGGCTGGGCGGCGGCCGACTCGTCCGGTGCGGGCGCCGAGCTCGATGCGGCCGCGCCCTCCGGCTCGTCGCCCGCGGCACCACACCCGCCGAGGACCGCGATGGAGCCGACGAACGCGGCTGCGATGAGGCGCCGGCCCAGGATTGTTCCCTTGATGGTCATGCTGAGCCTGTCCTTGCGTTGCGTGCGATGGTCAGCCTGCGACGATAGCGGTGCCACCTGAACGTCCGCTGGACGCGCCCTCCGGACGGCGGTGCCCCCAGCGCTACCAGCCCCAGGTCCCCGCGCCGCCCTTGAACGGGCCGACGATCGCCGCGGTGATCCACCCGCCGTAGAAATCGCCCTCCTGGGACTGCACCCGCTCGCCGTCCACGGTGCATTCGTCCATCCGCGAGGGGTAGAGCGCCGCGCGCGTAACCAGGTCCTCGTACCCGCGCACCGGGGTGGGATAGGTCCAGGCGCCGCGCGGGCTGCGGGCGGTCCCGGCGACGACGTCGAAATAGCTCGCGGCACCCTTGAACTCGCACTGCGTGGTGCCGTCGACGGGCACCAGGACCCCGGGTGCGAACGCGTCGATCGGCAGGTAGTAGACCGGCGGGTGGCTCGTCTCCAGGACCCGGACGGCGTCGTCCGTGCCGATGATCAGCTTTCCGCCGAACCGCACCTCGATCCTCGCCGTCGTCCGCTCCACCCGCGGCGGCCTCGGGTAGTCCCACACGGACTCCTGGCCGGGGCCGGGCTGCACGCGCTGTCTCTTCACCGGGTTCCTCATGGGACGAAGGCTACTCCGGCGTGCTGGACGGGGTCTGTACGCTGGAGATCAGGTGTCATCCACACGTGAGGGCGGGAACATGTTGGTCAGTGTCGGTCAGTTCAGGCCCGGCGGGGACGCCGCGGCGAACCTCGCCGTGATGCGGGACCTCGCGGCGGAGGCCGCCGCCGGGGGCTCGGAACTCATCGTCTTCCCCGAGGAGTCGATGTTCACGGTCGGCCGGGTGGAGGGCTCCCTCCAGCAGGCCGTGGAGGCCACCTGGACCTCCTTCGTCCAGCAGCTGTCCTTCATCGCCGCCGAGCACTCCATCGCCGTCGTCGCCGGGGGCTATGAGCCCAGCGGCGAGGGGCGGCCCTTCAACACACTCGTCCTCGTGGACGGGACCGGCCGGATCGTGGACACGTACCGGAAGCTGCACCTGTACGACGCCTTCAGCTACCAGGAGTCCACGCGCATCAAGCCGGGCGACGGCGGCATCACGGTGGCCCGGATCGGCGGCCTCGGGGTGGGGCTCATGACCTGCTACGACCTCCGGTTCCCCGAGCAGGCCCGGGCGCTCGCCGACGCGGGGGCAGACCTCATCTGCGTGCCGGCCGCCTGGTTCAAGGGTGAGCACAAGATCGAGCACTGGGAGACGCTGCTCAAGGCGCGGGCCATCGAGAACACCGTCTGGGTGGCGGCCGCCGGGACCTCCAGCGGCCATACGATCGGCCACTCCGCCGTCATCGACCCCATGGGGGTCCCGCAGGCACACCTCGAGGACGAGGAGCGCGGCGTCGTCACTGTCGAGGTGACACGGCGCAGGGTCGACGACGTCCGCGAGTTCCTGCCCGTCCTGCGGAACAGGCGCTTCGCGCGGAACGAGACCATTGTCGACGCCCACTGACGCCGAGGCCTCCCGCCCCGCCGAGCCGTCCCGCCCTGCGGAGGGGGCCCGGCCCCCGGAGGTACGTGCCGCCAACATCCGGGACGTGGCACGGCGGGCCGGGGTCTCGCACCAGACCGTCTCCCGGGTGATCAACGGCCACCCGAGCCTCCGCCCCGAGACGCGTGACCGCGTCCTGGCCGCCATGGACGAGCTCAGCTTCCGCCCCAACCGTGCGGCCCGCGCGCTCGTGACCAGCCGTTCCACCACCATCGGCGTGCTCGTCGGCAAGGGCTTCGAGTACGGGCCCGCGGCGAGCCTGCAGGCCATCGACAGCGCAGCGCGCCAGGCGGGGTACGCCGTGGATGTGGCGCACCTCGACGAGGTCGACGGCGGGTCGATCCGGGCGGCCCTGGACCGGTTGCTGGCCCACGGCGTGGACGGCTTCATCATCCTGGCGCCGCAGGCGCTGACGGTCGAGGAGATCGAGCGGCTGTCCATCACGCTGCCCTTCGTGACGGTGCACTCCGCGCGGGCCCCTGACGACCACCGGCTGTCCGTGGACCAGTCCGGCGGGGCCGTCCTCGCCACCCGCCACCTGCTCGAGCTGGGCCACCGGCGCATCGCGCACGTGGCGGGGCCGGACGGCTGGTTCGAGACGGACGCCCGCATCCGCGGGTACCGTACCGAGATGGAGGCGTGGGGGCTGGTGCCGGAGCCCCTCCTCTCCGGCACCTGGACGGCGGAATCCGGCTACCGGGCCGGGCTCGCGCTGGTCCGGGACCCCGGGATCACCGCCGTCTTCTCCTCGAACGACCAGATGGCGCTCGGGCTGATGCACGCCTTCCGCGAGCACGGACTGCGGGTGCCCGAGGACATCAGCGTGGTGGGCTTCGACGATGTCCCCGAGGCCGCCCACTACTGGCCTCCGCTCACTACGGTGCGGCAGGACTTCCCCGAACTCGGCCGACGCTGCGTCGCGCGGCTGCTCGGGCTGATCGGCGCGCCGGGCTCGGCCGCAGCCCCCGGGCCGGTCGGGGCGGCCGCCGACGTGCGGCCCGAGTTCGTGCTCCGCTCCTCCACGGCCCGCCTCCAGGGCTGACGCCCTCGCACCCGACACCTCCTCCACGCACGTTGACACATCCGGCGGGCAGGGCACACACTGGTGACCGCAGATGTGAACGGTCACATTAACCGGTTGCACCGCACCACGATCCATCAGGGCACTGCCTGCAGTCCCGAGAAGAACAAAGAGGTCCTTCCCTTGAGTGACTCCACCCTGGGCGCATCCGCGCCGACCGAGGGCGCCGGCAGGCCCACCTACGTCATCGGCGTCGACTACGGCACCCTGTCCGGGCGCGCCGTCGTCGTCCGTGTCTCCGACGGCGCCGAGCTCGGCGCCTCGACGCTCGAGTACCCGCACGCCGTGATGGACTCGACGCTCGCCGCGACGGGGGAGCAGCTCCCGCCCGAGTGGGCCCTGCAGGTGCCCTCCGACTACGTGGACGTCCTCCGCGCGGCCGTCCCCGACGCCGTGCGGCAGGCGGGCATCGACCCGCAGGACGTCATCGGGATCGCCACGGACTTCACGGCCTGCACCATGGTGCCCACGCTCGCCGACGGCACACCCCTCAACGAGGTGCACGGCTACGAGGGCCGCCCCCATGCCTACGTGAAGCTGTGGAAGCACCACGCCGCCCAGGGCCAGGCCAACCGGATCAACGAGCTCGCAGCCCGACGCGGCGAGGCCTGGTTGCCGCGCTACGGCGGACTGATCTCGAGCGAATGGGAGTTCGCGAAGGGCCTGCAGCTGCTCGAGGAGGACCCCGAGCTGTACGAGCGCATGGACCACTGGGTGGAGGCCGCCGACTGGATCGTCTGGCAGCTCACCGGCCGGTACGTGCGCAACGCCTGCACCGCCGGGTACAAGGGCATCTACCAGGACGGCGCCTACCCCTCCGAGGAGTTCCTCGCGGCGCTCAACCCGGAGTTCGCCGGATTCGCCCGCGACAAGGTGGAGCACACCATCGGGGCCCTCGCCTCGAAGGCAGGGACGCTGTCCGAGGAGGCCGCGGGCTGGACCGGACTGCCGGCGGGCATCGCCGTCGCCGTCGGGAACGTCGACGCCCACGTCACCGCCCCCGCCGCCCAGGCCACGGACCCGGGCCAGATGGTGGCCATCATGGGCACCTCGACGTGCCACGTCATGAACTCGGACCGGCTCGCCGAGGTGCCCGGCATGTGCGGTGTCGTGGACGGCGGGATCGTCGAGGGCTCCTACGGCTACGAGGCCGGCCAGTCCGGCGTCGGCGACATCTTCGCCTGGTTCGTCGCGCACCAGGTCCCGGGGGAGGTCCGGGACGACGCCGAGGCGCAGGGACTCAGCGTCCACGAGTACCTGACCGCGCAGGCGCAGGCGGAGCCCGTCGGGGCGCACGGCCTCGTCGCGCTCGACTGGCACTCCGGCAACCGCTCCGTGCTCGTGGACCACGAACTGTCCGGGACCATCGTGGGCCTGACGCTCGCCACCCGGCCGCACGAGATCTACCGCGCACTCCTGGAATCGACGGCCTTCGGCACCCGGACGATCGTCGAGACGTTCAACGCCTCCGGCGTGCCCGTCACCGAGTTCGTGGCCGCCGGGGGCCTCATCCGCAACCCGTTCCTCATGCAGGTCTACGCCGACGTGCTCAACATGCCCATCTCGGTCATCGGCAGCGCCCAGGGCCCGGCCCTCGGGTCGGCGATCCACGCCGCCGTCGCCGCCGGTGCCTACGAGGACATCCACGCGGCCGCCGCCGCGATGGGCCGCCTGGACCGTGCCGCGTACACGCCCGACGCCGGGCGCGCCGCCGCGTACGACGCCCTGTACCGCGAGTACACCGCCCTCCACGACTACTTCGGGCGCGGCGCCAACGACGTCATGCACCGGCTCAAGGCCCTGCGCCGGTCCGCCCTCACCCGGCAGGAGGCGATCGCCGTATGAGCACCTTCAGCCCGGCCGTCGAAGCGGCCATCACCGCGGTCCGGAAGGACGTCGCCGGCCTGCACGCCGAGCTCGTGCGCTACGGACTCGTCGTCTGGACCGGCGGCAACGTCTCGGGCCGCGTGCCCGGAGCGGACCTCTTCGTCATCAAGCCCTCCGGCGTCGGCTACGACGAGCTGACGCCGGAGAACCAGATCCTCTGCGACCTCGACGGCACCGTCGTCCCGGGAAGTGCGGGCTCGGAGCGCGCCCCGTCGAGCGACACCGCGGCGCACGCCTACGTCTACCGGAACATGCCCGACGTCGGCGGCGTGGTGCACACGCACTCCACCTACGCCGTCGCCTGGGCTGCGCGCGGCGAGCCGATCCCCTGCGTCATCACGGCCATGGCGGACGAGTTCGGCGGGGAGATCCCCGTGGGCCCGTTCGCGGTCATCGGGGACGACTCCATCGGGCGCGGCATCGTCGAGACGCTCACCGATCACCGCTCCCGCGGCGTGCTGATGAAGAACCACGGCCCGTTCACCATCGGCCGGGACGCGAAGGACGCCGTCAAGGCCGCCGTGATGCTCGAGGACGCCGCCCGGACCGTCCACATCTCCCGCCAGCTCGGCACGCCGACCGGCATCCAGCCCGAGCACATCGACTCACTCTTCGACCGCTACCAGAACGTGTACGGCCAGCCCGCCATCCCAGGAGCCCCCGCATGAGCCCCCTCAGCACCACCCTCGACGCCTACGAAGTCTGGTTCCTCACGGGCAGCCAGGAGCTCTACGGCGAGGAGACACTGCAGCAGGTCGCCGAGCAGTCACAGGAGATCGTCCGCCTGCTCGGGGAGTCCGGCCTGCCCGTGAAGGTGGTCTGGAAGCCCACCCTGAAGGATTCCGCCTCGATCCGGCGCATGGCGCTGGAGGCCAACGCCGCGGACCACGCGATCGGGGTGATCGCCTGGATGCACACCTTCAGTCCCGCGAAGATGTGGATCGCGGGGCTCGACGCCCTCCGCAAGCCCCTGCTGCACCTGCATACGCAGATCAACGTGGCGCTGCCGTGGGGCGAGATCGACTTCGACTTCATGAACCTCAACCAGGCCGCCCACGGGGACCGCGAGTTCGGCTACATCCAGTCGCGCCTCGGGGTGCCGCGGAAGACCGTCGTGGGGCACGTGTCCAGTCCCGACGTCTGCGCGAGGATCGCGTCCTGGCAGCGGGCCGCCGCCGGCTGGGCCGCCGTCCACGACCTCAGGGTGGCCCGCTTCGGCGACAACATGCGCAACGTCGCCGTCACCGAGGGGGACAAGACCGAGGCCGAGCTGCGCTTCGGCGTCTCGATCAACACGTGGGGCGTCAACGACCTCGTCGCCGCCGTCGAGGCCCAGTCGGAGGCCGACGTCGATGCCCTCGTCGCCGAGTACGAGGAGACGTACGACGTGGTCCCGGAGCTCCGCCGCGGCGGGGACCGGCACGAGTCGCTGCGCTACGGCGCCCGGCAGGAACTCGGCCTGCTCTCCTTCCTCGAGGAGGGCGGCTTCGGGGCCTTCACGACCAGCTTCGAGGATCTCGGCGCGCTCCGGCAGCTGCCCGGCCTCGCCGTCCAGCGCCTCATGGCGCGCGGCTACGGCTTCGGTGCCGAGGGCGACTGGAAGACCGCCGTCCTCGTCCGGGCCGCGAAGGTCATGGGCGCCGGACTCCCGGGCGGCGCCTCCCTCATGGAGGACTACACGTACCACCTGGTGCCGGGGGAGGAGAAGATCCTCGGTGCGCACATGCTCGAGATCTGCCCCACCCTGACCACCGCGAAGCCTTCCCTCGAGGTGCACCCGCTGGGGATCGGCGGCAAGGAGGACCCCGTGCGCCTCGTGTTCGACACGGATGCCGGCGCGGGCGTCGTCGTCGCGATGTCGGACCTGCGCGACCGCTTCCGCCTCACCGCGAACGCCGTCGAGGTGGTGCCGCCCGACGCGCCGCTCCCCAACCTGCCGGTGGCCCGCGCGGTGTGGAAGCCGGAGCCGAGCCTGGAGACCTCCGCGGCCGCGTGGCTCAGCGCCGGGGCCGCGCACCACACCGTCCTCACCACCGCGGTGGGCCTCGAGGTCTTCGAGGACTTCGCGGACATCGCCGAGGTGGAACTGCTGCGGATCGACGCTGACACGACGCTGCGGGACTTCCAGCGTGAACTGCGCTGGAACGCCGCCTACTACCGGCTGGCCCAGAAACTGTAGGACCCTCTCCCTGAAAGCCGGCAATGCTGCCGGAAACCACTCACAAGAAAGATCCACCATGAATCGGAAATACCTGGCCGGCATCGCGGCCGCCAGCATCCTGACGCTCAGCCTGACCGCGTGCGGTGGAAGCCGTGGCGGCGGCGACGACGCCGCCGCAGGGGACGGATCCAACGAGGGCGCGAAGATCGGCGTCGCCATGCCCACGCAGCAGTCCGAGCGCTGGATCGCCGACGGCGAGAACGTCAAGAGCCAGCTCGAGGACCTCGGCTACGAGGTGGACCTGCAGTTCGCCAACGACGACATCCCCACGCAGGTCTCGCAGATCGAGAACATGATCAACGGCGGCGTGAAGGCCCTCGTCATCGCCTCGATCGACGGCACCACCCTCACGAGCGTCCTCGACCAGGCCGAGTCCCAGGACATCCCGGTCATCGCCTACGACCGTCTCATCAACGAATCCGAAACCGTGGACTATTACACGACCTTCGACAACGAGGAGGTCGGCGTCCAGCAGGCCACGTCACTGCTCACCGGCCTCGGCATCCTCGACGCCGAGGGCAACGAGACGGGCGAGGAGGGCCCCTTCGACGTCGAGCTCTTCGCCGGCAGCCCGGACGACAACAACGCCACGTTCTTCTGGGACGGCGCCATGAAGACCCTCCAGCCCTACCTGGACAGCGGTGTGCTGCGTGTGCCCAGCGGTCAGACCGACTTCGAGCAGGCAGCGATCCTCCGCTGGCTCCCCGACACCGCGCAGGACCGCATGGAGGACCTCCTCACGGTCGGCGGCGGCGAGCGCCTCGAGGGCGTCCTCTCGCCCTACGACGGCCTGTCGATCGGCATCATCTCGGCCCTGACCTCCGGCGGTTACTCCGCGGACGAGCTGCCCGTCGTCACCGGCCAGGACGCCGAGGTCGGCTCGATGAAGTCCATCATCGCCGGCGAGCAGTACTCGACGATCTTCAAGGACGTGCGCGAGCTCGGCAAGCAGGCCGTGACCATGGTGGACGCCCTCATGAAGGGCGAGGAGCCCGAGGTGAACGACACCGAGACGTACGACAACGGGGTCAAGGTAGTCCCCTCCTACCTGCTCGAGTCCGAGATCGTCACGGTGGACAACTACGAGGCCGCCCTCGTGGAGACCGGCTACTACACCGAGGACGAGCTCAAGTAGGCGTCCGGCAGCATTCCTGACCCCGTGGCTCCGGACCGTCCTGGTCCGGAGCCACGGGTCCCCTCGCCCGGCCGTAGCCGGGACTTCCACACGAGTAAGCGAGGCCTGACCATGGTGGAGAACATCCTCAGGATGCACCGCATCACCAAGACCTTCCCGGGCGTGAAGGCACTGCAGGACGTCGACCTGGACGTCGCGCGCGGAGAAGTCCACGCGATCTGCGGGGAGAACGGGGCCGGGAAATCGACCCTCATGAAAGTACTGTCCGGGGTCTACCCGCACGGCACGTACGAGGGTGACATCGAGTTCGAGGACGCCGTCGTGGAGTTCAGGGACATCCGCGACAGCGAACGCGCCGGCGTCGTCATCATCCACCAGGAACTCGCCCTCTCCCCCTTCCTGTCCGTCGCCGAGAACATCTTCCTCGGCAACGAACGCGAGAAGCGCGGCTTCATCGACTGGAACGAGACCAACGTGGAGGCGGGAAAGCTCCTGCGCCGTGTGGGCCTCGACCTGAACCCCGTGGTCAGGGCCGGCGACATCGGTGTGGGCAAGCAGCAGCTCGTCGAGATCGCCAAGGCGCTGTCGAAGAACGTCAAGCTGCTCATCCTCGACGAACCCACGGCGGCGCTCAACGACGAGGACTCCCGGCACCTCCTCGGGCTCGTCAAGGGGCTCCGGGCCGAGGGCATCACCTGCATCATCATCAGTCACAAGCTCAACGAGATCCGCGAGATCGCCGACTCCGTGACCATCCTCCGCGACGGGCGCACCATCGAGACGCTCAGCCTGCATGACGGCTCCGTTTCCGAGGAGCGGATCATCCGGGGCATGGTCGGGCGTGACATGGAGAGCCGCTACCCGGACCGCATGCCGGTCATCGGCGAGGAGGTCCTCCGCGTCGAGGACTGGACGGTGCGCCACCCCCAGGAGAGCAGCCGGGTGATCGTCGACGCAGCGAACCTCTCCGTCCGTGCCGGCGAGGTGGTCGGCATCGCGGGCCTCATGGGCGCGGGGCGCACAGAGCTGGCCATGAGCATCTTCGGCAGGAGCTACGGCTCCCACATCACGGGCACGCTCTACAAGAACGGTTCGCCGATCACCGCGCGCACGGTCGGGGAGGCGATCCGGCACGGCATCGCGTATGCAACGGAGGACCGGAAACGGTACGGCCTGAACCTGATCGACGACATCAAGCGCAACATCTCCGGCGCCGCCCTGGGAAAGCTCGCGAAGCGCGGCTGGGTGGACAGCGGCAGGGAGGCCGTCGTCGCCGGCGACTACCGGCGGTCCATGAACATCAAGGCGCCGTCCGTCACCTCCATCACCGGCAAGCTTTCCGGTGGCAACCAGCAGAAGGTGGTGCTCTCCAAGTGGATGTTCTCGGACCCCGACGTCCTCATCCTCGACGAGCCCACCCGCGGGATCGACGTCGGCGCGAAGTACGAGATCTACACGATCATCAACCGCCTGGCCGCCGAGGGGAAGGCGATCATCGTCATCTCCTCCGAACTCCCCGAGCTCCTCGGCATCTGCGACCGCATCTACACCCTCGCGGAGGGGCGCATCACCGCCGAGGTGCCCATCGACCAGGCGACACCGGAACTCCTCATGCAACACATGACCAAGGAAAAGGACTGACTCCATGGCTACCACCGTCAAGGACGCCGCCGTCGCGACGCCGCCGCCTCCCGTCAAGCACGGGATCTCCTTCCTGACGAGCAGGCTGCGGCAGATCGGCATCTTCGTCGCCCTGCTCGTGATCGTGACCCTCTTCCAGGTGCTGACCGGCGGCGCCCTCCTGCAGCCGGACAACGTCTCGAACATCATCGTGCAGAACAGCTACATCCTCCTGCTGGCCATCGGTATGGTCATGATCATCGTTGCCGGGCACATCGACCTGTCCGTCGGCTCCGTGGCGGCCTTCGTCGGCGCGATGTCCGGCATCATGGTGCAGGACTGGAGCTTCCCCTGGTGGGCCGCCTTCCTCGCATCGCTGGTCATCGGCGGTCTCGTGGGCGCCTGGCAGGGCTTCTGGGTGGCCTACGTCGGGATCCCGGCGTTCATCGTCACCCTCGCCGGCATGCTCATGTTCCGCGGGCTCACGCAGATCGTCCTCGGGAACCAGCGCATCACCGGCTTCCCCGAGGAGTACCGCCAGCTCGGCGGCGGCTTCCTGTTCCCGGGACTGTTCCCGCCGGAGACCAACCTCCTGGACTGGACGACCGTCGGCCTCGGCGTCATCGCCGTGATGCTCCTGGTCGTCACGCAGCTGCGCGGCCGGGCCACCCGCGCCCGGCTCGAGCTCGAGGACGAGCCGGCGGCGTGGTTCTTCACCAAGCTCGCGTTCATCGCGCTCATGATCCTCGGACTGACCTACCTGCTGGCCGGTTCGCGCAGCGGGACGCCGATCGTCCTCGTGGTGCTCGGCGTGCTGATCGTCGCGTACAGCGCCGTGATGAACAACAGTGTCTTCGGCCGCCACATCTATGCCCGGGGTGGCAACCTCCAGGCCGCGCAGCTGTCCGGTGTCAACACCAAGCGGATCGACTTCCTGCTCTTCGTCAATATGGGTGTCCTCGCGGCGCTGGCGGGCCTCATCTTCACGGGCCGCCTCAACTCGGCGGGTCCGGGTGCGGGCAACCTGTTCGAGCTCGACGCCATCGCGGCGGCGTTCATCGGCGGCGCGGCGGTGACCGGCGGCGTGGGAACAGTGATCGGGGCCATCACCGGCGGCCTGATCATGGGCGTGCTCAACAACGGAATGTCCCTGCTCGGGGTGGGGATCGACGTCCAGCAGTTCATCAAGGGCATGGTGCTCCTGCTCGCCGTCGGGTTCGACGTGTTCAACAAGCGGCGCGCCTCGAACGCGCTGAAGTAGGGCTCCGCAGAAGAAATCCTGGAAAAGACGGCCCGGGCGTAACTTTCCCCGCCTCCCGGTCGATTACCCCAGTGAAAGCGCCGCACCGAGGCCTATCCCCCAACGGGCCTCGGTGCGGCCTTTTTTGCACCCGCAGGAAGGGCTCTCCGCCCGGTCGGGAGGCCACGGCTACGATGGTCACGCCGTGCCGCTCGAACAAGGAACAGATGGAACGTGGTCTCAACGCTGCCTGCTGATGCGCTCGTCCGCGCGCAGACAGGCGAGCCGGCGGCCCTGTCCCTGATCTATCGGTCGCTGAGCCCGGCCGTGCTGGGATACTTCGCGGGGCGCGGGTCCGAGGACCCGGAGGCCCTCACCCAGGAAGTCTTCCTCGCGGTCTTCTCCAGGCTCGAGTCGGTGACCGGAGGGCTTCCCGGGCTGCGCACGTTCACCTTCTCGGTCGCGCACGCGCGCTACGTGGACGAGGTGCGCAGGAGGACGCGGGCGCCCGTGCTGGTGGGCTACGAGGTCGACGGCGATACCCGGACCACGGACTCCGCGGAGGCGGTGGCGCTCGGCAACCTCGACGTGGCAGGGGGGTTGCTCGAGCAGCTCAGCACCGAGCAGCGCGAGGTCATCCTCCTGCGCATCGTGGCGGAGCTGCCGATCGACCAGGTCGCCGAGATCCTCGGGAAGTCCGCAGGATCGGTGAAGCAGCTGCAGCGGCGGGGACTGCTCAGGCTGAAGGACCTCGTTCAACCCAATGAATCGGAAGCGCTATGACTGGACGTGAGACGCCGGACGCCGTACGGCTCCTCCTCGACGAGGCCGGCGTTGCCGACGACCCCGCCCTCGTGCGCGCCGTGGAGACCATCCGCACCCTCGGGGCGGGACCCGCGCCCGAGGTGACCGCCGAACTCGCCCAGCTGATGGCCGACGGCGGCAGGGCGCCGTCGGGCCGCCGCAACAAGCGGCGTATCACCTTCATCGGTGGAGCGCTGGCCGTGTCCATGGGCGTCGGGATGTCCGGCGTCGCGGCCGGCACCGCTCTCACCGACGGCCTCGCCGAGGCCGTCGAGTCGATGGCACGCTTCAGCATCCGGGACAGCGCCGACCGGGCGCACCCGCTTCCCGGCGCACCGGCGGGGCCCGACGACGGCGGAGGGCCCGTCGTCGCCCCGTCCGCGGAGGCCCCGGCCCGGTCGCTCGCGGAGCCGGTTCCGGCGCCGTCGGCCGCGGCGGAGGTGGGCCGCTCGGCCGATGCCGGTCCCTCCGTGGCGGACGCCGGTCCGTCCGCGGACCATGCGGTGCCGCGTGGTCCGGCAGGCCCCGGTCCGTCCGGTCCGGAGCACACCCCTCCGGGTGCCGCCCCGGATGCGCCGGCCGCTGCGGGTCCACCCGCTGCAGTCCCTCCCGCGCGCCAGGCGCCCCCCGCCGGGACTCCTGCTGCGGAGGCGCCCCCGGCCGCGGTCCCCCCGGCCGCGGCGTCGCCCGTGGGGCCGGCGGGATCCGCGCCGGCGCCCGGACGCGAGCGTCGCTCCCAGACTGCGCCGGGAAGCCCGGCGCCCGGGAGCACTGTGCCGGGAGGCCGGGCTCCGGGGACTGCGGTCCCCGGGAACGGACAGGCAGGCGGTCCGGCCGCAGGGAACGGAAAGCCGGTCGACCCGGCCACAGGCGAGGGGAAGGGGATCGGTCCGGCCCCCGGGCAGGGGAAGGCGGACGGCTCCGTCCCCGGCACGGGCACGGCAGGCGGTCCGGTGCCCGGGAACGGGACCGCGAAGGCGGGCGGCCGGGGTCCCGAGGTCCGGCAGCTGAAGCAGGCCGCGCCGGGGGCTCCGGCCGGTCCTGCTGCCGCCCCGCGGGGGAGCGGCCCGTCCGCTGACGGGCGGGCTGTTCCCGCGCCGCAGGGCTGGGCGTGGCTCCTCGCGCCCGCGGCCGGTCCCGGGCAGGTCCCGTCCGCGCCCGTCACCGGGGACCCCGACCGGCTGTACCCCTGGGAGCCCGGCGCGGAGGAGGCGACGTTCGTGCCCGGCCCCGTCCCGGCGTCGGATGATCCCGCCGGGCTGCCGGGCCTCCGCTAGGAGGTGAGCTGCCGCTTGGAGGAGATGACGCCGGTGTTGAACCCGGCGAGGTTGAGCCCGCCGTGGAAGCGTGCGTGCTCGATCTTGATGCAGCGGTCCATCACCACGTCCAGGCCTGCGGCTTCGGCGTCGCGCGCCACGTCCTCGTGCCAGGACCCCAGCTGCAGCCAGAGCGTTCTCGCGCCGACGTCGAGCGCGTCCTGCAGCACCGAGGGCAGGTCGTCGTGCTTGCGGAACACGTCGACGACGTCGGGCACCTCGGGCAGGTCCTTCAGCGACGCGTAGGCCGGCTGGCCGAGGATCTCCTTCGCCACCGGGTTCACGAAGTACAGGCGGTAGGGGGAGGAGGACTGCAGGTAGGTCGCGACGAAGTAGGACGCGCGCGAGGGCTTGTCCGACGCGCCGACGATCGCCACCGACCGCGCGCTCCTCAGTAGGTTCAGCCGTGCGGGCGCCGACGGCCCCTCCCAGGTCCGTTCGGGTGTCGTGTTGCCGGTGCTGCCGCTCATGCTCCCACTCCCACTGCCCGTGTCGCCGACGCGTCGTCGTCGTTCTCCCCGGCCGCTTCCTGCGGCAGGTCCTCGAACCCGGCGTCGGAGGCGTTCACCGCGATGTCCAGGGCCTGGTCCAGGTCCCAGAGGATGTCCTCGAGGTCCTCCAGCCCCACGGAGATGCGCACGAGGTCCTCGGGGACGCCCGCCGCGGCGAGCTGCTCGGCCGAGAGCTGCTGGTGCGTCGTCGAGCCCGGATGGATCACGAGGGTGCGGGAGTCGCCCACGTTCGCGAGGTGCGAGGCGAGCTGCAGCGACTCGATGAACTTCTGGCCCGCCCTGCGGCCGCCCCTGATGCCGAAGCTGAACACGGAGCCGGGGCCCTGCGGCAGGTAGGTCTTCGCCCGCTCATGATGCGCATGGGTGGGGAGCCCGGCGTAGTTGACGTATTCCACCCGCGGATCTGCCTGCAGCCACTCGGCGACGGCCAGGGCGTTCTCGAGGTGTTCGTCCAGGCGCTGCGCGAGGGTCTCGACCCCCTGCAGGAGCTGGAAGGCGGACATCGGCGAGAGGGAGGGCCCGATGTCGCGGAGCTGCTCGGTGCGCAGCTTGGTCAGGAACCCGTACTCCCCGAAGTTCGCCCACCACTGGATGTTGCCGTAGGACGGCACGGGTTCGGTCATCATGGGGAACTTGCCGTTGCCCCAGTCGAACCGGCCGCTCTCCACGATCACGCCACCGAGCGTGGTGCCGTGCCCGCCGATGAACTTGGTGGCCGAGTGGATGACGATGTCCGCGCCGTGCTCGATGGGGCGCACCAGGTAGGGCGTGCTCAGCGTGGAGTCGACGATGAACGGGACGCCGGCGTCGTGGGCGACCTTCGCAAGGCCCGCGAGGTCGGCGATCTCGCCGGAAGGGTTCGCGATCACCTCGGCGTAGACCGCCTTGGTGTTGTCCCGGATGGCGGCCGCGTAGTCCGCGGGGTCCGTCCCGGGGACGAAGGTGGTCTCGATCCCGAACCGGCGCAGCGTGACGTCGAGCTGGGTGACGGTGCCGCCGTACAGCTGGGAGGCCGCGACGATGTGGTCCCCGGCCTGGCAGAGCGCCGCGAAGGTGATGAACTCCGCGCTCATGCCCGACGCCGTCGCCACCGCCCCGATCCCGCCCTCGAGGGAGGCGATGCGCTCCTCGAACGCGGCGACCGTGGGGTTGCCGATCCGCGAGTAGATGTTGCCGTACTTCTGCAGCGCGAAGAGGTTGGCGGCGTCGTTGGTGTCCTTGAACACGAAGGACGTCGTCTGGTAGATCGGGACCGCCCGGGCCCCGTGGGTGGCGTCGGGCGTGCCGCCCGCGTGCAGTGCGCGCGTGCGGAAACCGAAGGAACGTTCTGCCATCAGGCACCTGCCTTGCTGGATTCGGACACTGCGACGGTGGGTCGGAGGTCGGGGTGGGTGCCGCAGGCGGCTGGGACGATGCTCATGGTTCCCTCCATCGTTCTGGCAGTAGCACCCTCATGCCGGCGCGGGGACGCGGAGGCCAGGGTTGCTGCGGCGTCAGTGAGCCAGATCTCTCGGCCGCTCGGGATGGTCGGATCGAGTCTGACACCGGGCGGGTGCAGAACCAAACCATGTGTCCCCGTGTGAGGCAGGGGTTGCGGCGACCTAGGCTGGAGGGATGGAGGAATGGAGATCGGCAAGCCGGGCGCAGGACCGCAAGCTGTGGCAGACGCTCTGGTACGTCGGCGCCGCGCTGACGCTCACGCTGGCCAGCAGCATCCTCGTGGCCCTGGGCGGCCTCGGAACGGCGGCCACGGACTGGTTCTACGTCCAGCAGGCGGTGCTGCTCTCGCTCAGTGCAGCCGGGACGGTCTTCGCCCTCCGTCGCTGGCGGGCGCTGCGCGGCTGAGGCGCACTTCACCTCCTGTTATTCAAATGTGACAGAAGTGACTGCTGTTAGGTATGGTCAGCACGTGCTTCCGCGACCGTGGGGCGCTCCTGGACGGATTGCCGAGCCCTGCCGTCGTCCCGGACTCGTTCGCAACCACGAAAGGCAGGGACGGGGGAACCACTAGTTCCACCGGGCGCGCAGGAGACCCTGCAGGCGCCCTCGGGGTTAAGCCGCACCACATCACCCACGGGTGATGTGCGCGGCCGGGTGACTCCCATCCGAACCCGACAGCTCACCCCGCAGGCATGGGAGAGGTATAGAACCATGTCACGAAACATTTCTTCAGCGCGCCACCGTGCCGACGTCGACGGCAGTCTCGCGCTGCAGGGCCTGTCCCGCGCCGCCAAGGCTCACGCCACCGCCGTAGGCCGCCCCGTCGCGATCGCCGCCGTCACCTCGGGCCTCGCGCTCGGCGCCGTGGGCACCGCCCACGCCGGTGAGTACACCGAGCAGGGCACGACGACGGCCCCCGCGGCCGTCGCAGCACCGGCCGCCGGTGCCGCAGCGACGACGCACACCGTCGTCGCGGGTGACACCCTGGGCGCCGTCTCGGCACGCTATGGCGTGGACCTGACCGCGGTCCTCACGGCGAACGGCCTGTCCGTCGCATCGATCATCTTCCCCGGCGACACCATCACCATCCCCACCGGCGGTGCCGCTGCGGCTCCGGCCCGGACGGTGTCGGTGCCCGTCGCCGCGCCCGCGGCGTTCGTGGCGGCTGCTCCCGCGGCGCCGGTCCAGCAGGCCGCTGCTGTCGCCCCCGCTCCGGCCGTGTCCACGGCTCCGGCCCCGGGCGTGCACCTGGCCTCCGCCGACATCACGCCGATCGCGACCTCCGGCAGCGCCGGCGGTACCCTCCTGGCTTCCGCCCAGTCACAGCTCGCCGCCGGTGCCGTCCAGGACTGCACCATCCTGGTCGAGAAGGCGCTGCGCGCCGCGGGCATCGCCGTAGGCGATCTCGGGCCCTCGCAGTTCTTCCGGTTCGGCTCCACCGTGGGCACCCCGGCTCCGGGTGACCTCGTCATCACCGGCGGTCACGTCGCGATCTACGCCGGCGGCGGCCAGGTCATCAGCAGCGGCATGAACGGCGCGAACCTCACCATGAAGCACTCCCTCTCGGACCTCCCGGGAGCCTCCTTCGTCCGGGTCGCTGGCTGACACCGGAACGAACCACACGCGGGAAGCGGCAGGCGCTTGGACGGGGCCCCTGCCGCTTCCTTCCTTTAACGCCGGGTCGCCCCAGGGCGCATCACCGGCGGGACAGTACGTCCTGGATCCCCGGGATGCACCCTTCGTTCTGCAGGGAGGTGGTGTCCCCGAGCGCTGAGCCCTCGTAGAGCTGCGTCAGCAGGCGGCGCATGATCTTCCCGGAGCGCGTCTTCGGCACGTCGGGTACGACGACGACGGCGGACGGCCGCGCGATCGGCCCGATGGCCGTCGCGACATGGGCGCGGAGCGTCGAGGCGACGTCCGTCTCCGGATCGGCGCCCGCGGCCAGCACCACGAACGCCGCGATGGCATGACCTGTCAGGGGATCGGGCACGGGGCAGGCGCCGGCCTCGGTGACGAGCGGGTGGGCGACGAGCGCCGATTCGATCTCGATCGTGGACAGCCGGTGGCCCGAGACGTTGATGACGTCGTCCACGCGGCCCAGGATCCAGGTGTCGCCGTCGTCGTCGTACCGTGCGCCGTCGCCGGCCAGGAACCAGCCCTGCGCCGCGAACGTGCGCCAGTAGGAGTCGAGGTAGCGCTGCGGGTCGCCCCAGACGGTGCGTGCCATGGCCGGGCCGTGACGGTCCACCACGATCAGGCCCTGCACGCCCGGCGGGACGGGACGGCCCTCCTCGTCGACGATGCGCGTGCTGACCCCGGGCAGCGCGCGGGCGGCGCACCCCGGCTTGAAGTCCGCATCGGTGGGGCTGGGGGAGAGCACGGTGGCGCCGGTCTCCGACTGCCACCAGGTGTCGACGACGGGCACCTCGTCGCGGCCGAGGTTCCGGCGGAACCAGCGCCACGCCTCGGGGTTGACCGCCTCGCCGACCGTGCCGAGCACGCGGATGCTCGAGAGGTCGTAGGAGCACGGGACGCCGTCCGGGAACCAGCCCATGAGCGAGCGCACCAGCGTGGGCGCGGTGTAGTAGCTCGTGACGCCGTAGCGTTCGATGACCTCGAGGTGGCGTCCCGGATGGGGCGTGTTGGGTGTGCCCTCGTAGAGGACCTGCGTGGCCCCGTTGGAGAGCGGACCGTACAGCTCGTAGGTGTGGGCGGTGACCCAGGCGAGGTCGGCGGTGCACCAGTGGACGTCCTGCCCGCGCAGCGCCGGATCGGGGTTGCTGAAGAGGTGCTCGAAACTCCAGGACGCCTGCGTGAGGTACCCGCCCGAGGTGTGCACGAGGCCCTTGGGCTTCCCCGTGGTCCCCGACGTGTACATGATGAACAGCGGCGTCTCGGCGTCGAACGCCTCCGGCTCGTGGTGCGGTGAGGCGGTGTCGACGACGTCGTGCCACCACACGTCGCGGCCGTCGGTCCAGCTGATGTCCGAGCCGGTGCGGCGGACCACGAGGACGTGCTCGATGCTGTTGTCCCCGGCCACCGCGGCGTCGGCGTTGTCCTTCACGGGCACGGCGACGCCCCGCCGGAACTGGCCGTCCGTGGTGACCAGCAGCTTGGCACCGGTGTCCTCGACGCGGAAGCGGAGCGCCTCCGCCGAGAACCCGCCGAAGACCAGCGAGTGCACGGCGCCGATCCGCGCGCAGGCGAGCGTGATGACCACCGTCTCGACGAGGACCGGCAGGTAGACGACCACGCGGTCGCCCGTCCCGATGCCCAGTGCCAGCAGCGCGTTCGCGGCCCGCGACACCTCGTCCTGCAGGTCCGCGTAGGTGACGGTGCGGCGGTCCCCGGGCTCGCCCTCGAAGTGGAGTGCCACGCGGTCGCCGCGCCCGGCCCGGACATGCCGGTCCACGCAGTTCGCGGCGACGTTCAGGGTACCGCCCGAGAACCACTCGATGGCCGGGATGCTGAGGGTCCCGTCCGCCTGCGGCTCCGCCTTCTCGAAGGAGTGCACGGTGTGCCACGGCGTGTCCCAGTCGAGCCGTGCGGCCTGTTCGGCCCAGAAGGCGAGGCGCCCGGCCTCCTCCTGGGCTGCGGTGGCCGCGTCCGTACCGGTGCCTGCCGTGCCGGTGCCTACGCCCACCGTCGCACCGCCCAGCGTTCCGCGATGCCGAGGAGCGCATCCGTCGTCTTGCCGATCACGGCCAGCAGGATGATCGCGAGGATGATGCGGTCCACGCGGCCCGTCTGCTGGGAGTCCGTGAGCAGGAAGCCCAGGCCCATGGACGAGGCGATGAGTTCGGCGGCCACGAGGAACAGCCAGGACTGCGCGAGCGCCAGACGGAGGCCCGAGAACAGCGCGGGCACGACGGCGGGCAGCTGCACCGTGGTCAGCAGGCGGAGGCCGTTGAGGCCGAATGCCCGGGCGGCCTCCACGAGGTTGCGGTCCACGTGCCGCAGGCCGAGGTAGAGCGTGGTGAAGACGGGGAAGAAGGCTCCGATGCTGATGAGCGTGACCTTCGAGTCCTCGTTGATGCCGATCCACAGGACCAGCAGCGGGACCCACGCGAGGGACGGGACGGCGCGCAGGGCCCCCACGGTGGGGGTGAGCAGCACGTCCGCGAGGCGGGACAGGCCCAGGAGGGCGCCGGCGAGCACTCCGAGCAGGGAACCGATGACGAAGCCGAGGACCACGCGCTGGGTGGAGATCAGGATGTGCGTGGCGAGCTGGCCGCGCTCCGCCAGGTCCACGGCTGCCGCCAGGACCGACGCCGGCGAGGGGAGCTGCGACGGGCGGAAGAAGCCCGACGCCGTGCTGACGTGCCAGGCCAGCAGGATCAGCGCCGGGACGATGAGCCCGAGCAGCACGACGCCGGCCCGGCGGGCCGTCCGGCCCCGGCCCGCGTCATTCCGCGGCGCCTCGGGTCCGGTCACCGACGCACCGATCGCCACCAGGCCCTGCGCGCTCACCGGCGCCGCGTGGTCGGCGCTCATGAATCGGAGCCGATGGACGCTGGATCGGCGCTCTCGACGAGCGAGGCGTCGAACAGGGAGTCGAGGGCTTCGTCGATCTCCTCCTGGGACTTCACGTCACCGGTCTCCACGAACACGGGGCCGATCTTCTCCAGGACGCTGCGCTGGGCGTCGCCCGGGGCGGGGTCGACGTCGAGGTTCGTGCGGTCGATGATGACCGACTCGGCGATCGCCGGGTCGATCGCGGCGACCTCGGCGAGGATCGCGGCGGTCTCCTCGGGGTTCTCCTTCGCCCATTCCCGGGCCTTCTCGTAGGCGTCCACCACGGTCTGGGCGACGTCCGGCTTCTCCTCGAGGAAGTCCTCCGTGGCGTTGAGGAAGCCGTAGGTGTTGAAGTCGATGTCACGGAAGAACAGCTCCGCGCCGTCCTGCTCCGCGGCGGCCATGATCGGGTCCAGGCCGGACCAGGCGTCCACGGCGCCGCTGGCGAGGGCGGCACGGCCGTCGGCGTGCTGCAGGTTCTCGATCGTGACCTCGGACTGGTCCACGCCCGCGGCCTCGAGCGCCTGCAGGAGGAAGAAGTAGGGGTCGGTCCCGCGGGTCGCTGCGATGGACTTGCCCCGCAGGTCCTCGACGCTCGCGATCCCGGAGTCGGGGAGCGTGACGAGCGCCGCCCACTCGGGCTGCGAGTAGATGTCGATCGCCTTGATCGGGGAGCCGTTGGAGCGGGCGAGCAGCGCCGCCGACCCGGCGGTGGACCCGACGTCGATCGCCCCGGCGCGCAGAGCCTCGTTGGCCTTGTTCGACCCCGCGGACTGCACCCAGTTGACGGTGATGTCCTGCTCGGCGAGTTCCTCCTCGAGCCAGCCCTGCTCCTTGATGATGAGGCTCAGCGGGTTGTAGGTGGCGAAGTCGATGGTGAGCTCCCCGCCCTCCGTGGCTCCGCCGTCGGCGGCCTGCGTGTCGGAGGCGTTCTCTCCGGCCAGGCAGCCGCTGAGGCTGAGCGAGAGGGCGGTGGCGAGGGCGAGGGTCGGCAGGAGGGCGCTGCGGTTCATGGTGGTCCTTCGGTGGAGGGTGGGGGCAGTGAGCAGGCACGGTGGCAGCGCGGTGCGACGGCGCTGCGGGGGAGGGGTGGGGCGGCGGGACTAGTGCCCGGTGACGCCGAGCATCGACAGCAGGGTGCTGCGGAGTGCTCCGAGGTCCGCGGAGTTGCGGTCGCGCGGGCGGTCGCCGGGCACGGCGACGAGTTCCGCGATGGTGGAGCCCTCCGGTCCGTCATCGTCCCCGCGGCCGAGCACGAGGATGCGGTCGGCGAGCTGGAGGGCCTCGTCGACGTCGTGCGTGACCAGCAGCACCGTGGTGGGCTGCGCGCGGTGGATGTCCAGGAGGAGGTCCTGCATCCTGATGCGGGTGAGGGCGTCGAGCGCGCCGAAGGGTTCGTCGAGCAGGAGGACCCCGGGGTTGCGGGCCAGGGCGCGTGCGAGCGACGTCCGCTGGGCCATGCCGCCGGAGACCTCGCGGGGGCGGTGCTTCGCGAAGGTATCCAGCCCCACGAGCTTCAGCAGCTCGAGGACCTTCGCCTTGCCCGCGCTGGCGCTGGAGGACTTCGGGAGTCCGATCGCCACGTTGGCCTGCAGGGTGTGCCACGGCAGCAGCCGGGGTTCCTGGAAGGCCACGGCGCACCGCTCGTCGATGCCCGTCACCGGCGTGCCGTCGATCAGGACCTGCCCGTTGTCGGGGATGTCGAGTCCGGCGGCGGCGCGCAGGAGGGTGGACTTGCCGCAGCCGCTCGTGCCGAGGATGGCGAGGATCTCGCCGGGGTCCACGTCCACGGTCACATCCCGGAGGACGGTGCGGCGGTTCGCGGACGAACCGAAACTGCGCCCGAGCCCGGCGAAGCGGACGCCGAGGGCCTGTTTGTGGTGGGACTGGGTGCTGCCGGGTGCCAGAACTGCGGTCATGGTATCTCCATCGGTCCTGGCGGTAGCACCCTACGGACCGAGCCTTCGCCACCGTGTCCGGTGGTTCCCGTGGCTCGGACCTCGATATCGCCCGGCATCAGGGGGATGCGGACGACCAGGGTTGCTGCGGCGTCACTGATCCAGGTCTCTCAGCCGCTCGGGATGGTCACTCCTATGAAACGCCCGGCGTCCCGCCGGAGCAAAATGGGACGTGTAACAAACGCTGTAACAATGGCAGGACACACCGGGAGGCTCCGTGGCGCACCAGAACGATCCGCAGGTCATCAGAAGGCTCCTGACCGAGCACGGCCGGTGGGCGGTGGTGGGCCTGTCCGACAACCCGCGCCGCGTCGCCGTCGGGGTGTCGCGGTTCCTGCAGGACGGACTGGGCATGGAGATCATCCCCGTGAGCCTGAAGGGCGACGACGTCCATGGCCGGCAGGGCTACACACGGCTGGCGGACATCCCCGGTCCGATCGACGTCGTCGACTGTTTCGTGAACTCGTCCCGGGTGGGCGCCGTCGTGGACCAGGCGATCGCCGTGGGCGCGAAGGCCGTGTGGCTGCAGCTCGGCGTGATCGACGAGGACGCCGCCCGCCGCGCAGCGGAGGCGGGACTCGACGTCGTCATGGACACGTGCCCCGCGATGGAGGCGCCGGCGCTCGGGCTCTGACGCCTACATGCGCTGGTACTTCGACCGCACCGCCATGAAGACGCCGTAGGCCATGAGGCCCAGGGCCACGGCGCCGAGGAGCCAGACGCCGAAGGGCTGGTCCCGCAGCGACTTCAGGGCGCCGTCGAGCCCGGTGGACTGCTCGGGGTTGTTCGTGACCGTGGCGACGATGATCAGGACGCCGAGGACCCCGAGGGCGAAGCCCTTCGCGATGTACCCCACCATCCCGAGCACGACGACGGCCGTGCCGGCCCGTCCCGAGGGGAGACCCGAGAGGTTCTTGAGGAAGTGGCGGGTGGCTCCGCTGTAGGCGAAGTATCCGCCGACCACGAGGATGCCGATGCCGACCGCGAGGAGGAGTGCCACCCCGGCCGGGTTGGTCATGAGGGAGCCGGTCAGCGAACTCGCGCTGCTGCTGCTGTCGCTGGAACCACCGAGTGCGTACCGGCCGAAGGTCACGCCGATCGCGGCGTACACCACGGCCTGCCCGCCGCTCTTGGCCTGTACCTTGAGCTTGTCCTTGCCATGGCGTCCCTTCGCACCGAAGAACACCTCGCTGAACTGGAACAGGGCGAGGGCGATGCAGCCGATGAAGCAGAACCACAGGAGTGCCGTGCCGCCGGGGTTGCCGGCCAGCTGCCCGATCGCGCCGCTCTGGTCGGCCTCGCCGGAGCTGCCGCGCGCCAGGCCGAGGGCTATCAGGCCGATCAGGAGGTGCAGGATGCCGGCGGCCACGTAGCCGGCGCGGGCCGCGACCTCGAGTCCCTTCGAGTTCGCGGCGTCCTCCGCGGCGTCGGACGCCTTGTCCGCCGCGTCCCTGCCCGGCATGCCGGTCCCTGGTGCCATGATGTTCCCGCCTCCCTTGTCGTTGTCCCGTGTCGATCCCGTTCGTCGATCGGCGGGGCGGACGTCACAGGTGGGTCCGGGCCGGTCTGGACCTCCATCCTGCCACTGCTCGTCCATCGGCGCGCGCCGGTCCGTTTCGGGTCCACTAGGTTGGGACCGGACCCGTTCCGCCGGGGTCCAGGCGGTGAGGCATCGAGGGAAGAGGCACGCATGGAACAGTTCACGTACGAGGAGCGCGGCGCGACGGACCGGCCCTTCCCCGAGTCCCTCGAGGGCGGCTGGCCCGCCGGCTTCACCGTCGTGGTGCAGTCCCACGAGATTGCTGTCGAGGATCCTTCGGCTGCCTTCATCGCCCTCACGGAGGGCATCCTGGCGTGGGAGCTGCACCGCGGGGCCGGGCTCACCATGGAGTCCGACGCCGGGCGGGCCGATCCCGGTGTCCGCGTGGTCTCCGGGTTCGGGGCGGGCCCCGCGCGGATCAAGGCTCCGTGCAGGGTCATCTGGTCGCGGCCCCCGCAGCTCGACGGCGCGGGCAGGGCGGTCCCGGGCCAGCGCGGCGGGTTCGGGTACGGCACGCTGCCCGGCCACCCGGTGCGGGGCGAGGAGGGATTCTACGCCGAGCTGACGGCCGACAACCGGCTGCTGTTCATCTGCTCCGCCTACAGCGTGCCGGCGAGCCTCGTCTACCGGCTCGCGGCTCCCGTGACCAGGCTGACCCAGCGGTACGTCCTGTGGCGGTACGTGAAGGCCGCGCGGGCGCTCGCGGGCTCCTAGCCTCCTGCCCCGTGCCGTCGTCGTCCCCGCGCCCGCTGCGGCGGACATCCTGCCGTCGCGGATCCGAAACGGGCGCGTAACGCCCCGCCGCTAGCTTGGGAAGCTCCACGACCCGGAGGGAATCCAGCATGGCTGACGTAGTGGGGCAGGAAGCTGCCGAGGTGTTGACGGACGGATTGGGCAGGAGGAATTTCATGGGAGTGGTCGCCGCTCTCGGCGCGCTCTCCGCCGCATCGGTCGCAGGAGCGACGCCCGCGATCGCCGGCGGGCCCGGAACGGAGCGCGAACCTGCAGCACCGGGCAAGGCTCCGGGCGCGCCCGGCCACGGACCCGGGGGCACGAAGGGACAGGCCGACATCCTGCAGCCGGGACGCGGCCGGATCCGCGGCGATCACTACCTCTCCTCCACCCCCGACGACGTCCTCTGGGGCTATGTGCCCACCGTGGACGCGGCGCCCGTCATGACGATCCGGTCCGGCCGGACGGTCACCATCGACGCCCTCTCGCACGAGGGGATCCTCGAGGACCAGGGACGCGACCCGGTGGAGTACTTCGGCGCGCTCGGGGTCGGCCGGTCGTCGGTCCTGGACGACGCCGTGGACATCGCCGCCGGCTACCGTCGGACGGAGCGGCGCTTCGACGTCGACGGCCCGCACATCGTCACCGGGCCCATCGCCGTCGAAGGCGCCGAACCCGGTGACGTGCTGAAGATCGAGACCCTCGAGGCGGTCCCCCGGGTTCCCTACGGCGTGGTCTCCAGCCGGCATGGGAAGGGCGGCCTCGCGGTGCAGCCCGGTCCCACGCCACCGGCCGGGATCACCCTCGAGGAGATCATGCCGCCGGTGGCCACCGACAACCGGGCGTCGGGCATCCCGTCGGACTACGGCAACGTCTCGGTGTTCACGCGGATCGAGAAGGGCAAGGGCGTGATGACCAGCGGGGACATGACCGTCCGGTTCCCGCTGCGGCCCTTCATGGGGATGATGGGCGTGGCCTTCGCGGACGCCGACGGCCTGACGGCACCCGAGGCCAACTCCGTCCCGCCGACGCTCGGTGGAGGCAACATCGACATCCGCCACCTCGGCGCGGGGTCCACCTTCTACCTGCCGGTCAAGGCGCCGGGCGCCCTCTTCTACGTCGGCGATCCGCACATGGGCATGGGCGACGGCGAGGTGGCGCTCACCGCGATGGAGGGCTCACTGCGCGGGACCTTCCGGCTGACGGTGTGCAAACCCGGCTCCGGCGATGCCCCCTCGGTCGCCTACTCCTACCCCTTCGGCGAGACGAAGGACGCCTGGATCCCGATCGGCCTGTCCGATCCGGACGGGCTCGCCGGCGGGGGCGTATCGGGCGACCTGAACGTCGCCATGCGCCGCGCCATCATCAACGCCCTCGACTTCCTGCAGCACGATCGCGGCATGGACCGCGCAGTGGCCTACGCCTACCTCTCGGCGGCGGCGGACTTCGCGGTATCGCAGGTCGTCGACCGGACGGTCGGGGTGCACGGGCTGATCGCGAAGGCGCATTTCGGCTGAGCTGGACGGCGCGGAGGTCGTCCTGCGTGGGCGGCGTGACGCCGCCCACGCGGTCGGGAACCCGCGGCGGGTGAGCAGACCGGGACTGCTCAGCCGAAGTGCTTCGGCAGCGTCCCCTCGTGGGCCTCGCGCAGCCGGTCCAGCGGCAGGGTGAAGTAGCCCTGCACGTCGAGCGCCTGGTTCTCCGTATCGACCACGCCGATCCGGATGGTGGGGAAGTTCCGCGCCGTGCACATGTCGTTGAAGCGGACCTCCTCGGAGCGGGGGACGCTGACGACGGCGCGGGCCTGGCTCTCGCTGAACAGTGCGGTGAACGCGTCGATGCCGTCGCGCTCGCACAACTCGTCGAGGCCGATCCGAGCGCCGACACCGAAGCGCAGCGCCATCTCGCTCAGCGCGGCCGCGAGGCCACCCTCGGAGAGGTCGTGGGCGCCGTCGATCATGCCGTCCCGCGAGCAGTTGACGAGGATCGCTGCGAGCGTCTTCTCGGCGGCGAGGTCCAGCGCCGGAGGCTGCCCGCCGAGGTGCCCGCGCAGGTTGGCCCACTCGGAGCCGTCCAGCTCGTCCGCCGTCGTGCCCAGCAGGTAGATGGCCTGGCCGTCCTCATGCCAGCCCGACGGCGTGCGGCGGGCGACGTCGTCGAACACGCCGAGGACGCCGACCACCGGGGTGGGGTGGATGGCGACGCCGCCGGTCTGGTTGTACAGCGAGACGTTGCCGCCGGTCACGGGCACGCCGAGCTCCTGGCAGGCGTCGGCGAGGCCGCGGACGGTCTCGGCGAACTGCCACATCACCTCGGGGTCCTCGGGGGAGCCGAAGTTCAGGCAGTCGGTGACGGCGAGCGGCTCGGCGCCCGACGTCGCCACGTTCCGGTACGCCTCGGCGAGCGCCAGACGCGCCCCCTCGTAGGGGTTCAGGTAGGAGTAGCGTCCGTTCGCGTCGGTGGAGATCGCGACGCCGAGGCCGGTCTCCTCGTCGACCCGGACCACGCCGGCGTCGTCGGGCATGGCGAGGGCCGTGTTGCCCTGGACGTAGCGGTCGAACTGGTCGGTCACCCAGGTCTTCGCGCACATGTTGGGGGAGGCCATGAGTTCGAGGACCGCTTCGCGCAGGTCGGCGGGCCGCTCGGGGCCGAAGGTGTCGGCCTGGACGCCGTCGAGCCACGCGGGCCGGTGGTAGGGCCGCTCGTAGACGGGTCCCTCGTGGGCGACGGTGCGGGGGTCGACGTCGACGATCTTCTCGCCGTCCCACTCGATGATGAGCCGACCGGTGTCGGTGACCTCGCCGAGCCAGGAGTACTCCACGGCCCACTTGTCCATGATCGCCTCGAACGCCTCCACGTTCTCGGGCGTCACGACCGCCATCATGCGTTCCTGCGACTCCGACATCAGGATCTCGCCGGGCGTGAGCGAGGGGTCCCGGAGCAGCACGTTGGTGAGTTCCACGTGCATGCCGCCGTCGCCGTTGGAGGCGAGCTCCGACGTCGCACAGGAGATGCCCGCCGCGCCGAGGTCCTGGATGCCCTCGACCACGGACGCCTTGAACAGCTCGAGGCAGCACTCGATGAGCACCTTCTCGGCGAACGGGTCGCCCACCTGGACGGCGGGGCGTTTGGACGGCTTCGAGGAGTCGAAGGATTCCGAGGCGAGCACGGAGGCGCCGCCGATGCCGTCGCCGCCGGTGCGGGCCCCGAAGAGGACCACCCTGTTGCCGGCGCCGGACGCATTGGCGAGGCGGATGTCCTCATGGCGCAGCACGCCGACCGCGAGGGCGTTGACGAGCGGGTTGCCCTGGTAGACGGCGTCGAAGACCACCTCGCCGCCGATGTTCGGCAGGCCGAGCGAGTTGCCGTAGCCGCCGATGCCCGCGACGATCCCGTGCACGAGGCGCGCGGTGTCCGGGTGGTCGATCGCGCCGAAGCGCAGCGGATCCATGACGGCGACCGGGCGGGCGCCCATGGAGATGATGTCGCGGACGATCCCGCCCACACCGGTGGCCGCGCCCTGGTAGGGCTCCACGAAGGACGGGTGGTTGTGGCTCTCCACCTTGAAGGTCACGGCCCAGCCGTCACCGATGTCCACCACGCCGGCGTTCTCGCCGATCCCCACGAGGAGGTGCTCCTTCATGGCGTCGGTGACCTTCTCGCCGAACTGCCGCAGGTGCACCTTGGAGGACTTGTAGGAGCAGTGCTCGCTCCACATCACCGAGTACATGGCGAGCTCGGCGCCGGTGGGCCTGCGCCCGAGGATCTCCTCGACGCGCCGGTACTCGTTCTCCTTGAGCCCGAGCTCCGCCCAGGGGAGCGCCTGGCCGGGGGTGGCCTCCGCGTTCGCGACGGTGTCGATGTTGAACGCCCGGGAAGTAGTTCCTGCAGTCACTTAGCCCACCAGTTTCTTGAGTACCGAGGTGAAGATGCCGAGCCCGTCGGTGCCGCCGCGGACCCCGACGTCGCCGCGGGCCGACGAGTCCGGGCCGAAACCGGCTTCGACCGCGTGCTCGGGGTGCGGCATGAGCCCGACGACGTTGCCGGCGATGTTCGAGATGCCGGCGATGTCGCGGCGCGAGCCGTTGGGGTTGCCGTCGACGTAGCGGAACACCACGCGGCCTTCACCCTCGAGCTCGTCGAGGGTGCGGTTGTCGGCGACGAACTGGCCGTCCTGGTTCTTGAGCGGGATGACGATCTCCTCGCCGTCCGCGTAGTCCGAGGTCCAGAAGGTGTCCGTGTTCTCGACGCGCAGTCGCTGGTCACGGCAGATGAAGTGCAGGGAGTTGTTCTTGATCATGGAGCCGGGCAGCAGGTGTGCCTCGGTGAGGACCTGGAACCCGTTGCAGATCCCGAGCACGGGGAGGGCCTGCGCCCCGCCGGAGGCCGCGGCCGTGATCTGCTCCATGAGCGGCGCGAAGCGGGAGATGGCGCCCGCGCGGAGGTAGTCGCCGTAGGAGAAACCGCCGGGGATGATGACGGCGTCGACCCCCTGCAGGTCGTGGTCACCGTGCCAGAGCTGGACGGCGCTGCCGCCGGCGAGGCGGACGGCGCGGACGGCGTCGCGGTCGTCGAGCGAGCCGGGGAACGTGACGACGCCGACCCTCACGCCGTCGAGCGCCCCGGCGTCGCCGCCGACGGCAACGGGCTGGGGGCCGCCGATGAGCGGGGTCTCGAGGTGGGAGGCGGTCACTGGCCGTCCTCCTCGATGACCTCCACGCGGGTGACGTCCTCGATGACCGGGTTGGACAGCAGCGTGGTGGCGGCGTGGCGGGCCTGCTCGAGGATCTCCTCCGTGACATCACCGTCCACGGTCAGTTCGAAGCGCTTGCCCTGGCGGACGCCGGCGAAGCCGGTGAGCCCTATCCGGGGGAGCGCTCCGGCGATCGCCTTACCCTGCGGGTCGAGGATCTCGGGCTTGGGCATGACGTCGACAACGATCCGGGGCATCCGGCAACTCCTGTGCGTGAGCGGCAAGTGCTGGGGGTTCCAGCATTAAATGCAGTCGCCCGGGAGTGCCGTCTCACGCCGTATCGGGTGGATACCGGCGCTCCGCGAGCTTGCCGTCCAAGTCTAGCGGGCCTTCGCACGCCTCCTGCGCGCCCGGTGCCCCGTCCCGTAGGATGCCGGTCATGGCGGAGTCCCTCGAGGCGTGGACCGACTTCAATGTCGCCATGGTCGGGGCGACGGCGGCACTCGCCGGCCTGCTGATCGTGGCGATGTCGGTCAACATTTCCGCGATCGTGGCGTCGCCGGCACTCCCGGCCCGTGCCGCCGCCTCGATCGGCACCCTCACCCTGGCGATCGTGGTCGGCGCGATCGGACTCGTTCCCGGTCAGCCCGGCTGGGTCCACGGACTCGAGGTCCTCGTGGCGCTGGTGGTCGTGCTCGCTCTCGAGGTGCACGCCGTCCGCCTCATCACCGCCGAGAGCGGCCGGAAGCCCTCGGAACGCGTCGGGAAGATCGTCGCGGGGGCGCTCCCCCTCGGACCGTTCGTGGTGGGAGCCGCACTCCTGCTCGTCGGCGCGCCCGCGGCAGGGCTCGCCTGGCTCGCTGGGGGTTGCGTCCTCGCGATCGTCGGAGGGATCCTCTTCTCCTGGGTCGCCCTCGTCGAGGTGCTGCGCTGAGACCGCCGGTCGGCCGATTCCGGGGTGCAGCGTCCACCGGGCACTACTGCCCGCCCGGCGCCCCCAGCAGGTCCTGCACGCTGGTCCATCGCGAGATCTGGCAGCCGTCCGTCAGTGCGAACGCTCCCGCCACCGACGTCCCGTCGATCTCACCGGTGATGCTCCCGGTCTGCGGTCCGCCGTACTGCTGGGTGCAGACCACGTCCTTGTTGGGGCGCGCCGTGAAGAAGGCGGTCCCGAGGCGCGCGACGGTGGCGCACGCGGCGTCGGCGTTGGGATGCGTGGACGCCGGGCCGGAGACGCCGTCGACGCATTCGAGCACGTACTGCACGGGATCCGAGGAGGCGTCCTGCTGGACGGAGACGGTCAGCAGGGCGTTCGTCGAGGCCGCCGGCGGGGCCGTGGAAGCCGGTGGAGCGGAGGGCGCCGGGCTGGAGGGAGCGGAAGGCGCCGGGCTGGAGGGAGCGGAAGGCGCCGGGCTGGAGGGCGCTGGACCGGGCGCCGCGCTGTCATCGGGCGTGGGGGTGGAGGACTGCACGGAGGTCTCCTGATCGGTCGGTTCGGGTGCCGGCCCGCCCTGATCGCAGGCCGCGAGGGCGAGGGTGAGCGCCGCGAGGGGGATCAGGGCGCGCCGTGCGGCGGTGCGCGCACGGCCGGCGGTCGGCGTCGGATCGGTGCTGGTCATGGCGTCCCCTTCGGCTGGCTCCCCAGCGTAACGGCTGGCAGTAGCACAACGAGGGACGACGGAGAGGCGTCCCGCCCGGCGCGGCTAGGGAGTGTCCAGCGCGGCGTCGAGAAGACCGAGGAGCCGCGTCCGGAGGGCCTGCGACTCCTCGGCGAAGCCGCGTTGCAGCTGGACGTACTCCGCCTTGCCCTCGGCCGTCTCGATCGCGATGGGCGTGTAGCCCCAGTCCGCGAGGTCGTACGGTGAGGCCCGCATGTCCATGGTCCGGATCCGCCAGGACAGTTCGAAGCAGTCCATGACGATCTCGCTGGGCAGCAGCGGCGTGAGCTTGTATGCCCACTTGTACAGGTCCATGTTGGCGTGGAGGCAGCCCGGTTGCTCGAGGTCCCGCTGCGTCCGGCGCGTGGGCGCGTATTCGTTGAGGGGCACCGCTTCCGGGGTGTAGAAGCGGAAGGCGTCGAAGTGCGTGCAGCGGATGCGCGCGGAGTCGACGACGCCGTCGGTGCCGTCCGCTCCGAGGCGCAGCTGCAGGTACTCGTGGCGTACGCCGTTGACCGCCGACCGGTACGCCATCGCCCACTCGTGCAGGCCGAAGCACCCGAACTGTGCGGGCCGGGCCGCGGTCCGCGCGAGGATCAGCCGGGCGAAGTCGATCGCCTCGCGCCGCTCCGCGGCGAAGCGCCGGGCGTCCACCCGGACCCCGTCGTCGTCGGTGGCGTAGTACTTCCAGCCGACCCGCTCGAGCGCGGCCGGACCCGTCAGGACGACGGCGGCGCCCGGGTGCCAGCGCATGAGCTGGCCGGGTTTCTGGGTGTAGTAGGTGAAGAGGAAGTCCTCCACCGGATGTCTGGCGCCGTGCGATCGCCGCTCCAGGTAAGGCTCCGCGAAGCGGGCCACCCGCTCGTGGTGCTGCCGTTCGCGGTCCTGCCACTCCGCCTGGGGGAGACGGGTCAGGAGGCCGGCGCGCATTGTTCCATTATCACCCGGTCGGCCGCTCGTAAACATCCTGTGTAAATTCTGGGAAACACGGCCGAATGTCTCTGTTCAGGGTGTGTTGCCTCGGGTAAGTTTGTGCTCGCCGTGGCGTCTGTGAGCGTTATCACAGGGGTGGGGTCCCATACGGGAGACCACGGCATCGGGGGAACGGCTTCGGCTGGCCCGCACTTTCACGAGAGGCACTACCTTCCTATGACACAACGGAGAAATGCCGGGCAGGGGCGCACCAGCCTGCGCGCCGCCGCGGCGATCGTTCTGGGTCTGCCGCTACTGGTCTCATCAACGGCCGTGGCGCCGGCTGCCTTCGCGGCGCCGGTCCCGGCGACCTCGGTGACGCCGCAGAAGGCGCCCGCCAAGAACCTCGACCCGGCGCAGTACCCGGCCGGCAAGTACATCGTGGTCCTCGCCGACAAGCCGGTCGCCACCTACGAGGGCGGCGTGCAGGGCATCGCCCCGACGAAGCCCCAGCCGGGCAGCAAGCTCGACGCCAAGGCGCCGAACGTCCAGCAGTACTCGGCGTTCCTCGAGACCAAGCAGCAGGAGGTCGCCACCGCGGAGAGCGTCGAGATCGACCGCACCTACACGGCGGCCATCAACGGCTTCGCCGCGGACCTCAGCGCCGACCAGGCCATCGAACTCGCGAAGAGCGACAAGGTCCTCATGGTGGCACCGGACGTGGAGAACGCGCCGGACTACTCCACCATCGACTTCCTCGGCCTCAACGGCAACAAGGGGGCCTGGAAGACGCAGTTCGGCGGCGAGAAGAACGCGGGCAAGGGAACGGTCGTCGGCGTCATCGACACCGGCTATGCCCCCGACAACCCCTTCTTCGCCGGTAAGCCCGTCAAGCCCCTGAAGGGCAACGCCCAGCCCAAGGTCGGCGAGCCCTACCGCACTGCCGACGGCAAGATCGCCATGCTGAAGGCCGACGGCAGCACGTTCACCGGTGACTGCGAGGTCGGCCAGGACTTCGACGGCAGCCTCTGCAACTCGAAGGTCGTCGCAGCGCAGTACTTCGCCGAGGCCTTCGTCTCGACCGTGCCCGCCGCGAACCGCGCGCCCGAGGAAGTCCTCTCCCCGGTGGACATCGACAACCACGGCACGCACACCGCGAGCACCGCCGCCGGCAACGCAGGCATCACCCAGACCGTGGACGGCCGGAACTTCGGTGTCTCCTCCGGTGTGGCTCCCGAGGCGAAGATCTCGGTCTACAAGACCTGCTGGGAGGACGCGGACCCCAACACGGGCGGCTGCTACTCCTCCGCCTCGGTCGACGCCATCAACCAGGCCATCCTCGACGGCGTGGACGTGCTGAACTACTCGATCTCGGGCAGCACGACCACGACGACGGACCCCGTGTCCCTCGCCTTCCTCTCCGCCACCTCGGCGGGCATCTTCGTGGCAGCCTCCGCCGGCAACTCCGGCCCCACGGCCAGCACCGTGAACCACGGCGCCCCGTGGATGACCACGGTCGCCGCGAGCACCTTCAACTACGAACTGCAGGGCACCGCCGAATTCTCGGACGGCACCAAGTACCGCGGCGCGTCCATCATGCGTGCAGGCGTCCCCGCCAGCCCGGTCGTCCTCGCCGCGAACGCGGCGGCGGCCGGTGCGGTCAGCCCGAACCTGTGCGGCCCCAACACCCTGGACCCGGCGAAGGTCGCCGGCAAGATCGTGGTCTGCGACCGCGGCGTCGTCGACCGGACCGCGAAGAGCATCGAGGTCAAGCGCGGCGGCGGCGTGGGCATGATCCTCGTCAACGTCGTCGACTCCTCCACGGACACCGATCAGCACGTGATCCCCACGGTCCACGTCAACGCTCCCGAAGCCCTCGAGCTCAAGGCGAAGGTCGCGGCGAACCCGTCGATCACCGTCGCCCTGCAGCCCACGGACACCACGGGCAAGCCCCTGCCTCCTACCCCGCAGATCGCGGGATTCTCCTCCCGCGGCCCGCTGCTGGCCACTGATTCCGACCTGCTGAAGCCGGACATCACGGCTCCCGGCGTCGCCGTCCTCGCGGGCGTCTCCACGGTCGGGTCCAAGGGTGCGCAGTTCGGGTTCCTCTCGGGGACCTCGATGGCCTCGCCCCACGTCGCGGGCTTCGCCGCGCTGGTCCTCGGCAAGAACCCCGCCTGGTCCCCGGCCGCCGTGAAGTCGGCCATGATGACCACCGCCTACCCGCTGAAGACCGCCACCGGCGGCGTCGAGACCGACGTCCTCGCGGTGGGCGCCGGCCACATCAACCCGGCCACGGTCCTCAGCCCCGGACTGGTCTACGACCAGAGCGTGAACGACTACCTGGGCTTCATCCAGGGCACCGGCGCCCAGCTCGGCATCACGGGTGTCAAGCCCGTCGCCGCGAAGGACACCAACGTGCCGTCCTTCGCCCTCGGGAACCTGACCGGACGCATCGAGGTCACCCGCACGGTCACCGCCGTCACCCCCGGCCTGTACCGCGCGACCGCCAACGTCCCCGGGGTGAAGGTCACCGTCACGCCCGAGATCCTGAACTTCAGTGCAGCGGGCGAGAAGCGCACCTTCAAGGTCTCCTTCGAGAACCAGAGCGCGCCGTCCGGCAGGTTCGCGGCCGGGTCCCTGACCTGGTCCGGCCAGGGCAAGACCGTCACCTCCCCGGTGGCCGTCCGCCCGCAGGCCGTCAAGGCCCCGACCGAGGTGGCCTTCACCTCCCCGGGTCCTGACGGCAGCGGCACCTTCGACGTCACCTCGGGAACCAACACCCCGATCAAGATGACGCTCGACGGTCTGTCCAAGGCGGACTCCACGGCGATCGAACTCGCGGTCAACGCGGAGACCACCAAGGAGGTCACCGTTCCCGCGGGGGCCCCGGTGGCGAAGTTCTCCGTCCTGTCGAGCGACCCCGCGGCCGACTTCGACATGTTCATCGTCAACCCGAACAAGACGGTCACGCAGGTCGCGACCGCCGATGCCAGCGAGACGATCACGATCCCGAACCCGGCGCCGGGCACGTACCAGATCATCGCGAACCTGTACGCCAGCACCGACAACCGGTCGACCGCCGGCACCATCGACGCGGCGATCCTGAAGAGCAACGAGAACAATGCGACGCTGACGCCGAACCCGCTCGCCCTGGCGAACGGCAGCACGGGGAAGGTGAACCTCGCCTGGAAGGGTCTGGAACCCGGCTCCTACGTGGGTCGCGTCACCTACGCCGGCTCCTCGGCCGTGACCTACGTGTCGGTCGTCGTGAACGGTGCGGGGCAGGCCCAGGCCCAGCTGCCCACCGTCAGCCCTGCGGACAAGCTCCCCACGGGCCCGCGGGAAGCGATCACCCCCACCGGGAACAAGTAGCACCCACCGAATGACAAGCACCGAATAGCAAGCACCGAATGACAAGCACCGAATAGCAAGCACCGAATGACAGGCAGAAGGCCGGTGGATCACTGATCCACCGGCCTCCTCCATGTCCGGCGTCGTCCGCCGGCCTGCTTCATCCCACGCCCCGCGGTCGGGGAGCGGGACGGGTCGAACACTCCCGCTCCGCGCGGTCCTGGAGTGGGACGGACGCCCTGCGGCGGCCCCCGGGCGGTAGGTCTAGCGGCCCGTCCCGGCGTACACCGTGGCAGTGGCCTCGCCGTCGAGCTCGAACGCGGCATGCACCGCGCGCACCGCGGCGTCGAGCAGCTCCGCGCCGGTGACGACGGAGATGCGGATCTCCGACGTCGAGATCATGTCGATGTTCACGCCGGCGTCGGACAGGGCGCGGAAGAAGCGGTAGGAGACGCCGGGATTCGAGCGCATGCCGGCGCCGATGAGCGAGAGCTTGCCGATCTTCTCGTTGTAGTCGACCGATTCGAAGCCCACGCGGTCCTGCGCGGCGCCGAGTGCGGCGAGCGCCTCGGCGCCGTCGACGATCGGGAGGGTGAAGGAGATGTCCGTGCGGCCGGACCCGTGCGTGGAGACGTTCTGCACGATCATGTCGATGTTCGTGTTGGCGCCGGCGACGATCCCGAAGATCTCGGCCGCCTTGCCGGGGATGTCGGGCACGCCGACCACGGTGACCTTCGCTTCGGAGCGGTCGTGCGCGACGCCGGAGATGATGGGCTGTTCCAAGGGTTCTCCCTCTTGAATCTTGATCTGGTCGTCGGGGCTGGGGAGCACCCAGGTGCCCTCGTTGTGGCTGAAGGAGGATCGGACGTGCAGGGGGACGCCGAAGCGGCGCGCGTACTCGACGCAGCGCAGGTGCAGGATCTTGGCCCCCGACGCCGCCATCTCGAGCATCTCCTCGCTCGAGATGGTGTCGATCTTCTGCGCGGACGGGACCACCCGGGGATCGGCGGTGTAGACGCCGTCGACGTCCGTGTAGATCTCGCAGACGTCCGCGTCGAGCGCGGCGGCGAGGGCGACGGCGGTGGTGTCCGATCCGCCGCGGCCGAGGGTCGTGATGTCGTTGCTGTCACGGCTCATGCCCTGGAAACCGGCGACGATCGCGACGTCGCCCTTCTCGATGGCCGTCCGGATGCGGTGCGGCGAGACGTCGATGATCCTCGCCTTGCCGTGGATGGCGTCCGTGATCATGCCCGCCTGGCTACCCGTGAAGGACTGCGCGGACGCGCCGGTCGCGTGGATCGCCATCGCCAGGAGGGCCATGGAGATGCGTTCGCCTGCGCTCAGGAGCATGTCCATCTCGCGGGCGTCCGACGACGTCGGGCTCACCTGCCCGGCGAGGTCCAGCAGTTCGTCCGTGCTGTCGCCCATCGCGGACACGACGACGACCACCTGGTGGCCCGCAGCCTGGGTGTCGACGACCCGCCGTGCGACGCGCTTGATCCCATCGGCGTCGGCCACCGACGATCCGCCGAATTTCTGGACTATGAGGCTCATGCACTCGCTCACTGACGAAGGAGGACGGCGGCGTCAGCCGGCCGTGCTTGCTGTGACGGGCGGCAGCGTCGGCGCCTGAGGGAGCGGGGGACCGGGATCCTACGCCCGTGCCAGTGTAGCGGCGGGGGAATCGTCCGCTCAAAGTCGGGGTCGGAATAAGAACCTGCGGGTGCCTCACGATTCCCGTGCCGCAGTCCGGTCCAAATGCTCCCGCGTCGCCTAATCTCGGAGCATGACCAACGAATATGGGGGAATCGTCGTCGAGGGGGTCGCGCGGAGCTTCGGCTCGGTGCAGGCCGTCCGCGACATCGATTTCGAGGCTCCGCCCGGGGAAGTGACCGCCCTGATCGGTCCCAACGGCTCCGGCAAGACGACCCTGCTGCTGATGATGGCGAGCCTGCTGGCTCCCGATCTCGGCGCCATCCGTGTGGCGGGCTTCGATCCCGTCGCGCAGCCCAAAGAGGTGCGGAGCAGGGTGGGCTGGATGCCGGACACCCTGGGCGCGTGGGAGTCGCTGACCGCCCAGGAGGTGCTGACGACGATCGGCGCGCTCTACGGGATGGGCCCCGCGGTGCGGACGCGGCGGGCCGACGAACTGCTGGCGGCCGTGAAGCTCACCGACTTCGGCCATCAGCCGGCCCGTGTCCTCTCCCGCGGTCAGCAGCAGCGGCTCAGCCTGGCCCGCGCCCTGATCCACGACCCCCAGGTCCTGCTCCTGGACGAGCCGGCGTCGGGCCTCGATCCCGGCTCGCGGGTGGATCTGCGGTCGCTCCTGCGCTCCCTCGCCGCCGAGGGCAAGACCGTCGTGGTCTCGAGCCATGTGCTGTCGGAGCTCGACGAGATCGCCGACCGCGCCGTCTTCGTCAGCCGCGGCGAGTCGGTGAAGAGCCAGACGCTCGACGAGGCGGGTGGACAGATCCGCCGTTACTACATCCAGGCCGAGCCGATGACCGCGCTCGCCACTGCCCTGCAGAGCCACGGCGTGCGCTTCGAGACGCGCCGCGACTCGCGGCGCGAGGAGTTCCTCGTCCAGCTCGGCAGCACCGCGGAGGCCTCCTGGCTGCTGCGCACCCTGGTGATGGCCGACGTCGTCGTCACCGCCTTCGCACCCGCCGGCGGTGCGCTCGAAGAAACCTACATGAGCCTCGATACGGACAGACGATGAGCACAGCGACCGAACCCTCGACCCCCCACCCCGTCCGTCCGTCGACCTCCCTGCCGTTCCGGACCGCGGTCCGCACCGTGTTCACCCTCGAGATGAAGCAGCGACTCCGGGGCAGGGGCTGGTACTGGATGCTCGGCACCTGGTTCGTGGTGGTCGGCTTCATCTTCGTCCTCGCCCTCGGCGTGATCGGGGCCACCGACAACGAGGGCGGGATCCTCTTCGACCTGATCGTCGGCTTCGTCCTGTTCTTCGGACTCCTCGTCTCGCCCGGGCTGTCGGCGAACGCCATCAATGGTGACCGCGCGGGCGGCACCCTCGCGATCCTCCAGGTCACCCTGCTGACGCCGGGGCAGCTGCTCGCGGGGAAGTGGCTGGCCTCATGGGTGGGTTCCCTCGCGTTCCTCGTCCTCAGCAGCCCCTTCATCCTCTGGGCGCTCGCCCTCGGCGGCGTCGACGGCCAGGAGGCGGTGGTCTCGCTCCTGATGCTCGCGGTGGAACTCGGCGTCGTCTGCGCGATCGGCGTGGGCGTCTCGGCGCTCGCCAACCGGCCCCTCTTCTCCATCGTCAGCACCTACATGGTGGTGGCGCTGCTGGCCATCGGCACGGTGATCGTCTTCGGGCTGAGTACCCTGCTGGTGATGGAGGAGCGGACGGTCACGTCGTCCTACTACAACTACCCGGAGGGCAGCTTCGACAGCATGGGCGCTCCCGAGCCGGGGGCCGAGCTGGAGTGCGTCACGCAGACCTACCGGGCGGAGCTGCCCAATACGCAGTACATCACCTGGATCCTGGCCGCGAACCCGTTCGTGGTGGTGGCCGACGCCGTGCCCTACAGTGTCGAGGACCTGCCGGAGCCGGAGACGCCGGGGGCCTTGGGTCCCGCCGACGGACCGTACTACACGCCGGGCGTCATGGAGACGATCAGCCAGGGCGTGCGCTCGGCGCAGGCCGGACCCGACACCGATCAGACGTGCGAGGAGGCAACCCGGGCTCTTCGACCGCTCCCGCAGGAGACGCCGATCTGGCCGCTCGGGCTGGGGATCCAGCTGGCCCTGGCGGCAGGACTCCTCCTGGCCGCCCGCCGGAAGCTGACGATGCCGGCCCGGCGCCTCGCGCGGGGGACCCGCATCGCCTAGGGGTCCCTCCGGGGGCCGATCGCGTCAGGACATGACGCGGCGGCCCTCGAAGGCCCGGCCGAGGGTCACCTCGTCCGCGTACTCCAGATCGCCGCCGACCGGGAGGCCCGACGCGAGGCGCGTGACGGGGATGCCGATGGTCTTGAGCATCCGCACCAGGTAGGTCGCCGTCGCTTCACCCTCCAGGTTCGGATCGGTGGCGATGATGATCTCCTGGATCTGCGCGTCCGACAGGCGGGCAAGCAGTTCGCGGATGCGCAGCTGGTCGGGCCCTACGCCCGCGATGGGATTGATGGCGCCCCCGAGCACGTGGTACCTGCCGCGGAACGAGCGCGTGCGTTCGACGGCGATCACGTCCTTCGATTCCTCGACGACGCAGATCATGGTGGCATCCCGGCGTGGATCGCGGCAGATGGCGCACTGTTCCTGCTCGGCGACGTTGCCGCAGACGGTGCAGAACTTCACGCGTTCCTTGACCGTGGTGATCGCGGTGACCAGGCGCTGCATGTCCTCGCCGTCCGCTTCGAGGATGTGGAACGCGAGGCGCTGGGCCGACTTCGGGCCCACCCCGGGCAGGCGTCCGAGCTCGTCGATAAGCTCCTGCACTGCGCCTTCGTACACGGTGTGTCCTCTTCTGCCGGTGGTGATGGTGCCGGTGTCCCGGTGCCGGGGGCGTGGTCCACCCCTTCCCGCTGCGCCAGCGGGAAGAAGCGTACCCTCCATTGTCCGCCCTGCCGCCCCGGCGGCGTGCCCGGAGGGCGGCCGCGGCGTTACGCCCTGAGCGTGGGCGGTCCCGACGTCGGGCGCCCGCTACTGGCCGTCGAGGCTGCGTTCCTCGATGAGGCGCCCGTTGAGGATGCGCTCGATCGCGGTCCGTCCCACGAGTCCCGATTCCTCGACGGTCTCGTCGTCCGCACTGGGCTCGTCCTCCACGAAGCGGAGATCGACCGCGCCCCGTGCCGCGGCTGCCTCCTCGGCGCGCTTCCGTTCGGCGGCGTCGAGCAGCTGCTGGTAGCGGCTGACGGGCTTCTGCCGGACGTCGCCGGCCGCGACCGGGCGGTCCGGTCCCGTGCCGGCGGGCGACGCCGTGGCCGGTGCCGCCGTGTCGGGTGCGGACGTCGGGGCGCCGGCGACGGCGGGGCCGGGCGCCGCGAAGCGGGGCACGACCGGCGTCCTGGGCTGGACGGGAGCCGTGGTGCGTGCAGCGGGTGACGGGTGTGCCGTCTCCGCAGCGGTGCCGCCCGGAGGCGTCGGTGGCTTCGCCCGGTCGTCGTCGGCTGCTGGTGGCGTGGCAGCGCCCGGCGGACTCCAGACGACGGATCGGGACGCCACCGGCGCGGTGGACGGATTCGTCGCAACTCCCCCCGGTGTGGCGCGCGGGCCGGGCGCGGATGGGCCCTGGGACAGCGGCGCACGCTGGGAGCGCTGCGGGTCCGCGCCCCGGGCGCTCGCCGTATCGGGTGCGGGTGTCGGGGCCGAGGGCCGCTGGGTTCCTCCGGCCCCGCGTGGTGCTGCGGCGCCGCGGTCATAGGGATCCTCCGGGACGGAGCCCCAGCCCGGCCCGGGATCGAAGGCTTCCTCGGGAGGCTCGACGAGGGCCCAGGAGTCGTCGGACATGGAGGGGTCCCAGGCGCTGACCGCCTCCGCACCGGCCTGCGCCGACCCGGACGCGGCCCCCGATGCCGAGCGCTCGGCCGGACGGGCACCGCGGGTGGCAGCCTCGATCGGCGCCGCTTCCTTCGCGCGGTTCGGAGGGGTGGCCCCACCGGTGGCCCAGCGCGCTGCAGGTGCGGCAGTGGAGGTCGTGGTGCCGGGACGGTCTGGGTCCGTGACCGGCGTCGGGCGGGTGGAGGCCTGCACGGCCGGCCGCGCTGGAGGCGGGGGATTCCGGTCCGGGCGGACGGCACCCTCGGCTCCCTCGGCAGCGGTCGTGCCCTCGGCGTCCGGGGCGGTCGCGCGGTCCGGGCCTGCGGCGTGGCCCGTGTCCGGCCGGGCTGCCGATGCAGCAGCAGGGATCACGCCACCGGCAGGGCCGGCGGTCGGCGTCGGGCCGGAGAACGGATCGCCGGCCGGTCCCGCCGGGGCGCCTACCGCCCCCGCGTCGAGGTGGCCGGCCGGGTCGGGGGTGCCGGTGGATCGATCGGGTGCCGCACCATCTGGTGACGGCGCAGCAGGAGCGGCCCCGGCCTCCCGCGGCGCAGGGTGCGGCGACGACGACGTCGGAGTGCCGGCTTCGGCGTCGTGCGGCGCAGGGCCCGTGGGCGACGACGCTCCCGGTCCCGCGTTCCCTGCGGTTCCTGTGTCCGTCGACGGTCGAGTGCCCTCCCGAGGTGCGGGCGGATTGCTCCCGTGACCTGGCGTGGAGGAAGCAGGGCTCGGGCTGCTACCCGGGCCCGCCGTGCGGGCCGGTACTTTTGGGCCCGACTCACCCGACCCGCCGGCGTCATGGACCGCTTCGATGGAGCAGGTGAGGCCGAGGACCTTGTGGATCGCCTGCTTCAGGTTGTCCATGTGGGGCCCGCGCTGGAACCCGATGGCGTTGCCCTGGTTCACGAACGCGAGGACCAGCTGGTTGCCCTCGAAAGACCGGGGCTTGGCCGAGACGTTCACGATGAGCCAGGTGGCGCGTTTGATGTGCGCGACCTCGTCCATGATCTCGGGCCAGGCACGTCGGATCATCTCGATGTTGCCGCCGGATGCAGCGGGTTGCCCCTGCTGGCCCTGGTCGGGCCGCCGGGATTCCTGCTGCGGTGCCGGACCGCCCGGGGTCGGCGCAGGATGCTGCGAGGACGAGTGGTGGTCCCGTGTCGCGTCGGGCTGCCGGGCGGCTTCGGTAGGAGGCTGCGGCCCGCCGCCGGTCTTCGGCTGCCGGCCGGGATCGGCACTGGGCTGCTGTCCGGGCGCGCTGTCGGGCTGCTGGCCCTGCCGGTTCTCCGGGCCCGACGATCGCGGAGCCTGATCACCCTCGCGCCGCGGACCACCATCGACGGAGGAGGCCGGTTCCGCGGGGCCCGCCCCTGACGGCGCGCCCGGTCGATCGGGCCTGCGCTCGTCTGCAGCCGGGTGTTCCTCGCGGTCGTCGGCACTCGCCGGCACGCCCGGCGCCGGGGCGCCGAGCATCGGGGTCGCGTCGGTGGTCGCTGCTTCGCCGGAGGCATCCGGAGCTCCTGCGGCATCCGGAACGACTGCCGTGCCCGGAGTGTCGGGAGTGTCCGGTCGGTTCGGAGCATCTGCCGCACCGGGCACGCCTGGCACACCTGCCGCGGGGGCCCCCGGCGTGCCGGGCCCGCCCGGAGCACTTGCCGCGGGGCGCTCCGCCGTCTTCGCCTCGGATGCCGGATCGGCGAAGGCAGTGGGGGTGGAGACACCCCAGTTGCCACCCCAGTCGGGCGAGGAGTCCGCCGCAGGAGTCCCGGGCTGCCGGTCACGGGCCGCGGCGGGGATGGCGGGGGACTGCGCGCCCGGAGCGGCTGCGGGCACTGCGGGAGCGGCCGGGTCGGCGACGGGCAGCGACCAGCGGGCGGCTGCCTCCTCGGCGGTCCGGGGGACGCCGTCGAGCCGCGGACGCGGAGGCTTCGGAGGCTCCGCCACGGCGTCGGGGGTGGGCGCGGCGGCGGGTTCGCTGCCGGCGGTGGGTGTCCCGGCGGCGTACTCGAGGCGACGCTCGATGCGGTCCACCCGGGCGAGCGTGCCGCGTACCGAGGCATCCGCCGCCGGGAGCAGCAGGCGTGCGCACAGCAGTTCGAGGTGCAGTCGCGGCGACGTGGCGCCGGTCATCTCGTTCAAGGCGGCATTGGTGACGTCGGCGGCGCGGGACAGCTCGCCGGCGCCGAGCTGGTTCGCCTGCGTGCGCATGCGGTTCAGCTGGTCGTCGGGGACGCCGCGCAGGATGGATGCGGCGCCCTCGGGGACCGCGTTGATGACGATCAGGTCGCGGAACCGCTCCAGCAGGTCCTCCACGAAGCGCCGGGGGTCGTGCCCGGTCTGGATCACGCGGTCCACGGCGTTGAACACCGTTGCGGCGTCGCCGGCGGCCACGGAGTCGACGACGTCGTCGAGCAGGGTCGCGTGCGTGTAGCCGAGGAGCGAGACGGCGAGCTCGTAGTCGAGCCCGGACTCGTTCGCGCCGGCCATGAGCTGGTCGAGTACGGAGAGGGAGTCGCGGACGGATCCGCCGCCGGCACGGACCACGAGCGAGAGGACTCCGGGGGCCACCGGCACGTTCTCCTGCCGGCACAGCAGCTCGAGGTAGGCCATGAGGGGTTCGGGCGGGACGAGCCGGAACGGGTAGTGGTGCGTTCGTGACCGGATGGTGCCGATCACCTTGTCCGGCTCGGTGGTCGCGAAGATGAACAGGATGTGCTCCGGCGGTTCCTCCACGATCTTCAGCAGTGCGTTGAAGCCCGCCGAGGTGACCATGTGGGCCTCATCGATGATGAAGATCTTGAACCGGTCCCGGACGGGGGCGAAGGTGGCGCGCTCGCGGAGATCGCGGGCGTCGTCGACGCCGCCGTGGCTCGCGGCGTCGATCTCGATGACGTCCAGGCTGCCCGAGCCGTTCCGGGCGAGTTCGACGCAGCTGTCGCAGACACCGCACGGTGTGGAGGTGGGGCCCTGCGCGCAGTTGAGGCAGCGGGCGAGGATCCGCGCCGAGGTGGTCTTGCCGCAGCCGCGGGGCCCGGAGAACAGGTAGGCGTGGTTGATGCGGTCCTTGTCGATGGCCGCCATCAGGGGTTCGGTGACATGCTCCTGGCCGATGACGTCCGCGAAGGTCTCGGGACGGTAGCGGCGGTAGAGGGCTGTACTCACGGATGAACCTTATCGGTTGGTGCTGACGGTTTGCATGCCGGTCCGGCGGTGGTGGGGAACAGGACGGCGGGGTCGACCACCCAGGGGTGGCGCGGCAGTCGCCCCGGATCGAACACCGCGAGGGCCGCGTCCAGACTCCCGCCGGGAAGACCGAGCGAGGCCAGGATCGTGTCCAGGACCGCAGCCGCGGACCAGCCCTGTCCGGCAAGGTCCTCCAGTGTCACAGCGCCGTCGCGCTTTGCCAAGCGGCGGCCCTCGGCCGTCACCGCCAGGGGGACGTGCGCGTACGTGGGCACCGGGAGGCCGAGGAGGGAGGCGAGGTAGGCCTGCCGCGGGGCCGAGTCGAGGAGGTCCTCGCCCCGCACCACCTGGTCGATGCCCTGGGCGGCGTCGTCGACCACGACGGCGAGGTTGTAGGCGATCACGCCGTCGTTCCTCCGCAGCACGACGTCGTCCACCGGAGCCGTGACGCGGCCGGCGAGCAGGTCCTCGACGGTCCAGCCCTCGACGGCGGAGCGCAGCCTCAGCGCCGGGCTGCGCTCGAGCCGGCGTCGTGCCCGCTCGTCCTCCCCGAGGGCGCGGCAGGTGCCGGGGTAGAAGCCGGGCCGGCCGTGCGGGGCGCTCGCGGCGTCCGCGATGTCGCGCCGCGTGCAGAAGCACTCGTAGGCGAGGTCCTGGGTGATGAGCCGCTCCAGCGCCTCGGCGTACCGGGCTGTGTGACCGCTCTGGCGCAGGACCGGCTCGTCGGAGGCGAGGCCCAGTGCCGCCAGTTCGGCGAGCTGCTCCGCCTCGGCGCCGGCGCGGACACGGTCCAGGTCCTCCACCCGGATCAGGAACCGGCGTCCGGTGGAGCGGGCGAAGAGCCACGCGAGGACGGCCGTGCGGAGGTTGCCGACGTGCAGCCGGCCGGAGGGGCTCGGGGCGAAGCGGCCGGCGCCCGTGTCTGCCACCGTGGAACCTCCCGCTGCCCGCGTCCTTAAAGTGAAGACCCCCCATGCACCTGCCAGAGCCCGCTTACCCTTGCTACCTTCCGGTCCTGGGGGAGTTCACAGGATGACACCACATGAGGGGCCGGGAAATAGTCTACACAGTGGATCGCGTGGCATTCGAATCCGCGGAACAGGGCCCGGGGAGCGCTGCTGTTGCCCCGCCGGATCCGGGCGATTCGGCGTGAGCCGGTTGTATGGGTATTCTGGTATCTGCTCCAAAGGAGGAGGATTCGCCTAGCGGCCTATGGCGCACGCCTGGAACGCGTGTTGGGTTCACGCCCTCGGGGGTTCAAATCCCCCATCCTCCGCTTGTGTGCCGAGTCGGGACATTCTCTACGGAGGTGTCGGCTCGATGAGGAACACCCCGGTCTTCGGACCGGGGTGTTCCTTTCTGTATGGGTCGGTGGTCGCGAACGGAGTCCACGGACCACCCCGCACCGGCGGGCTGCCGCCGTCCTACCGGCACCGTGCCCGAACCGACTCAACCGCTCGAGCGCGCGGGTCCCAGGTGTCTCTGGATGGCCCGCGCGGCAGCGGCGGGCCCGTCCTCGTCCGCACGGAGCAGGCGTTCCCGTTCGGCCGCAGCGCGGAAGGACCCGTCGGTGAGCAACCGCTGCACGGCGCCGGCGAGGTGCTCGGTGCCTGCCTCCCGGGGCGACACCGCGATCGCGTTGCCCTGCCGCACGCACACCGCGACGTTCCAAGCCTGCTCCGGCTGCATGCCGATGCCGACGAACGGTACTCCCGTCGCGCACGCAGTCTGCACCGTGCCCTGTCCGCCGTGAAGTACCGCCGCGTCGATGAGCCCCCCGAGTCGGTGTGCGGGTAACAGGTCGACGACGTGCACGTTCGTCGGCAACCCGGCCACATCGCCCGGTGTGAGGAAGTGGCGGATGGGGGCGATGACGTTGATGTCCAGTTCGCCCAGCGTGTGGGCTGCGCGCAGCGCTGTCCTTCGGTTGCCCGAGGATCCGAGCGCCAGATAGACGAGTGGTCGGTCCGAATGTGCGAGATCATGCACCAGCTGGGGAACCTCGCCCGGCAGTTCCGCGAAGATCGGACCCACCCTGATGTAGTTCGCCGGGAGGTGGTATCCCTCGAGTTCGGAGGCCATGACCGTCAGGAGGTTGATGTCGCCCTCGAACAGCTCCAACCCGGTGCGCAGGGGGCGTACCCCGTTCTCCCTGGCGACGATGCGGAAGGCGCGCGGGGCGATCGGCAACCGACCGTAGACGAGGCGGAGGGCGGCCGACGCGACGTGGTCGGTCACGCCGCTGAGGGGACCAGTCCCGGTGACGAGACCGAGCCGCCGCGTCTGCTCCAGGTGAGGTCGGGTGAGCGCGAAGGGGACGGCGTAGAACAGCGGCACCTCCTCGGCGCGCGCGGAGATGAGCGAGGTGACGTTCGTCCCCATCACCACCGCCTCGGCGCCGGTCTCACGGAGGAGCCGACGCTCGGCATCGACCCGGGCGCGGACGAGCCCGGGGGAGAACGGATGGCGGAGCGAACGCCCCTGGTCGAGGGCCAGAACCTGGCCCTGCTCGCGCCTCGACAGGCCGGGGCCGAGTTGGCGCACCTCGAAGCCGGCCGAGCGCACGAGGTGCACATAAGGGGATTCGTACACCTGGAACACTGCGTGACACGCGGGGCCGAGCGCCCGCGCGATCATGATCATGCGGGTCGTCTCGGCAAGATTGAAGGTCACAGGAGCGAAGAGCAGCGTTCGCATGCCTGGAGCCTAACGCCGGCGTCGGATCGGGTATACGGTCGTCGGGCGGCTCCACCTCTCGGTTGTCTAGACGGTTCCTGCCACGCGACGGATGCGGTTCTTCGCGGCGGCCTCCGCGGGACCCTCCGGCCCCAGCCCCAGCCGGATCATCCCGAGGACCAGCCGTACGGCCGGCCGGATCGGCAGCGGGACGGGTCCGAGGGACGGCACCCGCAGGCCGAGCATCTCGCGGTGGCGTGGCTCGAGCGTGGCCACCGCCCCGGCGAACAGGATCCGGTACCCGAGGCGCTGGGACCGGGGCAGGGGCGGACGGCGGATATAGGTCAGCGCCTCCTGCACCTGCTCGCTGTTCCTGAGGTCGCCGTCGAACGCGGCGAGCTGCGCCCTGAGCCCGGCAGCGGACCGCGGCGGGTCCTCGAGCCCCATCAGCTCCCCGGCCCGCGCCCATTCCGCCACGTACTGGTCCACGCCGCCCGGGATGGGCCCACCGTACGCGGCGTGCGCGGCCACGAAGGCGTCGGTGAACGCGAGGTGCACCCACCGGATCAGGTCGGGGTCCGCGGCCGAATAGGGCGTCTCGACCCCCCGGCTGTCGGTGTACGTCCCGGACACCCGGGTGTGGAGGCGCTGGACGAACGCCGAGCCCTCCCGGGCCGCGGCCGTCGACCCGTACGTGACCGTGAAGATCCAGCGGATGGTGTTGGCGAGGCGCCCGAGCGGTTCCTCCCGGAAGCTCGAGTGGGCGTGCACGCCGGCCATGGCTCCCGGGTGCAGCGTCTGGAGGAGGAGTGCCCGGATCCCCGCGACGGTGGGCGTGATGGAGCTGTGCACCGTCCACACGGCCGAACCGACCGGGAAGTACCCGGCGTCGTCGCCCTTCTCGAACTCGAACTGCCACTGCGGGATGGCCGGATCACCGTCCGTGAAGGTTGTTCGGAGCTGCGTCTTCCACGTGTCGATGATGCCCATCCGGTGACCCGTCCTGTCGGTGTCCTGCGGCCGGCCTGAGGGCCGCCGTTCCGTTCAACGTACCCCCGGGCCGATTTGCTCCGTCCATGCGGTGAACCATCCGCGGCGTGCGACGATACGAAGCACAAGCACCACCGAGTCCTCAGGGAGCAACCATGTCCTCGTCCGGCCTGTACGGGATCGACCTCACCATGAACGACGGCAGCACGAAGTCCTTCGGGGATTTCCGCGGCCACCCCGTCCTGGTGGTCAACGTCGCGTCGAAGTGCGGCTTCACCCCGCAGTACGCCGGCCTCGAGGCGCTGTACGGCCGGTACGCGGCCGAGGGCCTCGTGGTCCTCGGCATGCCCTGCAACCAGTTCATGGGACAGGAACCCGGGAACGACGGCGAGATCGCCGAGTTCTGCTCGAGGACCTTCGGCGTCACGTTCCCGCTGATGGCCAAGGGCGACGTCCGCGGCAAGGACCAGCACCCGCTCTACGCGCAGCTGACGACGTTCAGGACCGGGCTCCTGCCCGGCCTCGTGAAGTGGAACTTCGAGAAGTTCCTGGTGGGCCGCGACGGCGAGGTCCTCGCGCGGTTCGCGCCGACGGTCGAGCCGGAGGCACCCGAGGTGACCGCCGCCATCGAGGACGCCCTGGCGCGATCCGCCGCCTGACCCGGCCTCGCCGGGACGGCGCCGGTCCCTACCCCAGGGAGGCGACGCAGCGTGCGAGGAAGGCGGCGCCTGCCTCCTCGTGGATGAGGGCGCCCTCCGTCAGGATCTCGTACGGCTTCGCGGGCACGCCGTCGGCCGGTCGGACGTCGATGTGCGCGACGTCGTACCCCTGCTCGTGCAGCCAGTCGGCCATGGCGTAGTCGGTGCGCGAATCGCCCACCGTCCGCCACGTGCGGGGCACCTCCATGAGCGGCGCGACGAGGGCCAGGGCGCGCTCGGCGCCCAGGTCCTTGCCCACGCGGACGGACTCGATGTCGGTCGAGATGATCGTCGGATCCACGCGGTACTCGATGTCCCCCTTGCTGTCCGGCTCCTCCCGGTCCAGCCTGCAGGCGCCCATGTCATGGCTGTGCATGATGTCCAGGGCGTCCTCGTCGAAGGAGCGCTGGCCCTCGAGGTAGTCTGCGTTCGCCGCGTCGAGGGACTGCTCCACCGAGACCATGGCGAGCTTCGTCTCGTCGAAGAACATGAGGTGGGAGTACTTCTCCTCCACGACGTCCCGCACGTCGTCGGCGAAGCTCGTGGGCAGCGCGAGCCCGCGGTCGAGGAAGACCTCCCCGGCGCCGTCGGCCGTGAACGAGAACCAGGTGGCACCCTTCTCGCAGACGGCGTGGAAGGTCACCCCGGCCGGCAGGCCGGCGGCGAGCATCGGCTCCATCACCTGCTGACGGATGAACGCGTCCGAGCGGCCCGTGTTGAACACCACGGGCCAGCCCGCTGCGGCGAGCGTGAGCAGGTCGGCGATGATCCCGGCGGGGACCGTCCGCGTGACGGGGCTGGCCACCGGCCCGTCGACGTCGAGCAGGAGCCCCTGGGTGGGCTGTCCCTGGCCGGGGGAGGGCAGGGCGGGGGCGGCGGGCAGCAGATCGAGGGGGGCGTCCGTAGGCATGGGTCCATTATGTTCCGCCTCGCGCGGTCCCTCCATTCGCGACCGGTGCCGGGCGCGCCCGGACGGGACCGGCATGAAAGACTCGCGGCATGAGCACCAGGTCGGGCATCGTCGTCGTCGGGTCGATCAACGCGGACCTCGTGGTCACCGCAGACCGGCATCCCCAGCCGGGCGAGACCGTGGCGGGCCGCTCGATGGCGGTGCTGCCCGGCGGCAAGGGCGCCAACCAGGCGGTCGCCGCAGCCCTGCTGGGTGCCGAGGTCACCCTGATCGGCGCCGTGGGAGGCGACGCGTACGCGGACGTCGCCCTCTCCGTCCTGACGACGGCCGGCGTGGACCTGCGGGCCGTCGTCAGGACCGGCGGAGCCACCGGGATCGCCGTCATCCAGGTGGCCGACGACGGCGAGAACACCATCGTGGTGCTGCCCGGAGCCAACGCCGGGATGACGCCACGACTCGTCGACGCCTCCGCCGGCGCCATCCGGGATGCCGACGTCGTCATCGTCCAGGGCGAACTGCCCGCGGACGCCACGGCCGCGGCCATCCGTCTCGCCGCCGGGCGCGTGATCGTCAACCTCGCACCCGTGATCGCCCTCGACGGCCCCGTGCTCCTCCGCGCGGATCCGCTGGTGGTCAACGAGCACGAGGGGGCGCTGGTCCTCGCGCGCTTCGGGCGCCCGGTGCCCACGGACCACGGCGCCGTGGTCGAGGGCCTCCTCGCCGTCGGATTCGCGTCGGTGGTGATGACGGTCGGCGGTGCCGGGGCCCTCGTCGCCGACGGCGGTGCCCTCCGCCGGGTGCCCGCCCCGGGGGTGTCCGCGGTGGACACCACGGGGGCGGGGGACGCCTTCGTGGGAGCACTCGCGGCACGACTCGCGGGCGGTGAGCCGCTGCACGACGCCGTCCGTTTCGCCGTGCGCGTCGCCTCCTACACGGTCCAGCGCCCGGGGGCGCAACCCTCCTACCCGACGGCCGCGGACGAGCTGCCTCCACTGCCGGCGGACCCCGCGGCGTAACCATTGAGCCACGAGATGATCGCCCGCCGGAGACTCGCGTTCCATTGGCCGAAGCAATTACTTACCCTAGAGGTGTGATCTTCAAAGCAGTGAGTGACGGCCGGCCGTACCCCGACCACGGATGTGTGACCCCCAAGGACTGGGCGGAAGTGGCTCCACGGCAGGTGCGGCTCGACGAACTGGTGACCACCAAGACCACGCTCGACCTCGGGGCGCTGCTCGCCGAGGACTCGACGTTCTTCGGCGACCTCTTCCCGCACGTGGTGCAGTGGAACGACACGATGTACCTCGAGGACGGCCTGCACCGCGCCGTCCGGACGGCGCTGCACCAGCGGGCCATCCTGCACGCGAGAGTCCTCGTGCTCGATGAGTGAGCACGGCTCGCCGCGCCATCAGCGGGCGCAGGCCAGACGCGACCCCACCGAGTGGCACGGTCAGCGGATCATCACCGAGACGGATCTCGGCGCCGTGTTCCAGGAGGACGACGCCGATCGCCGCCGCCGGGTCTCGGGGCGCAGGATCCTCCACGGGTTCGTCCTCGTGCTCCTCGTCGGGCTCGTGACCGCCGCCGTGTACGTCGCCGTCGGCATCGCGCGCGGTGACATCAGCACCGGTGCGCCCGAGGCGGTCCCCGAACCGACGTCCACGTGCCCCGCCGGTCCGTTCGACTACCAGGACCCGAGCGCCATCACCGTCAACGTCTACAACAGCACCAGCATCGACGGACTCGCGGGCACGGCTGCGGAGCAACTCCGCGGCCGGGCCTTCGCAGTGCGTGAGGTCGCCAACAGGCCGGTCGGCCCCACCGGCATGACGGCGATCATCGTCTCGGGCGAGGCCGGGCGCGCCAACGCCTTCACCCTGCAGCGCACCATCCCCGAGTCGATCTACGTGGCCGACGAGCGCGAGGACCGGACGGTCGACGTCATCCTCGGGTCCGGCTACGCGGGCGTCGTCCCGCCCGAGCGGATGGACGTCACTCCCGCCGGACTGTCCTGCGCCCCGGAGGAAGGCTCCACGCCCACCCCCGCTCCGACGGCCCCGTAGGACGGTTCGCGGGGGAGGGACGACGCCGTCGGGCGCCGTCCCTCCCCCGCGCAAGGGATCACGCGGCGACGAGCGACGTCCCGTCCCGCAGGTACTTCGAGTACGCCGTCACGGTCAGGAAGGCCGGGAACTCCATGCCGAGGGCCACCTCCTCGAAGACCTCGCGGGCCTCGTCGAACCGGTCGCCGTCGAACCGCGCCAGGGACGCGAACTCCTCGTCGAGCAGATCGGTCACCCGGTCCCTGGTGATCACCTCGCCGTCGTCCGTGAGGGCGCTCGTGTAGATCCACTGCCAGATCTGCGACCGCGAGATCTCCGCCGTCGCGGCGTCCTCCATCAGGTTGTTGATGGCGGCCGCGCCGTTGCCCCGCAGCCAGGACTCGATGTACCGCACCCCGACCTCGAGGTTCTCGCGGACCCCGCGCTCCGTGATGGTGCCCGGCGTCGCGGCGATGTCCAGCAGCGCGACGTCGTCCGGGCGGACATCCTCGCGCAGGCGGTGGAGCTGGTTCGGACGGTCGCCGAGGGCTGCGTCGAAGACCTCCATGGCCACGGGCACGAGGTCCGGGTGCGCCACCCACGAGCCGTCGAAGCCGTCGCCGGCCTCGCGGGTCTTGTCCGCCCGCACCTTCTCCAGGGCGAGGGCGTTGGCCTGTTCGTCGCGCCGGTTGGGGATGAAGGCGGCCATGCCGCCGATCGCGTGGGCGCCGCGACGGTGGCAGGCCCGGACGAGCTGTTCGGTGTAGGCGCGCATGAACGGTGCCGTCATGGTGACGGCGTTGCGGTCCGGCAGGACGAAGCGCGGGCCGCGGGTGCGGAAGTTCTTGATGACGGAGAAGATGTAGTCCCACCGCCCGGCGTTGAGTCCCGCCGCGTGGTCCCGCAGCTCGTACAGGATCTCCTCCATCTCGAACGCCGCCGTGATGGTCTCGATCAGCACGGTGGCGCGGATGGTGCCCTGCGGGATGCCGAGCAGATGCTGTGCCTGGACGAAGATGTCGTTCCACAGCCGCGCCTCGAGGTGGTTCTCGATCTTCGGGAGGTAGAAGTAGGGGCCGCGGCCCTGATCGATCAGGGTGCGGGCGTTGTGGAAGAAGTAGAGGGCGAAGTCGAACAGTCCGCCCGCCACGGCGACGTCCTGGATGAGGACGTGCTTCTCGGGCAGGTGCCAGCCGCGGGGCCGGACGACGATCGTCGGCAGCGTGTCCGCCGGGCCCTCGACCCGGTACTCCTTGCCCTCCGGCGAGGTGAACCCGATCCGTCCGGCGAGGGCGTCCCTGAGGTTCAGCTGGCCGTTGATCACGTTGGACCACGACGGCGTCGAGGAGTCCTCCATGTCCGCGAGCCAGACCCTCGCGCCGGAGTTCAGCGCGTTGATGGTCATCTTGCGATCCACGGGGCCGGTGATCTCCACGCGGCGGTCCTCGAGTCCCGGGGCCGTCGGGGCCACCCGCCACGATGCGTCCTCACGGATGTGCCGTGTCTCGGGCAGGAAGTGCGGGTCCGCGCCGGCCGCCACGGCCTTGCGCTGGCGGCACCGGTGGTCGAGGAGCTCCTCGCGGCGCTTGTGGGTGGCCCGGTGCAGCGCCTTGACGAAGTCCAGTGCCTCGCGGGTCAGGATCTCGCCCTGGCGCTGGATGGGCGGCGCGGTGAGGGTGATGCCGTTCAGGGTGTAGGGGTCGTTCATGGTGTGCTCCTGGGGTTCTGGTGCCGATGCGGGGTGCCGAGAGGGCAGGAATGACCGCCCGGACCCGGGTTTCGTGGTCTTTCCTGCCCTCTCGGCCGGGGAGGTCAGTGGAACTGCTGCGTCTCGGTGGAGCCGGCGAGGGCGAGCGTGCTGCCGCCGGGGTTGAGGGCCGTGGCCACCTGGTCGAAGTAGCCGGTGCCGACCTCGCGCTGGTGCCGGGTGGCGGTGTAGCCGCGGGACTCGGCGGCGAACTCGCGCTCCTGCAGGTCCACGTAGGCGCTCATGCCGTCGCGGGCGTAGCCGTGGGCGAGGTCGAACATCGAGTAGTTGAGGGCGTGGAAGCCGGCGAGGGTGATGAACTGGAACGTGAACCCCATGGCACCGAGCTCGCGCTGGAACGTGGCGATCGTGGCGTCGTCGAGGTGCTTGCGCCAGTTGAACGACGGGGAGCAGTTGTAGGCGAGCATCTGGTCCGGGAACTCCGCCTTGATCCCCTCGGCGAAGCGCCGTGCCAGGTCGAGGTCCGGGGTGCCGGTCTCCATCCAGAGCAGGTCCGCATAGGGTGCGTAGGCCCGGCCGCGGGCGATGCACGCCTCGAGGCCGTTGCGCACATGGTAGAAACCCTCGGGGGTGCGCTCGCCGGTGACGAACGGCTGGTCCCGCTCGTCGACGTCGGACGTGATGAGCGTAGCGGCCTCGGCGTCAGTGCGGGCCACGATGACCGACGGCGTCCCGGCGACGTCGGCCGCGAGTCGCGCGGCGTTCAGCGTACGCACGTGCTGCTGCGTGGGGATCAGGACCTTGCCGCCGAGGTGCCCGCACTTCTTCTCCGACGCGAGCTGGTCCTCCCAGTGGATGCCGGCGGCGCCCGCCTGGATCATCGACTTCATGAGTTCGTAGGCGTTGAGCGGACCGCCGAAGCCTGCTTCGGCGTCGGCGACGATCGGCACGAGCCAGTCCTCGACGGTCGAGGTGCCCTCCGCCCATTCGATCTGGTCGGCGCGGAGCAGCGCGTTGTTGATGCGGCGGACGACGGTGGGCACGGAGTTCGCCGGGTACAGCGACTGGTCCGGGTAGGTGTGCCCGGAGTTGTTGGCGTCCGCGGCCACCTGCCAGCCGGAGAGGTAGATGGCACGCAGCCCGGCCTTGACCTGCTGCACGGCCTGGTTGCCCGTGAGAGCACCGAGGGCGTTGGTGTACCCGCCGGTGCCGGCCTCCTCGGTGAGCTGGCGCCACAGCTTCTCGGCGCCGCGCCGCGCGAGCGTGTGTTCCTCCTGGATGCTGCCGCGCAGGCGGACGACGTCGGCCGCCGAGTAGTCGCGCCGTACGCCTTCCCAGCGCGCATCGGCCGACCACTCGAGGTCCAGTCCGCGGGCGGCATCCGCTGCCGCGCCCTGCAGCCCGGTGGAGGAGGGATTCGAGGGTGAGGGTTCCTGCGTCATTGCTGTCTCCTTGGTCGGTGGCCGGCTGCCCCGGCGGGTGTGGAATCAACGATTCGCCACTTCTGCCGAGGTTCCTACCCTTTGACCCTGGCAAGAAATGCACTTCTTCGCTTATCGTCAAGAAATGACGACTCCCGCCTGGTCCCAGCCCTCCTCCGCGACCTCCGCCACTCCGCCGGTCGTCGAGGGCGAGGCCCTGGACCTCATCAGCCTGGGGCGGCGTGTACGCCATCTCCGCAAGGCAAAGGGCCTGACCCTCGACGACCTCGGGGCCGCCGTCGGCACCGTCGCGTCGCAACTGTCCCTCGTGGAGAACGGCAAGCGGGAACCCAAGCTCGGCATGCTCCAGCGCCTCGCGGCAGCACTCGGGGTGACCATCGACGAACTGCTCGGGGCTGAGCCGCCGTCGCGCCGGGCCGCCCTGGAGATCGCGCTGGAGCGCGCGCAGCGCGGCCCGCTCTACGAGTCGCTGGGGCTGCCGAAGGTCCGCATCTCGTCGCGGCTGCCGCTGGAGGTGCTGGAGTCGCTCGTGGGCCTGCAGGGAGAGCTCGAGCGACGGTTGAACGAGCAGGTGGCCACACCGGAGGAGGCGCGGCGGGCGAACGCCGAACTGCGCGCCGTGATGCGGGAGCGGAACAACTACTTCCAGGAGATCGAGGTCCAGGCGCAGACCGTGCTCGACGCCGTCGGGTACAGCGCGGGCCCCGTGTCCCAGCACCTGATCGCGGACATCGCCGCGCACCTCGGCTTCTCCCTGCACCATGTGGGCGACCTGCCGCATTCCACGCGGTCCGTCACGGACCTCAAGAACCGCCGCATCTACCTCACGCAGTCGCAGCGGACCGATCACGATCCCCGCTCGGTGCTGCTGCAGGCGCTCGGGCACTACGTCCTGGAGCACAGGACCCCGGAGAACTACGGCGAATTCCTGCGCCAGCGCGTGGCCACCAACTACTTCGCGGCGGCGCTCCTGCTCCCCGAGCGGCCCACCGTCGAGTTCCTGAAGCGGGCGAAGGCGGCGAAGGAGATCTCCGTGGAGGACATCCGTGACAACTTCGCGGTGTCCTACGAGACGGCCGCGCACCGCTTCACGAACCTCGCCACGGAGCACCTCGACATCCCCACCCACTTCCAGAAGACGCACAAGAGCGGCATCATCTACAAGGCCTACGAGAACGACGGCGTGACCTTCCCGCAGGACCACACCGGTGCCATCGAGGGTCAGCCCTCGTGCCGCCGCTGGACCTCCCGCGTGGTGTTCGACGTCCAGGACAAGTTCCGCGCCTACAACCAGTACACGGACACCCCGAGCGGCACTTACTGGTGCACGGCGCGGACCGAGCGGGCCGCGAGCGGCGAGTTCTCGCTCAGCATCGGGGTGCCGTACGCGCACGTGAAATGGTTCCGCGGGCGGGACACGGACATCCGTGAGAAGTCCTTCTGCCCCGACGAGTCATGCTGCCGCCGGCCGCCCGCGGAACTCGCACGGGAATGGGCCGGTCAGGCCTGGCCGAGCGCCCGCGCCCATTCGCACCTGCTCGCGGCGATGCCGCCCGGGGCGTTCCCGGGCGTCGACGAGACCGAGGTGTACGCGTTCCTCGCGACGCATTCGGGCTGAGACAGGAGGTCCGGCTGACGCGGTGCGTCTCCGGGGCTCGAAGCCGGCGCGTCAGCCACGCTGCCTGAGCGCGCGTCGGCGGAGGGCCAGGGGGTAGGCGACCCAGAGGATCGCTTCGAGGGCCAGGAGGACCCCCGCCACGACGAGGCTGGCGGTGCGGCCGAGCACGATATCGAAGACCAGCCAGAGGGTCCCCGCGAGCACCACCCCCACGAGGGCCGTCGCGAACGGGATGATCGCAGCGGTGTGCTCCACCAGCGTTCCCTTCACATGGAGGCCGAACAGGGCCCGGTGCAGGGTGACCGTGGACAGCAACAGGGCCTGGATCAGGACGGACAGGCAGAGCAGGCACAGGTAGACGCCCACCTGGAGGTCGTCGAGCTCCTCGAAGCGGCGCTGGAAGGGCAGGATCAGCAGGAATCCTGCCAGGATCTGGATGCCGGCCTGCATGACGCGCAGCTCCTGCAGCATCTCCTGCCAGTTGCGGTCCAGGCGCTGGTTCCCGCTCTCGCCGCGCCTGTCGTCGCGTCTGGGGTGCCGCTCCGAGGGCCCCTGCCCGCCGGGGGAATCGCCCGGCGCCGGGGTGTCCCCTGCTCCGGCGCCCTCCTGCCCAGCGGCGCCCATCGCGTACCGGCTACCGCGTGGACCCCGCGCCGCCCTGCCAGACGGCGTCGAACGGGGCGTTGGAGCTGACGCGGTTGCGGATGCCCTCGGTCACGAAGGCCTTGGCGGTGCGGGCGGCGTCCAGGGGCGCCGCGCCCTTCGCGAGTTCCGCGGTGATCGCCGCTGCGAGGGTGCAGCCCGCGCCGCTGACGGCGACCTCGCCCACCTTCGGGGAGGAGAGGACCTCGAGCGTCTCGCCGTCGACGTACACGTCGACGGCGTCGGGGCCCGCGATGCGCACGCCGCCCTTGGCGAGGACCACGGCGCCGCTCCGGCGGTGGATGATGCGGGCGGCCTCCTTCAGGTCCTCGAGCGATTCGATGCTGATGCCGGAGAGGGATTCCGCCTCGAAGTGGTTCGGGGTGACGAAGGTCGCCAACGGCAGGATGTCCGCCTTGAGCGCCTCATCGGTGTCAAGGGCGGCGCCGGGCTCCTGCCCCTTGCAGATGAGCACCGGATCGAGGACCACGTGGTCCCACGCCTGGCTCTTCAGTGCGGAGGCCACGGTGTCGATGGTCGCCGGGGTGCCGAGCATGCCCAGCTTGACGGTGCGGAGGGGGTAGCAGGACTGGATGGCCTCGAGCTGGTCCGCGATCACCTGCTGGTCCACCGGGACGAAGCGGTGCTGCCACTCGTGCTTCGGGTCGAAGGACACGATGCAGGTGAGGGCCGCGATGCCGTAGACGCCGAGTTCCTGGAACGTCTTGAGGTCGGCCTGGGCTCCGGCGCCGCCCGTCGCCTCGGAACCGGCGATGGTCAGGGTGATGGCGGGGGCTGCGGAAGGCTGGGTGTCGGACATCCTCCTAGTCTGCCCGACTCGGCTCCGGGGCGGCCACCCGATCCGGCGCGGGGAGGCCCTCGAGTACACGTCCCGGTGTGGGGTGGTCGACGCCGTCGGGCGCCTCCGCGATGGCGACCGTTCCGATGGTCGTGCCACGGGTCGCGTCGTCGTTCATCGCCCGATTTCCTGCACGCGGACCAGCTTCCACACGCTGGCTCGGGCGAGGGCGCCCGCACCTCCGATGACCAGGGCGATGGGGAGGCTCTCGAGGAGCACCCGGGAGGGGGACAGCAGGGTGATGACGGCGAAGGAGGCCAGGGTGAAGACGGCGAAGAAGACCCCTACGTGTATCCACTGGTTCGCCACGGGGCGCAGCAGGAGCCCGAGCACGACGCCGAGGGGCAGGCCGGTGATCACGCCGACGCTGACGCCGTACCAGAGGGCCAGGAGGAAGACGCCCGGGGCGTCCGGTCCCCAGGAGAGGGCGAAGGCCAGGGCGAGGGTCGTGAGTCCCACGAGGAACCCGACGGCGACGGCGCCGATCCCGAACGTCACGCGGTGGCGGGGGTTCGGTGCGCGCCGCCCGGCGTCGTCGTCGGCGGTGACTGCCGGGTCCTCCGTCATTGCCGGGTCCCCTGGATCAGCTGCACGATCTCCTCGACGATCTTCCGGACCACGGGAAGCCGGGAGAGGATCACGAGCTTCGAGATGAGCGGCGCGGCCTGGTCGATGAGCCGGCGCGTCCGGATCTGGTCGGGGGAGGAGTCGTAGACCCAGAACAGGGTGATGCCCATGTAGGCGTACCAGAGGAGTTCGGGGAGGTCGTCCCGGATGGCCAGGGGCGGCTGCGGCCTGGACATCGCCACGGCCTGCCGGAAGAGCGAGATGGCACGGGCGCGGGCCACGGCGGACTCGCTGCCGAACGGGCTCGTCGTCGTGGACGGCGTGATGGCGATGCTGATGAAGTTCGAGCCGAAGTCGTGATACGGCCCCATCACGCCGACCCCGGTGTTCAGGACGATCCGCAGGAGTTCGCCGAGGTTCTGGCCCTCGTGGAGGCGGGGGAGCGTGAGCGCGCGGTGCTCCTCCTGGAGGCTGCGGTACAGCTCGTGGACGAGGTCGTCCTTCGACGCGAAATAGTAGTAGGCGCTCCCGGTGGAGACGTCCGCGGCCGCGGCGATGGCCCGCATGGTCGTCTTCTCGTAGCCGTGCTCGCGGAACAGCCGGAGCGCGGTGGAGACCAGCAACTCCCGGGTCGCTTCGCTCTTGGCGGTCTGCGAAGGCACTGGTCTCCTTTTCGAACGTGTTCAATTCGCAGTGTAGACCAGAACCGGACACGGTCGACCAGGGATCGTAGGCGCAGGACCCGCGCCGTTCGGGGCGGGCGCGACGGTCCGTGGAACGGGAGAACCCCCGGCGGTCTCCCGTCGGGGGTTCTCTCGTGCGGTCGGGCCGGCTGCTACCGGAACAGGTCCGCTGCGACGCCCATGATGATGCGGTCCCCGGGGGTCGATTTCCTCAGGTAGTCCACGACGGCCCAGTCGTCGAGCGCGATGCACCCGGCCGTCGGGACCTTGTTCTGGTGCAGGAAGATGGCGAAGCCTGCATCCTGCACGATCGGGGAGTCCGGCGGCCGGTTGTAGTTGATCACGGCGCCCTGACGGTAGTCGTGGGTTGCCCGTGTCGCGAAGTACCACATGTCCTCGTCGTACCCCACCCAGGTGGAGGACTCGAAGTACTTGTTGTAGGTGCTCGTGTTGGGATTACCGCCCCAGCGTGAGCGGGGGTTGAGCGTGCGGTAGGGCAGTGCGGTGCCCGGGTTGCCGAGGCCGAAAGCCTCGGTCACGGAGTAGGACCCGGTGGGGGAGTAGTTGAAGCGGGTCGGCCCGGAGGGGACTCCTGGCCGCTTGAAGCCGCTGGCTCCCACCGTCGCGTCCGTCTGCCAATCGGTGACATAGCTTCCTGCCACCTTCTGGCAGTACACGGCTTTGGCGGAACTCCGGCCGTACCCGCCGGCGATGGTGAGGAGGACCCTCTTCGCGCCACCCGTGGAGTACTTGGAGCGCCCGTCGTTCAGTGTGGTGCATTCGGTGTGCCGGTGATCCCGGCTGCCGGAGGCCTTCCAGGAGATGTAGCCGCCCTGGAAGGGCTGCACGCACTCGCCGCCCTCGCAGCGCTCCGGCGTCTGGGGGTAGCCGAGGTAGCTCAGGTGCCGGCCCAGCGATTCGTATCGGGTCTTCATTCCTCCGCGCACGGGCTGGGACCCGGTGGCGGGGGACCAGAAGATCACGCCACCCTGGAACCGCTGGTAGCAGCCGCCGTTGCGTTGACCGCAGACCTCGGCCTCCAGCGGGTAGCCCAGGTAGCCGGTGTGGGCGCCCAGATTCTGGTGGCGCGCACCGATGTCGCCGTTCGTCGAATGTCCGCCCGTCGCCGGGGACCAGTACGTCGAGCCGCCCTGGTGCTTCTGGACGCAGCCACCGTTCGCCTGTCCACACACCTCGTCCTCGAGGGGGTAGCCGAGTGCGCCGTCCTGGGCACCGCGGGCCGACCACGCGGTGAGCATCCCGCCGCGGCTGATGTGGGCGCCTGTTGCCGGTGACCAGGCGATCACACCGCGCTGGTAGGTCTGCTTGCAGCCGGCCGACCGTAGTCCGCAGATCTCCCTGGACGTCGGGTAACCGAGCCAGCCGTTTTCTGCACCGGTCCGCGAGTACGCACCGCCGATGGCTCCGGGAGCCCAGACGCCGTAGGCGCCGGACGACGCGGACCACACGATCCGGAGTCCGCCGAATTCCTGGACGCAGCCGTTGTCCCGCTTGCCGCAGACCTCGGCCGAGGACGGGTAGCCGATGGCCGCGTAGCCGCCGTACAGGGTGTACAGGGCGCCGCCGATGGCACCCCGGGTCCATACCCGCTGGTGCCCGGCCGTCGTGCTCCACGTGAGGTCGATCCCGCTGGAGAACCGCTGGGAGCAGCCACCCGTGGTGCACTGTTCGTCGGTGATCGCGTGGCCGAAGGCTTTCAGCCCGCCGGTGGCCGCCCACCGGGGGCCGGTGTTGCCGGAGGCGAGCAGTACAGCGTGCGCTCCGGTGGAGGGGGTGTAGTGGATCTCCCCGCCGACGAAGGTCTCCACGCAGAGTCCTGCCGCAGTGCAGGACTCATTGGAGGTCGGTTCTCCCAGCACGCCTGTGGCCCCGCCGAGCGCCCGCCACTTGGCGGCGATGCCTCCGATGGGGGTGAAGGGACCTGCTGCGGCAGCAGCGGCCCCGGGGTTTCGCGCTTCCGGCGCCGCAGTCGGCTCCGGCGCCTCGGGCACGGCCGGAGCAGTTCCCTCGAGTGGGACATCAGATCCAGGGCCGACCGGGGCTGCCGATTCCTGGTCCGACGGTTCGGTCGGGCCCGGGACCGCAGGCACCACTGGTGCTGGATCCTCGGACGGAACCGACCCGGAGGTGGATGGCTCCGGAAGTGCTTCGGGGCTCTCGGATGTGGGTGTCCGCAGCCCGGCGGCAGGGGGAGCCGTGGCCGGTTCGGCTGTCGCCGGGGGCGTGGGTGCGGGAGGGCTCTGCTGCGTGCCCGTGGTGGAAGGGGCGGGCGCCGCAGCAGCACCCGGGGCGAGTCCGGAAAGAAGGAGCGCGGCCAGCGAGACGACAGCGAGCGCGCGCGCCGGGAGGGACGTGGGTGAGTGGTTCAACGGAAGACAACCGCCTGACATGTGGAAGATGCTGGGGCCTCATCGGCGAAGGCGTCAGCGCGGACTTCAGCCGTGCCGCCGGCTGGTACTTCTTGTTGGATGCTCGCGCGGCCGGCCACGCTGCTGGTGCTGCCGACCGCGACGACGACGGAGAACGTCACCGCGGTGTCGGCCGTGTTCGTCAGGGTCCCGGAGAAGGACCAGACGCCCGCTGCATCCGCCGCGCATACGACATCGCTCAGGGCCTCGTTGGCGACGGCGGTCGGATTCGCGGGCACGGACTCCGTGCCGGTCTCCAGGGTTGCCTCGACGCTGGGGCCGGGATCGGGGGGCACCGTTGCCGGCGGATCGGAGACCGTCGCCTCGGCCCCGGATGCCGTCGCCGAGGCCGACGATCCGGGCGCCGCCGTCGATCCCGGGGCCGACGGCCCCGATGCCGGTGCGCCGGGCGCATCGGCAGGGGGTGACGTGCATCCGGAAAGGGCGATGACACCCACGGCCGCCCATAGACCGAGCGGCGCGAGACTCCGCATTGTTCCCCCATTCCCTGCCGTGGACTCCACGTTCGGGAACCAGGGGTTTCTGACCGGGAAGAAAGTACAGTCGGAGATTATCAGCGATCTTCCGTGATTCGATCCGGCATTCGACAAGAATTCCGCAGATTCCTGTGAGGATCGGGGTTCATCGGTAGTAGGAACCCAACACTTCGGCTTTCAGTTCGTGGAACGTCCCGTTCTCGATGGCCGCACGCGCGTCGTCGACCATGCGGACGACGAATCGTTCGTTGTGGATCGAGATGAGGGTGGCGGACACCATTTCCTTCGCCTTGAACAGGTGGTGGATGTAGGCGCGCGAATAGTTCCCGCAGGTGTAGCAGTCACATCCGTCGACGAGGGGCGTGAAGTCCCGTTTGAACCGGGCATTCGAGAGATTCCAGCGGCCGTGCGGGGTGTAGAACGCGGAATTGCGCGCCACCCGCGTGGGCGAGACGCAGTCGAAGGTGTCGGCACCGTTCTCGATGGCCGTGAAGAGGTCGTCCGGCTCCGAGATGCCGAGAAGGTGCCGGGGCTTGTCCTCCGGCAGTTCGTCGCTGCACCAGCCGAGAATTGTTCCGAGGTTCTCCTTCTCCAGCGCGCCCCCAATCCCGAATCCGTCGAAGTCCATGGCGCCGAGATCCGCGGACGCCTTCCGGCGCAGGTCCTCGTACTGCGCGCCCTGGATGACCCCGAACAGGGCCTGGTAGGGGCGGTGGCTCCGCTCATCGGTGAGCCGCCGGTGTTCGGCGATGCAGCGCAGGGCCCAGAGCCGTGTCCTCTCCAGGGACTCCTCCTGGTAGCCGCGGGAGTTCATGAGCGTGGTCAGCTCGTCGAACGCGAACATGACGTCCGCGCCGAGCTGGTGCTGCACCTGCATCGAGATCTCGGGCGTGAAGCGGTGGCGGTCCCCGTTGAGGTGGCTCTTGAACCAGACGCCGTCGTCGTCGATGTGCGCGAGGCGCTCCCTGCCGACGGCGATGCGGTCGTCCGCACCCGCCGTGTCGGCGTCCACGGGGACGTCCATGGAGATGACCTTCTTGAAGCCCGATCCGAGGCTCATCACCTGGAAGCCGCCGGAGTCCGTGAAGGTGGGGCCGGGCCAGTTCATGAACGCGCCGAGACCGCCGGCCTCGTCGAGGATGTCCGCGCCCGGCTGCAGGTACAGGTGGTAGGCGTTGGCGAGCAGCGCCTGGGCGCCGACCTCGGCCATCGCCCCGGGCAGCACGGCCTTCACGGTCGCCTTCGTGCCCACCGGGATGAAGGCGGGTGTCCGGATCTCGCCGTGCGGGGTGGTGATCGTCCCGGTGCGCCCGTGCCGCCGCCCGCTTCCGTCTCCCGGCGTCGTGTCCTCGAGGCGGTGGTGGACGGAGAAGGCGAACGAGGACTGCTGGGACTGTGGGTGCACCACCCTATTTTGCCAGCCCGACGGCGGTCGGCCGGACCGCTACCGGTCGGCGAGCTGGGCGTTGAGCGCGCCGACCGCGGCAAGCTCCGCGGCGATGCGACGCTCCAGCACGTCCCTGCTCAGCGTCTCCGAGCCGCCGTGGGCCCTCAGGTACAGCAGCACACCGATGCGGAGCACGCGCCAGTCGCGTTCGACGTCGATCCGCCCGGCGGTCGAGGCACGGAGGATCTCGGGGTCGTAGACATTGGGTTCGTTGAGCTGCCGCTGCCGGTACATGGCGCTGGTCTTGGCGCGCAGCGGGTCCGTCTCGGCGTCGTCGGCGGCACGGATCGCCGTCGAGTACCGGAGGGAGCGTTCCTCGTCGTGCCGGGTGAGGTAGGCGGCGATCGCGAGGCCGCCCTCGATCCACTTCCAGCGGCCGAAGTTCCCGTCGAACGGCAGCTCTGCCAGCAGATCGGCGATGCTCAGCGCCGCTGCGGTATCGCCCTCGTCGACGAACAGGTCCAGCGCGAGCTGGTGCAGGTCCTGGAGGTTGCTGCCGGACTTGAGGTTGATGCCGCGGGCCAGTCGACCGGCGACGTTCTGGATGTCCGTGCTGTCGGGGTGCGCCTGGGCCACCTGGGCGACGAGCGCCTCGGGGGATCCGTGGTCGGCGGCGACGGCGGAGACCCCGATCTCGGCGTCCGCGGGCTCCACGTAGACCATCGAGCCCGTGGCGATCGTGATGCGGCGATCGCCGGCAACGGTCGCGACGACGAGCGCGGGCACACCGAAGTCGTCGTTCTCGACCCCGACCGAGGTGATCTCGGCCGCCTCTTCGCCGTCGGGGAGTGCCAGCACGTCACCGGTCGCCAGCATTTCCGCCGGGACCGCGCGCAGCCCTGTCCTGTCCACCCTGTTCACCATCATGTACGTCGTGCCAACCTCTGTTTGTAGCCCCCTGGATGATCACCGGCGCCCCGGCGCGCCCCTCTCACGATACGGGTAACGCGGGGTCCGGCAGGTGCCGTCGGGTCAGCGGCCCCAGCCGGCATGGGCCATGGCCTGGCGCAGCAGGTCCGCGCGCCCGCCCGAGAACTCGGCCTGGATCGACGGGCTCAACGCCTCGGACGGCGTGAGCCAGGACAGCTCCAGCGCGTCCTGGCGCGGGTTGCACTCGCCCGTGACGGGGATGAGGTAGGCGAGGGCGACGGCGTGCTGGCGGTCGTCGGTGAGCCCCGTCTCCGAGGGGGAGGGGAAGTACTCGGCGATCGTGAAGGGGACGGGCGACGGCGGCAGCTGGGGCAGTGCCAGCGGCCCGAGGTCCTTCTCGAGGTGGCGCAGCAGCGCCGCCCGGATGGTCTCCCGATACATGACGCGGCCGGAGACGAAGGTGCGCACCATCTCGCCCTGATCACTGGCCTGCAGCAGCAGCCCCACCTCGTTCACGTAGCCGAGGGTGTCGCACCGGACGGGGATCGCCTCCACGTACACCATCGGGAGGCGTCGGCGGGCCTCGTACAGGTCATCTTCGGAGAGCCAGCCCGGGTTGGGGTCAGGGGTGCGAACGTTCATACCCCAGTTCTATCCCAGTGGCTCCGCCCGCGGCAGGCGGCGCGCGGTTCTTCGGCCGGTGGCTGAATCCGGGGCGGGATGCGGGGCAGGCCGAAGAGCTCCTGCCCCGATTCACCGGATTCCGGAACGAATCGGACCGGCCGGCCGATAGCTGCACATGCATGTATTACTGTGACCTTATTATTTCTGGTGGAGTGGGGATCCGGATGTTCAAGATGAAGCGGCTCGGGGCTGTGGCTGTGACGACCTTCGTCCTGTGTTCGGGGGTCGGGGCTCTTGCACCTCCCGCGCGGGCGGTCGTCCCGCCCGTCGCCGCACCCATGGTCCTGGTCGCGGGCTACACCGTCGATGGCCAGACCTACATCAAGTGGAACGCCAACCGCGCCCTGCTCGGCAACCCCCTCGGGAACAAGAGCTGTGACGGGATCAGCTGCTCCCAGCGCTTCCAGAAGGGGTCCGTCATCTGGACCCAGAAGACCGGCGCGCGGATCGTGCTCGACGACGCCATGGGTGCCCGGTACGCGGCCACCGGGTGGACCAGGGGCTTCCTGGGCTTCCCCACCGGCGACGCCGGCGGGCTCTCCGTCCGTGGCGGGAAACTCCAGCACTTCCAGAACGGGTACATCTACTGGTCGCCTGCGACCGGAGCCCATGCCGTCTTCGGGGGCATCAAGGGCTACTACGCCGCGAACCAGTACGAGCGCGGCTTCCTGGGCTATCCCACGTCCGGGGAGACCGCCGTGCCGAACGGTATCCGGCAGGACTTCGAGGGCGGGAAGGTGTTCTGGTCCAAGGGCCGGATCACCACCACCACCAACGGCAGCATCCAGACCTACTACGAGCAGAGAGGCGGCGCCCTCTCCTTCCTGGGCCTGCCGACCGGCAACAAGACCGCCTGGAAGGGCGGGTACTCCCAGAGCTTCGAGAGGGGGCACGTGACCTGGTTGCCCGCGACCGGAGTCCAGAGCGTCTTCGGCGGCATCAAGGGCTACTACGCAGCCAATGGGTACGAGCGCGGTTTCCTGGGCTATCCCACCTCCGGGGAGACCGCCGTCCCGAACGGTGTCCGGCAGGACTTCCAGGGCGGGAAGGTGTTCTGGTCCAAGGGGCAGCTCTTCACCACCACCAACGGCAGCATCCAGACCTACTACGAGCAGAAGGGCGGCGCCCAGTCCTCCCTCGGCCTGCCGATGGGCAACAAGACCGCCTGGCAGGGTGGGTACTACCAGCGCTTCCAGGGGGGGATGATCCTGTGGGGTCCGACCACCGGTGTGAGGAGCATCGACACCGGGCACTTCACCACGCTGGAGAGCAACTTCGCCAAGTACGGCTGGCCGACGGGTGACACCTGGAAGGACGGGGCCGGTACCCACACCCGGTTCCAGAAAGGCGTCATCACGACGAACGTGCCGGTTGCCCCACCGGCCACGCCCCCGGCGACCCCGCCGTCCTCCGTCTACCCCTTCACCCCGGTCACGGCCACCGCGACGTCGGTGGTGCTCTACGGTGACTCGCAGCTCGACGGTGACTCCTGGAGCGAGCAGGGGGCCCGTGCCATGGGCTTCACCGATCAGGCCTCACACCTCGCCTACGGAGGGATGGGCTACTCGACCGCCAGCGTCGTGGCCGGCGGAACGGGCTGGACCGCGGTCCAGAACGGCAGGATGCCGTTCCCGGGTGGCACTCCGGGCGTGGTGCTCGTCTCCCTCGGCGGCAACGACGCGACGTCGGGGAAGCCGGACGCGCAGGTCATCGCCGACAGCACGGCCCTGTGGGCCAAGCTGAAGCTGATGTACCCGAACAGCAGGATCATCGTCAACGGGGTCATGTCCCGCAGCGATGATTCGCACGTCCAGCGCCGTCACCTCGATGAAGTACTCGCAGCCAACGCCGCGAGGCAGGGCGTCACCTTCATCTCCGTCGCAGGCCTCGCCAGTGCGGCCAACGCCGAGTACCTCGACAACGTCCACATGTCGCAGGAGGGGCACAACGCGGTCGCCCGGCTGTACACCGCGAAGCTCGCGGCCGCTCTGGGGCGGTAGGCAGCGCGCGGCTCTCCGTCCGGTGGCCGGCCCCGCGGGGCGGCGGCCCGGTCAGTGCACCGCGGAGTCCCGCTGCCACTCGTCGATCCGGACCTCCGCGCCCCAGGGGGAGCGGACGCGCAGCGACCGTCCGTGGCTCTCGTCGGTCACCACGGGCTCGAAACCGCCGGCCGTGAGGTCCCGGACCAGGTCCCGCACGTCGCCGTCGTACTCGAAGGCGAGCTCCGCTCTAGTCCGTGCGTCGGTACGGACTGCCACGAGGCCTCCGTTCTTCGCCCGGAAGTCATGCCGGGTAGCGGCGGCGGAGCTGGTCCCGGGCTTCGCCCCGATGTCTTCCAGCACCCTCACGGCCCGTCCCACCCGGGGCGTGTACCAGAGGGCGAGGACCGCGAGCGGGGACGGCGGCGCCCCCGTCTCGCGCGGCCCGGCGTCGGCGAGGAAGGACAGCCCGTCCGGCGCGGTGATGCGGGCGGTGACGCCGTGGCCCTCGTCGGAGAGCTCGACGGTCACCCGTGCACCCGCCTCCGCCGTCCGGCGAGCGAATTCCCGCACATCGGCGACGTCGAACGCGAGGTCCGTGGTGCCGTCCTCCGCACGGCCCGGCACGCAGGCGTGGAGGGCCACGCGGCCGCTCCCGGCGTCGAACACGGCGTAGGAGCCGTTCGGTGCGGGGTCCTGCGCCGGGGCAAGGCCGAGTGCCTGCAGGAAGCGGGCCGCACCGGGAAGGTCCGGCGTGTGGACGAGGGGGCGGACGCGGAGCATCGGTTCTCCTTGAGGTCGGGTGGCGGGCCGGGTCCGTCCAGCATGCCAGCAGGTGTGGTTCCCTGACGGCCGGAGTGGTCCTAGGGTGATCGCATGAAGGCCGAGCTTCCCGAACTCCTCCTGCCCGACGCCCCCGCATGGCGGGCCTGGCTGGAGGAGAACCACGCCTCCTCGCCCGGCGTCTGGCTGATCGAGCACAAGAAGGGCGGGACGACGACGCAGCTCACCTACCCGCAGGCCCTCGACGAGGCGCTGTGCTTCGGCTGGATCGACGGCCAGGCGAAGTCCCGCGACGAGGGCACCTACCTGCAGCGCTTCACGCCGCGCAGCCCCCGGAGCATCTGGTCCGTGCGCAACCAGGGCTACATCGAGCGGCTCCGCGCCGAGGGCCGCATGCGGGAGGCGGGGGAGCGGGCAGTGGCGGCGGCGCAGGCCGACGGCCGGTGGGATCGGGCGTACTCGGGCCCGGCGAACGCCGAGATGCCGCCCGAACTCACGATCGCGATCGAGGCCGACGCCGCCGCGCTCGCCACCTTCCGCACCCTGTCCTCGCAGAACCGCTACGCCATGATCTTCCGGCTGTCCCAGCTGAAGACGGACGCGGCGAAGGAACGCAATATCACGAAGTTCGTCGCCATGCTGGCGCGAGGGGAGACGCTCTACCCCCAGGGGAGGGGCTCGACGACGAGCGACTGACGCCGGGTCAGGCCAGCCGGGTCACCTCGTAGGTGTGCCCGGCCGCACGGAGCCGTTGCACGAGCACATCGCCGAGCGCGGTGGCGGGCGTCAGCGAACCGCTCCCCGGCGGGAGCCGGTCGCCGTCCAGCACCAGGGCCAGTGCCGTCTCACCGGCCATGACGGCGGTCGCGGCATAGCCCGGATCGCCCGGGCCGGCGGCGATCGCCCGGTACCGGTGCCCGCCCTCGGTGCCGGCGGTCACCTGGGAACGGAACCAGCCCTTGCTCCGCGTGCCGGCACTCGGGCCCGTTCCCGGAGCCGGCAGCACGCGGTCGAGCAGGCGCCGGGTCGCCGGGAACGCCATCGCACCGGCGAACGCGCCGAGTCCGAGCGCCGTCGCCCCGGCGAGGACCGCCCCCACCGGGCCGCGGGCCACGCCCATCACCTCGCCGTAGCGCAGCGAGCGGCCATAGGCCCAACCCTGCAGGGCGTTGCTGCGGCGCACGATCCGGGTGTTGGCTGCGGCCATGACGAAGGGCGCGGTCCACAGTCCGTCGCCGGAGCGGCGCACCGGGCCGGCGTCCGCCGGCTGCGGCGTCGTCGGCTCCTGTCCACGGTCCGGGCTGAGGGCGTAGGGGTCGGCGATGAGGGACCGCAGCGCGGCGCTCGACCGCATCCCGTCGAGCTGCACGCGCATCGAATCGAGCGTGCCTCCACTGATGCCGCCCTTGGCCGTCGCGACGAGCTGGACCTCGGTCAGCGCGCCGGCGCCGTCGGCCTCCGCCGCCCGGTGGAGCAGCAGGACCGCCAGATCGGACGGCACGGAGTCGTAGCCGCACGAGTGCACGATCCGGGCGCCGCTCGTCCGGGCCAGGGCGTCGCAGCGGTCGATCGCCTCGCGGACGAAGGAGACCTCGCCCGTCAGGTCGCCGTAGTGGGTGCCCGCCCGCGCACAGGCCTCGACGACGGGCAGCCCGTACTTCGCGTAGGGGCCGACGGTGGTGAAGAGCACCCGGGTGCTTTCCGACAGGGCGGCGATCGAGTCCGCATCCTCCGAATCCGCCTCGATGAGGGGCCAGTCGTGCGCCGCGGCCGGCAGGCGCGACCGGGCCGCTTCGAGCCTGGCCGTCGACCGGCCCGCGAGCCCGATCCGCAGGCCTGCCGGGGCGTGCGTCGCGAGGTAGGCGGCGATCAGTTCGCCGACAAAGCCTGTCGCTCCGTAGATGACGAGGTCGTGATCGCGCGGTTGGTTCTCCATGCCAGCAGTCTGTCACCCGCCGGCGGGTGGCCCCTCCTGGGCGCGGACCGCACTCGCGGCCTCCAGGATCATCCAGGCCTGGAGCTGGGAGGACAGGCTCACCGGGCCGTCCTGCCCGGGCGGGAAGACGAGCATCCCGGAAGCGTCCGTGCGGCGGCCGGCCCAGACGTGCTCCGCCGTCGCGTCGAGGACGGCCCGGACCTCCGTCGCTGCGGATGCGCCGATCGGCGCCGCGGCGGCCAGCGCGAGGTAGCGTGCGAGGATCCCCGTGAAGAGGCCGGCGTCCCCTGTGGCCGCCAGCGGCAGCACGCCGTCGTCGTCGGCGACCTCCCGGGCCACCGCCGCGGCGAGATCGGCCGCGTGCCGCAGCCCGGCCGGTCCACCGACGGCCACCAGCGCGCCGAGGACCGTGCCCTGGTTGTACGTGTGCAGCGAGCGCTCCACCCGGCCGTCGGCCCTGACGCCGTCGAGGTAGAGGCCGCTCCCGGCGTCGAACAGGCGCTCCCTCAGCCAGTCGAGCAGCTCCTGCGCCCGCCCGGTCTCTCCGGCCCGCGCGAAGAAGAGGGCGGCGGGGGCCGTGCTCGGGGTGTTCTTGTAGTCGCGCGCGGTGTTCCAGTAGACACCGCCGCCGAGGTCCGAGGTGTGCGCCGAGCGGAGTGCGTCACCGAGCACCCGCACGCGGCGCCGCGGGCTACGCCGTCCGTCCAGCGCGTCCAGGCGCTGCAGGGCGAGCGCGAGCCAGGCCATGTCGTCGTAGTAGGCGTTGCGCCAGCGGCCGCCGTTCCTCAGCCAGATGCCGCGGGCGAGCTTCCGGGCCTCGAGCAGCGCACCCGTCCCGGCATCACGCCGGTGCTCGTCCAGCAGGCAGTCGAGGTAGTGCGCCTGCCACCAGTAGTGCCAGTGGCTCCGGGGGCCGGTCGGTGCCGGGACGGCGACCGCCGCGAGTCGCGTTCCCGGCACCCGCAGGGACCGCCGGGCGAACAGGTGCCGGACGCTGTGGGCCGCCGCGGCGGCGGCGTCGTCGGGAATGGGCATGTGACCACCCTAGTCACGCCGGTGCGCTGCGGGATTGGGCAGGATGCGCAGTCGATGGTCCGCAGGATGCGCAGTGGTCCGCGTCACAGTACGCTGGCCGCGAGGATGGACCAACGGCGGTCCACCGGATGCGGGAGGACCAGGCATGGACATCAGGGGAGCAGTGGCCCTCGTCACCGGTGGTGCCTCCGGGCTCGGGTTCGCGACGGCCCGCCGGCTGGTCGACGACGGCGCGGCCGTGGTGCTCGTGGACCTGCCGCAGTCCGCCGGCGCGCATGCTGCCGCGGAGCTGGACCCGCGCGGCGAGCGGGTGCGTTTCGTCGCCGCCGACGTCGCCGATCCCACCCAGGTCCAGGCCGCCGTCGACGCCGCCGCGGGCCTCGGACCGCTGCGGATCGTGGTCAACTGCGCCGGGATCGCCACGCCGGGGAAGGTCCTCGGGCGCGACGGCGTCCTGCCGCTCGAGCAGTTCGCCCGGGTGATCACCGTCAACCTCGTGGGCACCTTCAACGTCATCCGGCTCGCCGCCGAAGCCATGGCAGCCACCCCCACCGTCACGGGCCTCGGCGGCTCCGACGAGCGCGGCGTCATCATCAACACCGCGTCCGTCGCGGCGTTCGACGGCCAGATCGGGCAGCCGGCCTACGCCGCGTCGAAGGGCGGGGTCGCGGCCATGACGCTGCCCCTCGCCCGCGAGTTCGCGCGGTCGCTGATCCGCGTGGTCACGATCGCCCCCGGGATCTTCGAGACGCCCATGATGGCCGGTCTCCCGCAGGAGGCCCAGGATTCCCTCGGGGCCCAGGTGCCGCACCCCTCGCGGCTCGGCAAGCCCGTCGAGTACGCGGCGCTCGCCGCGCACATCGTCGGGAACCAGATGCTCAACGGCGAGACGATCCGCCTCGACGGTGCCATCCGCATGGCGCCGAGATAGTGCTGCTCCCGGTCTCGATAGAAAGGACGGCTCGATGACGAGCCAGCTGCCCACCGCCGATTTCCTCGGCTTCGAATCCCTCCTCTCCGCCCGCGAGCGCTCGAAGCTGCAGGACGTCCGGGACTTCCTGGACAAGGAGGTCTCGCCCCGCGCCGTCGACTGGTGGAACAGGGCCGAGTTCCCGCACGAGATCCTCCCGAAGCTGGCGGCCCTGCAGCTCAGCACGCCCGTGCAGCAGGGCTACAGCCATCTGTTCAGCGGACTCGTGATCGCCGAGATGACGCGCGCGGACACGTCGATCGCGACGTTCTTCATGGTCCACCACGACCTCTTCGTCGAGGCCCTGCACACCTTCGGCAGCGCGGAGCAGAAGGCGCGGCTCCTGCAGGACGCCATGGACCTGAGTATCACCGGGGCGTTCGCGCTCACCGAGCCGCTGCACGGCTCCGACGTCGCCGGCGGCATGGCGACCACCGCCACGCGCGACGGCGACACCTGGCTCATCAACGGCGCGAAGCGGTGGATCGGCAACGGGACGTTCTGCGACTACATGCTCCTGTGGGCGCGCGACACGGACACAGGGGGCGTGCGGGGCTTCATCCTCGACGCCACCCTGCCCGGGGTGACGCGCACGGTCATCGGGAACAAGACCGCGCTGCGGACGGTCCAGAACGCGGACATCACCCTGACCGACGTGCGCGTCGACGAGGCCGACCGCTTCGCCGGCATCGCGTCCTTCGAGGACACGCGGCAGCTCCTGCTCGGCTCCCGGATCCTCGTCGGCTGGCAGGCCGTCGGCCAGCAGCTGGCCGCGTTCGACGTCGCCCGGCAGTACGCCGTGGAGCGGCACCAGTTCGGCCGCCCGATCGCGGGCTTCCAGCTCGTCCAGGACCAGCTGGTCACGATGATGGGCAACACGACGGCGAGCCTCGGCGTCATGAGCCGCATCGCCCAGCTGCAGGAGCAGGGCGCGTCCGACATGCCGCAGGCCGCCTTCGCCAAGTCCTTCACCACGGCCCGGATGCGCGAGACGGTGGCGCTCGGGCGGGGCATCCTCGGCGGGAACGGGATCGTGACGGACTTCTCCATGGCGAAGATCTTCGCCGACGCGGAGGCCGTCTACACCTACGAGGGGTCCTACGAGATCAACAGCCTGATCGTGGGCAGGGCGCTGACGGGCATCTCGGCCTTCGCCTGACCCCGCGCCCCGCACCCGGTGGGTGACGGGTCGGGGGAGTGCCCGTTTCGCCGTCCCGCCGGCCGTCATGCTTGAATGATCGGGGTTCTGGCAGGGCATGACATCGGGAGGCGGTCGGGTGAGCGTCTCGCGTGCCGCCGTCGTGGTGACCGCCCTGACGGCCGTCTCCACCATCTTCGGCTTCGTGCGCGACGTCGTCATCGCCGCGGTCTTCGGAGCGGGGCCGTCCCTCGACGCCTACCTGGTGGCGCAGGGACTCATGAACGTCGTGCTGGGTCTGGTGGCGTACGCCATGGCCCGATCCGTCACCCCCGTCATCGCACGCGAGGTCGCCGCCGAAGGGCCGCGGTGCCGGGGGCACCGCAGTTTCGACACCGCCATCACCGTGACCATGGTGGTCCTCGGGCTGGGCGCCGTCGTCGTGGGGATCCTCGCCGGTCCCGTGACGGCAGTGCTGGCACCGGGCTTCGAGGGCGAGCAGGCAGAACTCACCGTCACCCTGACGAGGATCGTGCTGGTGGCGACCGTCCTGATCGCCGGCACGGATCTCCTGGCCGCCGTCGCGCAGGCCCACGGCAGGGTGGTCTGGTCCTCGCTGCAGGGGGTCCCGTTCAACATCATCATGATCGGGGCTGCCGGACTCTTCGGACCGCAGTACGGTATCCAGGCGCTCGCCGTCGGCTTCGTGGTGGGATCCGCAGCGCGACTGGCGCTGCAGCTGCCGCCCCTGCGCGCGCTCGGGCTGCGCATCCGACCCCGGTGGGAGCTGCGGAATCCGGGGTTCGTGGAGATCGCGCGGCTCATGCCACCACTGCTCGTGGGAAGCGCCATCGCCAACGTCAATTCGCTCGTGGACCGGGCGGTCGGCTCGACCCTGGGGGACGGCGCCATCACGGCCCTGTCCTACGGCTGGCGCCTCGTCAACCTGCCGGAGACCCTGCTCATCGCATCCCTCCTCGTCCCGCTCTACCCGGCGCTCGGGGCCGCCGCCGGCAATGTGCCGGAGGTCAGGCGCCTCGTGTCCCGTGGACTGTCCGTCACCGTCACGATCCTGGTACCGCTGACCCTCGTGCTGATGGTGGCGGCGCTGCCGCTCTCGCTCGTCGCGTACGGACGCGGGGAGTTCACCGCCGACGACGCCGGCACCACCGCTGTCGCGGTCTTCTGGTACGCACCTGCGCTCGTCGCGATGGGGGTGCGGCAGGTGATGGTCAGTACGTCCTACGCGCTCGGTGATTCACGCGCCCCGGTGCTCGTGTCACTCGCCGCCATGGCCATCAACGTCGTCGGGGACATCCTGCTCGCACCGCTGATGGGCGTGGCAGGCATCGCCCTGGCGACGACGGCCTCGCTCGTCGTCGCGGCCGTCGCCAATGCCTGGCTCCTCGCGCGCCGGCACGCGGCGGTGGAGATCCGGCCGGCCCTCGCCCTCGTGGCACGCGCCGCGGTGCTCGGTACTGCTGCCGCCCTGGGCGGAGCAGCGGTCCTGACGGCCACCGACGGCGCCTCACCCCTCGTCCAGGGCGCCCTGGTCGGCACCGTGATCCTCGGCGTGTACGTGGCCGGCCTCGTCGTCGTCCGTGCGCCCGAGCGGCTCGTGCCCCTCGAGATGCTGCGGGCGGCGCGGCGACGGTAGCGGATCCGGCGGGTCGTCAGGGACGGCGGAACCGTCGGAGCGCCAGGCTGACCGATGGACCGACATCGCGGGGATCCCAGATGCTGTGGCGTGCGCGCGCGGACCAGAGGATGCTGCCGGCGAGATCGCGCAGGAGACCGCCGCGCCGTTCGATGCGGGCGCGCCGCAGGTCGCCGGTGAGCCACGTGTAGCGCTTCCCGGGTGTCGCGTCCGCGAGGAAGGACGGCTCGGCGCCGATCGCGGCCAGCGCCCAGTTGTGCACCAGGCCGGGGCGCGCCGACTCGGCCAGCGCGAGCGAGCCGAAGAACCGTCCGTTGAAGTCGATCAGGTGGGGGACGCCGTCGTCGCCGGTGAGGAACTGGAGCTCGACGAGCCCGTGCCAGCCGATGTCGTGGAGCATCGACTCGACCTTCCCGACCAGCACCTCATCGACCTCGACGGTGCGGGCGCGGGCCGAGGCGCCGTTGGGGGTCGGCCACAGGTGTGTCGACACCTGCTGCGTGCGGCCGAGCAGCCTGCCGTCGTGGAAGACGCCGATCAGCGCTCCGAGCGTCCCCACGATCGGCTCCTGCAGGATCGCCTGCGCTCCGGCTGCCCGGATCCTCTCGACCTGGGACCGTGCGGCGGCGGGGGAGGGGAACAGCTTGGCCTCGATGCGCAGCGGATGGGTCTGCTGGGGCGCCCAGTGCTCCTTGCATTTCACGACGAGGGGCCCGGACCAGCCCGCAAGGGCCTCGTCCGTGGCGAGTTCCGTGTGAGGCGACGCCAGCCCGGCCTTCCCGGCGAACCGGGCGAGCCTGAGCTTGTCCAGGACCGTCTCGACGACGTCGAAGTCCGGGTGCGCCACCGGGACGGGGATCTGCGATCGGTAGGCGGCGAGGGCTGCCATCCAATCGTCCCCTCCGCCGAAGACCACGTCGAAGGCACCCGCGTCCGCCGCTTCACGGACACCCTCGATGAAGCCGGAGCTCCCGTCGCGTGGACGCGGCACGTGGAACGTGGCGTCGCAGGCCGTCGATGCGCCGAGCGATCCCCCACTCTCGGGGGTCCCGACCCCGACGTACCAGCCCGCGCGCCGGAAGGCGCGGGCGGCCGCGAGTGCACCGCGGTCCCGGCCGGTGGCCACGATCAGGACGCGACCTCGGGCCGGGGGTGTCGCGGGCTTCCGGCCCGGCCGGGCGGCGGGGCCTTCCTGCGGCTGATGCATGTGAACCTCGACGGTGGGGACGATCGGCGGGTTCTCAGCCAATCGCACTATGGCGTGAAAAGGCAAAACGCCTCTGCGTCCGAGGCCCCGGACGGAGGTGGAGGGAAGCCGCACCGGGACGGCAGGACGCCCCGTCGGCCGTCGGCCGGCCCTACCATGGGGCGGTGAGGTCTTCGAGGGACGAGCCATCCCAGCAGGCGCCGGCGACGCCCGGCGCATCCACGACAGACAGGGCCCCGGGCTCCGGACGCGGGGGCCGGTCCGCGCGGATCCTCGGTGGCGGGACCGAGCCGGACCCCCGGTTCACCCTCGCCAATGAGCGGACGTTCCTCGCGTGGATCCGGACGGCGCTCGCGCTCCTCGCCGGCGGCGTCGCCGTCGAGGCCTTCACCACGGACACGTTCGCGCAGCCGGTCCGGACCGGGCTCGCCGTCGTGCTCCTGCTGCTCGCGATGGTGCTGGCTGTCGCGGCCGGCGTCCGCTGGCTCGCCGTCGAGCGGGCCATGCGCCAACAGGCCCCGCTGCCACTCTCGATCCTCGTCCCCGTCCTGGCCGGTGGGGGCGCGCTCGTCGCCGCAGCGTTCCTCGTCGTCGTCCTGGGCAACGCCTGACCGTGCAGGGACCACGGGAGGACCCGGCCGCGAGGCCGCACGAGGATCCCGGGTTGCAGCCCGAACGGACCACGCTGGCCTGGAACCGCACCATGCTCGCGCTGGTCGTCGCCGGTGTACTCCTGCTCCGCTGGGTGCCCCGCCACGGCTGGTTCCCGCTCGGGTTGACCCTGCTGACCGCCGCGACGGCCCTGGTTATCACCGCCGGGCAGGCCCGCCGCTACCGCCGCAGCGCCCGCGGGATCCGGGACGGGCGGATCGATGCCGACGTCGCCGGCGTCCTGGGGACCACGGTTGCCGTGGCACTGCTCGGTGCGCTGGCACTGGTCGTCGTCGTCGCCCTGCCCCTGCGCTGACCGCCGGGCGTGCGGCAGGGCGGGCCGGACGGCGCCGCTTCACATGACGGGCCGGGTGAGGTGCGCACCACATCGCCGGGTAAAATCCGACCATCATCCCTCGTATCCAGTGCCGTATACGCCCCGTTCTCCGTGACCTGAAAGCAGGCCGTTGTGACAGTGCCCCTCGAAGTGACCGCCCCACCCGTGGGCGACCGGCTCGGCGACGCGGCAGGAGACGTCAGCGCCGATCTCCGGGCCGACGTGCGGCGTGTCAGCACGCTGCTGGGCGAATCCCTCGTGCGGCAGCACGGGCAGGAGCTGCTGGACCTCGTGGAGCGCGTCCGCCTGCTCACGAAGCAGTCCAAGGAATCGGGCAGCGTCAGCGACGCCGGTGAGCGCGCGGAGCTGGCCGGTCGCGTGCGCGAGCTGCTCGCGGCCCTGCCCATCGACCAGGCGACGGACCTCGTGCGGGCCTTCGCCGCTTACTTCCACCTGGCCAACGCCGCCGAGCAGGTCCACCGCGTGCGCGGCCTGCGCGCCCGGCCCGAGGAGGAGGGCTGGCTCGCGCAGACGGTGTCCCGCATCGCCTCCGACGCCGGCCCGGCCGCGCTCGCCGACGTCGTCGCGTCCCTCGACGTGCGCCCCGTCTTCACGGCGCACCCCACCGAGGCCTCGCGGCGGTCGGTCCTGGACAAGCTCCGCCGCCTCTCGGACATCCTGGCGGAGGCCACGCCCGAGGGCTCCCAGCGACGACGGCGCCAGGACCGGCGGCTCGCCGAGGTCATCGACCTGATCTGGCAGACGGACGAACTGCGGCAGGTGCGGCCCACGCCGATCGACGAGGCCCGGAACGCCATCTACTACCTCGGTGACATCCTCACCACGTCGATGCCCGAACTGCTCGAGGATCTCTCCGACCTCCTGGCCGAGCACGGCGTGGCACTGCCCGCCGAGGGAGCGCCGCTCCGGTTCGGCTCGTGGATCGGCGGCGACCGCGATGGCAACCCGAACGTCACCGCGGCCGTGACCCGCGAGATCCTGCAGATCCAGAACCAGCAGGCCGTCCGCATCGCCATCCACTTCATCGACCGGCTCATCTCGTCGCTCTCGTCCTCGACCGCGATCGTCGCGGCGTCCGAGGAGCTGACGGCGTCCATCCAGCGTGACCTGGCGAACCTGCCCCGCCTGGACAAGCGGATCCTCGAGCTCAACGCCCAGGAGCCCTACCGGCTCAAGCTGACCTGCGTGAAGGCCAAGCTGCTCAACACCGCGGCGCGGGTGCAGAACCACACCGCGCACGAGCCCGGCCGGGACTACAACGACACGGCGCAGGTGCTGGCGGATCTCGAGCTCGTCGGGGAGTCCCTCCGGGAGCACGCGGCGGGCCTCGCCGCGGACGGCGCCCTCGCCACCGCGTCGCGCGTCATCTCCTCCTTCGGGCTGCATCTCGCGACCCTCGATGTCCGCGAGCACGCGGACATGCACCACGACGTGATCGCGCAGCTGACCGACCGGCTGGGTGAACTGGAGGTCCCCTACCTCGAGCTGTCCCGCGCCGACCGCCTCCGGACGCTGTCGGACGAGCTGGCCTCCCGCCGTCCGCTGGCGACGGCGAAGCCTCCCCTGGACGACGCCGCACGCCGTACCTTCGACGTCTTCCGCGAGATCGCCTCCGCCCTGGAGACCTACGGACCGGACGTCATCGAGACCTACATCGTCTCCATGACGCGGGGCGCGGACGACGTCCTCGCCCCCGTGGTGCTGGCCCGCGAGGCCGGACTGGTCGACGTCGTCGGTGACGGGTCCGGGGGCGCCGACTCCGGCGCGTTCGCGAAGATCGGCTTCGCGCCGCTCCTGGAGACGGTCGACGAGCTGCGGGTCTCCGCCCGGATCGTGGACACCCTCCTGTCCGATCCAACCTACCGGGAGGTGGTGCGCCTGCGCGGCGACGTGCAGGAGGTGATGCTCGGCTATTCGGACTCCAATAAGGAATCGGGGGTGCTCACGAGCCTCTGGGAGATCCACAAGACGCAGCGGCTCCTGCGCGACGTCGCCGCGAAGCACGGGGTCCGGCTCCGCCTGTTCCACGGCCGCGGCGGCTCCGTGGGCCGGGGCGGCGGCCCCACGTACGACGCCATCATCGCCCAGCCCAACGGCGTCCTCGAGGGCGAGATCAAGTTCACCGAGCAGGGCGAGGTCATCAGCGACAAGTACTCGCTGCCCGCCCTGGCCCGGGAGAACCTCGAGCTGTCCCTGGCCGCGGTCATGCAGGGCTCCGCGCTGCACCGCACGCCCCGTTCGTCCGACGTCGAGCGGGACCGCTGGGCGGAGGTCATGGAGACGGTGTCGGACGCCGCCTTCGCCCGCTACCGCTCGCTGATCGACCACGAGGATTTGCCGGCGTACTTCCTCGCCTCCACGCCGGTGGAGCAGCTCGGCTCGCTCAACATCGGGTCGCGGCCCGCGAAGCGGCCGGATTCGGGCAGCGGCCTCGGCGGCCTCCGCGCCATCCCGTGGGTCTTCGGCTGGACGCAGTCCCGGCAGATCGTCCCCGGCTGGTTCGGCGTGGGCTCCGGGCTGCGCGCCGCGCGGGAGGCCGGCCATGAGGGGCTGCTCGCGGAGATGCTGGAGCGCTGGCACTTCTTCCGCACCGTGGTCTCGAACGTGGAGATGACCCTCGCGAAGACGGACCTGGACATCGCCGCGCACTACGTCGAGGCCCTCGTCCCGGGCGAGTTGCAGCATCTCTTCGGCGTCATCCGGGAGGAGTACCAGCTCACGCTCGCCGAGATCAGGCTGCTCACGGGCGAACACGAACTGCTCGACAACCAGCCGGTCCTGAAGCGCTCCCTCGCGGTGCGCGACCAGTACCTCGACCCGATCTCCTACCTCCAGGTGGAGCTGCTGCGCCGTGTACGGTCCGAGGCCGACGGCGGGCAGCCCGACGGGCAGCTCCAGCGCGCGATGCTGATCACCATCAACGGCGTTGCCGCCGGGATGCGCAACACGGGCTGAACCCCGCACTCCTCCGCACACCGTCGCCCCGGAATACGCCCGGCGACGGTGGGGTTGCGCCTCAGGCAGCCGAAAGGCGTCCGGCCCGCCGTGACCCGGCAGGCCGGCCCACGAGAAGGAGACCCATGAAGGCAGTGTTCTACGAGCAGTACGGCGACCCCGACGTCCTCCAGTACGGTGAGCAGCCGGACCCGAAGGTGGGACCGGACGCGGTGCTCGTCGACGTCCGTGCGTCCTCGGTCAACCCGGTGGACTGGAAGATCACGGCCGGGTACCTCGACGGTGCCCTGCCGGCGTACTTCCCGGTGATCCCGGGGTGGGACGTGGCCGGCGTCGTCGTCCGGCCGGGGCCGTCGGTGACGGAGTTCCAGGCGGGCGACGAGGTCATCGGCTACGTCCGCGCGGACACCGTGGGCTTCGGGACCTTCGCGGAGCAGGTCGCCGCTCCCGTCCGCACACTCGCCCGGAAGCCGCGCAACGTGTCCTGGGCGGAAGCGGCCACCATGCCGCTGGCCGGACTCACGGCGTACCAGTCGCTGGCGGCCGTCGGCGTGGCCGACGGCGAGACCGTCCTGGTGCACAACGGTGCGGGCGGCGTGGGCACGTACGCGATCCAGATCGCGAAGGCGTGGGGGGCCCGCGTGCTGGCCACCGCGTCCGCGAAGAACCACGACTTCCTGCGCTCGCTCGGCGCCGAGCCGCTGACCTACGGCGAGGGACTCGGCGAGCGGATCGCCGAGGCCGCGCCGGAGGGGCTCGACGCCGTCGTCGACTACGTGGGTGGCGACGACTGGGTGACCTCCCTCGCCTACCTGTCGGACCCGGCCAGGGTCGCCTCCGTGGCCGACGCCGAGGTGAAGGACAAGGGCGGCCGGTACATCTTCGTCCGGCCGAACCCCGAGGACCTGCTCGCGCTCACCGAACTCGTCGAAGCGGGCAGCGTCAAGCCCGTGCTCGCCGGGACCTTCCCCCTGGAGCGTGCCGCCGACGCGTTCCGCAGCAGCATCGACGGCCACGTGCGCGGCAAGATCGCCGTCACCGTCGGAGACCAGGGCTAGGCCCGGGGTGCTTCGGGGCACGGCGGCGGCGTCCTGCCGCCGCCGTTCCCACGCGTACGGCTAGTAGCGCGAGTCCTCGTAGTCGCCGCCTCCGAGGTGGACGGGCTCGCGCCGGGCATCCTGCTGCGCCCGGAGCCAGTGCCGGTACTCGTGGTCCACGCGGTGCCGGCGGGAGCCCGCCGTGATGAGCAGCAGGAAGATCGCCAGGACGGCGAAGAACGCCAGGTTCATCGCGAAGGGCTGGCCGAACACCCGTTCGACGGCGATCCACAGCAGTCCCCAGGAGGTGGCCGCGGCCACGGCGAGGCGTCCGCGGTCCGTCGAGCAGATGATGGCGGCCGTCACGAGGACGGCGCTGATCCCGAGGATGGACCACGCGACACCGGACCAGCCGAAGAGGTCCGCTCCTGCGGCCGTGAGGAACGCCGCCCAGTTCGCGGCCGCCGCCAGCAGGACCCAGCCCAGGTAGAGGCCGATCGGCGTATCCACGAGTGCCCCCTCGAGTCTGGTCTCGTTGGGGTGGTCGTTCATGGTCCGGACGGCGGACAGGAGCGCGAAGAAGAGCAGCATGATCACCACGAGGCTCAGCGTCAGGCGGTCGGCCTGTGCGCTCAGGATCCACGCGAGGTTGAGGAGCATCGAGGCCGCCACGGTCCAGCCGAGGTGCCGCTGGCGGTCGGTCCTCCGCTGCGACGGCAGCCACTGGAACACCGTGTACGCCACCAGGCCCACGTAGATCACGCTCCAGATGGAGAAGGCCGTCGACGACGGCGCCAGCAGCGTCGCGTCCGGGGCGAACAGGCCGCCCGCGGCGTCCCGGATGGACGGGCCGCCGAAGGCCTCGACACCCGCCGCCGAGCCGAGGATGCAGGCGATCGCGCACACCGTCACGACCACCTGCCGCACGATGTCCCGGTCCCAGGAGGAGACGTGGCGGGCCGTCGCACTGCTGCCGCGGTGGATGACCCTGCCGGTCACGTTCGCCGCGGCCCTCGCCCGAACGGCCGCGACCCGGAGCCGCTCGGCAGCATCCGGGCCGCCGGCGTCACTGCCCGTGCCCGGGGCTTCCTTGCCGCCCGCGGCTCTGGGGGTCGTGGCGCCGCTGGGCGCGTCCAGGGTGCGGGTGCTGCCGCCGGGGGTGGCTCTGCCGCCCGCAGCTCTGGTGATCGTGGCGCCGCTGGGCACATCCAGGGTGCGGGTGGCGCCTCCACCCGTCGTACCGCCCGCACTCGCGGTACCCGTTGCTGCGGTCGCCGCGGGAGACGTGCTGGGCCCGTCGTCGCCGGAGGCCGCAGCAGTTCGCGGCTGTGCGGCCTTGAGGCGTTCGAGGACACTCGCCGTGTCCGAGGAGGGTGCGGCAGCGGGAGCTTCCTGCGCGACGGTCGGGGGCCTGACCGGCTTGTCAGGGAGCTTCGGACCCGGGTTCTTCGGGGTGCTCATGCGCGTTCTTGGCCTTCCGGTGTTTCTTCAGGGCGAGGATTGCCGCCGTGATGGCTCCCACAAGCGTACCGATCACCATTCCGAGCAGGGCACCCATCCAGGCGGGCAGCCCGGTCGAGGCGCCCGCGACGAAGCCGAGGCCCACCAGCCAGGCCGTCCATAGCGCGCCTCCGGTGCCGGCCGCCAGCATGAACGGGCGGAGGGGCAGTTCCGCGATGCCCGCCGCGGCCACGCTCGCGGTGCGCCCGCCGGGCAGGAAGCGCACGGCGACGACGGCGGCATAGGTGGGCGATGAACCTGCCTTCGCGATGGCCTCGCGCAGCCCCCGATGGACCCGGCGCCCCCAGCGGAAACGGTCGAGGACGTACGTGAGCCGGCGCCGGAACAGGAGGAACAGGGCCACGTCGCCGAGCCAGCTGCCGGCCCACGCGACGAGGCCCGCGACGGGCAGCAGGAGCATGCCGTCGGCGGCCATGGTGCCGGCGCCGATCACGAGCAGTTCCGAGGGCACCACGGGGAGCACCACATCGGCGACGACGACGGCGAACATGAGGAGGAGGTAGAGCGGGTCGGGGATGTCCGTTCCGGGCAGGTCCACTCCGCAAATGTACCGTCCGGACCCGGGGCGCTGCCGGGGCCCTGGGGAAGACCCGGGCGGGAAGCCTGGACGGGTCAGGGCAGGGAAGGACGCAGGACGAACCCGGGCGGGACGCCGGGACGGGTCAGGGCAGGGTCAGGCGAACTCGGCGAGGGTGAGGCCGGACTCGAAGCTCCGCTCGGTGCCGTCCACCGGGTCCGCGAACGCGATGCTGTGCGCGAGGAGCTGCAGCGGCCGGGTGTAGTCGTCGGGTGCCTGCGGGTGCAGCACCGGGTAGAACGGGTCGTTGACGATGCCGAGCCCGAGGGACGCCATGTGCAGTCGGAGCTGATGGGTCTTGCCGGTGTGCGGCTGCAGCCGGTACAGGCCGCGGTCGGCGCGCTGGTCCAGCAGGCTCACCGTGGTGTGGGTGTTCGCCGGTCCCTCGACCTCCTGGGCCAGCAGGTAGGTCCGGGACTTCACGATCCTGCTGCGCACGTCCTGCGGCTCCTCGTCGAGCCGCAGCTCCGGCCGGACCGGCGCCACGGCCCGGTATTCCTTGCTGATGCGCCTGTTCTCGAAGAGCAGCTGGTAGGCGCCGCGGGTGTCCGGATCGATGGAGAACATGAGGATGCCCGCCGTCATGCGGTCCAGCCGGTGCATGGGGATGAGGTCCGGGATGCCGAGTTCCACGCGCAGCCGCACGAGGGCGGACTCCGCCACGTACATGCCGCCCGGCGTGGTCGGGAGGAAGTGCGGCTTGTCGACGACGAGCAGGTGATCGTCCTGATGCAGGATCGACAGCTCGACGGGCAGCCGCTCCTCGACCGGCAGCTCACGGTAGTACCAGACGAACGTGTGCTCACCGAGCGGGGTGGACCGCGTCAGGACCTCCCCGCCCAGGGCGACCACCTCCCCGCGGTCGAAGCGCTCGCCGATGCCCTCGGGATCCACGTGGTCGAAGCGGTCGAGGATGTAGTCGAGGGCGGTCTCCCACGGGCCCTCGGCCGGCAGGCGGAGCCGTGTCGCGTTGACGCCGTTGCGCACGGGCAGGGGTGATCTCATCGCCATCAGCGCATCACCTCTCCGATTCCGTCCACCTGGTCAGGGTAGTGCCGTCCCGGCCGGGGCTTCCAATCGCGGCTGGCAGTGCGGACAGTAGTAGAGCTCCCGCAGTTCGGTCTCCTTGTCCCCGAGCTGTTCGAGCGCCACGGGCGTGCCGCAGCGCAGGCAGCCCCGCCGGGACCGCCCGTACACCCAGAGCGTGTTGCCGCGGAGCTGTCCGGTCGTCGCCCGGGTGCTGCGCTCCTTGTTCGCCTCGAGGAGCTTCTTGGACAGCTCGACCATGCGCGGCAGGTTCGGCACCTCACCCACCGGGGTGAGCGGGTGCACGCCGGCGAGGAAGCACAGCTCGCACCGGTAGACGTTGCCGATCCCCGCGAGGTTCCGCTGGTCGAGCAGGGCGAGGCCGATGGGACGCTCCGGCTGCTCCCTCAGGCGTCGCAGTGCCTCCTCCGGGTCCCAGTCGGGACCGAGCAGGTCGGGCCCCAGGTATCCGACGGCGTCGTCCTCCTCGGCGCGCGGGATCACCCGCAGGAAGCCGAGTTCGAAACCGACGACGACGGCGTCCGCGGTCTCCAGGATGCAGCGCGCCTTGAAGGCCGGTCTCCGCCATTTCTCCCCGCGGGCGTAGACGTGCCAGAGGCCTTCCATCTTGAGGTGCGAGTGGATGTCCCAGCCGTCGTCGCCCCCGCCCCGGATGAGCAGGTGCTTCCCGCGGGACACCGCCTCCTGCACGGTGTCACCGGTGAAGTCCACGGTGGCGAAGCGGGGCACGCGGATGTCGCAGCGCGTCAGCGTCTTCCCGGCGAGGGCGCGGTGCAGTTCGCGGGCGGCGCGCCACACGGTATCGCCCTCAGGCACGGATCCTCAGCCCCTTCGGTGTGGAGTGGAAGCCGGCGTCGGCGAGCGCGCGACCGATGTCGGTGTCCAGGATCTCGCCGCCGTTGACCTTCTCGAGGGCCATCTTGTCCGCGGCCCCCCGGCGGATGATCGTGACCAGGGCCAGCGCTGCCGCCCGCAGGACGTCGACGTCCTCGGTGAACGCCAGCAGCGTCTTGCCGCCCCGCTCCACGTACAGCGCGAGTGCCCCGTCCACGAGCACGACGAGCGCCCCCGCCTTCCGCCCGGCGCGGTGGCCGCCGTCGGCCTGGGGCCAGCTGAGCGCCGCGCCGTAGGGGTTGGCGGGATCCGTGGCCGCGAGGGCCACCGTCTTCAGGGGAGCGGCCTCCCCGCCGAGCACGTCCTGCGCTGTGGGCAACTGGTTGTCGGCGCTGAAGGAGCGCAGGCGGTCCACCGTGGCCGGGACGGCGAACTGCGCGGCGCCGAGGTGCTCGATGAAATAGCCGCGCCGGCACCGGCCCATCTCCTCCAGCCGCGCCAGCACCTTGTACATGAGGCCGAACCCTCCGGGGATGCCCTCGTTGCCGACGGCCCCGCGGGTGACGACGCCGTAGCGGTCGAGCAGCAGCTCCGCCTGCGCGTGGGCGTGCAGGGTGGTCTCCGCCTCGACGGCGGGCAGCATGTTCCAGCGGCCGGCCGCCAGGGGAGGGGTGGCCCGCTGGTAGCCGCCGGTGGCGCCGTCGTCGCCCGCCACGCTCAGGCGCATCGAGGCCCCGGTGAGTGACTTGCCGGGGGCGCGGCCCAGGCGCCCGGCCCGCGAGGTCCGTGCACGGGCCGGGACCGGTCGCTGCTTGTGGGCCGTCTTCCCGTGCGCGAGGAGGGCGCGCACCGGGGAGAACGTGTCGTTGCTGATCCTCCCCGCCCACACGAGGTCCCACAGGGCGGTGACGACGGCGGTGTCCGACGTCGCCTCCTGCACGTCGAGCTGGTTGGTGAGCTGCCGCAGGAAGTACCCGCCGCCGCCGGCGAGGAGGTCGAGCAGTCCGGTGTGGAGGGCCGTGGGCTCGAAGGTGGGATCGGGTCGGAGCGTCAGGGGGGCGTTCTCGGCCAGGTGCAGGGCGATCCAGCCGTCGTTGCCGGCCAGCGATCCGGCGCCGGACCAGAGCACCTCGCCGGTCGCCGTCAGCTCATCGAGCATGGCGGGCGCATAGTTGGCCACGCGCTGGGCGAGGATCAGCGGCTCCCACGCCGACGCGGGGATGGGCACGCCGGAGAGCTGGTCGATGACGGTGACCACGCCGTCCAGGCCGCGCAGTCCGGAGCCGATGTGCTGCCAGGCGGGCAGGAACCGCCCGTAGGCGGCGGGGTCCACCGGCTCCACCTCCTGGCGCAGCGCGGCCAGCGACCGGCGGCGCAGGCGGCGGAGGACCTCGGCGTCGCACCATTCGCTGGCGGCCGGGGCGTGCACGGTGATGGTGCCGGGCTCGGCGCCCGACGCCGCCGAGATGTCGAGCACGGGCACCGACTCGGCGGGGCGGAACTCGCCCTCCACCACACGGCCGGCGCCGGCGAGGCGCTGCAGCGACCCGGCGACGACGGCGACGCCGAGCCCCAGGCGGGACGCGGCCTCCGCAGCCGTGAAGGGGCCGTGCGTGCGCGCGTAGCGCCCCACGAGGTCCCCGAGAGGATCGTCGACGGGCTCGATGAAGGCCAGGGGGATGCCCATGGGCAGGGGGACGCCGAGGGCGTCCCGCAGGCGGGCGGCGTCCTCGACGGCGGCGATGCGCTCGACGCCGCCGATGTGCACGGTCAGGGCGCGGTTGGCCTTCACGAGGGCGGCCACATGTCCGCGCACCACCTCGGGTGAGGCCCTCAGGGGGTCCGGGGCGGCCGGGGCGTTCGCGGCGAGCAGCTCCTCGTCCGAGGGGTCGTCGGACGGGGGCGCGCCGGACGGGGATGTGCCGTCCTCCGGATCGCCGCCGACCGCCCGGAGGGTCGCGCCGGCCGGCGGAGTGCTGTCGACGAGTGCGGCGGCGGCCTGCTCATCGGCGGGTGCCGCGAGGCGCTCGGCGATCTCCCCGACGGTCAGCGGTCCGAGCAGGCGCAGCAGATCGGCGACGCCCTCGAGCCCACGGGCGAGGCGGTCCTGCTTGAGGCGCTGCAGCTCGAGTTCCGTGTCGGCGATGACCCGGGCGTCGAGCAGCTCCCGCAGCTCCGCCCGGCCCAGCAGCTCGTTGAGGAGGGTCGGGTCGAGCGAGAGCGCGGCGGCCCGGCGCTCGGCCAGCGGGGAGTCGCCCTCGTACAGGAAGGACGCCACGTAGCCGAACAGCATGGACCGCGCGAACGGGGAGGGCTGCTGCGTGGTGACCTCGACAATCCGCAGTTCCCGGCGTTCGAGCGAGGCCGCGAGATCCTTCAGCGCGGGGAGGTCGTAGACATCCTGCAGGACCTCGCGCACGGTCTCGAGGACGATCGGGAAGGTCGGGTACTTCTTGGCGACGTCGAGCAGCTGCGCCGACCGCTGCCGCTGCTGCCACAGCGGGGTGCGCTTGCTCGGGTTCTGGCGGGGCAGCAGCAGGGCGCGGGCCGCACACTCGCGGAAGCGGGAGGCGAAGAGAGCGGACCCGCCCACCTCGGCGGTCACGATGCCGTCGAGTTCCTCGGCGTCGAACAGGAACAGGTCGGCGCCGGGCGGCTCGTCGTCCATGAGGGGGACGCGCAGCACGATGCCGTCGTCGGAGGCCATCGCGGAGCCGTCCATGCCGTAGCGCTGCTCGAGCCGGGCCCCCACGGCGAGTGCCCATGGTGCGTGCACGGGCATGCCGAAGGGGCTGTGCAGGACCACGCGCCAGTCGCCGAGCTCGTCGTGGAAGCGTTCGACGACGAGCGTCCTGTCGTTCGGCACCACCTCGGTGGCTTCGCGCTGCTCGCTGAGGTAGGTGATGAGGTTCCCCGACGCCCAGGCGTCGAGCCCGATCTTCTCGCACCGCTCCTGCGCCTTCTCCGGCGTGGCTCCGGACATCTCGCGCCGGAAGGCGCCGAGGGCACGGCCCAGTTCGACGGGCCGGCCGAGGGAGTCGCCCTTCCAGAACGGGAGCTTGCCGGGCTGGCCGAAGGCGGGGGAGACCAGCACGCGGTCGTGCGTGATCTCCTCGATGCGCCAGCTGGTGGCGCCGAGGGCGAAGACGTCGCCCACGCGGGATTCGTAGACCATCTCCTCGTCGAGCTCGCCCACGCGGCGGCCCCCGGCCCGGGGACCCTCGCCCTCGGAGCCGACGAGGAAGACGCCGAACAGCCCGCGGTCGGGGATGGTGCCGCCCGAGGTGACGGCCAGGCGCTGCGCTCCGGGCCGTCCGGTGATGGTGCCCTCCACGCGGTCCCAGATGATGCGCGGGCGCAGTTCGGCGAACTCGTCGGACGGGTAGCGTCCGGCGAGCAGGTCGAGGGTCGCGTCGAAGGCGGAGCGGGGCAGGGTGGCGAACGGCGCGGAGGTCCTGACGACGTCGAACCACTCCTCGACGTCGATGGTGCCGAGCGCCGCAGCCGCGACGGTCTGCTGCGCGAGGATGTCGAGCGGGTTGGTGGGGATGTAGAGGGGTTCGATCTGCCCGGCGAGCATGCGCTCCACCGTGACCGTGGTGTTGACGAGGTCCCCGCGGTGCTTGGGGAAGAGCACGCCCTGGGACACCTCGCCCACCTGGTGGCCGGCGCGTCCCACGCGCTGCAGGCCGCTCGCCACGGAGTGCGGCGACTCGACCTGCACCACGAGGTCCACGGCGCCCATGTCGATGCCGAGCTCCAGCGAGCTGGTGGCGACCACGCAGCGCAGGCGTCCCGACTTGAGGTCGTCCTCGATGAGGGCGCGCTGGTCCTTCGAGACGGATCCGTGGTGGGCGCGGGCGAGGAGCGCTTCGGCGCCGCTGGACTGCCCCGCCTGGGCCATCATCTGCGCCGGCGTGGCGGTGGTGTGCGCGAACGACGGCGGGGGAGCGGGTTCGACGGCGGCCGGGTCGCCGCCCGCCGCCCACACGGCGTCGCGCTCGCGGCGTTCCGCGTGGATCTCGTTGAGCCGCGCGGTCAGGCGCTCGGCGAGCCGGCGCGAGTTGGCGAACACGATCGTGGACCGGTTCTGCTGGATCAGGTCGACGATCTTCTCCTCGACGTGCGGCCAGATGCTCGCCTGCGGCACGGCGTCGCCGTCGTCGTCGGTGTTCGCCGCCGCTCCGCCGAGCTCCGTCATGTCCTCCACGGGCACGGTGACGGTCAGGTCCCACTGCTTCTTCGACGGCGGGGCGACGATCTCCACGGGGGCGTTGCCGGAGAGGAAGCGGGCCACGGTCTCCTTCGGCTCCACCGTGGCGGAGAGCCCGATGCGCTGCACGGGCTTCTCGAGCAGGGCGTCGAGGCGGGCCAGCGACACCGCCAGGTGCGCGCCGCGCTTGGTGCCGGCGACGGCGTGGACCTCGTCGATGATGACGGTGTCCACCTCCATGAGCGTCTCGCGCGCCTTCGAGGTCAGCATGAGGAACAGGGACTCGGGCGTGGTGATGAGGATGTCCGGTGGCCGCGTCAGCATGGCCCGGCGTTCGGCCTGCGGGGTGTCGCCCGAGCGGACGCCGACGGTGATGCTGGGCGCGGGCAGGCCCAGGCGCTTCGCGGTCTGCGTGATGCCGATCAGCGGGGCCCGGAGGTTCCGCTCGACGTCGACGCCGAGCGCCTTCAGGGGTGAGATGTAGAGGACACGGGTGCTGCGCTTCGGCTTCGCCGGGGCCTTCCGGCCCTTGGCGGGGGTCGCGGGCTCGGGTTCGATGTCGCCGCTGCCCTCGCCGGAGGCGATCAGCCGGTCCAGGGCCCAGAGGAAGGCAGCAAGGGTCTTGCCCGAGCCGGTGGGGGCGACGACGAGCGCGTTGGAACCCGCGGAGATGGCGGACCAGGCGCCCTCCTGGGCGGGAGTGGGTTCGGAGAAGGCTCCCGCGAACCACTCATGGGTTGCGGGGGTGAACCTCGTCAGTACCTGCGTCACTCCCTCATCATGCCCCAGCGCACCGACACTCGGTCAGGAGGCCGGTGTGCAGGGACGGACTAGGAAGCGGCCTGCAGGGGGCTGATCGTCATCAGCACGATCGACGCGGCGGAACAGGCCGGGAGCGCCTGGGGGAGGACGAGCGAGTCGGTGGCGCCGGGCGGGTAGACGCGGAGGCCGGTCGCGGGCGTGAGTCCGCAGTCGGCACCGTAGTTCTGGGCGTTGGCCTGCCGCAGGGTGGCCGCGGCGGACGCGCCCGGGGCGAGGAGCATGGGCACCGAGGCCGTCCCGTCCCGGTCCGCCGGGGCGCCGATCTGGTTGCCCGAACCGTCCACGGAGGAGACGCCCGGGTATCCCGCGACCGTGCACCCCTGATCCGAGGCGTTGGTCAGCACGAGGGTGCGGTACACACTGCCGGCAGCGCCGCCGCCCGGCTGGTCCTGGACGGACCCCGTCAGCTGAGCCGCGGTGCAGGGGCCGGCCGCGGCCGGCGTGGACGCCTCCGGGGACGGCGTCGTGCTCGGCGCAGGGTCCGCGGGGGCAGTCGTGGGTGCCGTGGACGGCGACGCCGCGGACGTCGGTTCGGGTGCTGGTGTCGTGGCTGACGCCGTCGACTCCGCGGACGGTGATCCGGACGCCGTCGGTGCTCCGGTCGCGGTCTCGGAGGTCGACGCGGCCGGTTCTCCGGTCCCCGGATCCGACGCCGAACACCCGCTCACGGCGACGAGTGCTCCGGCAGCCGCAATGGCCGCGATCCAACGCTTGCTCCCCAGCAGTGTAGTCATGGGCTCACCCTACGGCCGCGGCCCCCCACGCCACAGAGGTCCGCCACGTCGTGCCGAGATCGTTACCTGGGCCGCCTACTCGTGGTGGTACGAGCGCCCGCCCGCGATCTCCTGCGCCCGGTACACCTGCTCGGCGAGGATGAGGCGCACGAGCTGGTGCGGGAAGACCAGGGGCGAGAGGGACCAGGTGAAATCGGCCCGCTGGTGCACCTGCTGGTCGACGCCGTACGCGCCGCCGATGATCACCGTGACGCTGCGGGAGGCCTCGAGCGGCGTCAGCAGGGTCCGGGAGAGGGTCGGAGAGTCGATGGCCTTGCCGCGTTCGTCGAGGAGGACCACGTAGTCGGTCCCCAGCTTGGCGAGGAGTCGCTCCGATTCCTCCTTGCGCGCCGCATCGTGCTCTCTCGCCGAATGGGCGATGAGCTGCCAGGAGAGGTCGAAGGGCTTCTTCAGCCGCTTGGAGTACCGCTCGATGCCCTCGGACACCCAGCTCTCATGCTTGCGGCCCACTGCGAGCACCCGGATTGCCATTGGTTCAGGTTATCGCCCGGCCCACGGGCCCGGGCCAGGTGCACCCCGTAGGGTGGAATGCGGACGAAAGGAGCACTACATGAAAAAGATTCTCATGGTTCTGACCAGCGTTTCCGAGCTCGGCGACACGGGGGAGAAGACCGGCTACAACGTGGCCGAGGCCGCGCATCCCTGGAAGGTCTTCAAGGATTCCGGGCACTTCGTGGACTTCGCCTCGATCCAGGGCGGCCAGCCCCCGCGTGACGAGGTGGACACCACCGATCCCATCCAGGTGGCCTTCACCGAGGACGAGACCACGCGGGCGGGCCTCTACAACACGGCCCGCGTCGACGTCGTCGACCCCGGCCAGTACGACGCCGTCTACCTGGTGGGCGGCCACGGCACCATGTGGGACTTCCCGGACAGCGCAGGCCTGCAGAATCTCGTCGCCAGCGTCTACAACGCCGGGGGCCTGGTGGGCGCGGTCTGCCACGGACCGGCCGGCCTGCTCGACGTGGAGCTGGAGAACGGTCTCCGCCTCGTCGAGGGCCGGAGGGTGGCCGCCTTCACCAATGACGAGGAGGTCGCCGCAGGGAAGGACAAGGTCATCCCGTTCTTCCTTGCGGACCGGCTCGAGGAACAGGGCGCCACCCACGTCTTCGCCGATGTCTTCGAGGAGAAGGTCGTCGTCGACGAGCGACTGGTGACCGGCCAGAACCCGGCGTCGGCCGCGGGCGTCGCCAAGGAGATGGAGAAGCTCTTCGCGGAGGTCATCCACCAGGAGAAGGCCGAGGAGCAGCACGAGACGGAGGCCCTGCGCGCCGAGAGGGACGCGCTCAAGGCCGCCGCAGCGGAGGACGAGAGCTGATCCCGCCACCCCGCCCGGAGTCGACCGGCTCCGGGCGGGGGCAGAACCCCTGCTTCGCCTACCCGGCGGCGTCCTCCCGTGACGTGATACCGAAGGCAGGGGGCCGAGGTTCGGTGACGTTCCCGACGCCGGCGTGTGGCGCGCTCGGACGTGGTCCGCAGGGCGATGATGGTGAGCCCCGAACTGTCGACGGCGGGCGCTCCGCCGCAGCGTCCGAGGTTGAATATCCGACTATGCACGCACCCATCGTCGAAAGCTTGAAGTCCGCCACGGGAGGACCTGCTCCTCGGGAAGGAAGCCTTCACGTTCATGAATGTCATCTGCGTCATCGCGATTCTGGCATGCATCGGTAACGCGATCTTCGTCTTCGCACATGTTCCGGGGAATACGCGGATGCCCTACGGCGGTATATAGGACCGGAGTGGGAACGGAATTCCGATCTCTATTTCGGGCGCCCTGGTGGCGAGCCGGACGTCATGGGACCGAGGAGTACCTCGACACCATCCGGGCCGTTCGGCGGTTCGCGAGGCACGGCGTGCCGCCGTGGTCGTACGTCATCTCCTGACCGGGCGCCCTGGCTGCGTGGACGGCGACGGGTCGCTGTTCGGTCCCGGGAACGAACCGACCCCCGCACGACTGCTCCGAGTGCACCGCGCTCAACGACGACGTGTCAGCATCCGGCGCCTGAAACACAAAACGCCCTCCCGGAGGAGAGCGCATTGTGGTCGATGCCTGACGACATCACGTGGCGGTGACGGTGGGATTTGAACCCACGTTGGCTTTTACACCAAACAACATTTCGAGTGTTGCACCTTCGGCCGCTCGGACACGTCACCAACGCCACTACGTTACCGGGTCCAGCGCCCCAGACCCAAAACGGCCCGGGCAGAACAGCTAGGGGAGCTCGACGACGTCGTTCTTGCCGACGTCGGGCTTGGTGCCCGTCACGAGGCCCTTGACCATCTTCACGGCCGAGACGACGCGCGGTGCGTCCATGGACCAGTACTCGGCGGTGTCGGCGTCGACGTGGATGAGCGCGACGGCGGGATCCTCACGGCCGTTCTCGAACCATGCGGACACAGAGGGCCCCCACAGCTCGTCGATCTTCGCCTGGTCCTTCGTCAGGGTTGCCGTGCCCGCGATCGAGACGTAGCCCTTGCCCGTGCTCGCGGAGACGTTGACCTGCGGGTTGGCGCGGATCTCGTCGGCCTTGGGGGAGGGGTCCTCCGTGAAGAACCAGAGGTCGCCGTCGAAGTCCTTCGCCTGGAGCGCGAGGGGCCTGCTCACGAGCCGGCCATCGAGGCTCACGGTGGTGAGGATCGCGATGTCGGTCTTGCCGAGGATGTCCTGTACTTCTTTCAAGCCGTCCTGCTGATCTGCCACGTCTACTCCTTCGAAGGGGATGCTGCGGATTTCATCAGCCTACGCACTATCGCCCCTGGTCGGAACCGGACCGCTGGGCCGCGAAGAACTCCGTGAGCAGCAGCGCGCACTCCTCCTCGCGGACCCCCGCGACGACCTCGGTCCAGTGGTTCAGCCGGCGCTCCCGCAGCACGTCGAACACCGAGCCCGACGCTCCTGCCTTCTCGTCCCAGGCCCCGAACACCACGCGGGGGATGCGCGCCAGGACCGAGGCGCCGGCGCACATGGCGCACGGTTCGAGCGTGACCACCAGGGTGCAGCCCTCGAGCCGCCACGCGCCGAGACGTGCGGCGGCGGCGCGGATGGCCTGCACCTCGGCGTGCGCCGTCGGGTCCCCGAGCTCCTCGCGCTGGTTCCAGCCCGTACCGAGTACCGCGCCGTCGGGTCCGACGACGACGGCGCCGATCGGCACGTCCGCGCTCGCGCGGGTCAGTGCGGCTGCCTCCAGGGCCAGCCCCATCCACGCCCGGTGCTCAGGGGGGACGGGGAGGAGGGAGGGGGCCATGGCTCCAATGGTACTTTTGAGGTATGCGTGTACTGGTAGTCGACCACCCCCTGGTAGCCCACAAACTCACGGTTCTCCGGGACAAGGACACGTCGTCGCCGGTGTTCCGGCTCCTCACCGAGGAACTCGTCACCCTGCTGGCCTACGAGGCCACGCGCGACGTCCGGGTCGAGACCGTGTCCATCGAGACGCCGGTCACGAAGACCGAGGGCGTCGGACTCGTGAAGCCCACCCCCCTCGTGGTCCCCATCCTCCGCGCCGGCCTCGGGATGCTCGAGGGCATGACGCGCCTCGTGCCGACGGCCGAGGTGGGCTTCCTCGGGATGGCCCGCAACGAGGAGACCCTCGAAGCCATCACGTACGCCGAGCGGCTGCCGGACGATCTCACCGGGCGCCAGGTCTTCGTGCTCGACCCGATGCTCGCCACGGGAGGCACCCTCCGCGAGGCCATCAAGTTCCTCTTCGCCCGGGGAGCCGCGGACATTACCTGCATCTGCCTGCTCGCCGCCCCGGAGGGCCTTGCCACGCTGCAGGAGGAGCTCGAGGGCCGCAACGTCACCATCGTCCTGGCCTCCATCGACGAGCGGCTCGATGAGAAGTCGTACATCGTCCCGGGCCTGGGCGATGCCGGCGACCGCCTCTACGGCGTCGTCGGTTAGGACCCACGCCCGGCCGCTTCGTCTCGTGACGGGGCGGAGTGCTCTGTCGTCGGCCCTCGTGAGGGCTTGCATTCGGACGAATCGTCCTTATGGGGCGTGGGGTGTGGACGACTTGTGTCCTGTCGACGGACCAGGTCGCTTCGACGCGCATTCCGTCTCCCGCGTGAGGCGTCCGCATGCTGGACTATCGACCTTTGTTACTTGCGCGTAGCAGATTGTTACGTGCAATAATTCGTCACGTGAACACCCTTTCACTCGCATATTCAGCCGCAGTCTCCTCCCCGGATACTTTGTCCGGAGCCGGCCGCTGCTGTCTTCGAATGCACGCGTAACGGTTACACCCCAACCCTTTTACGCATTCTCAGGCCCAACGGCGGGCGATCCTCTTCATCCCGACCGGGCACATCCCGCATTCGAGCCGCGATGACGGCACACTTCACGAGGTTGGTTCCATGTCAGTTAATCCGGGTTACGTCCACATCTCCCTCCGCTCGCCCCAGAGCCGCCAGGCACGCCCGTCCTTCGGACACGCCCTTCCCGGTCACGCGCAGCAGCCCCCGGCATCCCAGTCCCGCCTGCAGGCCGTCCCCGGCGGGGACACCGGGCCGGCCATGACGGCTCCCGTGCCCGTCGTGGCGCCCAACGGCGTCCCGGGCCCCCAGGCGGTCACCGGCGATACGACCGCGCGGGGCTTCGTGCTCTACGTCGCCCTCGACGAGGCCACCGCCGCAGCTGCGGGCACCACCTTCACCAAGCTGGCCCAGGACGTGCGGGCCTATGTGCGCTCCCTCGTGCCGACCGCCGAGAGCCACGCGGCCGTCGCCCTCGCCCCGGCGGATGCTCCCGGCTCGGACATCGACGTCGTCCGGACTGCGCTCGGCGACCCGACCGTCGCCCGCCGTGCCCGCACCGAGGCCGTACCCGCACCGTCCCGGGCACAGCAGTCCCGGCCCACGGGAGTGCTCATCGACCTGTCGCGGCGCGAGGTCCACCTCGACGGCGAGACCCTGAACCTCACGTTCAAGGAGTTCGAACTCCTGAACTACCTCGTGGAGAACGCGACCCGCACAGTGGGCCGCGAGGAACTGCTCAGCGGGCTGTGGCGGAACGCCGACGAGGTACCGAACGAGCGCACCATCGACGTGCACATCCGCCGCCTGCGCTCGAAGCTGGGCCGCCTGGCCAACACCGTGCGCACCGTCCGCGGCCAGGGCTACCGCTTCTACGACCACCCAGAGGTCGTGGTCTGGGCGGCCCCCGAGTACTCCATCTAGGCTGCCGGGCACACCGGAGAAGCCCTAGACTGCGAGAATGGCCTCCCACCTGAAACGACTCATGCTGCTGCGCCACGCGAAGGCCGAGTTCCAGGAGGGCATCCCCGACCACGAGCGGTCGCTCAGCTCCCGCGGCCACGCCGACGCTCCGCTCGTGGGGCGCTGGATGCTGGAGCACGGCGCCGTCCCCGACTTCATCCTCGTCTCCACGGCCCTGCGCACCCGCCAGACCTGCACCTGGGTCTGCAAGGAACTGGGGGACAAGGCGCCCACACCCAAGCTGGAGGACGAGCTCTACGCGGCCCGTCCCGCCGAGATGCTCGCCCTCATCAACCACGTGCCGCAGACCGTGACGAGCCTGCTCGTCATCGCGCACAACCCCGGCATCCAGGACCTGGCGATGCGCCTCGCCTCCGTCCACTCCAGCGAGCGCGCGGTCATGGACCTCGCGACGGACTACCCGACGTCGGGCCTCACCGTCATGACGTTCGACGGCCCCTGGGCGGAGCTCGACGGGCGCGACGCCGACGTCACGGACTTCGTGGTGCGCCGGGCGTCGACCCTCCGCTGACCCGACCCGGACCGCCCGGTCACAGGCCGTACTTCTCGAGCAGCCGCAGCCACACCTCGCTCACGGTGGGGTAGGCGGGCACAGCATGCCACAGACGGTCGAGGGGCACCTCCCCGACGATCGCGATCGTGGCGGCGTGCAGCATCTCGGACACCTCGGGCCCCGCGAAGGTGACACCCACGAGCACCTTCCGGTCCTCGTCGACGACCATCTGCGCCCAGCCCTTGTAACCGTCGGAGTGCAGGGCGGACCCGGCGACGGCGATCTCGAGGGACGTCTCGGAGGCGTTGACGCCGTCCTCCCGTGCCTGCTCGAGGGTGCGACCCACCATGGCGATCTCCGGATCGGTGAATACCACCTGGGGGACGGCGCTCCGGTCCGCCGTCGACGCGTAGGCGCTCCAGTCCGCGGCGGTATCACCGAGGGTGCCCCGGGCGCGGGCCGCGATGGCGTCACCGGTGGTGCGCGCCTCGTACTTGCCCTGGTGCGTCAACTGGACCACGCCGCCCGCGTCGCCGACGGCGTACAGCCAGCCGCCGGCGTCGGGCACGCGCCCGGTGGCGTCCCGGCTCAGCGTCGTCGGGTCCAGGCCGATGCCCTCGAGCCCCAGGCCGGCGGTATGCGGGTGCCGGCCGGTCGAGACCAGGAGCTTCTCCGCCGTGACGGTCCGGCCGTCGCCGACATCGAGCACGAAGCCGCCGTCCTCCTGGCGCACGGCGTTCGTCGCCGTGTCCGTGAGGACGGTGAGTCCTTCGCCGCGGAGGGCGTCGAGGACGAGGCCCGAGGCCTCCTTCGGGTAGTTGCCGAGGATCCCGCTGCGGGCGATGACGGTGACCTCCGCCCCGAGCCGCGCATAGGCCTGAGCGAGTTCGACGCCGGCCACGCCGCCGCCGAGGACGGCGAGGCTCGCTGGGATCTCCTTCGCGGAGGTCGCTTCGCGGGTGGTCCAGTAGTCGAGGCCGGCGAGCCCGTCGATGGGCGGGACGGTCGGTGTGGAGCCCGTGGCGAGCACGACGGCGTGGTTCGCGCGGTAGATGGTCTCGGATCCATCGTCGTGGCTGATCACGACCTCACGCTCACCGGTGAGTTTCGCCCAGCCGCGTTCCAGGGCGATGCCCGTCGAGGTCACCCATTCCTCCTGTGAGGAGTCGTCCCAGCCGGAGGTGAAGGACGTGCGGCGCTCGAGCACCTGCTGGGCGTCCAGGGGGCCCGTGACCGCTTCCCGTGCGCCCGCCACGCCGCGTGCGGCGTTGAGGACAGTGCCCGGGCGGAGGAGGGCCTTGGACGGCATGCAGGCCCAGTAGGAGCATTCGCCCCCGATGAGGTCGGATTCGACGAGCACGGCCGAGAGACCCCGCTCGACCACCCGCCCCGCCACGTTCTCGCCGACAGCGCCGGCGCCGATCACGATGACATCAATGCTCTGGGGTTCGCTCATGGGCTGAGCCTTCCACCCGTCCCACTGGGGGGCAACCCGCATGCAAAAGGCCCCGACCGGAGTCGGGGCCCTTCGTGGTCTGCATCGACCGTGGTGCGCGCGAAGGGATTCGAACCCCCAACCTTCTGATCCGTAGTCAGATGCTCTATCCGTTGAGCTACGCACGCATTCGTAGTCCGTCGATTCGCACTGCGAATGACTCCTACAAACCGGCCGTTTGGCCGTAAATAACTCTAGCGTGGATTGGCTGCGGCGCCTAATCGCCCGGTCGGTCACGGGCCAGTAGACCGGTCTAGGTGACCTTCGTCACACCAGTGCGTAACGTAAGCGCTGGACATCGGCTCTCTGGCGCGGAAAGCCGTCCGCCCGGGCCTGGCGTTCCGGCGGACGGACCCTTGCATGAAATATCCCGCCCCTAGCATCGGTAGACACCAGCCACCCAACGAAGGGAAGAGTAATGGGCGATCCCGTACGACAGCTCACGGTCGACACACCCCCCAATGCGCCGACCACCCACCGGGCCCTGCTCGCGTGGGTCGAGGAGGTACGGCAGCTGACGCAGCCCGCCGACGTCGTCTGGGTGGACGGGTCGGAGGCCGAGAACCGGCGTCTCTCGGACGGGCTGGTCGAGAGCGGGACATTCATCCGGCTCAACCCGGAGACGTTCCCCAACTCCTTCGCGGCGTTCTCGGACCCCCGGGACGTGGCGCGGGTGGAGGAGCAGACGTTCATCTGCTCCGCCGACGAGCGGGAAGCGGGCTTCACGAACAACTGGATGGATCCGGCGGAGATGAAGGTGAAGCTCACCGGCCTGTTCACCGGGGCCATGCGCGGCCGCACCATGTACGTCATCCCGTTCGTCATGGGCCACCTCGACGCCGAGGACCCCAAGTTCGGCGTCGAGATCACCGACAGCGCCTACGTCGTGACCTCCATGCGCATCATGGCGACCATCGGCACCCCCGTCCTGGACCGCATGACCGAACTCGATGCCGCGTTCGTGCCCGCGCTCCACTCGCTCGGCGCACCCCTTGCCGAGGGCGAGGCCGACGTCCCGTGGCCCTGCAACGAGGACAAGTGGATCGTCCACTTCCCCGAGGAGCGCTCCATCTGGTCCTACGGCTCCGGCTACGGCGGCAACGCCCTGCTCGGCAAGAAGTGCTACGCGCTGCGGATCGCGTCCGTCATGGCCCGCGACGAGGGGTGGCTGGCCGAGCACATGCTGATCCTCAAGCTCACCTCACCCCAGGACAGGACCTACTACCTCTCCGCGGCGTTCCCCTCGGCGTGCGGCAAGACGAACCTCGCACTGCTCGATCCCACGATCGACGGCTGGAAGGTCGAGACCCTGGGAGACGACATCACCTGGATGCGCTTCGGCAAGGAGGGTGAGCTGCGGGCCGTCAATCCCGAGGCGGGCCTCTTCGGCGTCGCCCCCGGCACCGGCTGGCACACCAACCCGAACGCGATGCGCGCCATCGCCAAGGGCAACTCGGTCTTCACGAACGTCGCCCTCACCGACGACGGCGGTGTCTGGTGGGAGGGCATGACCGAGGAGGTGCCGGCCCACCTCACGGACTGGCAGGGCCGTGACTGGACACCGGACATGGGCCACACCGCAGCGCACCCGAATGCCCGGTTCTGCACGCCGATCGACCAGATCGACATGCTCGCCGAGGAGTTCAACCGGCCGGACGGCGTCGAGCTCTCGGCCATCCTCTTCGGCGGACGCCGCAAGACGACGGTCCCCCTCGTCACGCAGTCCCGCAACTGGGCGAACGGCATCTTCATGGGGTCGACGCTGTCGTCGGAGACCACGGCCGCGGCCGCGGGCGAGGTGGGCCGCGTCCGCCGCGACCCCATGGCCATGCTGCCCTTCATCGGCTACGACGCCGGCGACTACCTCCGGCACTGGCTCACCCTCAGCGCCGGCGCGGACCAGGCGCGCCTGCCGAAGATCTTCCTCGTCAACTGGTTCCGCCGCACCGCGTCCGGCGGCTTCGCCTGGCCCGGCTTCGGCGACAACTCGCGGGTGCTCAAGTGGGTCATCGAACGGCTCGAGGGCACGGCGGACGCCGTCGAGACGCCCATCGGTTTCGTCCCCACGGGGGAGTCGCTGGACCTCACGGGCCTGGACATGACGCCGGCCGAGGTGGAGGCGGCCGTGCACGTCGACGCCACCGAATGGGCCGAGGAACTCCAGGGCATCGAGCAGTGGTACGACCGCTTCGGCGAGTCCCTGCCCGATGAGCTCCGTGGGCAGCTCGACGAGCTGAAGGAACGCTTCAGCGTTTCCTGACGGGCTTCGGCCGGGCTGACGGGGCCGGTCCGTCCGTGAGTGCGCAGCTGTGGCGGGTCCTGAACGATGGGACCCGCCACACGTGTACGTTCAGCGGTGAGGCGCGGGAGGGTCAGTCGCGGATGACCCCGAGGACGCGCTGCACGAGGTCCTGGAGCGTCCGGGGATCCACGGCCTCGGCATTGAGCCGGAGGTACGGCTCGGTGTTCGAGGGGCGCAGGTTGAACCACCAGTCGCCGTGGTCCGGAGTGAAGGTCAGTCCGTCGAGGTCGTCGACGACCACGCCCTCCTGCTCGAACTCGGCGCGCCCCCGGGCGATGGAGGCCGTGAGGTCCTCGACCTTCGAGTTGACCTCGCCCGAGGAGAAGTAGGGCTCGTACTCGCGGCCCAGCTCCGAGAGCGGCCCGTCCTGCTCGCCGAGGGCCGCGAGGACGTGCATCGCAGCGAGCATCCCCGTATCCGCGTTCCAGAAGTCCCGGAAGTAGTAGTGGGCGGAGTGCTCGCCGCCGAAGACGGCGCCCTCCTTCGCCATGACGGCCTTAATGAAGGAGTGGCCCACGCGCGTGCGGACCGGACGGCCGCCGTCGTGCCTGATCAGTTCCGGCACCGCGCGCGAGGTGATGAGGTTGTGGATGATCACGGGTTCGGCCTCGCCGGCGGCCTGCGCGCGGGCTATCTCGCGGCGGGCGACCATCGCGGTGATGGCGCTGGGTGAGACGGGCTGGCCGAGCTCGTCGATGATGAAGCAGCGGTCGGCGTCGCCGTCGAACGCGATCCCGATGTCCGCGCCGTGCTCGACGACGGCGGCCTGCAGGTCGCGGAGGTTCTCCGGCTCGAGCGGGTTGGCGGGGTGGTTGGGGAACGAGCCGTCCAGCTCGAAGTAGAGGGGCACGATCTCGAACGGCAGGGCCGGAAGGATCTTGTCGCCGAGGACGGCGGGGGTGGTCAGGCCCGCCATGCCGTTGCCGGCGTCCACCACGATCTTGAGCGGGCGCGACGACGAGAGGTCCACCTGGGCGCGCAGGAACCGCGAGTACTCCTCGAGGACATCGCGGACGCCGATGGTGCCCTGCACCGTGACGGCGGGGATCGAGCCCTCGGAGAGGTAGCGTTCGGCGCGTTCCTGCACGTCGTTGAGGCCCGTCTCGGAGGACACGGGGACGGCGCCGGGGCGCGTCATCTTCATCCCGTTGTACTGGGCCGGATTGTGGCTGGCGGTGAACGTCACGCCGGCCGCGTTCAGGGTGCCGCTGGCGTAGTAGAGCTCGTCGGTGGAGATGAGGTCGAGGTGGACCACGTCCGCCCCGCGGCGGGTGGCGCCCTCGGCGAACGCCTTCGAGAACTCGGGCGACGACGGCCGCATGTCCCCGCCGACGAGGATGGTCTCGCCGGCCAGCTCCAGCGAGTCGACGAAGGCTGCTCCGACCGCCCGGACGGAGTCGACGGTGATGGTCTCGCCGACGATGCCGCGGACGTCGTAGGCCTTGAAGGATGCAGAGAGATCGAAGGTTGTAGTCACGTCTGGAAGTGTATCGGGTGGTGCCGGAGCGACCGTTGTGCACATAGCGGTCGCACCACGGTGAGTGGGGGAGGCGGCTGGGATACTGGGGAGATGTCGCCGACCACCACGCTGAACGAACAAGCCACCGAAATCCTGACCACCCTCGTCGGGTCGCCGGACGCACGGTTCCACGAGGGACAGTTCGAGGCCATCGAGGCCCTCGTGGAGGGCGGTCGGCGCGCGCTGGTGGTCCAGCGCACCGGGTGGGGCAAATCGGCCGTGTACTTCGTCGCGAGCCTGCTCCTGCGTGCGCGCGGCGCGGGCCCCACCCTGATCGTCTCGCCGCTCCTCGCGCTGATGCGGGACCAGGTCGCGGCCGCGGCCAGGGCAGGTGTCCGGGCGGAAGCCATCAATTCGGCCAACCAGACCGAGTGGCAGGACATCACCGCGAAGCTGCAGGCCAACGAGGTGGATGTCCTCCTCGTCTCGCCCGAGCGCCTCAACAACCCGTCCTTCCGCGAGCAGCACCTGCCGGAACTCATGCGGCGGACGGGCCTGCTCGTGATCGACGAGGCCCACTGCATCTCCGACTGGGGGCACGACTTCCGGCCGGACTACCGGCGCCTGCGCGAGCTGATCATGGGCCTTCCCGCCGGGGTGCCCGTCCTGGCCACGACGGCGACCGCCAACTCCCGCGTGGTGAAGGACGTCGAGGAGCAGTTGGGCGCGGGCGGCACGGACGTCTTCACGCTGCGCGGGGAGCTGGCCAGGAAGTCCCTCCGGCTCGGGGTCCTGCGGCTGCCGAGCCCGCGGTCGCGTCTTGCCTGGCTCCTCACCCACCTCTCGGACCTGCCGGGGAGCGGCATCATCTACGCCCTCACGGTCTCCGCCGCGGAGGACACCGCCCGTCTCCTGCGGGAGAACGGCCACGCGGTCCGCGCCTACACCGGGCGCACCGATCCGGCCGACCGGGAGGCCGCCGAGGCAGCCCTCAAGAACAACGAGGTGAAGGCCCTGGTGGCCACGAGCGCCCTGGGCATGGGCTTCGACAAGCCCGACCTCGGCTTCGTGGTGCATCTCGGGGCGCCCTCGTCCCCGGTCGCCTACTACCAGCAGGTCGGCCGCGCCGGGCGCGGAACGCCCAACGCCGACGTCCTGCTGCTGCCCGGCGCGGAGGACCGCGACATCTGGGAGTACTTCGCCACCGCCTCGATGCCGTCCCAGGACGCCGCCCTCCGGGTGATCGAGGCCCTCCAGCCCGGTGTCGTCCTGTCCACCCCCGCGCTCGAGACCCGGGTGAACCTGAAGCGCTCGCCGCTGGAGTTGCTGCTCAAGGTGCTCGACGTCGACGGCGCGGTCCGCAAGGTCACCGGCGGGTGGGAGGGCACCGGGGCAACCTGGGAGTACGACGCCGAGCGGTACCGCCGCATCAGCGAGGCGCGCGTCGTGGAACAGAAGGCGATGCTCGACTACGAGACCACCACGGCATGCCGCATGGAGTTCCTCTCGCGCTCCCTCGACGACCCCGCCGCCACCCCCTGCGGCCGCTGCGACAACTGCGCCAGCCCCTGGTACTCGGACGAGGTGGCCCACGAGGCGTCCGACTCCGCGAACCAGGCCCTCAGCAGGGTCGGGGTGGAGCTCGAGCCCCGCGGCCAGTGGCCCTCCGGCATGGACAAGCTCGGTGTGCCGCTCAAGGGGAAGCTGAAGCCGGGCGAAGTCAGTCGGCCGGGCCGCGCCCTCGCCCGCCTCACCGACCTCGGCTGGGGCAACAGGCTCCGCGAACTCCTCGCGGACGCGACACCCGACGCCCCGCTCGATCCTGCGGTCGTCGAAGCGGTCGTCCGCGTGCTGGCCCAGTGGGGCTGGGAGGAGCGGCCCGTGGCCGTCGTCAGCGTGCCGTCCCGGCGGCGTCCCCAGCTCATCGGGTCCCTGGCGCAGGCGCTCGCGGGCGTGGGCCGCATCCCCTATCTCGGGCAGCTGACCACGCCGCACGGCTTCCCCCAGGGGCAGCCCGGCGGCAACAGCGCGTTCCGCCTCGCCTCGGTGTGGGACCACTTCGCCGTCCCGGACGAGGGCGCCGCGTGGTTCGCGGCGAACCCCGGACCGGTGCTGCTCGTCGACGACTTCGCGGACAGCCGGTGGACCATCACGGAGGCCGGGCGGGCGCTGCGCGCCGCCGGGGCGTCCGGGGTGCTGCCGTTCGCGCTGGCCCTCAAGGCATAGCGCGCAAGGCGTATCGCCCAGGCGGAGCGCCCGGGCGTCGGCGGTGGGTGTAGGGCGCCGAGACGTCGGTAGTGCTGAGTGTGGAGCGCCGAGGCGTCGGCGGTGCTGAGTGTGAGCGCCGAGGCGTCGGCGGTGCTGCCGTTCACGCTGGTGCCCGAGGCGTAGCGCTCAGGTCGTCGTCCTCGTCGTCCGCGGGGCTGTCTGCGGGTCGGGACGTTGGACCCTGCCCGGCGCAGTGGAGGCCGGTGATGCTGGTGTCTGCCCCGCCGGTTCCCCATCGCGGCCCGGTCGTCGTCGTGCCCTCACCTGCATCCGGAGCGTGATCCGTATGAGCTTCCCTCCCCTCGCCGAGGAATCCTTGCCCCGACGCCTGAGCGCCCTGTGTCGCACGGCGGCCGCCAGGGCAACGGCCTTCGTGCGGCGCGCTCGGTCGCGTCTCGGCAGCTCGGCACACGCACCCGACGACGCCGGCCGTGCCCGCCGCGGTGCCGATGGCCGAGCGCCCGCCCCGGCCGACCCGCCGGGCACTGTCCTGCCTGCTCAGCCCGGACGGGTCCCGCGGCTGCTGACCGCTGCCATCGTCGCCCTGATGGTGGCCTCCAGCCTGCTCGGTCTGACGGTGCGTGGCCTGTACCAGGAGCCGCCGTCGGTGGTGGCCATGGTCCGGGGCCTGGACGCGGTCAACCTCGCCGTGGCCGTGCCGGCGCTGGCGGGCTCGCTGTGGCTGGCCGGCAGGGGATCGCTGCGGGGTCGGGTGCTCTGGACCGGGACGTTGGCCTACACCCTGTACACCTACGCGCTGTTCGTGTTCGGGCTGGGGTTCACCGCTACCTTCCTGCTCCACGTGGCCGTCCTGGCCATGGCCATCTACGCCTTGGTCCTGGCCCTGGGCGGCGCGGACAGGGAGGGGTTCGCCCGGCGGTTCCGGCATCGCGTCCCCGTCCGAGCAGCAGCGGTCGTCCTGGGTCTGCTGGGCCTCGGGCTGGGCGGCATCTGGACGTACTACGCGTCCCGGTTCGCTTTGACCGGAGCAGTCCCGCCGGCAGGCCTGATCGTCCAGCCGGTCTCCGGCCTGCACCTGTCCTATGCCGCAGACCTCGTCCTGATGGTGCCGGCCTACCTCCTCGCAGCGGTGCAGCTGTGGCGGCAGCAACCCTGGGGTTACCTCCTGGGCGGAACCCTCCTGGTGTCCGGCACGCTGCAGCAGGTGGGCTACATGGCGCAGCTCGCCTTCCAGTCCCGGGCCGGCATCCAAGGTGCCACGGCCGCCGACCCCGGCGAGCCGCCCATCCTGGCTGCCTACGTCGTGGCCCTGGTGCTCCTGCTGGCAGGCTCCCGGGCCCCGGCTGCCATCGGGTCCGGGGACAGGACGGCGCCGAGCCGGCGTCGTCCCCGACCCGCGACATAGGGTCCCGGCGTCGCGGATCGTGCGGGAGACGAAAAAAGAGCCCCTATTTCTAGGGGCTCTTCCAGCGGAGACGGGGGGATTTGAACCCCCGGTAGGCTTTAGGCCCACACTTCATTAGCAGTGAAGCCCATTCGGCCGCTCTGGCACGTCTCCATCGGCTATCGCTAGCTTCCCAAGGTTACCCAGAAGGGGACGGCAAGAGCAAAACAGGCGCCCGGCCCCGGACGGGCCGGCGGCGGGGCGACCGGATGAGCTCCGACCACGTGCTGCCGCCGATCAGAGGGATCCCGTCAGGGCCCGCCACAGGAACTCGAAGCTCATCGCATGCATCCTCGCGGCCTGCCGGTTGTCCGCGGCACCCGCATGCCCGCCCTCGAGCGCCTCGTGGAACCAGACGTCCCGGGCGCCCAGGTCCTTCATCCGCGCGGCCATCTTGCGGGCCTGGACGGGTCCCACACGGTCGTCGCTCGTCGCCGTCCAGATCAGGGTCTTCGGGTAGGCCGTGTCCTCGCGCAGCAGGTGGTACGGCGAGAACGTCCGCACGTACTCCCACTCCTCGGGCTTGTCCGGGTCGCCGTACTCGGCGATCCACGAGTACCCCGCGGAGAGCTTCGTGTACCGGCGCATGTCCAGCAGCGGGACGCCGCAGGAGACGGCGCCGAACAGGTGCGGGTAGGTGGTGAGCATGTTGCCCACGAGCAGCCCGCCGTTGCTCCGCCCGGTGCAGCCCAGCAGTGACGGTGCCGTGACGCCCCGCCGCACCAGGTCCTCGGCGATCGCCGCGAAGTCCTCGTACGCGCGGTGCCGGTCGGCGTGCAGCGCTGCACGGTGCCACGCCGGACCGTACTCGCCGCCGCCGCGGATGTTCGCCAGCACGTACACACCGGCACGGCCGTCGTCGGTGACGCGTTCCAGCCAGCCGCGGCCGATCACGCCGCTGTAGGCGGGCGTCATGGAGTGCTCGAACCCGCCGTATCCGGAGAGCAGGGTGGGGTTGCCGCCGTCGAGCACCAGGTCCTTCGATGCGATCTGGAAGTACGGGACGCGCGTGCCGTCGCTGGAGACGGCGAAGTGCTGCTCGACCGCGAAGCGGTCCTCGTCGAAGTACGACGGCGACGACTTGACGGCGGTGTGGTTCCCGCCGATCGTCCCGCGGTACAGCGTCGAGGGGGTGAGGAAACCGGTGGCGATCAGCCAGTAGTCGTTACCGGCGTCCTCGTCCTCGTCCTCGTCGTCGACGGCGTAGGCGTCCACCGAGTGCAGCGGCGGGCAGGCGTCGAGGAGTTCCGCCGTCCAGCCCTGCGCGGGGTCGAGGATGCGGATCTCCGAGGAGACGTCGCGCAGCAGGTTCAGCAGCAGGTGGTCCCGGGTCCAGCTCCAGGACTGCAGGGACGTCGTGGCGTCCGGCGCGAACACTGTGGCGAAGGAGCGGCCACCGGCGAGGAACGCGTCGAAGCCGATGACGAGCAGCGATCCGGCGGTATGCGTGGTGCCGGCGACGGTCCAGTCGGTGCGGGGCCGCACGATCAGCCACTCGCGGTGCAGGGAGATGCTCGCGTCCTCCGGCACCTCGATCGGCAGCCACGAACCGTCGCGCCGGACGTAGGTGCGCCGCGTGTAGAAGTCGATCGTGTCGACGGCGACGTCGCGCACGAAGCCGGGCGTGGCGTCGTGCAGGACCATGGCCATCATGTGGTCCTCGTCCACGCCGAAGTACTCCTGGGCGTCGTCCAGGCCGGCGCCGCGCTGCAGGGTGCGGACGGTCCGCGGGTAGGAACTCGACGTCATCGAGCCCGGGCCGAAGTCGGTCCCGACATACAGGGTGTCCGGCCCCGCCCACGAGATGCGGCTCTTGGCCGCCGGGATGTCGAACCCACCGTCCACGAAGGCCAGGGTTCCGAGGTGGAACTCGCGGTACCGCGCGGCGTCGCCCCCGTCGGGGGAGAGCACCACGAGGACCCGCTCGTGGGGTTCGCCGCTGTCGGGGCGCAGGAAGAGCGCACCGCCCCAGACCCATTCCGTGCCCTCGGCGGCACTCAGGGCGTCGACGTCGAGCAGGAGCTCCCACTCCGGGGCGTCCGAGGGGTAGCTCTCCCAACTCGTGCGGCGCCAGATGCCCTGCCGATGCGCGGCGTCGCGCCAGAAGTTGTAGTAGAAATCGCCGTGCTTGCCCACCATGGGGATGCGGTCGGTGGAGTCGAGCACTTCGAGGATCCCGCGCTCGCGGACCCCGAAGTCAGGCGTCACGAGGGCGTCCTCCGTCAGGGCGTTCTCGCCGCGCACCCAGTCGAGCTGCCGCTCACCATAGATGTCCTCCAGCCAGAGGAAGGGGTCGTCCGTCATGGCCGGGTCATCCGTGTGCAGCGTCATGCGCCCATCCTATGCAGGGACGCGGAAGCCCCACCAAAGCCCGGGAGTCCGGCGGACCGGGACGGCGGCCGCGTTGGATACTCTTGACAGGTGGAGAACCAGGACGCACGGCAGGTGGCCGTCATCGGCGGCGGGCCCCGCGGCACCTCCGTGGTCGAGCGGCTGATCGCCCGGCATCGGGCGCTCGGAGGGTCGGCTCCCGCGCTCGTCATCCGCGTCGTCGAACCGCACGACCCCGGGCCGGGCCACGTCTGGCGGCCGGACCAGTCGCGGCTCTTCCTGATGAACACGCCCTGCCTGTACCCGACGGTGGTGCCGGTCGGCGCCCCGGCCGCGAGCATCGCCCCGGCACCCGTGGGGTTGTCCTTCGACGCCTGGCGCGAACGTGCGGTCGCGGGCCTCGTCCCCGGGCTCGACGACGACGACGCGGCGGAATGCGCGGGACTCGCCTCGCGGGACTTCCCGAGCAGGGCGCTCTACGGCCGGTACCTCGCCTGGGTGTTCACCGAGGTGGTGGAGGCGGCGCCGTCGAGCGTCACCGTGGTCCACCACCGCAACGAGGCGGTGAGCCTCGATTGCAACGGTTCCGCCCCGCAGGGAGACGGTCCAGCCCCACGCGGCGACGCTTCTGTCCGACGCGGCGACGGTTCCGTCCCGCACGGCGGCCGGGAGTGGCGGATCACGCTCGACGACGGCTCCCGGGTCGACGCCGACGACGTGGTCCTGGCCCTCGGCCATCTCGCGGCGACGCTCACCCCGGAGCAGGGCCGGCTCCAGGACGCCGCAGCCCGGCACGGCCTGCAGTACTGGCCGCCCGCCGTCCCGGCCGATGTCTCCTGGCACCGTCTTCCCGCAGGGAAGACCGTGCTGGTCCGGGGGCTCGGGCTCAACTTCTTCGACGCCATGATCCAGCTGACGGAGGGTCGCGGCGGTCGGTTCTCCAGCGGGGACGACGGGCGGCTCGCCTATACGCCGTCCGGGAAGGAGCCCCGCCTCGTGGCCGCCTCCCGGCGCGGCGTTCCCTACCGGGCCAAGGCGGACCTCGACTCCTACTTCCCGCGCAGCGTCGTCCTGCGCTACTGCACTCCCGAGCGAGCCCTCGCGTTCCGGGCGTCCGGCGTCCAGCCCGGCTTCGACCACGACCTCTGGCCCCTGCTGCACCGCGATGTGCTGTGGGCCTACTACTCGACCCTCGGCCGCACCGCCCCCGGGGGGCTCCTCACACCGCCCGCGGCGTTCCTCACCGCACTCGACGCCGCTCTCGCGACGGAGGGACCGGACTGGGAGGCCGCCGCCGGACGGGTCATCGCGCGGTCCGTGCCCGAGGACCTGCGGCTCGATGTCGAAGCCCTGGCCCACCCCTTCGCCGGGCGTCGCTTCGAGGACGGGGACGCCTTCACCGCGGCCGTGCTCGCCTATCTCGACGCGGACGCCGCGGGGTCGGCGAGGGGCGAGGACGACCCGCTCAAGATGGCGATCGGCGCCCTGAACGCCGGGCGGACGGTGATCAAGCAGGCCGTGGCGGACGGGGGGATCTCCGCCTCGTCGTGGAATGCCGAACTGCGCGGATGGTTCGAGCCACTGGTCGAGGGCCTGGCGAGCGGCCCGCCCCCGCTGCGCATCGCACAGCTCGCGGCGCTCGTCCGGGCCGGGATCGTCCGCTTCGTCGGGCCCAATCCCGGATTCGGCTTCGACCCCGAAGCCGGTCTGTTCCGCGCGGCCTCGCCGTGGGTCCCGGGGGACTCGTTCACCGCGCGCTATCTCGTCGAGGCGATGATGCCGGCGAACCGGGTGTCCACGAGCCTCTCCCCGCTGATGCGCCAGCTGCTGCAGCAGGGGACCGTCCGGCCGGCGACGTCCATGGGGGATGACGGTATCCCCGTCACCTCCGACGGGCTGGATGTCACTCCGCCCCCGTACCGGGCCGTCGACCGGTCCGGCCGGGAGCAGGGATCCCTCTTCGTCATCGGTCTCCAGCTCACGTCCGTGCAGTGGGGCACGGCCATCGCCGCGCAGGCCGGCGTGGCACTGGCGGCAGGCAGCAGGACCCTCCTCGACGCCGACACCATCGCGGGCGCCGTCCTGGAGCGGGCGTCGGACGCGGTGCCACCGTCGGGCGAGCGGCACGCGGAGGCCCAGATGACCGAGGCCTCGACCGCGGGCTGACGTGTCGACGGCGGGCTGACAGCCGGGCCTTCCGATAGGGGGCGGTCGGCCGGACGGACCGCCGGGCCCGCGACAGGCCCACTCAATGACAGAGGGACCCCCGCCTGCATCGTGCTGGCGGGAGTCCCTCTGTCATACCCGACCGGTCGGGGAGCGACCGGCGATCGACCTAGCCTTTGAGGCAGCGGTCGTAGTTCGCCAGGTGCGCGCGGTAGCTGACCCAGCTGCCGTTGTTCGCGCCCTCGGCCGGAGGGGTCGGCTTGGAGCAGGCCGGCTTACCGGGCTTGATCGGCTTGACCGGCTTCTCCGGCTTGACGGGCTTGACGGGCTTCTCAGGCGCCGGCGGTTCCGTCGGCGTGACGGCCTCGACCGTGACCGGCAGGGTCACCGTCGTCGCGCTCGGTGCGGCCGTCAGGACGATCCGCCCCTGGCCGTCGGCCGTCGCGGGAACCGTGAGGTTCACCGTGGCGCTGCCGCCCGTGACCGGGACACTGCCGAGGTCGGTGGCCGTGCCGTTCGCCGCTACGAAGCTGGCGGACAGCGTCGTGTTGGTCGGGCTGCCGAGGGAGGTGAGATCCAGCTTCGACACCGTGAAGGAGACGGCGGTGCCGGCCTTCACCGTGGTCGGGGCGCCCTGCACCTGCACGCTGCGGCGGTCGAACGACGGCGACAGCGGGCTGTTGGCGCGCACGTAGTCGATCCACGCGTCGCGGTCCACGAGTCCCGACTCGCGGGTGTCGGTGCCCTCACGGAAGACCGTGAAGTTGTCGCCGCCCTGCGCCAGGAAGCTGAAGGTGCCGATCCGGTAGTCCTTGGCGGGATCGAGCGGTGCTCCGTCGATCGTGACCGAGGTGATCCGCGAACCCCGCGCGAGGGCCGGGTCGTAGGTGACGCTCACGTTGTCCGACAGGCCGAGGGCCAGGAAGGACCGCGAGTTGCCGTCCGGCTGCCACTGCTGCTCGAGCATCGCCTTGAACTGCGCACCGGTCAGGGTGGTGGTCCAGAGGTCGTTGACGAACGGCAGCACCGCATTCGCCTCGGCGAACGTCACGACGCCGTCGGGTGCGTAGTAGAGCTCGTTGCGGAGCCCGCCCGGGTTGACGACGCCGATCTGCGCACCGCCGCGCTCGGCCGGTGCGAGGCTGGCCCGCAGCGAGTCGGCGACGAGGTTGCCCAGGGTGGACTCGCTGGCGCGGTCGTCACGGGTTGCACCCGTGAAGGCCGTGGTGATGTCCCCGGTGACCGCGCCGACCGGCTGGTCGCCGATGACCTTCGCCTGCGCGAGGGCCGCGTCGACGATGGTCTTCACGGCGGCGACGCGCGGGTAGGCGGCCACGAGGGCTGCGTCCGTCTCGGTGGAGCGGGCGACGTTGCGGGCCGTATAGGACTCGACGTCGTTCGTCGCGGTGTCGACGGTCAGCGTGATCTGGCCGACGAACTCGCCGTAGGACCCGGTCTGGAGGATGGGCCGGGTCTCGCCTGCGGCACCGGGGACGGGGGCGTCCCACGCGTACTGCTTGTGCGTGTGACCGGTGAAGATGGCGTCCACGAGGGGCGTCGTCTCCGTGACGATCTCGGCGAACACTCCGCCGGCCGCTACTTCCTGCTCCAGGGTGGCACCCTCGACGGCGCCGTCTCCGGCGCCCTCGTGGTACTCGGCGACGATGACGTCGGCGAGGTCCTGGTCCTCGATCTCCTGTGCCACGCGGTTGACGGCCTCGACGGGATCACCGAAGTCGACGGTGGCGATGCCGCCGGGGCTGACGAGTGACGCGGTCTCCTCGGTCACGACACCGATCACTGCGACGTCGACGCCGTCGACCGTGATGATCGAGTACTCGTCGAGGGCGGGCTCGGTGGTGCCCTTGGTGTAGACGTTCGCGCCCAAATACGGGAAGTCCGCGGCGTCGGAGACACGGCCTGTGAGGTCGTCGAAGCCCGTGTCGAACTCGTGGTTGCCCACGGCGGATGCGCGGAGCTCCAGGGTGTTCAGGACGTCGATGGTCGGCTGGTCGTCCTGCAGCGCCGAGGCGAACAGGGACGCGCCGATGTTGTCGCCGGCCGAGAGGAAGGCCGTCTTGTCCTCGCCGAACTCGGCGCGGAGCTTCTCGACGGTCCCGGCGAAGCGCACCGTGTTGGAGTCGATGCGGCCGTGGAAGTCGTTGATGTTCAGCAGGTTGAGTTCCGCGGTGGTATCGGCAGCCGGTGCGAGGTCCAGGCCCACGATCACGGGGTCGTGGTCGCTGGCGCGGTACGGATCCGCCCGGTAGTAGTCGGTGACGTTGTTGTTGTACCGGCTGTACTCGAGGGCCACCGACTCCACGGAGTTGATGTTCCAGGTGTCCACCCCGGACACCGTGGCGTCCGCCGTCGGCGACGCCAGGATGTGGTCGAGGGAACCGCTCAGGCCCGAGAAGACGTAGGAGAAGGTGTTGTCCTTCTCACCCTGGTTGACGTACCCGGCCTCGTAGAGGACCTGCATGGGGTCCTCCTGCGTGTAGGAGTTGAAGTCGCCGGTCAGGAAGACCTTGTCCGTCTTCGCCGCCGTCTTCATGGAATCGGCGAACGCGACGAGGGCGCGGGCCTGGTTCACGCGTGCGGCGTTCCAGGCACCCTGGCCGTCGCCGGTGTCGGCGTCGGGCCCGGAGCTCGGGCCGGATCCCTTGGACTTGAAGTGGTTGACGATGGCGAGGAAGGTCTCGTCCTCGGCCCCGCCGACGGGCTTGAAGGCCTGTGCCAGCGGCTTGCGCGCGTTGGTGAACACCACGTTGTCATCGAGGATGACGGACTCGCCCACGGGTTCGGCGGTGGCCTTCTTGTAGATCAGGGCCGTGCGGATGACGTCCTCGTTCTCCAGCGCCGGCAGGGCCGCGGGGGAGCGGACGTAGTCCCAGGTGCCGGGAGCCTTCTCGTTGAGCGCGTCCACGAGGGTCTTGAGGGCGAAGTCGCGATCCTTGCCGAACTTCGCCGAGTTCTCGATCTCCATGAGGGTGACGACATCGGCGTCGAGGGCGTTGATCGCCGAGACGATCTTCGCCTCCTGGCGCTCGAAGCTCTCCTGGTTCGCGGCGCCGCGCGCATCGCATCCGCCCCGCACCGTGGTGGGGTTCCCGGCGCGGTCCGTGTTGTAGGTGCAGCCCGTGAGCTGCTCGCCCGTGGTCGCGAAGTAGTTCAGCACGTTGAACGAGGCGATCTTGACGTTCCCGCCGACCTCCTCGGGGGCGGCGGGGCGCTCGCCCGTGAACTGCACGGGCTGGACGCCGTCCGGGCTGGCGCCGTCGAGCTGGGCCAGCGGCTGGAACTTCCACGCGCTGTTGCGGTAGTCGAGGACCACCGGCGAGGTGAACTGCGCGCTGTAGCCCACGCGGACGGGCTGCGACGGTGTGAGGTACGGCAGCACCGTGCCGCGGTTGACCTGGGTGAAGAAGTTCGTCGACGCGCCGTCGTCGAGCCTGATGCTCCGGGCGGCGTTGTCGGCGATGACGGCGGCGTTCTCGGGGGTGCCCGGGCGGGCGACGTCGGTGGGCTGGCGGAGGAGCTCTGCCCCGGCGGCCAGGGTAACCTCGCCGTACTGGTTCAGGGTGTAGTTGTCGGCGACGGTGAAGTCCCCGGCGGGCTGGAAGAGCATGCCCTCGACTGCTTCACGCGCGGCATCCGTGGCGGGCAGCGCGATGGCGGAGGCCTTAGGTTCCTCGGCGGCCTCGGTGACCTTGGTGGTCCCGCCGGCGGGAACGGTGAGCTGGGTCAGGTTGAAGAACTCACCGGCGGTACCGGTGACCTCCACGTAGTCGCCCACGGCGACGGAGGTGACGGTGTCGGGGGAGTAGACGAAGACGGCATCCGAGGCGGTCTGGTCGGCGGCTGCCGAGCTGCCGGCGGTCTGCAGGTAGAAGCCCGCGAAGCCGCCCGTCGGGTAGGCCGCGGTGACCTTGCCGCGCGTGGTGACGGTCTGTCCGGCCAGGGGCGTCGCGGAGCCCGTGCCCTGGATGTCGCGGATGGGGATGACGACGCCGGGCACCGGAGGATCGGTGGGCGTCGGCGTGGGAGTCGGCGTCGGCGTGGGCGTGCCGGTGGTGCCGGTCGCGTTCATCGGCGTGGTGTCCTGCAGCGTGAAGTCGGCGCCGTTGTCGTCCGTGTCCACGAACCCCGTGCGGTTGGCGGACTTCGTGCTGCCCGCGCCCGGTGTCGTGGCGGCGGTGCCCTCGAAGGCGTTCGCGGTCCCGTAGCCCAGGGCGTCGACGACTCCGGGCGTGCCCGTGATGCTGCCGAGCGGCAGGGCCCCGACACTGGTGGCCTGGTTCGCCAGGACGATCACGCCACCCGCAGCGCCGGGGTTGAATCCGCTGGTGAGGTCAGGGGTGGGCAGCACGGCACCGGCTGTGCCGTTGCTGCCGCCCTGCACCAGGAAGTAGCCCTTGGCGGGGATGGTGCCGCGGAGCGCGGTGGCACCCGGTGTAGCGGCGGAGCCCGGTGCGCGGTACTGCAGCGACCAGCCGTCGAGGCTCACCGGCGCATCGGTCGGGTTGTAGAGCTCCACGTACTTGTTGGTGAAGGGCGTTCCCGTGGAACCGCCCGTGAGGTATGCCTCGTTGATGACGACGCCGTCTCCTGTGACGGACGCCGTCCCCGGGGCGGTCTCGACCGCGTTGGCCGGCAGTGCGATCATCGGTGAGGCCATGAGCCCTACCGACAGCGCCGCACAGAGCGCTCCCTTCCATGACGAATTAGCCATTCGTTCTTTCTTCTCCTTGACGATGGCCGCGACTGCGGCCGCGAGTGAAGCCCGCCGACCCTGGTGAGTGGACGTGGTGGCATGTGCACCATATGTGACGCAGGTGACATTCCTATCCCCAGCAGTAGCCAACCAGAACATCGTTAACAGTGGGTTACTGGAAAACCAGTGGCCCCGGAAGATCCGGGGCGACTGGCAGTAATTCATGGACGAAAGCTGCTATCTGCCCGCGTCCCGGAGCGTTCCTGCCACCGGCGTCTCGTCCTGCTCGGCGACGAAGCACAGGATCTGCCGATCGCCCTCGGCGTCCCAGCTCTCCTCGACGGGATAGAAGTAGAGCAGTTCGAGGACGGAGGCGTCGTAGTCGACGCCGATGAAGCTCCTGAACTCCTCCGCGCAGAAGTCGGTGGCGGCGGCGTTCGCCTCACCCTGGCCGGGATACTCGCCGTCGGGCATCCGGGTGGCGGCGAAGGCCTCGAACACGTGCTGGTCGTCGCACGGAAGGACGGGGATGTCCGAGGGATCCTCCATGCCGGGGTCGTCGATGCAATCGCCCACAGTGATCGGGGAGGTCTCCGGCCCGGCGTCGGCCGTCCCGGTGCCGGCGCGCCGCTCCGGCTCGTCCGGTCCGACGATCCCGCATCCCGCGAGGACGGCGATCCCCGCGAGTGCCCCCGCGACCGGCGCCGCTGCAGTCCGGCGCCGCCGCGGCGACCGCCTGCCTTGCCCACTACGCATCGGCTCCCCGTCCCAGGCCACGCCGTCGTGGCACGGCTGCTGCTCCTCGGGACAGTACCGCACCACGGCGTGGGGCACCACGGCGGGAGCGGCGGACCGGGTCGGGACTCAGCCCAGGATGCTGCCCTCGCCGGTGCCGGCGGGCTTGGGGTCGGGGATCCTCATCATGCGGAAGGACGTGGCGAGCCCGGCGAGGCCCGCGAGGATCGGAACGAACAGTGCGATCTGGAGGGCGAGGGGCCGTGCCTCCGTGTTGATGCGGATGATCTCGTCCTGGATCTCCTCGGGCTGGCCCGTGAGGAGTTCCTCGAGCTGCGCGTTGCTCACCACCTGGGCGTCCTCCTCGAGCGCCGTCGCGACCTGCTGCTGCTCGGCGGGCGGCAGCACCGTGCTGGAGGTCGCCATGCCGGTGAAGATGGTCGAGAGCGATGCCAGCATGAGGCCGCCGGCAAAGGCGAGCCCGAAGGACAGGCCGAAGGATCCCGCGGCCGAGTTCACGCTGGCGGCCTCGCTCACGCGCTCGTCCGAGATGGGGGACAGGGTGTAGTTGTTGAGCTGGGACACGAGCAGTCCCAGCCCGGCGCCGGCGATGACCAGAGGGATCAGGAGCCACCAGCCGGAGTCCGCGCGTGGCACGACCGGGACCAGCAGCGCCAGACCCACGAGCAGCAGCAGGAAGCCCGACCGTATGAGGCTTGCCGGGCGCCACGCTCCGGGTTTCTTCCCGATCAGCAGGGCCACGGCGAACATGGTCAGGGAGAGCGGGGCGATCGAGAGCCCCGACTGCATCGCGTTGTAGCCGAGCACCATCTGCAGGTAGATGGGCAGCACGATCATCGTGCCGCCCAGCGCGATCTGCTGGAGCATCTGCCCGGTGGCGCCGAAGCGGAAGGTCCTCGCCTGGAACAGGTCCGGGTCCAGCAGTGTCGGCCTGCCGTGGTGCTTGCGCCGGACGAGCCAATACACCAGCCCGCCCAGTCCCACGGCGCCCACGGCCAGGAGCGCGCCCACCGCTTCGCCGCCTTCCTGCCACACCAGGATGCCGAGCACCACTCCGCCCATGCCCACGATGGACAGGAACGATCCGACGAGGTCCAGCTCCCGGGGCCCGGTGTACGGGACGTCGCGAACCAGTTTGATCCCCAGGAGGACGACCACGATGAGGAGGGCCTCGAGCAGGAAGGCGACGCGCCAGGACAGGAACGTGGTGATGAAGCCACCGAGCAGAGGCCCCACGGCGGCGGCGACCGCTGCCGAGGCACCGACCAGGGCGTAGACCCGCTTCTGGGCGTCCCCTTCGAAGTTGCCGTGGATGAGGGACTGCATGGCGGGAAGGAGGAGCGAGGCACCCAGGCCGCCGATCAGGGCCCAGAAGATGATGATCGGAAGGAGGCTCTGGGCCAGGGTCATCGCCACGGCGCCGATGGCGTAGCAGCAGAGCCCGATCACGTAGGCGCGCTTGCGCCCGATCAGGTCGCCGATCTTTCCGCCGATCAGGATGAAGGCCGCGGAAACCAGCGCCTCGAGGGCGATCGTCGACTGGAGTCCGCTGACGGTTGCGCCGATGTCGTCCACCACCGCGGAGATCGAGACGTTCATGATCGACGTGTCGACGACGAGGACGAACATCGCCGTCGCCAGCAGCATGGCGAGTCGTTGGTTGAACGGCGCCGTCTGGACGTCGCCCCTGTTCGGAAGGCTCATGAGTGACCTGCTCGGCTCGCGGGGTTCGGATTCGTCGATGCCGGACAAGTCCCCCCCGCCCGGCATAGACCCTGACAGGATCACCGGCCTGCGGTCCTGCACGGGCAAATACACCCACAGCCTCCCGCTCCCCGGGCGGTCCGACCAGAGGCCAAAGCCCCACCCGACGGCGATGCCGGAGCGCCGGGATGATCACCCCCTGAGGAGGAGGTGCGGGCGGATCGTGACCGCTACCGTGGCCGGCGGTGCACTCGTCTCCTCGACAGGTTCGCCGTCGGACACCACGACAGGGCGCGTTCACGCGCCGAGCACGGACGGACCCGGACGCCTGGTGCCGGGACCGGTTCCCTGACGCAGGAGGGAGGCCACCGACCATGGCCGAGACCAAGATCAAGCACCGGAGTGCCGAGGAACGTGCCGCGAAGGGCAAGGCGTGCCGGGAGAAGTCGCCGGTCTCCGGCCACAAGGGATGGGTCCCCGCGTCCGGCCGCCCGGATCCGGTTGCGCTGCTCGAGGAACAGAACCGCACCCGTGACCAGGACCTCGTCCCGGTGCGCCACGGGCGGATGATGGTTTCACCGTTCACGTTCTACCGGGGTGCGGCCAAAATCATGGCGGCCGACCTGAAGGACACGCCGCGGGCGGGCCTGGTCTCCCAGCTGTGCGGGGATGCCCACCTGTCCAACTTCGGCATCTTCGCCTCACCGGAGCGGAACCTGCTGTTCGACCTGAACGACTTCGACGAGACGCTTCCGGGACCGTTCGAGTACGACGTCAAGCGCATGGCCGCGAGCTTCACGATTGCTGCGCGGAACAACGCGTTCGCCGCCGACGAGGTGCGCGACGTGACGCTCACGGCGGTGCGGGCCTACCGCGAGGCGATGGCCGAGTTCGCGCAGATGCGCACGCTGGACATCTGGTATGCCCGCTTCTCCGAGGAGCAGCTGATGGAATCCCTGGACCTGGCCGTGGGAACCCAGAGCGGCAAGGCCCTGAAGAAGGCGCAGAGCGGGGCGAAGGCGGCGCGACGCAACGTCGAGAAGGCGCGCACCAGGGACAGCCTGCATGCACTCTCCAAGCTCGCCGAGCTCGTGGACGGGAAGTACCGCATCGTCAGTCAGCCACCGATCGTCATCCCGCTGCGTGAGCTGGGGGACGTGTACGACATGTCGCCCGACGAGGTGGGCCCCGCGGTCCGTGAGCAGCTGCGGTCCTACCGCGCCACCCTGCCCGCCGACCGGCGCCGGCTGCTGGAACGCTTCGAGGTGGTCGACCTCGCCCGCAAGGTCGTGGGGGTCGGCAGCGTCGGCACGCGGGCGTTCATCGTCCTGCTCCAGGGCCGCGACCAGCAGGATCCCCTGTTCCTGCAGGTCAAGGAGGCCAGGAGGTCGGTGCTCGAGGACCATCTGCCGAAGAGCCGGTTCAAGCAGCCGGGCGAGCGGGTGGTGCAGGGGCAGCGGATGATGCAGGCCGCGAGCGACATCTTCCTGGGCTGGACCAAGGGCGTGCAGGACAACCGGTACCTCTACTGGCGCCAGTTGCGCGACATGAAGGGCTCGGCCGTCGTCGAGGAGATGAAACCGCTGGCCATGACCTTCTACGCCACTGCCTGCGGCTGGACCCTGGCCCGGGCGCATGCCCGCTCCGGCGACCCGGTCGCGATCGCCGCCTACCTCGGGAAGAGCGACAAGTTCGACCGTTCCATCACCGACTTCTCGAAGCGGTACGCCGATCAGAACGAACGCGACTACGAGGCCTTCGAGGGGGCGGTCCGCTCAGGCCGCCTGGAGGCATCCGATGCCAGCTAGGGAGACGGTTCCTGGTTCTCGGTACAACGACGGAGGCCGGTCGGGTCGATCCTTCGATCGACCCGACCGGCCTCGTGTCAGCGCAGCTACGGCGCTCCCGCGGAAGGTAAGGGATTCGAACCCTTGAGACGGGGTAACCGCCCACTGGTTTTCAAGACCAGCTCCTTCGGCCGCTCGGACAACCTTCCCGCCGTTAGTGTTTCATGCGGGGCAGGTAGCGCCCAAATACCCAGCAGAGAGTGGAGGCCGGCGTGCGCGCAGTCGTGATCGAGGGAGCGGGTGGGCCGGAGGTCCTCTCGGTGCAGGAGGTCCCCGCACCGGTGCCGGCGGCCGGGGAGGTGCTCATCGACGTCGTCGCGGCGGGCCTCAACCGCGCCGACGTGCAGCAGCGGCGCGGCTTCTACCCGCCGCCCGCCGGGGCGTCCGCGGCCCCGGGGCTGGAGGTCTCCGGACACGTGGCCGATGCCGGCGATTCCGCCTTCGCCGTAGGGGACGCCGTCGTCGCGCTGCTGGCCGGCGGCGGGTACGCCGAGCAGGTCGCGGTACCGGCGGGGCAGGTAATCCTCGCACCGGCGGGGGTAGACCTCGTGGAGGCCGCCGCCCTCCCCGAGACGGCCGCGACCGTCTGGTCCAACCTCGTGCTGCAGGCCGGTCTCGGGGCCGGCGACCACGTCCTGATCCACGGGGCGTCCGGCGGGATCGGCCTGATGGCGATCCAGGTGGGCCTCGCGCTCGGTGCGGTCCCGCACGTGACGGCGGGCTCGGCCGCCAAGCTCGACGTCGCCCGGTCCCTGGGCGTCGGATCCCTGATCAACTATCGGGACCAGGATTTCGTCGCGGAGGTCCGGGCGGCAACGGACGGCCGGGGCGTGGACGTCATCCTCGACGTCGTCGGGGCGGGATACCTGGCGCGCAACATCGAGGCGCTCGCGACGGGCGGGCGGCTCGTGGTGATCGGACTGCAGGGCGGCGCGAGGGCGGAACTCGATCTCGCGGCCCTGATGGGCAAGCGGGCCAGCGTGGCCGGCACCACGCTGCGGTCCCGTCCCGTCGCGGAGAAGGCCGCGATCATGCGTGCCGTGCAGGAGAACGTCTGGCCCCTCGTGGCGTCCGGAGCGGTGCGGCCCTTCGTGGACCGGACCTTCCCGCTCGCGGAGGCCGCGGACGCGCACACCTACTTCGACTCCGGGGAGCACACCGGCAAGGTCCTGCTGACCATCGGCTAGGCGCGGCGGGGCCGGGCCCTCTGCCGGACGTGGAGGGCCAGCACCAGGGCGATGCCCACGCACGCCCCGATGGAGGTCTCGAGGGCCCGGTCGGCGAGGAGTCCCGCCGGGGCCGTGGGGTGGGCGAGTTGCGTCGAGACCAGCGCGAGCGGCGTGACGAACGCCTGGGCAAGGGCGTACTGGCGCAGGATGAACATCTCGGCCGCGAACTGCGCGACGGCGATCACGAGCACCAGCTGCCACGCGGCGAGTCCCGGCAGGAGGACCAGCGCCGTGAGGACCAGCCCCGCGAAGGTGCCGAGGATGCGCTGGAGGCCACGCGTCACGCGCGCTCGCGCCGACTGGCCCACGAGGGGCACCGTCGCGGCGACCATCGCCCAGTAGGTGTGGCCGATCCCGAGGGCCGTGGCCAGGCTGCCGGCGAGCACGGCCGCCGCCACGTACAGTCCGGCCTCCCGTCCGAGGGCCGCCAGGTGCTGCGCCGTCGGGCGGTACGTGGCCGCCCGCTCCCACGGCGTGCGGTGCCGGGGCCAGAGGTTCCCGGCCTGCCCGAGGAGCGTCGCGAAGCCCGCGGTCGCCGCCGCCGTGGACAGCCCTTCCCAGAGTGGTGGCTGGCCGGGAACGGAGGCGATCGTGGCGAACGCGAAGATGTGGAACAGCGAGCCGCCGGGCCTGAGGCGGAACAGCCCGGCCAGGAAGGTGCCGATCCCGGCCACCGCGCCGGTGAGGAGCACGAGGTCCCAGGGGCCGACGTCGGCCCCTCCGGTCAGGGCGGCCGCGAGGATCACGCCGAGCATGAGCCCGCCGCCGCGCAGCTGGGTGGCGAGGCGCTCGCGGTGCGGTTCGTTCCGCCCGTAGATGCCGGCGAAGGCGCCGAACGTGGCGAAGACCGCGAGGTCGAGCCGTCCGAGCAGCAGCACGACGGACAGCGGTACCGCAACGCCGATGGCGCAGCGGAGGGCGGGCTGGTGGTCGCGGGCGGAGGGGGCGACGTGCACGAGATCGCGCAGAAGGGACACGGCGGGCTTTCGGTCGGGACGATCGACGGCGCCGGTGGCATCGCGTGGCGAAATACCACTCGTCAACCCTACGCTCGCAGGGTCCGGCGCCGGGAACAGCGGGAAGTGCCGACCAGCACCTCCCACTCGCCGCAGGCGCGGGTCCGTTCGGCGCAACCCCCGGTCCGGGGGGCTTGCCCTGTGATGTACGCCTCACTAAGTTGCTACCTTCGTGTGCATCACACTCTCGCCTTCGAGGAGCACTATGAGTAAGAAGCAGAACGGGTCCCACCGGCACGCCGACGTGCTGGTGACGGACCCGAACCTGCCGCCGGTCGCCGTCGACCCGCAGCAGGCCGAAGCAGAAGACCGCCGGTGGACGCCGGCGAAGATCGCCCTGTGGGTGGGCATCGCCCTCCTCGGCGGTGTCTCCTGGACCATCCTCGCGATCGTCCGCGGGGAGACCGTCAACGCCATCTGGTTCGTCTTCGCGGCGGTCTGCACGTACCTGATCGCCTACCGGTTCTACTCGAAGTTCATCGAGCGGAATCTGCTGAAGCCCGACGACCGCCGTGCGACCCCCGCCGAGTACAAGGCCGACGGCAAGGACTACGCCGCCACCGACCGCCGCGTTCTCTACGGCCACCACTTCGCTGCCATCGCCGGAGCCGGCCCCCTCGTAGGCCCTGTGCTCGCCGCGCAGATGGGCTACCTCCCCGGGACCCTGTGGATCATCATCGGCGTGATCTTCGCGGGCGCAGTGCAGGACTACCTCGTGATGTTCTTCTCCATGCGCCGCGGCGGCCGCTCGCTCGGGCAGATGGCGCGCGAGGAACTCGGCATCATCGGCGGAACGGCGGCGCTCATCGCGACCCTCGCGATCATGATCATCATCGTCGCGATCCTCGCCCTCGTCGTCGTGAACGCTCTGGGCGAGAGCCCGTGGGGCGTCTTCTCCGTCTCGATGACCATCCCGATCGCCCTGTTCATGGGCGTCTACCTGCGCTACCTCCGGCCCGGCAAGGTCACCGAGGTGTCGGTGATCGGGTTCGTGCTGCTGCTGCTCGCCATCGTCGGCGGCGGCTGGATCTCCGAGACGGCCTGGGGCGTCGAGATCTTCACGCTCGACCGCATCACGATCGCCTGGGGCATCATCATCTACGGCTTCATCGCCGCCGTCCTGCCGGTCTGGCTCCTGCTCGCCCCGCGCGACTACCTCTCCACCTTCATGAAGATCGGCACGATCATCATGCTGGCGGTCGCGATCGTGATCACGCGTCCCGAGATCAGCGTCCCCGCGGTCACCGAGTACGCGAGCACGGGGCAGGGGCCGGTGGTCGCGGGCACGCTGTTCCCGTTCCTCTTCGTCACCATCGCCTGCGGCGCTCTCTCCGGGTTCCACGCCCTCATCGCCTCCGGCACCACGCCGAAAATGATCGAGAAGGAGCGCCAGACGCGCTTCATCGGCTACGGCGGCATGCTCATGGAGTCCTTCGTGGCGATCATGGCACTCGTCGCGGCGCTGTCGATCGACCGCGGCATCTACTTCGCCATGAACTCCTCGGCGGCGGCCACGGGCGGCACCATCGAGGGTGCGGTCGCGTTCGTCAACGGCCTCGGCCTGACCGGCGTCAGCCTGACCCCCGAGGCGCTCAGCACCATGGCCTCCAACGTGGGCGAGGAGTCGATCGTCTCCCGGACCGGTGGCGCCCCGACCCTGGCCGTGGGCATCGCCCAGATCATGCAGGGCGTCTTCGGTGGCGCGGGGATGATGGCCTTCTGGTACCACTTCGCGATCATGTTCGAGGCCCTGTTCATCCTCACGGCGGTCGACGCCGGTACCCGCGTGGCGCGGTTCATGCTGCAGGACAGCATCGGCAACTTCGTGCCCCGCTTCCGCGACACCTCGTGGCGCACCGGGGCCTGGATCTGCACGGCGGTCATGGTGGCCGGCTGGGGAGCGATCCTCATCATGGGTGTCACGGACCCGCTGGGCGGCATCAACACGCTGTTCCCGCTGTTCGGTATCGCGAACCAGCTGCTCGCGGCGATCGCGCTCGCGGTCTGCATGGCGATCTGCGCCAAGCGCGGGTACTTCAAGTTCCTGTGGATCCCCGCCCTGCCGCTGGCGTTCGCCGCCGTGGTGACCATCACGGCGTCGTTCCTGAAGATCTTCTCGCCCGTTCCGGCCATCGGCTACTGGGCGCAGCATACGGCGTTCCGCGATGCGCTCGCTGCAGGGGAGGAGAGCTTCGGCACGGCGACGAGCGTCGCCGCCATGGAGGCGGTGGTCCGCAACACCTTCATCCAGGGCACGCTGTCGATCGTCTTCGTGGTGCTGTCCATCATCGTCATCACCACGGCGATCCTCGCCACCATCAGGGCCTACCGGCACGGTGGTGGAGCGGACACCGAGGATGCTCCCGTGGCCTCGCGTGTCTTCTCCCCGGCCGGCCTGATCGCCACTCCCGCCGAGAAGGAGCTCGAGGCGCAGTGGGCAGCCCTCGAACCCGGCAAGCGCCCGGCGCGGACGGGCCACTGATGACCGTTCCGCAGGTCCTCACCCGGGCGCGCGACACCGCGCGGGAGCTGGCCTGGCTGTTCAAGGGCATCATGGGCGAGAACGCGTACCAGGCGTACCTCGACCACCACGAGCGCACGCACGCCGGTGGACGGCCCATGACCGAACGGGAGTTCTGGCGGGACAAGACGGACCGCCAGGACGCGAACCCCGAGGGCCGCTGCTGCTAGTCGGCACCTCACGCACGAAGCCCGACGCCGGAGGATCGGCGTCGGGCTTCGTCGTATCCGGGGTCAGCGCTTCTCCCAGCGGAAGCGCTTCGCGGCGGCAAGGTAGGGAAGGACGGTCCACGCCAGGAGGGCGACGGCGGCACCCGCCACCGTCAGGTCCAGTTCGGTGGCACCCCAGCCGGCCATCAGCAGGTTCTGCAGCGCGCCGCCCGGGGTCAGCCGGGAGAGGGCCTCGAAGCCGTCGTCGAAGGCGGTCCAGAAGAAGGTGCCGATGACGACGGCGAGGAAGGGGAGGGTGGTGATCTGGGCGGCCGCTGCGGAGGGCGTGTAGATGCTGGTGAGCATGCCGACGGTCGCGCAGAGAACGAGGAACCCGAGAACGGTGCCGAGCACCACGAGCGGCCGCGCCGGAGCGTCCATCCCCGCCATCCCGAACCCGACGGCGATGATCGCGAGCTGCCCGGCGACGAGGGCGACGATCGGTGCGAGCATGCCCAGCCAGATGACGGTGTCGGAGGACTCGCCGCTGCGCAGCCGTTTCAGGAAGAGCTCCTCGCGACGCGTGGCGATCGTCGTCGTCGCCGTCAGGTAGACACCGAGCAGGGCGACGATCATGAGGGTCAATCCCGCCATGACGGCGTTGGCCGAGGGCCCGACCATCTGCTCCGCACCGAAGTAGAAGATGTAGACGGCCATGGCGATCGGCATGAGGACGGCCCCTAGGAGCACCGTCTTGTTGCGGAAGATGATGCGCAGCTCCATGAGGGCGATGGACGTGATGCGGCCGGCGGTGGAGGGGCGGCGGGGTGTCGAGGGGGCCTCTGCGAGGGTGGTCATGATGTTCTCCTGTCGGGGGGTGATGGATCGGCGGGGCTAGGCGGCGTCGCCGAGGCTGACCCGGCGGAAGACCGCGGCGAGGGAGGCCTCCGACGCGGACAGGCGGTCCAGGCGGATCTTGTTTCCCTCCGCCCATGAGAGGACCCTCCAGAGGTCCTGCTGGAGGTCCAGGGACGGCACGGTCACCCGGGTCCTGGCAGGGGTCGGGGTGAAGTCGGGGGACAGCCCGAGGCCGCCGAGCTGCAGGACGTCGACGGAGGCATCCACCTCGAAGGAGATGACCGACGGCTCGCGCCCGAGCACCTCCGGCAGGGTGCCCTCCACCGCGATCCGGCCGTCGTGCATGATCGCGATCCGGTCCGCGTAGCTTTCGGCCTCCTCGAGGTAGTGGGTCGTGAGGACCACCGTGGTCCCGGCGTCGTTCAGGCCCCGGACGAGCTCCCACGTCCGTTCCCGTGATTCCGGGTCGAGGCCGGTCGTCGGTTCGTCGAGGAACAGGAGGTCGGGTTCGTTCGCCGTCGCGAGGAGGAGGTCGAGGCGGCGCCGCTGACCACCCGACAGCATCTTGACCCGGGTGGTCGCCTTCGCCGTGAGGTCGAGGACCTCGAGCCCGGTCGCGATGACCTCGGCCTGGCTCCTGGACCGCGGATGGGCCGCCGAAAGCCGGAGCCACAGGCGGCAGGTCTCCTCGACCGTGAGGTCGTCGGCGAACCCGGCCTCCTGCAGCATGATGCCGAGGCGGGGGCGGATCGAGGCCCTGTCGCGGTACGGGTCGCCGCCCAGGACGGAGACGGTGCCGGACGTCGCCCGGCGGTGCCCCTCGAGCGTCTCCATGGTGGTGGTCTTGCCTGCGCCGTTGGTGCCGAGAAGCGCGAAGAACTCTCCGTTCCTGATGGACAGGTCGATGCCGCGCACGGCCTCGTACGAGCCGTAGGAGCAGCGCAGCCCCTCGGCCGAGACCGCGATGGTGTCGGTGGGCGCATCGGACGCGGCCCGCCGGGCCTGCCTGGACGGGACTGCCTGGGTGCTGGGTGATGTGGTCATGATCCAATCCTCGCCAGCCGCGCCGGCACGTATCAGTGGCCGTCCGTCACGACCTCACCTGATGGTCTGCACGCCGGGACCGTGACAGATGTCATGGTCCTACCATGGTGACCATGGCGCTTTTCACTGCTCGACGCAGCACCCGGGACAGGGAGACCATGGAGCAGCCGGAGCCCGGGCGCGGTGTCAGGGCGACCTGGCGCTACACGGTCGGGACGATCGCGGCCTACGGACTCTTCGTGACTGCGGTCGCGACCCTGGTGATGCTCGGTGGCGGCGAGTTCGGCCTGCAGCTGCAAGACCTCGTGATCCTCGTGCTCGCCCTGGCCTCCACGGCATCGCTGGTCCGCTACTGCTGGTTCTTCAGGAGGGGCCTGGGCGGCGGATTGCCTGCGCGCCCCTACACCCTGTGGCTGCTGCTGCCGGGCGGTGCGCTCTGGTTCATCGGCCTCGGGCAGCCGCACACCCTGTGGATCGGGGCCGTCCCGCTCTGGCTGGCCTGCAACGCGTTGGCCGTCGTCGTCGGGCGGCGCCCCCGGTGGTGGATCCTGGGTGTGGGGCTGCTCGTGCTCCTCGTGCACGGTCCGCTGGGCCTCCTGCTCGGCCATACGGTCGGCGGGCCGTCCTGGGAGGGCGGTGCCGTGGCCTCCCTCGCTGTCTGGGCGCTGATGACTCCCGCGCTGTTCGTGGCGAGTATCTGGTGGTGGGACATCGTGCTGCGCCTCGACGACAGCCGTCGCACCTCCGGAGAGCTCGCGGTGGCCAAGGAGCGGCTGCGCTTCGCCGCGGACCTCCACGACATCCAGGGCCACCACCTCCAGGTGATCGCGCTCAAGGCGGAGCTCGCGGGCCGACTGCTCGACGTCGATCCCGAGGCGGCACGCGTCCAGATCGGGGAGGCGCAGCAGTTGGCCCGGACCGCGCTGGAGGACACCCGCGCCCTCGTGCACGGGTACCGGACGGTGTCCCTCGCGGCCGAGGCGGCCAATGCCGCCGAGGTGCTCCGCGCCGCGGGCATCGAGTGCTCGGTGGACGTCGACGCCGAGGCGCTGCCGGCGGAGGAGCGGACCCTGTTCGGCCTCGTGATCCGTGAGGCCACGACCAACATCCTCCGCCACAGCGAGGCGACCGCCGTCACGCTGCGCCTGGCCCGTGCCGGCGACGGGTCCGCCCTGACCGTGACGAACGACGGCGTGTGCGGCGGCGTCGAAGCCCGGCCGGGCGGTTCGGGCATCGACGGGCTCCGCCGGCGGTTCGAAGCCGTCGGGGGAGGGATCGAGGCCCGGCGGGACGACGGTCGCTTCCTGCTGACCGCCACCACCCCCGGTCTCCTGAGCACCGCGGTGGTCCCCACCGACGCGCCCACCCTCGCCGGCACAGCAGGTTCCCGTGGAGGCCTGCCATGATCCGGGTGGTCCTCGCCGATGACGAGCAGCTGATCCGGGGCGCGCTCGTAGCGCTCCTGGGGCTCGAGCCGGACCTCGAGGTGGTGGCGAGCACGGACAACGGGACGGACGCGGTGCGCCTCGCGAAGGAGCACGCCCCCGACGTGTGCGTCCTGGACCTCGAGATGCCGCCGACCGACGGCATCTACGCCGCGGAGGAGATCCTCCGGTCGGTGGCCACGCGCGTCGTGATCGTCACCCGGCACGCCAGGCCCGGCGTGCTGCGTCGCGCCCTGGCGAGCAGGGTGTCCGGGTTCGTCCCGAAATCCACCCCCGCCGACCAGCTGGCGAACGTCATCAGGGACGTCGCGGCGGGCCGCCGCTACGTGGATCCGGATATCGCAGCGAGCGCCCTCTCCGGTGAATCGTGCCCGCTCACCGGCCGCGAACTCGATGTCCTGCGGCACGGCCGGCAGGGAGCGAGCCTGCAGACGATCGCCCGCGAGCTGCATCTGGCGCCGGGCACGGTCCGGAACTACGTGTCCTCCGCCATGACCAAGCTGGATGCGACGTCGCGCCACGAGGCCGCCGCGTTGGCCTGGGAGCAGGGCTGGATCTGACGTGCCCGGCCTCCGGGGGTTGTGGGAGCATAGCGGAATGACTGAACAGCAGCCGAGCGGTCCGTCCGATCCGGTGCCCGCAGCCGCAGCCGGATCCCCGGATCGGCCGCAGGTCCCGGCCGGCACGCCGGCCGCGGCGGAGCCCGACGGGCACACGACGTCGCTCGCCGACCTCGTCGACGAACCGGCCAAGGTCATGCGGATCGGCACCATGCTCAAGCAGTTGCTGGAGGAGGTCCGCAGCGCACCGCTCGACGACGCCGGACGCACCCGGCTCGCCTCCATCCACGAGCGCTCGGTGCGGGAGCTGGAGGACGGCCTCGCCCCGGAACTGGTCGAGGAGCTGCACCGCATCAACCTGCCCTTCGACGAGGGCACGGTTCCCACCGATGCCGAGCTGCGCGTGGCCCAGGCGCAGCTCGTGGGCTGGCTCGAAGGTCTTTTCCACGGCATCCAGACGGCGCTCGCGGCGCAGCAGATGGCCAACCAGCAGCTGGCGGCCCGCCTCCAGCTCCGCCAGCTCCCTCCCGGCACCGTGATCGGTCCCGGCGTGGTCGTCGGCGAGGACGGCGAGCCGCAACGGACCCCGCCCGGCCGCCAGGCCGGCTCGTTCCAGACCGAGGGCCACGGCCCCGGCCAGTACCTGTAACGGCCTGGTGGCATTCTTCGCAGCGGCGCGACAGGGCCGCAGGGACGACGCCGAGCTCGGCACCGGGGTATGGCGCCGCGCGCACGACCGCTTCCGCCGGGGCCTCGACCGCTATCACCAGATCCTCGAGGGCATCGAGGACGACGAGGTCCACAACGAACTCGTGGCGGTCGCCGACGAGCTCGGCGCCATGCTGCCGCGCGTGCGGGCCATCTGCGTGAGCGCCCAGGCCTCGTCCCCGAGTACGGGCCTCGACATCCCCGGCGCCCTCCTGCAGGTGCACCGGGCGCTGTCCCGGGCCGGGAACACCCTGGCGACCACCGCGGAGGCCGCCGCGATGACGAGGCTCGACGGCGAACGGTGGGGCGTCGCGTCCTCGGGCCTCGAGAATGTGCGCCGCCGTGCCCAGCTGGTGGCGGAGGACGTCGAGGAGGCCGAGCGGGCGATGCCCGGCGGTCAATAGGACAGCAGCGTGGTCCCGGGTTCGACGGCGATGTCCCAGACCTCGAGCTCCTGCCCGCCGCACCCGCCCCGCCCGCCCGTCGGCGCTCCGCTGATGAACGGGGACTGCCGCTGATCGTCCACGTACGGGTAGCCGCGGTCGTTCAGGACCGTCAGTACCTGCCGGCCGCGTCGGGGGTCCCCGTTCGGATAGGACAGGACCTCGACGCGCTCGTAGGCGGAGAAGCCCTCGGGCCAGCGGAGGAGGACCGACCGCCCGCTGTACTCGAAGACCACGCACGCCCGGCCGGCCCCCGCGGGCAGGACACGGAACGTGCCGAGCGGAGCCCGTGACAGGTTCTGCGCGTCGCCGCCCTCGGGCGGACGGGTGCCCAGGACTGCCTCCGCGGGAAGCAACCCGGGGGCCGTCCCGTTCGTGTCGAGCGTGAGTTCCTCCGGCGGCAGGGCCCGGATCGCGTCGCGGAGTTCGTCCGGCAGCGGCGCCGGCTCCCCCGAGATCGTCGTCGTCTCCGGGGAGCGGCGGTCGATCAGCGTCAGGATGGACCCGTCCCCCTCGATCGGCGAGAGGATGCCGTCGCCGTCGCGCACCAGGAACATGAGCTGGTTCGGTACGAAGAGATTGCGGCTGAAGGGGCGCTCCAGGGTGCTCCGCCCCGTGACGTCGATGGTCAGGGTGGTCCGCTCGGCATCGCCCTTCACGATCTGCACCACGGAGGCCGCCTGCAGCATCCGCAGTTCGCCGTCCACCTGGGTGGGTACGAGATCCGCGATGGACACCACGGCGACGACGTCGGCGAGCGCGAACAACCGTTCGGCGTCACCCGCCGGGCCGGGGGTGGCGCGCGGGATGAGGGCCGTGGCGAGGCCCGCGACGACCGCGAGCAGGCACAGGGTCCCGAGAATCATCTGGACCTGGCGGCGGGGCGCACGGGCCGGGAACCGGGGGAGGCGGGCCGTCGCTGCCGGGGTGTTGTGCGCCGCGGTCGGGACGGCGGCCGGCACCGGGGAGGCAGGAGCGGCAGCTGAGACGACGGTGGCGGTTGCGGCAGAGGTACCGGATGCGGCAGCCGTGGCGCGCTCCTCGACGGTCGACGGCGCGGCCGCCGCGGTGACGGCCTGCAGCTCGCCGCTCGAGGGCGTGAGCCCGGCGCCGGGAAGGCCGCTGCGGCTGCGGGCGAGGTCCTCCCTGGTGATCGAGGCGGCGGGATCGGCGGCGGCCAGCGCGGCGAGGAAGCCAGCGCCGGGCAACGCCGAGGCCACGGCCGGCCCGGCCGTCGCACCCCCGGCCGTCGCACCCCCGGCCGTCGCACCCCCGGCCGGTGCGGCATCACGCCGGGCCGAGAGCGCGCACGCGGCCTCGACGGCGGGCAGGCGCCCCGGCTCGCTCCCGCTCAGCCGGGCGGCATCCCCGACCGGGAGGCCGTCCCAGTGGTGCAGGAGGAGGAGCTCGCGGTCGGCGGAGGAGAGGTCGGCGAGTGACGCCCGCAGGGAAGGGTCGCCGACGGCGCGCGGAGGCAGTGTCGTCGGGAGGTAACGCTCCAGGACGGTCCTGGTCGCACGGAGGACTGCGACGAGGTCGGGGGGCGGCAGGGCGTCCTCGCCCGGGTCGCGGGGCCCGACGACGGGGGCCCCGGTCAGCGACCCGACGGCCTCCCGTGCGGCGGAGGACGCGAGCCGCCCGGAGAGCGATCGGCGGAAGGCATACCGGTACGCGGCGTCGTGCAGTGCGGACTGGGCGCTGTCGTCGTCGAGCACGTCCCACCCCCATCCGGCGGGCCGATCGGTGCGGCCGCCAGGCCGGTCCGAAAGCACGCTGGCTGATAGTTGTCAGTGGGAACCGAAATAAACGGGCTGCATCCTTGGTTCCCGCCTGTATGACTACATCACCGAATCTTACGTTCAACGACGGCCACACGATCCCGCAGCTCGGCTACGGAGTGTGGCAGGTCGAGGACGACGTGGCCGAGGACGTCGTCGGCAAGGCCTTCAAGGCCGGCTACCGCCACATCGACACCGCCAAGATCTACGGCAACGAGGCCGGCGTGGGCCGGGCCATCGCGTCGTCGGGCCTGAGCCACGACGAAATGTTCATCACCACCAAGCTGTGGAACTCCGACCAGGGCTACGAGAGCACGCTCAAGGCGTTCGAGGAGTCCATGGAGCGCCTCGGCCTCGAGACCCTCGACCTCTACCTCATCCACTGGCTGCAGCCCAAGCAGGGCAAGTACCTGGACACCTGGAAGGCCCTCATCGAGCTGCAGAAGCAGGGACGCGTGAAGAGCATCGGCGTCTCCAACTTCACCATCGAGGCCCTCGACGAGATCATCGGCGCCACCGGCGTGGTCCCCGTCATCAATCAGGTGGAGACGCACCCCTTCCTGAACCAGTCGGAGCTCCGCGCGTACGAGGCCGAGAAGGGCATCCTCCACCAGTCGTGGTCGCCCCTCGGCTCCGGCAAGGGACTGCTCGACGACGCCGTGCTGCAGGACATCGCGCAGAAGCGCAACGCCACGCCCGCGCAGGTCGTGCTCGCCTGGCACCTCGCGCTCGGCAACGTGGTCATCCCGAAGTCCGTCACGGAGTCGCGCATCATCGAGAACTGGGAGTCCCTCGACGTGAAGCTCGAGGACGAGGACATCGAGGCCATCAACGGGCTCGACAAGGGTGCGGCCGGCCGCATCGGCGCCGACCCCGCGACGGCCGACTTCGCTTAACCTCCGAGCACGGTCCGCTCATCGAGCGCGTGTGGCGGGTGCGTGATGTCGTGACCCGCCACACCTGCGCAACGAGGTGACATGAGAAGAGCCGCCCGGCATCGCCGGGCGGCTCTTCCCGTCTCCGACCGGCGTCAGGCGGCCTGGGCCAGGGACGCCCGGAGCGGGTAGTCGGTGCCCTCGAGGATCAGTTGCGCACAGCGTCCCGTGGAAGGGTCCAGGACGATCGGCGCGGCCAGGTTGACGGTCGTGCCACCGGCACCGGGATTGGCGACGACGAACAGGTGCGCCTCCGGGACGTCCGGTCCGAGGACGTCGCGCTGCGCGTCCGAGAACCGGGGGCTGTACTGCGGCACGTAGGTGGCGGCATCGAGGAGGAACAGGCGCACGGTCGTGTCCTGCGCCGCGGTGAGGGTGAACAGCCCGTCCGCGCCCTGCACCTGCTCGAGGTGGAAGTCCGTGAGCGGCGCGAGCCCCGGGGGAGGGGTGACGAACGCGGCCCTCATCGCAGGAAGTCCATCAGGGAGGGCTGCAGCACGCGGGCCGAGACGGCGAGCGCGCTCTGGTAGGCGGTCTCCTGGAGCTTGAGGTCCAGGATGACCGATGCGAGGTCCACGTCTTCCACGGTGGCGCGTTCTCCTTCGAGGGCAAGCGAGGCGTCGGCGGTGGCGTCCTTGGCTTCGAGCAGGCGTGCGTGGCGGGTGCCGATCTCGCTGTGCTGATTGGTGAGGTCCTGGATGCGCTGCTGGAGCGGTGCGAGGTTCACGGAGACGTCCCGGCCGGCGCGCAGGTCCGCGGCGATGGTGTCCAGCAGAGCGAACGCCGAGGTCGGGCCGCTGCCGAACACTGCCGCGCCGTCCGCGTCGACTCGCACGCTCTGGCCCGGGCCGACCCTGCGCTCCACGGCCCCGCCGCCCGCGAAGGTGAGATCCTCACGCAGGGCAGCGGGCGCATCGGTGTTCCCGGCGAACAGGAACCGGCCCGCGTAGGTGGTGTTCGCCTGGGCGGCGAGCTCGCCGCGCAGGGATTCGACGTCGAGCGCGAGGGCCTCCCGGGCGGCCGGGGGCAGGGACGAGTTGGAGCCCTGCAGGGTGAGGTCGTTGACGCGGTCGAGCGCGCGCTTCGACGTCGTCATCGCGTTGTCGAGCTGCGACAGCCAGCCCTCGCCGTTGGAGATGTTCCGGCCGTACTGCTCGTTCGCGCGGATCTCGGCGCGGACGCGCAGCGCCTCGCCCGCGGCGGCGGGATCGTCCGACGGGCGGCTGATCGCCTTCTGGCTGGACGCCTTCTCCTGCAGTTCGGCGAGCCGCGCGAGGTTGTGCTGTAGCGAGCGCTGGGCTCCCTGCATCATGGTCTGGTTGGTGACGCGCGTGATCATGGTGGCCTTTCCCTAGCGTCCGACGATTCCCATGCGGTTGATGAGGACGTCGAGCATCTCGTCGACGGCCGTCATCACGCGCGCGGCGCCCTGGTAGGCGTGCTGGTACTGCAGCAGGTTGACCTGTTCCTCGTCCATGCTGACCGAGGTGGCGCCCAGCTGCTGCTGCAGGGCGCTGGTGGCGGAGACCTCCGCGAGGGCGTTGCCCTGCAGTTCGGTGCGCGCTGCTGCGCCGAGATCGACGACGAACGCCGACCATGCGGCGTCGGGCGATCCGGGGCGCGTGCCGAGTTCCGAGATCCTGTCGGCCACGGAGCCGTCGAAACCGCCCGCGCCCGGTTCGCCGGTGGCGAGGTCCCCGCGGCGGGTGGGCAGCACGTCGAGGGACGCCGCGGCGCGGTCCGCCTGGTAGGCGAAGAACGGACCCTTGCCCGCGCCGGTGTGGAGGGCGTTCACCTGGTCGGCGAGCGTCGTCGCGAACGCGTTGTACCCGGCAGCGGCCTCGGCGAAGGGACCGCCGTCGCCGGCGGGAGCGAGGAGGGAGAGCGTCGCGGCAAGTTCGCCGCTCTCGACGCCGGCCGGAGCGCCCGGCTGGTCCGTCCACTCGATCCGGACGGTCCCGGGTTCGCCGATCCCCGCGGGCCCGGTGACCTGCAGCGTGCGGGCCGTGGTGCCCGAGACGAGGGGGTTGCCGGCCACCAGGACGTCGGCCGTGCCGTCCGCGTTGTCGCGGACCGTGGCGCCGGTCAGCCCGGCGAGGGTCGCCGTCAGCTGGGTCCTGCGGTCCACGAGCTCGTTGGCGGGGGTCCCGGCGTTGACGGCGGAACGGATCTGCCGGTTCAGGCCGGCCACCTGCGCGGCGGCGTCGTTGACCTCCGTGGCGAGGGAGGTGGCCGAGGAGCGTGAGGTGGCCCACTGGGACTCGACCTCGCGGTAGCCGGCGGCGATGCGGGAGGTCAGCTGCCCTGCGGCGGCGAGCAGCGTCGAGGCCGGGGCGTCCTTCTCGGGTGCGTTGGAGACCTCCTGCCAGCCGGCCCAGAACTCCTGGAGGGACGCCGAGACGCCATGGGCGCCGGGCTCCCTCAGCCCGTCCTCGAGGCCGGCGAAGGCCTGCGCCCGGACGGCGGTGTAGCCTGCGGCGCCGGCCGTGATGCGGACGCGTGCGTCGAGATGCGCGTCTCCGAGCCGGGTGATCCCCGCGGCGAGGACCCCTTCGCCGGGACGGACGCCGGTGGTGAAGAGCGAGGGCCGGGGGGAGGCGGCGGCCGAGGTCTCGAGCCGCTGCCGCGTGTACCCCTGCGTGTTCACGTTGGCGATGTTCTGCCCGGTGACGTCGAGGCCTGCGCGCGCTGCGGCGAGTCCGGAGTACGCCCTGGTGAGTCCGCTGAATGTGCTCATCGTCGCGCTACATGTCCTTGTCGAGGAGGGTGGGGTGTGCGTGGCCCTGGCGGTGACCGCGGCTCGCGGCGCCGTCCGCGGCGTACGTGCCCGCGCCGGTGCCGATCCCCGCAAGGGTCTCCTGCGCCGACCGGCTGGCCGCCTTCAGGAAGTGCTGGTTGGTGTCGCGCAGCGCGCCGATCTGCGCCACGAGGACCGTCATCGCCTGGAGGTGGGCCGTCAGCAGTTCACCCCAGGGTTCGTCGGGGGCTGCCACGGCCAGCTCCCGGAGGGTGGCGGCGCCGTCGATCCCCCAGTCCTGCGCCACGGCGGAGGCATGGACGGCACGGGCGAGCCCCGTGTCGCGGAGCCGTTCGAGCACCTGTTCCACCTCACGGGTGGCGTGGTGGAGCCAGCGGGTCTTGCCGGACGTGAGGAGGAGTTGTTCCTCCTCGAGTTTGAAGACGAGGAGCTCGAGCAGTTCGCGCTCCTGCCAGAGCAGGGCGGACAGATTCTGGGCGCTCACGGTTCTACCTCCTCCCCGGTACCACGGACGGTGGAACCGGGGGAACTATCGGCGTTGCCTGCCGCGATGTAAGGGATCGTCGTCAGGCGCGTCGTCGACAACCTACCAGCAGGGCTCATCGGGGAACGGCGGTGACCTTCACGACCGGTGTGTTCCGGGTGATCCACGGGACCACCTTCGCGGCCGGCAGCGGCTTGGCGAAGTGGAAGCCCTGGGCGAGATCGCACCCCAGCGCGCGCAGTTCCACCAGCGTCTCCGCGTTGTCGACTCCCTCGGCGACCACCCGCAGGTCGAGGCTGTGGGCGAGGTCGATGATCGAGCCCACGAGCCCGCCGGCGCGTGGATCCGTGCGCATGGCGGTGATGAAGGACCGGTCCAGTTTGAGCTCGTCGGCGGGAAGGTCACGCAGGTAGGCCAGGGAGCTGTAGCCGGTCCCGAAGTCGTCGATCGAGATCTCGATGCCCGCGGTGCGAAGGCGCGCAAGGATCTTCGCGGAATGGGCCGGATCGGCCATCAGCATGTCCTCGGTGATCTCCAGCATGAGGCACTTCGCCGGCAGGTTGTGCTGCTCGAGCAGGGTGAGGATCTGCCGGGGCAGATACTGCTGGATACAGGACCCGGACAGGTTCACGGCGACGCTGATCGTCAGCCCGTCGTCATGCCAGCGCGAGGCCTGGTCCACCGCCGCTTCCAGCACGAGCGTGGAGAGCTGGGGCATCAGGCCGGCTTCCTCCGCCAGGGGGAGGAACGACGTCGGGGGCAGCTGCCCCAGAACAGGGTGGTTCCACCGGACCAGCGCCTCGACGCTCGTCACGGTGTCCTCGGACAGGCGCACCTTGGGCTGGTAGTGCAACTCGAACTGGTTCTCGAGCAGCGCGGTACGGAGCTCCTCGAGGGTCCTCAGCTTGCGTGCGCCGCCGTCGTCGTCCATCGAACTGTAGAGATGGTGCCCGCTCCGACTGGACTTGGCCCGGAACATGGCGATGTCCGCCTTCCGCATCAGGAGGCTGATGTCGGTGCCGTTCTCCGGTGTGAGGGCGATGCCGATGCTGACGCTGGTCTTCAGCGAGGCCGTCCCGATCCGGATCGGTTCCGCGAGTTCCGCTTCCAGCCGCCGCGCCACCCTCAGGGCTTCCTCCGTGGACAGGCCGTCGAGGAACACCGCGAACTCGTCGCCACCGAGGCGGGCGAGGATGTCCTCCTGCCTCAGCGCCCGGGCGAAGCGCTCGCTCACCTGGACGAGGAGGGCGTCACCGACGTTGTGCCCCAGGGCGTCATTGACGTCCTTGAAACGGTCGAGGTCCAGGAAGAGCAGGGCGCCCGGGTGACGTTTGTCCAGCCGTCCGCGAAGATCCCTGACGAGCCCCCGGCGGTTCGGGAGCTTCGTCAGCTCGTCCGTGGTCGCGAGGGTGACCAGCATCCGGTTCCGGAAGAGGAGGGGCAGTGCCGCCAGGAGGAGGGTGAGGGCGGCGAGTACCTGGGCGAGGGGCGCGATGGGTACCTGGCACCCGATGAGCAGGACGGCAACGGCCGAGGTCGTGGACCCCATGAGCATGGTGACGGCAGGCAGGCCACGATCCTGGTGGCGCAAAGCCGTCCCTCCCCGGGCGACGCCGTCGACCCAGAGGGCGATGGCGACGATTCCCAGGATCCAGCCGGTGTCGACGGCCGAGCCGACAACGTAGTCCTGCACGCCCAGCGCGAAGGCGATATCGGCGGCGGTGAAAAGGACCAGGCCGGCCACGAGCAGCAGCCAGCGCGGGCCGAGATCGAGCCCGCGTGAGGCCAGCAGGCCGCCGACGGCAGTGATCAGCAGGAGATCGAGGAGCGGGTAGATGACGACGACGATCATCCCGAACGTCGTGCCGCCGCCCGCTCCGGACCGCAGGATCGGCGCGAGGACCATGGCCATGACGGACGCGGCGGCCAGCGCTCCCACCAGGCTGTCCAGCAGCAGGGGCCAGGTCACGCCCTTCAGCTTCCGCACCGTCACCGCGAGGGCGCCGAGCATCAGAGGGTAGAAAACGATGTAGGCGACATCCGCAGCGGAGACGACGTCGTGGGCCTGCTGCCCGTCCAGCGTCGAGAGATAGTAGACGTCGCCTGCCGTGTAGGCGGTCACGGCGGCGGCTCCGAACACCACCTGCCACTGGGACAGTCGGGTCCTCAGGACGGCGCTGACGCAGACGGCCACGGCGGCGAGTTCGGCGATGATGCCGAGCCATACGCCGACGACGTCGAAGCGCACCAGATCGCCGAGCAGGAGACCGACGACATACAGCAGGGATACGGCGACCGTCGTGATCACCGGAATCCGTGAGATCTGCGTCCGCACAGCGCCACCCACGACAACTTCACGCTGCGCAACAGCACGCACCAGTATTTCCTTCCGTTCAGGTTCAGGTTCAGGATCAGGAGCCTGACCGAACAGCGAGCTTACGGCGGACCCAGGGGCCCGATCCTCGATCCGGCCCGTTCCGGCTCAACCCACGGCGAAAACTACGGTTACCTTGCGTCTGGCCGGGCTGTGCGACGCACGTCATGGCATTCCCCGAAAAAAAGTTCAGCGGATTCCTAACGTCCCCAGGGGTCGGTTCCGATAGCTACGGTTGCCGGCCCATGGATGGGCCGGCGATAGCAACCCTTTCACGGAGGAATACATCATGGGTTTCCAGATCAACACCAACACCGCGGCCAACACCGCATACCGCAACCTCTCCAGCACCCAGGGCGACATGTCCAAGTCGCTCGAGAAGCTGTCCAGCGGTCTCCGCATCAACCGCGCAGCCGACGACGCCGCCGGCCTGGCGATTTCCGAGGGCCTGCGCTCGCAGATCGGTGGCCTGGGAGTTGCAGCCCGCAACGCGCAGGACGGCATCAGCGTGGTCCAGACCGCTGAAGGTGCGCTGACCGAGGTCCACAGCATCCTGCAGCGTGTCCGCGACCTGGCAGTCCAGTCGGGTAACGACTCCAACAACGCCGAGGCCCGTACGGCCATCCAGACCGAAGTGACGGCACTGGGCGATGAGCTCTCGCGTATCGCCACGTCGACCAACTTCAACGGCACGGACCTGCTGAGCTCGGCAGCAACGAGCCTTACGTTCCAGGTCGGAGCGGGCTCGGACGCTGCGAACGACCAGATCAGCGTTGCGGCCACCGACATCGAGGCAGTAGCGACCGCAGTCAAGACTCTCACGTTCGTCGACTCGGCAGCAGCCCTGACGTCGATCGCCGAGCTCGACACGCAGATCACGGCCGTGTCCTCGGCGCGCTCCGAGCTCGGTGCCGTGCAGAACCGCTTCGAGTCCGCGATCAACAGCATCAACGTCACGCAGGAGAACCTCTCGGCGGCCAAGTCCCGCATCACGGACACCGACATGGCGAAGGAGATGGCCGACTTCACCCGTGCGAACATCCTCTCGCAGGCCGGTACCGCGATGCTGGCCCAGGCCAACCAGATGAACCAGGGTGTCCTTCAGCTCCTCCGCTAGACGGTGAGTTCGTAGGCAAGAGTGCACGGTGGCGGGACTGATCCTGGACCGAGAGGTCCCGCCACCGTGCATTCGCCGCGAAACATCCCTACTAGGTAAGCAACACCTTCCAGCCCCACCCGAGAGGTAGACCCATGGCGTTCTCCATCGACGGCATCGCGAGCGGGCTGGACACCACGAACATGATCAACCAGCTCATGCAGCTGGAAGCACGCCCGCAGACGCTCCTCAAGGCCAAGGCCACCTCGACGCAGGGCTTCGTCACCGCCCTGCAGCAGCTGAACAAGCAGCTCGGCTCCCTGACCGAGCTCGCCGCCAGGACCGCGAAGCCCGCGGCCCTCGACCTCTACACGGTCGCCAGCAGCTCCGACGCCGCCACCGCCACGGCCACCTCGTCCGCCGGCGCCGGCACCCTCGACTTCACCGTGAGGCAGCTCGCCTCCTCGCAGTCCTCCGTCTCGGGCTCCATGACGGCCTTCTCCCCGGCGGCCTCCACGCTCACCCTGCGGGCGAAGGACGGCACCACGACCGAACTCGCCACCACCGGAAGCCTCGACGACGTCGTCGCCCAGGTGAACAAGGCCGACGTCGGCATCACCGCCACGAAGGTCAGCGCCGGAAAGGACGCCGACGGCGTACAGCAGTACCGGCTCCAGTTCACCGCGCAGGAGCCAGGGGCCGAGCACAGCTTCGCGGTCTACCGTGGCACGGCAGCGGACGTGACGGCCGGCACCGCGACCGATCTCTTCACCGAGACCGGCGCGGCCACCGTGCGCGCCGCGCAGGACGCCGAGGTGGTCCTCTGGGGTGGAACCGCCGCCGAGCAGACCGTGGCGTCGTCGTCGAACACCTTCGCGGACATCCTCCCCGGCGTCTCCGTCACCGTCGCCAAGGCCACCACCGAGCCGGTGTCCGTGACCGTCTCCCGCGACACCGAAGCCACCTCCACGAAGGCGAAGGAGCTCGTGGACGCACTGCGGGGCGTCTTCTCCTTCGTGGACGCCAACACCAAGGTCACGCCGGGTGCGACGGCTGGTGCCGCGCCGACATCGGGCCGCTTCACGGGCGACAGCGCCGTCCGCGGGATCGCCCAGTCGATCCTCACGGCGGCGACGGCGCCCATCAACGGCAGATCGACGTCGGAGCTCGGCATCACGCTGACCCGCTCCGGGACCGTGGAGTTCGACGCCGAGAAGTTTGCCGCCGCGCTCGCGGAGGACCCGGCCGTAGTGAAGGACGCCCTCACCCAGCTCGCAGGGCGCGTCGCTGAAGCGGGCAAGGCCGCCTCGGACAAGTTCGACGGCGAACTCACGCGCCGGATCACGAGCCAGGAATCGACGGTCCGCAGCCTCAACGACCAGGTGTCCGGCTGGGACCAGCGGCTCGAGAAGCGCCGCGCCACCCTGGAGCGCACCTATTCCGCGCTCGAGGTCCAGCTCTCACAACTCCAATCGCAGGGGGACTGGCTGTCATCCCAGCTGGCCGGCCTCCCCACCGGAAGCGGGCTCTAGATGCTGCAGATGAACGGATACCAGGCCAAGCGCTCGCAGTACGTGCAGGATGCCGTCCTGTCGGCGACCCCCGCCGGACTGCTGACCATGCTCTACGACCGGCTGCTGCTCGACCTCGCGCGGGCCGGCGCCGCCCAGGAGGCGGGGGAGTGGTCGGTCGCCTCGGAGAACCTGCTGCACGCGCAGGACATCGTGGGCGAGCTGATGTCCTCCCTGCGCACGGACGTCTGGGACGGTGCGGCCGGCCTCATGTCCCTCTACACCTATGTGCGGCAGACCCTGGTCGAGGCCAATACCCGGCGGGACCGCGCCAAGACAACTGAGTGCGCCGAGATCCTCGAACCGTTACGCCAGGCCTGGCACGAGGCGGCCCGCACCGGGCACGCGCAGCCGGTGGACCAGACCCCCGCGTTCCAGCAGGACCAGGACGCGCCCCGCTCCCTCGGGGTCCTCGGTGTCGGCTGATCCCGACAGCCCGATGGCCACCGCAGCCTTCACGGCCTGGACCGCCGTCCTCGACGCGCTCGAAGCCGCGCTGGATGCCGCGCCCGATTCCGCGGTCGACGACGCGGGAGACTTCGCGGCCGGCGACCTCGTGCGTCAGACCGCCGTCCTCGCCGGCTGGATCCCGCCGCAGGTGGACGGACCCATCCCCGCCGAACTCCTCCCCCGTGCGCACAGCATCAGCGAACGACAGCAGGCCGTGCTCGGCCGCCTGACGGCCGACGCCGACACCCTGCGGCGCCACCGGAGCGCCCTCGGGTCGGTCCGTGCAGCGACCGCCCGGCAGGAGTCGGCCGTCTACCTCGACGTCACGGGCTGAAGTTCCCCCGGAGAGTACCTAACGGCAGGCCCGGGCACGTCCGATAGTTCCCGGTGAGCATGGATCGCTCACTCCCAGGCCATGGATCGGCCGCTCAGCCTTGTCTGCAGAAGGTCCTCCCGCCGTGCTCGATTCAGTGTCCTCGCTCGCCATGCGCAGTGCCCTCGACGGGCTCGCCCTGCGCCAGCGCGTCACAGCGAACAACATCGCCAACGTCAACACCCCCGGCTTCCACGCCCAGCGAGTCAGCTTCGAGGACGCCCTCGCGCGGTCGGTGTCCATGGGGAACGGCAGCGTCCAGGCCACCACCGACACCTCCCTCGAACCCACCCGGCTCAACGGCAGCAACGTCAACATGGACACGGAGACCCTCTCCAACATCGACACCGTGCTGCGCTTCCAGTTCGCGGCCCGCGCCGTCGAAGGGCCCTTCACCAGCATCCGCACCGCGCTGAGGAGCAACTGATGACCTTCGACGCCATCGGCATCTCCGGCACGGGGCTGACCCTGCACCGCAAGTGGCTCGACGCCGTCGCGGACAACATGGCCAACGCCAACACCGTCACCTCGACCGACGGCGCAGCCTTCCAGCAGCGCTACATCACGGCGCGCGCTGACGGGAACGGGCAGGGCGCCTACGTGGCGGGGGCCGAGTTCGGCAGTGCCGAGGGCCGCCTGGTCCACGAACCCACCCACCCCCTCGCGGACGCGGACGGCTACGTCCGCTACCCCGACATCGACATGAGCGCCCAGATGGGGCAGCTCATCATGGCGCAGCGCGGCTACCAGGCCAACGCCGCCGTCGTCGACCGCGCCAAAGCCACCTACGAAGCCGCCCTCCAGATAGGACGCTCCTGATGCCCGTCCCCGCCATCGGCGCCGTCCAGCCGGCCCCCACCTCCTACCTGCCGTCCGTCGGTGCCGTGTCCGACGCCGGCGGCGAGGGATTCGCTACCTCCCTCACCTCCGCCGTGGACAACCTCCAGGGCCTGCAATCGGCGTCGAACGCGCTTTCCGTGCAGGCCGTCACCGGAGACCTCACCGACATCCACAACGCCACCCTCGCCTCCACGCGCGCCCAGGTGACGCTGGAGCTCGTCGCGGCCGTCCGGAACAAGGGCGTTGACGCCTTCAACGAGATCATGAGGATGCAGGCCTGATGCCCACGCCCCTGTCCACCGCCGCCACCCGCCTGGGTGACGCCGTGAAGAGCTTCACCATCGCCCAGCGCACCATCGCCATCATCGGCGTCGCCATGCTCGTCCTCGGCGGGATCGCGCTTACGTCCTGGCTCTCCAAGCCCTCCTACACCCCGCTGTTCTCCGGGCTGAGCGGCGAGGACGCCAGCACCATCGTGGACCAGCTGCAGACCGACGGCGTGCCGTACGAGCTGACCCAGGGCGGCGGCACCATCCTCGTCCCCGAGACCGCGGTGTACGACCAGCGGATCAAGGCGGCCTCCGCCGGCCTGCCGTCGTCATCGACCGGCGGCTACTCGCTGCTCGACGACATGGGGGTCACGTCCTCCGAGTTCCAGCAGTCCACCACCTACAAGCGGGCACTCGAGGGGGAGCTCGCCGCGACGGTGTCCGCGATCGACGGCGTCAAGGCCGCGACCGTCCGCCTCGCCATCCCCGAGGACACCGTGTTCGTCGCCGAGCAGGGCAAGCCGACGGCCTCGGTCTTCGTGGAGACGAACCCGGGCGCCACCCTCTCCACCGATCAGGTGCAGGCGATCACGCATCTCACCTCCGCCTCGATCGACCGCATGGACTCCGCGGACGTCGCCGTGATCGACTCCGAGGGCCGGGTGCTGTCCGCGGTCGGCGTCGGCGCCACCGGTGGCAGCGACCAGCAGGCCTCGGACTACGAGCAGCGCATCCAGGCCTCCGTGCAGGCCATGCTCGACCGCGTGGTGGGGGTCGGCAACGCGACCGTCGCCGTGGCCGCGGACATGCAGCGCGAGAGCGCCGAGCGCGTCGAGGAGACCTTCACGACGCCCGAGAACGCCCCCGCACTCAACGAGTCCACCTCCACCGAGGAGTACGAGGGCGCAGGAGGCGCGCAGGCCGGCGTCCTCGGGCCGGACAACATCGCCGTGCCGGAGGACGGCGCCGACGGGGACGGCACCTTCGCCTCCGAGACGAGCACGCGCAACAACGCCGTGAACAAGACCACCGAGTCCACCACGCTGCCCGCCGGCGGCATCAACCGCCAGACCATCTCCGTCGCGGTGGACCGGGCTGCCATGGCCAACATCGACGTCGCCGCACTCACCGCCGTCGTCTCGAGCGCCGCCGGCGTGGACGCCGCACGCGGCGACGTGGTGACGGTCGAGGAACTGGCGTTCAGCGAGGCCGGCGCCAACGCCGCCGCGGATGCCCTCGCGGAGGCGGAGGCCGCCGCCGCGGCCCAGCAGCGGGCGGACCTCATCCGGACGCTGTCCATCGTGGCGACCATCCTGTTCGTCGCCATCGTGGCGCTCATCATCTACGCACGCCGGTCGCGCCGCCAGCGGCGCGAACCGCTGGACCTCGGGGAGCTGCAGGGCGTCTACCCGGCGATCCCCGCGCCCAGCACCCCTGCGATCGATCCCGCGATGGCCCTCCTCACCCCGCTGGAGCCGGCCCCGAACACCACCACGATCGACGTCGCCGCGGTGCAGGCCGCGCTGCAGGCCGGGGCGGCGGAATCCGACCTCGAGCGCATGCGCGCGGAGGTCGACGCCCTCGCCTCCCAGGACCCGGCGAAGACCGCCGAGTTCCTGCGCAGCATGATGGATGACAGGCAGAGCGTATGAGCACCCTCGCCCGCGCCGCCGTGACCGGGACCCAGAAGGTCGCCATGGTGCTCATGCAGTTGGACCAGCACCGGGCCGCGGAGGTCCTCAAGCAGATGTCCGAGGCCGAGGCCGAGGAGATCGTCGCGGAGATCGTGCGCCTGCGCCGGGTGGAACCCGCCGCTGCCGAGGAGGCACTCGCGGAGTTCCACGAACTCACTACGAGTGGCCGGCGCCGGACGCGCGGCGGCATGGACGTGGCCATCGGGCTCCTCGAGTCCTCGTTCGGTGCGGAGCGCGCTGCGGGCGTGGTGGGACGCCTGGCGTCCACCGCGGCCGGCAAGTCCTTCGAGTTCCTCGACAGCGTGGAAGCCGGCCAGATCCAGACCGTCCTCGAGGGCGAGCTGCCGCAGACCATCGCCCTGGTCCTCGCACACCTCAAGCCCGAACACGCGTCCACCGTCCTCGCCGGGCTGAACCAGGACACCGGCACCGATGTGGCCCAGTGCATCGCGACCATGGGGTCCGCGACGCCCGAGGCCGTCTCCATCGTGGCCGACACCATCAAGATCCGGGCGGGCGCCGTGGCGGCACCACGTCGGGGCACGACGGCGATCGGCGGCATCCAGCCCCTCGTGGACATCATCAACCGGGCCGACATCAGCACCGAACGCGCGCTGCTCGACGGCCTCGAACTCCGTGACCCGGTGCTGGCCGAGGAGGTCCGCGCCCGGATGCTGACCTTCGCGGACATCGTCCACCTCGAGCGCCGCGACGTGCAGCAGGTGCTGCGCGGGATCGATTCGGCCGTGCTCGCCCTGGCGATGAAGGGCGCCGCCGAGGCCGTGGTGACCGTGATCCGCTCCAACGTCTCCGAGCGCAACCGGGAGATCCTCGACGACGAGATCCGCGCCGTCGGGCCCGTCCGCATGTCGCAGGTCGAGGAGGCCCGCGCCGAGGTGGTGCGTGCCATCCGCGACCTCGAGGCACAGGGCACCATCACCATCCAGCGTGGGGACGAGGACGAGTATGTCGACTGACGCCTTCACCCCCGTCGCCTTCCCGCGCCTCGGCCCCGGCCAGGCCTCGCACCATGCCGCCGTCGCCCAGGGCCACGCCGCCGGCTACGCCGACGGGCTGGCCCTCGCCCGCGCCGAACTCGCGGAGCGTCGGGCGCAGCTCGACGCCGAGCACGCCGCAGCCCGTGCGCAGGCCGACGCCGTCCTCGCGCAACGCCTGCGGGTCCTCGATACGGCCGCGCGGGCCTTCGACGCGCGGACCGCCCCGGTCCTCGACGAGGCCCGCACCCGGATCCTCGACGCTGCCGTCCACATCACCGAAGCCCTGCTCGGCCGCGCCCTGGAGGACGGGCCGTCCTCGGCACGGGCCGCCGTCGCGCGTGCCCTCCGGGGAGCGGAGGGTGAGGAGGTGCGCGCCGTGCGCCTGCATCCCGCGGACCTGGCCGTGCTCGCCCCGGACGACACGCCGACCGCCGTGCACCTCGTGCCCGATGCCACCCTCCAGCGCGGCGACGCCGTCGCGGAGTGCCCGGACGGCCATGTGGACGCGCGCCTCGGCTCCGCGCTCGCCCGCGTGCGGTCCGCCCTGGCCGCCGGGGGTGCCGCATGAGCCTCACCCTCGAGGACGCCGTGGGGCACGCGCTCGCCGCCGCCGCGCCCCAGCGGTTCGGCAGGGTCGCCTCCGTGGTGGGGCTCGGTGTCGACGTCGTGGGTTTGGACTGCGCCATCGGGGACGTCGTCACGATCGGTGACCCCTCAGCCGGCTCCGGAACCGTCGACGCCGAGGTGGTCGCCGCGTCGCTCACCGGGCTGCGCTGCATGCCGTTCGCCCACCTCTCCGGGATCCAGGCGGGTGCGCCCGTCCGTGCCCAGGGGGGACCGCTGCTGGTGCCGGTGGGCCCGGGCCTGCTGGGCCGCGTGCTCGACGGCGTGGGCCGGCCCATCGACGGGCGCGGTCCGCTCACCGATGTCGCGTGGGTGTCGCTGGACAACACCCCTCCGCCCGCGCTGGACCGCACCCGCATCACCGAACCCCTCCAGCTCGGCGTCCGCGTGATGGACACGCTCACCACCGTGGGCCGCGGGCAGCGCATGGGCCTGTTCGCCGGGTCCGGGGTCGGCAAGTCCTCGCTGCTGTCGATGATCGCCCGCGGCACCGACGCCGCCGTCTCCGTGATCGCCCTCGTGGGTGAGCGCGGCCGCGAGGTCCGGGACTTCCTGGAGGACGATCTCGGCGCCGAGGGCCTCGCCCGGTCGATCGTGGTGGTCTCGACCTCGGACGAGCCCGCCCTCCTCCGCCTCCGCGCCGCGTTCGTGGCCACGCGGATCGCCGAGGCGTTCCGCGACGGCGGCGCCGACGTCATGCTCATGATGGACTCGCTCACGCGCGTGGCGATGGCGCAGCGCGAGATCGGCCTCAGCGTCGGCGAACCTCCCGCCACCCGCGGCTACCCGCCGTCCACCTTCTCCCTGCTCGCCCAGCTCCTGGAACGTGCGGGGACCGGCGCGTCCGGCTCCGTGACCGGCATGTACACCGTGCTCGTGGACGGCGACGACCACAACGAGCCCGTCGCCGACGCCGCGCGCTCCATCCTCGACGGGCACGTGGTGCTCGACCGCAAGCTCGCCGTCGCGGGACACTTCCCGTCGATCGACCCGCTGGCCTCGATCTCCCGGGTGGCGTCCCGTGTCACCACGCGCGAGCAGGCGGCGGTCGCCGCCGTGCTGCGCAGGACACTCGCCGCCCGGAAGGCCGCTCAGGACCTCATCGACGTCGGTGCGTATGCCCGCGGATCCAACCCGCTGGTGGACGCCGCCCTGCACCACGAGGCCGGGATCAACGCGTTCCTGCAGCAGCGGATGGACGAGCAGACCCCGTTCGACGACGCCTGGAACCGCCTGGCCCACCTCACCACCTCGATGGGAGTCTCCTGATGGCACGACAGTTCCCCCTCGCAGGCCTGCTCCGGCTGCGCCAGCTGCGCGAGGAGGAGGCCGCCGGATCCCTGGCGGCGGCGAACGAACGCCTCCGCGCATCGCGTACCCGCACCGACGTCCTCAGCGACGCCCTCGACGGCACGGACATCAGCCCCGCCGGATCGGCGTCGCTCTACGCGGTGGCCGCGGCCCGGGCGTCGGCGCGCAGCATGCTCGCCGACCTGCGCGCTCTCGAGGAGCAGCTGCAGAGTGAGCAGGGCCGCGCACAGGACCAGTACCGCGCCGCACGAGCGGCGACCATGGGCCTCGAGAAGCTCGAGGACCGCCACCGGGACACGGAGGCGACGGCGCTGATCGGCGCCGAGCAGCGTGTCCTCGACGAACTCGCCTCGGTCAGCAGTGCCCGACGCAGTGCAGAGGAGAGAGCATGACCATCACCGACGCGGTAGGCCGCATCCAGCAGATCCAGTCCACCCTCACCATGCTCTCCACACCGGCGGCGCGCGCGCAGGCCGCTCCGGCGACGACGGGCGCCTCCTCGGCGGGTTCCTCGAAGGCGGCGCCGGGTAGCTCCGCAGACCTGTTCGCCGATGCGCTCGCGGGTGTCTCCGGTGCTTCCGGTGGTGCAGCAGGCGCCGGGTCCGCCGACGCGGCTCCCGCCGTCGCGCCCGTTGCCGGGTCCTCGGCGCCGGCGCCCGTCGCCGGAGCCGGTACCGCCCCGGTCCCCGTTCCCGCCTCGGCGGACGCGGCCCGGCTCATCGAGGCCGCGCGGTCCTACGAGGGCGTCCCGTACGTGTGGGGCGGCACCGACCCGGCGTCCGGCCTCGACTGCTCGGGCTTCGTGCAGCGTGCGTACGCGGACATCGGCATCCAGATCCCCCGCGTCACCTGGGACCAGATGAACGCCGGCACCCAGGTCCCGTCCCTCGCGGAGGCCCAGCCCGGTGACCTGCTGTTCAGCCTCGAGGGCGGCCACGTGTCCATGTACCTCGGGGGCGGCAAGGCGATCGACGCCCCGCAACCCGGCAAGACCGTCGCGGTCCGGGACATGTGGGAGACCGACGCGAACATCACCACCATCCGCCGCATCCTGCCGGCCGATCCCGCCGGAACCGCGTCCGTGGCGGCCCCGGCGGTCGCCGCTGCCGCCGTTCCGGAATCCGCCGAGCCGGCGTACGCGGCCCAGGCGGCCTTCCTCGCGAGCATGGCGCGATGACCCCCGTGCAGGGGCTTCCCGCGGCAGCCGTGGCGCGCGCTGCACCGGATCCGTCACGTCCGACGTCGGGTCTCCGCGACAGGAACGCGGCGGCATCCTTCGGCGATCTGTACCGGACGCACGTGGGGGAGCGTCCGGGCGAGCGCGGTGTCGGCGGAGCTGTCGGTGGTGTCGCAGGCCGTGCGGCGGACCGCGGTGTCGCGGGAGCCGTGGCCGGTCGTACCCCGGGGGCGGATGCCGGTCGTGCCGCCGGTCCGGCGGCCGGACCAGGGGTCGACCCGGCCGTGAACCGCGCGCGCCCGGCCGCTCACGCTGAAGCAGATCGCTCGGACCGCTCGGACCGCTCGGACCGCTCGGACCGCGACGCCGTGCGTGGCGTCGCTCCCACGACCCGCCGCGACGGGTCGGACCCCGCTACCGTCCCGACAACCCACCCGGCGGCCGCGACACCGACGCAAGGCACGACATCGAGCATCGCCACCTCCTCGGCAGCGACTGAACAGGTTTCCCCGGGGTCCCTCGTCCTCTCCGCTGTCGACGCAGCCACCGGCGCCGTCGACCCTGGAGCCGCGTCATCCAGCGGTACCGTCGGCGCTCCCGGGAGCCCGGCATCCTCCGAGCAGGCAGTTCCCGGTGCGGCCACCGGGGCGGCCCTGGCCGAGGCGGACAGCCATGCAACGCCGGTGCAGGATGCGGGAACGGGTGCGCCCGCGGCAGCAACCGTTGCCGGCGCGGCACCGGGCACCGACGCAGCGACGACGTCGAGCACCGGCACGGCGACCCCGTCGGGCGCCGCTGCAGCGATGCCGTCGGATCCCCCGGCCGAGGCGGGCCTCACCGGCACGGGGGCTGCGCCTGCTCCGACCGGTCCCACTGCTCCGGCTGGTCCCACGGGCCCTTCCTCCACGGCGGACGGCGTGGTGCCTGCTGCGGCCACGACGCCCGGGTCCGCCCCCGCACCGGAGGCCGGAACGCCGGACGTCCTCGCAGCGGAGGCCGGAACGCCGGACGCCGCCGATCCCGGCGCGCCGACCCCGACCGACGACGGAACGACCGACGACGGAGCGACCGAGCAGGCCGGGGCCGCCCCGCAACCCGCCTCCGGGCGCGCCGATCTGCCGGCGCCCGTGCATCAGGCGCCCGGGGGCGCCGTCGTCGGCTCTGCCGATGCGGCAGCAGCGGCACCGGCCCGACCGGCGGCACCGCCCCTGCCGCAGCAACTCGGTGGCCACGCCTTCGCGCTCGCCCAGTCCGCGGCCGACGCCCCGGGCGGCACGAGCACCATCACCGTCACCGTCGCACCCGACGACCTCGGGCCCATCACCATCCGCGCCAGTTTCACCGCGGACGGTACCCGGCTCGAGTTCTTCTCCTCCACGGACGGCGGACGCGAGGCCCTGAAGCAGGCGATGCCGGACCTGCGGCGCGAGGCGTCGTCGTCGGGCCTGTCCGCGTCGCTCGATCTCGGGACCGGTACGCCGGAGGACCGCAGCGACGGACGGCGGGACGAGCCGTCCGGCCGTGCCGCCCCAGCGGTCCACCGCCCGGTGCAGGACACCCCCTGGACCCGGAGCCCCGCCGCGGGCTCCTCCACCCTCGACCTCTTCGCCTGACCCGGAAGGACACCATGCCCATCGACCCCGTCGCGTCCGCGACCTTCGCCCCCACCGAGACCCCGGCCGCCGGTACCCGGAAGCAGGCCATGGACTCGGACGTGTTCATGTCCCTGCTCGTCAGCCAGCTCCGCAACCAGGACCCCAGCGCGCCGATGGACACGAACGACATGATCGCGCAGACCACGCAGCTGGCCATGATGGAGAAGATCACACAGATGACCGGCGTCAGCGAGGAGAACTTCCACCTCCAGATGCGCTCCTCGGCGGCCGCCCTGATCGGCAACGAGGTCTCCTACACGGGGACGGACGGCGTCGAGGCCAGCGGCCTGGCGACTGCCGTCTCCTACAGCGGGCCGGTCCCCACGGTCACCATCGGCGGGAAGAGCATCGCCCTCGATCTCGTCTCCGGTGTGGGCACGCTCCCTGCGCCGTCGCCCGCACCCGCTTCCTGATCCCGCACCCCATTCCCTGATCCGCCCGCTCCGCTTTCGAAAGGCACCATCATGCTTCGCTCGCTCTACTCCGGCATCTCGGGTCTCCGCTCCCACCAGACCATGCTCGACGTCACCGGCAACAACATCGCCAACGTCAACACCACGGGCTTCAAGGGGTCCGCCACCCAGTTCCAGGACACGCTGTCCCAGCTGACGCAGGGCGCCGGCGCCCCCCAGGAAGCCCTCGGCGGCACCAACCCCGCCCAGGTGGGCCTCGGCGTGCAGGTGGCGGGCATCGTCACCAACTTCTCGCAGGGTTCCACGCAGGCAACGGGCCGTGCCACGGACATGATGATCAGCGGTGACGGCTTCTTCATCACCCGTACGGGCGGCGAGACCCTCTACACGCGGGCCGGAGCCTTCACGCCCGACGCCGACGGCCGGCTCGTCACGCCCGACGGCTCCATCGTCCAGGGCTGGCCCGCCGTCGGCGGCGTGGTCCAGGAGGGCGCGGTCGGCAACCTGCAGATGCCCAGGACCGGCGAGGTCACCGCGAACGGTACCCTCGAGTCCTTCACCCTCGGCCCCGACGGCACCCTGATGGGCGCCTTCAGTGACGGCACCCGCCAGCCGCTCGGCCGGATCGCGCTGGCGGGCTTCGTCAACCCCGCGGGGCTCGAGAAGGCCGGTGGCTCGTCCTACCGGGCGACGGCGAACTCGGGTGTCGCGGAGATCGGTGCGGCCGGAGCCAACGGCCTCGGGACGCTCGACGCCGGGGTCCTCGAGATGTCCAACGTGGACCTCTCGCAGGAGTTCACCAACCTGATCGTCGCGCAGCGCGGGTTCCAGGCGAACGCGCGCATCATCACGACGTCGGACGAAGTGCTCCAGGAACTCACGAACCTCAAGAGGTAAGCAGCATCGGGCCGGTGACGGCGCCGGTGGGCCGCAGGGTCGGCCGACCGGCGCCCGAACGGTCATGCGGTCCCGCCGGTGCATCCACGAGGTGCCGGGACCTTACGAAGCCGGGCCCCGTGCCGAGAGTGGGAGGAAGAGGCCCCGCCGGGGTGTCCCGAACGCAGGATGTCCGATGATCGTGGTGACCCGGCTCAACGAGAGCCAGTTCGCGGTGAACCCTGACCTCATCGAGCGCATCCATGAGAATCCGGACACCACCCTCGTGATGGTCGACGGCGCGAAATACATCGTCACGGAGTCCCTCGTCGAGGTGATCGAGCTCATCGCCGCCTACCGTGCGCGCATCATCTCGCTGGCACGGTTCATGCCCGGCGATCCGTCCGGTGACACCTTCGACGTCGGGGACCAGCCGACCCAGCGTCCCCTCGGCCTCGTCCGGGACACCCCCGCAGAGAAGGCCGACGCCACCGGGGCCAACCAGAACGGGCATGCCGGCACCGATGGCGCCGGCTCGCCCGTCCAGTTCAGACCAAGGACCACGTAATGGATCCCGCAACAATCATCGGTATTCTCGTCGCCTTCGGCGCGCTGTACGCGATGATCACTCTGGAGCATGCGAGCGTCGAGGCGCTCCTGCTGCCGGCGCCCATGATCCTCGTGTTCGGCGCGACGATCGCCATCGGGATCGCCGGCGGTACCTTCAAGGACTTCCTGGTCGCGGTGAAGGCCGTCCCGCCGGCCATGATGGGCAAGACGACCCCTCCGCAGGACACGATCGACAGCGTGGTGGTCCTCGCCGAGAAGGCCCGCAGTGAGGGGCTGCTCGCCCTCGAGGAGGAAGCCAACACCGTGGAGGACCCCTTCCTGCGCGGGGCCCTCCAGAACATCGCGGACGGGACGGATGGCGAGGAGCTGCGCGAGATCCTCGAGGACGAGATCGACTCCGCCTCCCAGACGCACCGTACGGCCTCGAAGTTCTTCGCGAGCCTCGGCGGGTACGCCCCGACCGTGGGCATCATCGGGACCGTCGTCTCGCTGACCCACGTGCTCGAGAACCTCTCCAGTCCCGACAAGCTGGGACCCATGATCGCCGCCGCCTTCGTCGCGACGCTGTGGGGGCTGCTGTCGGCGAACTTCCTGTGGCTGCCCATCGGCACCCGCATCAAGCGCCTGGGGGAGATGGAGACCGCACGCATGACCCTCCTGATGGAGGGGGTCCTCGCGGTGCAGGCCGGCAGCCAGCCCCGGCTGCTCGGTGAACGGCTGAAGGCGATGGTGCCGCAGCATGCGCAGGGCAAGGGCGGCAAGGATTCCGGCAAGGGCGCCAAGGGCGCCGAAGGGTCGGCCGCGCAGGGCAAGGCCGCAGCGTGAGCAGACGTCCGCACCGCCGGCGGCGCGGCGAGGAGCACGGCGAGGAGCACCCGGACGAGCGCTGGATGGCGTCCTACATGGACATGGTCACCGTGCTGATGTGCATGTTCATCGTCCTGTACGCGATGTCCAGCGTGGACCAGCAGAAGTTCGAACAGCTGCGTGCCTCACTTGCCACGGGCTTCGGCACGGTCGAGACCGCAACGGTGGACACGGCGGAGGGAACCGTGGTCGCCGCGGAGAACGTCAACGCCGAGGGCGAGTCCTTCACCGGGGGAGCCGCGCTCGCGGACGCCGCCCCGGAGACGCAGAAGGACCAACCCGGAGCCGCCGACGTCGCAGCGCCGACGCCGTCGCCCGCGCCGTCCGCAGGAGGAGCGTCCGAGACCACCGCGCCCACGCCGTCGCCCTCGCCGTCGGCCGGTGGGGACGCCGCGGAGCCGACGACGGACCGCGAGCGCGCGACGGCGGAGGTCGAGAACCTCCGGGCCCTGCAGGAGCGGATCGACGCCGGGCTGCGCGAGCGGGACCTCGAGACGGCTGTCCGGTACGTGATCGACGAGCGCGGCCTCACCATCCGGCTCGTCGGTTCCGAGACCTTCTTCCTCCCGGACAGCGCGCAGCTGACCGAGCAGACGCAGCGCGTGCTCGGGAGCGTGGGACCGATCCTGGCGACCATCCCCAACGAGGTGGGTGTCGAGGGGCACACCGCGCGCCTGCCCGATTCCGTGCCGCGGCCGCTCGACTGGGAACTGTCCACCGAGCGGGCCGTCAACGTGGTCCGGAACTTGATCGACACCGGCAAGGTGCCCGCGCCCCGGCTGGTGGCCATCGGCTACGGCGAGTCGCGGCCCCTGGCGCCCGGCACCACCGAGGCGGAGCTCGAACTGAACCGCCGCGTGGACATCGTGGTGCACTCCGACGAGCCCGAGAGCGTGCGCGCTCTCATCCCGGGAATCACCAGCGGCAACTGAACCGCTAACGACCGGCCGACGTCGTCCGATAGTCGTTGGCGTGACGGTCCAGGAACAACTCTCCTTTGGCGTGCCCTCGGCACCCGCAAGGGCGGTGGATGTCTATGACTTCCGCCGTCCCACCACGCTCGCCCGCGAGCACTCCCGCGTGCTCGAACTCGCGTTCGAGACCTTCGCGCGCCAGTGGGGTACGCAGCTCACCGCGAAGGTCCGCGTGATCTCGCAGGTGACCAGCGAGCAGGTCCTCATGCAGACCTACAACGAGTACGCGGCATCGCTGCCTGCCACCACGGCGATGGTCCTGTGCGCCATCCCGGACCACACGAGCAAGGCGGTGATCCAGTTCCCCGCCTCGGCGGGCCTGTTCTGGGTGGATTCCATGCTGGGCGGCCACGGTACGGTCCCTCCGGGCGAGCGGAAGTTCACGCAGATCGAGCAGGCCCTGATCCGGCGGCTCATGGACGACGCCCTCGAGGGGCTCCACTATTCGCTCGGGTCCGTGCTGACGCACCAGCTGGGGATCGACTCCCTCCAGTACAACTCGCAGTTCGCCCAGGCGGCCTCGACCACGGAGCTCATGATCGTGGGCACCTTCGAGATCCGCGTCGGGGAGCGGTCCTGCCCCGCGACGGTCGCCATCCCTGCGCAGCTCCTGCTGGCACAGCTCGGTGACACGAACCCGACCGCGACCGGCGAGGACGCCCGCGAACTGATCGAGCAGCAGGTGGCGCACGTGCCCGTCGACGTCGCGGTGCAGCTCGCCGCGCTGCCCGTGCTGCCCTCACGCATCCTCGACCTCGCCGTCGGGGACGTCCTGAAGCTGCCGCATCCGCAGCACCGGCCTTTCGAGCTCGCCATCAACGGGCAGCGGCTCGGCGAGGCCGCCCTGGGCCAGAACGGATCCCGCCTTGCCTGCGTAGTAGTGACCACCGAGGAGAACCCCGCACCATGAACACCATCACCGCCGAGTTCGACGCCGCCGCAGCACTCGCCGCGCGTCTGCCCCTTCCCGGGCCGCTCACGGCCCAGACCTGCAACGCCTCCGAGGTTCCGTCTGCCAGCGCGTCGACCGCCGTCGTCGCCTCCTTCGTGGGCGCGTCCTCCGCGGACCTCGCGGTCGTCCTGATCGACACCCAGCCCCTCGCCGCCGCCGCGGGCACGTCCTCACCCCTCGTCTCCCCGGCCGACGTGCTCGTGCCGGCGCTGGAGGCCGCCTCCTTGTCCCTCGGCGACGGCGTGCTCGGCGCCCCCGCCGTGCAGGACGCCCTGCCGCTGTTCCGTGACGCCGAGACCTCCGTGTTCCGCCTCGCCGGGCCCTCCGGCACCGTGGGATGGTTCGCCGTGCGCCTGCGCGGTTCCCGGCCCGGCGCCGCTCCCCGCCGCTCCTCCGCGCCCGCCGGTGCGGCCAACCTCGGCCGCATCAGCAACGTGGAGATGGCGATGACGGTGGAGATCGGCCGCACCCGGATGTCCGTCCGGGACGTCCTGGACCTCGAACCCGGTGCCGTCATCGAACTCGACCGCTCCGCCGGCGCTCCCGCCGACGTCCTGCTCAACGGCCGACTCGTCGCGCACGGCGAGGTGGTGGTCGTCGACCAGGACTACGCGGTCCGCATCACGCAGATCCTCGACGTCGCCGACGGCGCCGTCTGATGGACGTCGTGGTCCTCGCGCTGCGGGTGCTGCTGTCCCTGGGCGTGGTCCTCGCGCTGCTCTTCGTGCTGCACCGCAAGGTCTCGAAGCTCAACGGCAACCGGGCCGGCGCGGGGCTGGTGTCCGTCGTCGCCCGTCAGGGCCTCGGCGCGAAGGCCTCCCTCGTGGTGGTCGACGCCGAGGGCACCCGGTTCTACCTGGGCGTCACCGAGCAGGCGGTGTCGGTCCTGCATTCCGCTGTCGCCCCGCGTGCGCTGCAGGCCGTTCCGGCGGCCGACGACGCCGCCGCGCCGCCCCGCGCCGTCCAGTCCGCATCCTCCGGCCCGGCCACCCCCGTGCCGCCCCGCGCCGTCCAGTCCGGAGCCCCGAACCCGGGCATCTCCTCCGCCCCGGACCCCGATGCGGACTTCGCGGCATCGCTGCGCCTCGCCACGGCGGGGAACGCCCCGATGCCCGCCACACGCCGGTCGGCCCGGGCCGCCCAGGCGTCCGGGACCGTGCGTCCCACGGCACCGCTGCAGGGCTCGATCCTCGCGCCCGCCACATGGAAGCAGACCGCAGCCTTCCTGCGCCAGGGACGGGCCGGGTGACGACGGCGCTCCTGCCGTCGGCCCACCCGGCACGCTCCGCCCGCGCACCCCACCCCGCGGCAAACGCGACTGCGGCCGGTCGTTCCGTCCCCGGTCGTTCCGTCCCCGTCCCCGTCCGCTCCGTTCCCGTCCGTTCCGTCCCCGTCCGGCCCGTCCGTGCGGCGTTCCTGACGCTGCTCATGGTGCTCGCGGCGCTCGTGCTCGCCGTCGTCGTCGTCCTCCTCGGCGCCGCCGCCGGCCACGCGGGCGAACTGGACCCGGGCGTCCCCGAACCCGCGGCGCCATCCGCACCCGCCGATCCCACCGCGCCCGAGGCGCCGGGCAGCGACGACGGCCTCTCGGTCGAGATCAACGGCATCAACGGCGCACCGAGCTCCGCGGTCCTGACCCTGATCGGTATCACCCTGCTGTCCGTGGCACCGGCCCTGCTGCTGATGATGACGTCCTTCACGAAGATCTTCGTGGTGCTCGCGATGACCCGGAACGCGCTGTCCCTGCCGTCCATCCCGCCCAACCAGGTGCTCGCCGGGCTCGCCCTGTTCCTGTCGCTGTTCATCATGGCGCCGGTCCTCACCGAGATCAACAGCCTCGCCGTCCAGCCCTACCTCGACGGCACGACGACGTTCACGGAGGCGCTCACGGACGGCTCCGGACCGCTGCAGACCTTCATGCTGGCGCACACCCGCGAGGAGGACCTCGCGCTCATGACCCGCGCCGCCGGGCAGCCGAACCCCGAGGACGCCGCGAGCGTCCCGCTGACCACCCTGATCCCGGCGTTCATGATCTCCGAGCTGCGGGCAGCGTTCATCATCGGCTTCGTGATCTTCGTGCCGTTCCTCGTGATCGACCTCGTGGTGTCCGCGGCGCTGATGTCCATGGGCATGATGATGCTCCCGCCGGTCATGATCTCGCTGCCCTTCAAGATCCTGCTGTTCGTCCTCGTGGACGGGTGGGGCCTCATCATCACGGCCCTCATCAACAGCTACCAGGGCGGTTGACGTGGATACCAACGCCGTCCTCGACATCGGGCTCGCCGGCATCTGGGTCGCCGCGAAGCTGTCCGCGCCGGTCCTCCTGACGGCCCTCGTGGTCGGGTTCGCGATCTCGCTGCTGCAGTCCATCACCCAGATCCAGGAGGTCACGCTCTCCTTCGTGCCGAAGGCCGCCGCCGTGTGCATCGCCCTGCTCGTCTGCGGCCACTGGATGATCTCCGAGATGATCTCCTTCACGCACGAGATGTTCGAGCGCATCCCCGGGCTCCTCGGGGGCGGCTGACGTGGAGATCGTCCTGGACCAGTCCCGCATCGAGGCGATCATGCTCGCCGGTGTGCGGATCGTCGCGTTCCTCGTGATCGCGCCGCCCTTCTCCTACAGGGGCATCCCGGCGCGTGTGAAGGCGATGCTCGCCGTCGGGCTCGCCCTCGCGGTGTCCCCCACGGTCGAGGCCGGGTACGAGACCGGCGGGACGGGCCAGTACATCGGCGCGCTGGTCCTCGAACTCGTGGTCGGCGCCGCACTCGGGTTCCTCGTCCTGGTCGTGTTCTCCGCCATCCAGTCCGCCGGCAGCCTCATCGACCTCTTCGGCGGCTTCTCGCTGGCCCAGGGGTTCGACCCCCAGTCCATGGTCAGCGGCGCCCAGTTCACGCGCCTGTTCCAGCTGACCGCCCTGACGCTGCTCTTCACCTCGGACGGCTACCAGCTGATCATCGGCGGACTCGTGCGCACCTTCGACGCCCTCCCGCTCGGCGGTGGGCTGGACCTCGCGGAGCCCGCGGAAGCACTCACCGGCGCCGTCACCGGGCTGTTCCTCGCCGCGGTGCAGATCGCCGGACCGCTCATCGTCGTCCTCTTCCTGGCCGACGTCGGACTGGGGCTCCTCACGCGCGTGGCCCCCGCGCTGAACGCGTTCGCGCTCGGGTTCCCGCTCAAGATCTTCATCACGCTCAGCCTCGGCGGCGTGGTGTTCATCGCCCTCCCGCGCGTGGTCTCGACCCTCGCGGACAACGCCGCCGAACTCCTGATGGGGGTGGGCTGACCATGGCGGAGGATTCCGGGGAGAAGACCGAGCAGGCCACCGACAAGCGGATGAAGGACGTCCGCTCGAAGGGCCAGCTGTCCAAGTCCGAGGACTTCACGGCGTGGATCGGCGTCGGCGCCGCCGCGCTCATGCTGCCCTCCCTCATCTCCCGTTCGGCCGACGCCGCCACCGAGCAGCTCGTCCGCGTGACCGACACCATCGCGAGCCCCGACCCCGCGATCGCCCTGGACGCCCTGGCCGACGGCGGCGCCTCGCTCGCCGGGATCCTCGGCCCCTTCCTCGGCGTGCTGCTGGTCGCCGTCCTCGGGACCGCGGCCCTGCAGGGCGGGATCCACGTCAAGAAGTTCTCCGGCAAGTTCGAGCAGTTCAACGTGGTCACCGGCCTGAAGCGGATCCTCGGCGGGCAGGCCCTCTGGCAGGGCGCGAAGGCGCTCCTGAAGACCGGCGTCGTGGGCCTCGTGCTCGTCGTCGTCGTGCAGGGCCTGATGCCCGTGCTCATGGCGGCCGGAGGGCTGTCCGTGGCCGCACTCCTGAACACCGCGGGGGAGGGGACGGCGGCGCTCCTGCAGGCCGCCGTCGTCGCCGGTCTCGCCCTCGCGGCGATGGACGTCCTCGTGGTGCAGCGCCGCAACCGCAAGAAGACCCGCATGACCAAGAAGGAGGTCAAGGACGAGAACAAGAACTCCGACGGCGACCCCCTCATCAAGTCCCAGCGGCGCGCACGCCAGCTCGCCATGAGCAGGAACCGCATGATCGCCGCCGTGGGCGGGGCCGACGTCGTCCTCGTCAACCCGACGCACGTCGCCGTCGCCCTGAAGTACGAACCCGGTCGCTCCGCGCCGCGCGTCGTCGCGAAGGGTGCCGGGGTGATCGCCGCGAGGATCCGCGAGGAGGCGGAGAAGAAGAACGTCCCCATGGTCTCCGACATCCCGCTCGCCCGCGCGCTGCACGCCGCGTGCGAACTGGGGCAGGAGATCCCGTTCGAGAACTACGACCAGGTGGCCCGCATCCTCGCGTTCGTCATGTCCCTGAAGACCAGGGGGGCCGCACGCGGCGTCCACACCCTGCCCGTCCGACCCGCAACCGCCGGAGGCCTCTAGACCATGCGCTCATCCGCCCCCAAGTTCCTGGTGCCCGTCGGGGTCGTCGGCATCATCCTGCTCCTCGTGGTGCCGGTGCCCTCGGTACTGCTGGACCTCCTGATCATCGTGAACATCCTGCTCGCGCTGGTGATCCTCCTCAACACCATGTTCATCCGCAAGCCGCTGGACTTCTCGGTGTTCCCGTCCCTGCTGCTCGTGGCCACGCTCTTCCGCCTGGGCCTCAACGTCGCCTCCACCCGCCTCGTCCTCGGGGACGGCTACGCCGGCGAGGTGATCGCCGCGTTCGGGCACGTCGCGGTCGGCGGCTCGATCATCATCGGCGCGGTGGTCTTCCTCATCCTCGTGGTCATCCAGTTCGTGGTGGTCACCAAGGGTGCCGAGCGCGTGGCCGAGGTGGGGGCCCGCTTCACCCTGGATGCGATGCCGGGCAAGCAGATGGCCATCGACGCCGACCTCAACGCCGGGCTGATCACGGACACGCAGGCCCGCGAGCGGCGCGCCGAGGTCTCGGCGGAGGCCGACTTCTACGGGGCCATGGACGGTGCGTCCAAGTTCGTGAAGGGCGATGCGATCGCCGGCATCATCATCATCATCATCAACCTCGTGGGTGGCATCGCGATCGGGATGCTGCAGGACGGCCTGCCGGTCTCCGAGGCACTCACCACCTACGGCCTGCTCACCATCGGTGACGGCCTCGTCACCCAGATCCCGGCGCTGCTCATGGCCGTGTCCACCGGCATGATCGTCACGCGCTCCAACGCCGAGGCGGACATGGGCTCCACCGCGGCCCAGCAGCTCGGCCAGTCGCAGAACGCCCTGCGCATCGCGGGTGCCGCGGCGGTCGTCATGGCACTGATCCCGGGTATGCCGAAACTGCCGTTCATCGTGGTGGGCGCGGGCCTGATCGTCATCGCGCAGAGCATCAGGAAGTCCGAGGCCGATGCCCGCACGGCCGCCACGGCGCTGGAGGCCGAGGCCGCCCGGCCGTCGACCGACAGCACCGACGACCTCCTGGAGCAGATGCGCGTCCACTCCCTGGAGGTGCTGCTGGCGCCCGACCTGGTGGACGTCGTCACCGGGGCGCCGGACGATCTCCTCGGCCGGGTCCGCGCCCTGCGGCGCAAGATCGCCCTGGAGCTCGGCGTCGTGGTGCCTCCGGTGCGCACGCGGGACAGCGTGGAGCTGCCGCCCGCCACGTACGTCATCAAGATCGCCGGCGTCGAGGCGGGGCGGGGCGAGGCTCCGCGCGGCAAGGTCCTGGCCCTCGGCGACCATCTCGCACACCTGCCGGGCACCGCCGTCGTCGAGCCGGTCTTCGGACTCGCCGGGAAGTGGGTGCCCGCCGAGCTCCGGCACAACGCCGAACTGGCCGGGGCCACCGTGATCGACCGCGTGTCCGTCCTCGTGACCCACCTGTCCTCGGTCATCACGGCGAACGCCGCGCGCCTGCTGTCCCGGGAGGACGTCCGGGTGCTGACCGACGGCGTCCGCCAGGTGAACCCGTCGGCCGTCGAGGAGCTCGTCCCCGGGCTGCTGTCCCTCGCCGAGGTCCAGCGCGTCCTGCAGGGACTCCTGTCCGAGCAGGTGCCGATCAACGATCTCTCCCGCATCTACGAGGCGCTGACGCTCAGGGCCAAGGCGTCCTCCGAACCCGAGGGGCTCATCGAGGCGGCGCGGCTCGCGCTCGGGCCGGCGGTCACCCAGCAGTACCTCGACGGCACGCTGCTGCGGGTCATCATGATCGACCCGCTGCTCGAGCAGTCGATGCTCGAGGGGCTCCGGCCCTCCGACCAGGGCACGCAGATCATGCTCGATCCGGCGCGCACCGATGCCGTGCTCTCCTCGGTCCGCTCGACGGTCGCCGACATCGAGGCCGCCGGGAACTCGGCCGTGCTCGTGTGCGCGCCCGCGCTGCGGCCCGCACTTCGGCGTCTCGTGGGACCGCAGGCGGCGAACCTGCCCGTGCTGTCCTACCAGGAGGTCACGAGCGCCAACGTCGCGATCGAGACAGTAGGAGTGGTCCGTGGTACCGCAGTTATTTCATCTTGAAGGCCCCTCCCTCGAGGAGCTGAAGGCGAAGGCCGCGGCGCTGTACGGGCCGCGTGCCCTCATCGTGTCCGCGGAACTCGTGACGGTGGGCGGGATTCGCGGTGTCCTCGCCCGGAAGCACTACGAGATCGTGGTCGAGGTGCCGGAGCCCGACGGCGAGGGTGGCCTTCGTGCCGGCACCGCCGGCAGCGCGCGCTCGCGGGGCGGGTCCCCGGACGGGCCCCGTGGCGGTCCCGTCGGTGGTCCTCGGGCCGGTTCTCGTGGCGGGTCCCCTGACGGGGCCCTCGGTGGAGCGCCCGGCGGCGCTTTCGGAGCGCCCGGCGGCGGTCGGCCGCGCGGGCGCCGGAGTGCGGCCGCCGGGCCATCAGGTCTCGATGCGCTCCTCCAGCAGGCCGAACTCGATGAGGTCCGCATAGCGTCCGGGCCCGATGCCGACCGCGCCGGGGCCCCGGAACCGCGCAGCGCGCCCCCGGCTGCGGTGTCCACGGATTCCGGTCTCTTCGCGGCCCTCATGGACGAACTGACGTTCGCCACCGACCCTGCGGCAGCGCCGGTCCCCTCCTCGATGCCGGGCGCCTCGGGTGACGCCGGGGCCGGGGCCGCCAGGACCCGGCGGTCGATCGCGGTGGACCGGGATGCGGTGGCTTCGTCCGCGTCGGGCCTACCGGATGTCCCCGGGGCCGGGACCGCCGGGACCCGGCGGTCGATCGCGGTGGACCGGGATGCGTGGGCCGAGGACCCGGACCGAGGATCCTCCGATTCCACCCGGGCCGGTGCGGGGTTCGGACGTGAGTCCGGTGCCGCATCCGACGCCGAGTTCCTCCGCGAGCGTGCCGGCGACCCGACGGATCTGCCCGAGGTCCGGGGCCAGGTTCTCAGGGTGCCCGTCGCCGCGCCGGCCGCGCCCTCGGTGCTGCGGGCGCCGGGTGATCTCGTCATCGTCGTCGGAGCGCCCGCCGCGGGCTGGGCGGTCGCCTCCTCGATGGCCACCGTCCTGGGCCGGGGAGCACCAGCAGCCGTCGCGGTCTCGGGGCCACCGGACCGGGTGCACCCCGAGGGCCGCTCGGTCGACGACCGGCTGGAGGCGAACGCCGCCCGTGCCGCAGGAGTCGACGGCGGGCACGCCGTCTTCGTCGCGTTGTCCTCGGAGGACCCCCTGGTGGACGCCCGCGCCCTGCTCGCGCTGCGACCCGACCAGGTGTGGCTCGCCGTCGATGCCGGCCGCAAGGAGGCGGACACCGCGGCGTGGGTCGGGGCACTGCGCCGCAGCATGGAGCGCGCCGGGCTCGCTCCGGCGGGACTCGCCGTCGTCGGGTCGGCAACCACGGCGACGCCGGAGAGCGTGCAGGCGCTCGGCCTCCCCATCGGGTGGCTGGAGGGGCGTCCCGCAGGCGAGGTCGAGACTTCTCCTGCCGCTGCGTCGGCCGATGATCGCCTCTCTGCTCCTGCAGGGCCGCGCAGGCCGGGCAGCGGTCGACGCCGTGCCGAGCCGGCCGGGATAGAGTGACACGATGCTTGTACTCACGCGAAAGGTCGGCGAGCAGATCCTGATCGGCGACGACATCGTCATCACGGTGCTCGATTCCCGTGGCGATGGTGTGCGCATCGGTATCGACGCACCCCGGGGCGTCAAGATCCAGCGCGAGGAAGTCCTCCGCGCGGTCACCGAAGCGAACCTGGCGGCCGCGGCGGCTGGGGCCGACGGCGCCGACGCACTGAAGGCCCTGCTGCAGTCCGGTGCGACGGTCTCCGCCGACGACGCGGGCGCCGACCAGCCGGACGCCTGACAGGCTTCTCCACCGTGCCGGGGACCCGCGGCGGCCGGGTCGCCGGCGCCGGGAAGGTCCCCTCAGGTCCGGCGCGGCACGCCGGGCTCCGGCAGATCCCGGGACTCCGCGTCCCGGCGCTCGGCGCCCCGGGCAGGACGAGTCCCCGTACACATCGGCATCCGGACACGGAAAAGCCCCGGCGGCGAACCGACCGGGGCGACTATGGGGCCTCCTGCCAGAGTCGAACTGGCGACCTTCTCATTACGAGTGAGACGCTCTACCGACTGAGCTAAGGAGGCAATGCTTCCTGGTCCCGTACATCACCCGGGCCGATCCACAAGTCACAACTTTATAGGAGGGGTCGGCCCGCGGTCAAAACGGTGCCCGTGTCCGGGAGTTCGTCGACAGTTCACCCGCCGTCGGCCTTCTGGACGGCGGGGCGTCAGCGCCCTCCGAGAGCATGGTCGGCAGCGTGTCCCGCATCGGAGCGGGCCGGCCACCAGGGGGATGCCGCATGACACAGGATCGTTCGTTCACGCTCGCCGTCATCGACATGGCCGGAACAACTGTGGACGAGGGCCGCCTGCAGGAGGAAGCCCTGACACGCGCCCTCGCCTCGCACGGGGTCCAGGAGGGTACCGGCGCCTTCGACCTGATGACGGCGTACGCCCGCCAGCAGATGGGCACCTCGAAGGAACTCGTCTTCCGCGATCTGTTCCCCGACGTCACCGCTGCAGCGCAGGTCAACCGGACCTTCGAGACGGCCTATGACGACCTGCTGGCGCGGCACGGGGTGCAGCCGATCCCCGGCGCCGAGGAGGCGATCCTGGAGTTGCGTGAGGCCGGACTCAGGATCTGCCTCGCCACCGGGTTCGGCCGGCACACCCAGAACATGATCCTGGAATCGCTCGGCTGGATGGGGCTGGCCGACCTCAGCCTCTGCCCCTCCGACGCGGGGCGCGGCCGCCCCTACCCCGACATCATCCTCACCGCGGTCCTCGCGCTCGACATCGAGGACGTGCGCTCCGTGCTGGTCGCGGGGGACACGACATCGGACGTCACCGCTGGTCGGCGCGCGGGTGCGGGTGCCGTCGTCGGAGTGCTGACCGGCGCCCACCCCGAGGCCGCGCTGCGGCGTGCCGGGGCCGACGTCGTGCTGCCCTCCATGTGTCACCTGCCCCGATGGCTCGCGTCGGCGTCGACGGACACACCGCGCGTTGTTCCCGCGGCCGATGCCCTGCCGCGCCGCGTTCCCGTGGCGGATCCGCGGTCCGTCGGCGTGACGACGTCGGACGCGCTCGACGGCGTCGTCACGGAGCGGAACTGACCCCTCAGCAGCGGGTGCCGTCCTCCGGGACCGTCCCGTCGACGAAGAAGGCGTCGACCAGGTCCAGGATGCAGTCGTTGGAGCGGCCGTACGCGGTGTGGCCCTCGCCCTCCCACGTGACGTGGACGCCGGAGTCGAGCTGGTCGGCCAACGCCGTGGACCACGCGTACGGGGTCGCCGGGTCGCCGGTGGTGCCGATGACGACGATCGGGTCGGCGCCCGCAGCCTCCACGGGAGTGGGGCCGAGGACCGGCGGGTACTTCCACGCGGCACAGGTCACGCCGCCGAACGCGAGGAACCGGCCGAAGGTGGGTGACGCCGCGACGAGTTCCTTCTCGTCGGCGCGCATCTGGACGGGATCGCTCGTCATCGGATAGTCGAGGCAGTTGACGGAGAGGAACGCCGCCGTCGAGTTGCCCGCGTAGGTGCCGTTCTGTCCGCGTTCCGCGGAGAGGTCGGCGAGGTAGAGGATGCCGGACGCGTCGCCGTCGAGCGCGTCCGAGACGGCCTGCGTGAGCGTGGGCCAGTTGCCGTTGTCGTACAGCGGCAGGAGGAAGCCCTGGACGAACGTGGAGATCGGCACCCGCCGGCCGTCCTCCGCCGTCATCGGCTCACGCTCGACGGCGGCGAACAGGTCCTGGATCTGTCGGACGCCGTCGTCCACCGTCCCGGTGTACGGGCATTCCGTGCCCTGCTGGCAGTCGGCGACGTAGGCGCGCAGGGCCTTCTCGAAGCCGCCGGCCTGGCCGAGGGTGATGTTCTCGCCGCTCAACGACGGATCGATCGCGCCATCGAGGACGAGGCGCCCGACCCGCTCCGGGAACAGCTCCGCGTAGGTTGCGCCGAGTTGCGTTCCGTAGGAGAAGCCCAGGAAGTTCAGCTTCTCGTCGCTGACCAGGGCCCGCAGGATGTCCATGTCCCGTGCGGCGGACTCGGTGTCCACGAAGCCCAGCAATTCGCCCGTGCGCTCGGCACATAGGGCCGCGAACTCCTCCGCGTCCGCCGTCATGAGGTCGAGGCGCTCGTCGGGGGAGGCCTCGACGGGGTAGCTCTCCTGCCGCGCCTCATCCTGCTCGGCGTCGGTATAGCACTCCACGGCGCTGGACCTGTTGACGCCCCGGGGATCGAAACCGACGACGTCGTAGTCCTCACGCAGGCGCTCGGTCGTGACGTAGTCGAGGGAGTCCTTCACGATGTTGAAGCCCGAACCGCCGGGTCCGCCCGGGTTGACGAGGATCGTCCCCTGGGCCTCGCCCGAGGCATCGGCGCGGATCGCGGCGATCTCGATGCTGTCCCGGCCGGGATCGGTGTAGTCGAGCGGCACGTCGATCGTCGCGCAGGAGAACGATTCCTCACAGCTCTCCCACCGTACGTCCTGCGTGTAGAAGGTCCGGAGGTCCTCGCCCACCTCGCCGATCGTCGCCGGATCAGCGGTCTCCAGCTCACCCGAGGGCGGATCGGTCCGGTTGTCGGGCGCGAGCAGCATGCACCCGGACAGCCCCAGTACGACGGCGGTGGACGCCGCGAGGAGCGCGGTGGCACGACCGAGAGCGCCACGAGGACCACGGGGATCGCCGTCGTGGGGGTGGAGCGGTCTGCTGGTCATCGGTCGAGGTCCTTCCGGGACAGGAGGCTCACCGTCATTGCTTCGATCGCGAGCAGCGGGGACACGTTGGTGCTGACGAGCCGGGTGCGCACCTCGTTGATGGACTCGAGCCGGAGGAGGGTGTCTTCGGGGCTCTCCCGGCGGGCGAACTCCTCGAGTTCGGGTCGAAGAGGCTCGTTGACGAGCATCTGCCCGCTGGAGACCTGGAGCATCAGCACGTCCCGGTAGAAGGAGATGAGGTCCGTCAGCGCACGGTCGAAGTAGTCGTTCTTCGAACGCTTGGCCCGTCGCGTCTGGTCGTCCTCGAGCCTCTTGATCTGTGCGCGCATCGACGGCGGCAGGACGCCCGTCTCGGGAGCGCCCAGGGTGGCGAGCAGTGCGGTCCTCTCCTCGGCGTCGCGCTGCTCGAAGGAACTCTGCGCCTCCGCTTCGGCGAGCTTCACCAGATCAGCCGCGGCACGCATCGCGCCGGCCACCGAGCGCAGCGTGAGCGGGAGCCGGACGATCTGGTTGCGGCGCTCGCGGGCGCCGTCGTCCGTGGCGAGCCTCTTCGCGATGCCGATGTGGCTCTGGGCGGCGCGGGCGGCGGCCTCCGCCGTCGCGGGATCGATCCCGTCGCGGGCGACGAGCAGGTCGGCGACGTCCTGGACGGGAGGGAGCCGGAGGCCGACGGACCGGCACCGGGAGCGGATGGTGATCAGCACGTCACCGGGGCTCGGAGCGCACAGCAGCCAGATGGTCCGCGGCGGTGGTTCCTCGATGGCCTTGAGCAGCACGTTGGTGCTGCGCTCCTGCATGCGGTCGGCGTCCTCGACGATGATGATGCGCCAGCGCCCGGTGGACGGCTTGTCCTGCGCCTTGCGGACGAGTTCGCGTGCCTCGTCGATGCTGATGGTCACTTTCTCGGTGGTGACGTTGGTGAGATCGGCGTGCGCCCCGGAGAGGACGGTCCGGCAGGCCTTGCACGTGCCGCACCCCCGCTCACCGAGGTTCTCGCGCTCGCAGAGCAGGGCGGCGGCGAAGGCGCGGGCGGCGTTGGACCTGCCCGAACCGGGTGGACCGGTGAAGAGCCAGGCGTGTGTCGGTGTGCCGGACTGTGCGGCACGGCGCAGCTGTTCGACCACCTGTTCCTGCCCGCGGAGATCGGCCCATACCCCGGACGCGGGGAGGCTGTGCGTCATGGCGCTCACGCCGTCACCCCGGGGAGGGCGGCGAGGATGGAGCGGTGGAGCTCCTCAGGCGTGCCGGACGCAGCCAGGACTAGGTACCGTTCGGGTTCCGCGCCGGCGAGTTCGAGGAAGGCCGCGCGGATACTGGCGTGGAAATCGTCGGGCTCCGACTCGAGGCGGTCCTCGGCGGCCGTGCCGGTGGTGCGGCGGCTCCGGCCCTCGGCGGGTTCGACGTCGAGCAGGACGGTCAGGTCGGGGCGGAGCCCGTCGGTGGCCCAGAGGTTCACGTCGAGGACGGCCCGTGCACCCAGTCCGCGCCCCGCACCCTGGTAGGCCACCGAGGAGTCGATGAAGCGGTCGCACACGACGACGTCGCCGCGTTCCAGTGCGGGCACGATCACCTGATGGACGTGGGCCGCCCGGGAGGCCGCGAACATGAGGGCCTCGGTGCGCGCATCGATCTCGCCGTGGCCGTGCTCGAGGACGAGTGAGCGCAGCTTCTCGCCGATCGGCGTGCCGCCGGGCTCACGGGTGCGGATCACGGTGTGGCCGCCGGACTCGAGGGCCGTGCAGAGCAGTGCGGCCTGCGTGGACTTGCCTGCGCCGTCACCGCCTTCGAGCGCGATGAAGAGCCCGGGAAGCCCGTGCGGGAGGGGAAAGGTCACGCGCCCAGCCTACCGAGTACCCGTGACATCGAGGCCACGGGGTCGGCAGCGTGTGCTGTGCGTGCCTTCCCGCGAATGATGGGTGCGAGTTGTCCACATACGACGATTCTCCCGATTCTTCGAATCTCTGTACTAATACGCTTGTCCCATGACGACAGCAGTAGCGGAGGATCAATCGACGACGGCGCCGGCTCTGGACCGGTTGCGGTCCCACCTCGCGCACGTTGCCGAGCAGTTCGAGGTCGAAGCCGGTCTGGCCTCCACGGCCGATCTCGCCGCAACGCTGGGTGTTGTCGAGCACCTTGCCCGTGTGGTCGAGCACCTGCAGGTCGTGGGTGCGGCTGCGGCGGACCAGCAGGACATCGCCCGGGTCGGGGAGACCCGGCACGGCCTGGGCTGGAGTGGACCGCTGGCCGTTCCCGGCGACAGCCACGAGTTCAGGGACACCGCGGAGTATCTCCGAGCCCGTCTGGGCATCACGCGGCTGGAGGCCCAGAGGCGGATCCGTCTGGGGAAGTCGGTGCTTCCACGGCGCACGGCAACCGGTGAGCCATGTCCTCCCGTGCTCGAGGCCGTCGGGGACGCGTTCAGGGCCGCTGTGATCAGTTCGTACGCAGCGACCCGGATCAGCGACGCGATGGAACGTGTCCGGCCCTGTGCATCGACCGCGCAACTGCAGGCCATGGAGGAGGCCCTGACGGCCCAGGCCACGGAATCCGATGCCGATCTGTTGAACCTGGTCATCCGGCGCTGGGAAGCAGCTCTCGATCCCGACGGGGCCGAGCCCACGGAGGAACTGCTGAAGGCGCAGCAGGGCGTATTCCTGCGGGGTAGGCGACGAGGCCTGCACCGGCTCGAGATCGCGGCGGACGACGAACAGTTCGAATACCTCCTCACCGTCATGAACGCCGCCACCAACCCGCGGACTGCGCACGACCGCGGTGGTCGTGGAGGGGATGGTCCGGGACGGGCCGACCGCGGGGGTGAGGCCTCGAGCGTCGGCGCGACCGATTCGACCGGCGCCGGCTGTTCGACGGGCGCGACCTATTCGACCGGCGTCGGAACCGACTGCATCGGAGGCATCGGAGGCATCGGAGGCATCGGAGGCACCGGAGGCACCGGAAGCACCGGAAGCACCGGAAGCACCGGAAGCACCGGAAGCACCGTCGGATGTGTGCGGAGCGACCCGGCGCCGCGTGGCGCGATGCCGGGGGACTCGATGCCGCATGGCGCGATGCCGGGCGACGCGGTGTTCGATGACTCCGTGCCGAGCTGGGAGCGACGGACCCGACCCCAACGCCACCTCGACGGGTTGGTCGGCGCCTGCCAGGTCGCCCTCTCCACGGATACTCTGCCTGCCACCGGCGGGCATCGACCCCAGGTGATGGTCACCATCGACTACCGGGCTCTCGTCGAGGACCTGTGCGACGGCGGAGTGGTACGGAGAAGAGTCCGAGGGGCGTCTGGGCATGCTGCCGACTCGGGCGACCACCAGCAGGACGGGCGTTCTTGGCATGACGCGCACCCTGGGCAAAGCAGGCAGTCCCGGCAGTCCTCGCAGGATGAGCCTTCGGCGCAGGACGACCAGCCGAAGCGCGACCCGGGACCCGAGGGCTTCATCGACCCCTCAGGCACTTCACGACCGCATCCCGGCGGCGGTTACACCGTCTTCGGCGGTCCTGTCACCGCGCGGACCGTGCGCAAGATCGCGTGCGACGCAGACATCATCCCCGTCGTCCTGGGAGGGCGCGGGGAGGTCCTCGACGTCGGTCGTGCCCGAAGGCTCTTCGGTGTGGCGCAGCGGCGAGCGCTGGTAGCCCGGGACCGGGGGTGTGCCTTCCCCGGGTGCACTGTTCCCGCTGTCTGGTCGGAGGCGCATCACATCACACCATGGGTCATCGGCGGAAGAACGGACGTCTCCAACGGATGCCTCCTGTGTTCCTTCCACCACCGGCTCATCGAGCGGGGCAACTGGACCATCCAGATGAAGCACGGCATTCCCTGGTTCACGCCACCGCCCTACATCGACCCCGACCGCACTCCCCGGCGGAACAGACACCGCGAGCTCACTCCTGGCGGGACGCCATGACGACGGCCGTGGTGCCGGTGATGCAGGCGGGGGACGGCGGCACGATGCAGGCCATTGTGACCTCCCTCTTTTTCAGGCACGCGCTGTCCCGACTTACGCTGACCCCATGACGACATCTCGCGAGGACCTGCTCCACGCCGGGCTCGCCCCGGACACCCTCACCGTCGCGGTAGGCCGACCTCCGCGCGAGCACGATGCCCCGGTCAACGCGCCGCTCGTGCTCTCGACGACCTACCACGAGACGCGTGCCCCCGAACCGGGCGACCGCATCTATGCCCGAGGCTCCAACCCCACCTGGGATCCGTTCGAGGAAGCGCTCGGTGCACTCGAGGCAGCAAGCCTCCCTGCCCTTGTGTTCAGTTCCGGCCTCGGTGCGGCAGCAGCCGCGTTGTCCCTCGTCCCGACAGGGGGAGCGGTGGTGATGCCACGGCATGCCTATGCCGGGTCGATCAGTCTCGCCGCCGATCTCGCAGCACAGGGCCGGTTCGAACTGCGCACCGTCGACGTCGCGGACACTGTGGGCGTCCTCGCGGAGCTCGACGCGCTCGCCGCACGATTCGATGCCGGCCAGGTGATGCTGTGGCTCGAGAGTCCCACCAACCCGATGCTGGAGGTCGCCGAGCTGGCCGTTCTGACCGATGCGGCTCATGCGACCGGCGCGGTCGTCGTCGCCGACAACACCTTCAACACGCCCCTCGTGCACCGACCCCTCGAGTCCGGGGTGGACGTCGTGCTGCACTCGGTCACGAAGTGGCTGGCCGGCCACTCCGACGTCGTTCTCGGCGCGCTGGTCACCTCCGATCCGGTGCTTCGTGATCGACTGCTGGCGCACCGCACCCTGCACGGCGCCATCGCCGGACCGTTCGAGGTCTGGCTCGCGCTGCGCGGACTGCGCACCCTCGCCCTGCGCATGGAGCGGAGCCAGGCAACCGCGGCCCTGCTCGCGCACCGCCTCGTCGGCCATCCTGGCGTCAACCGCGTGCGGTACCCCGGGCTTCTCTCCGATCCGGGGCACGAGCGTGCGGCCCGTCAGTTCAACGGCTTCGGCGGGATCGTCAGCATCGAGCTCGACGACGTCGCGACGGCGGACGCCCTCGTCGCGGCCGTGCGCCTCTGGCTCCCGGCGACGTCGCTGGGCGGCGTCGAGTCGCTGATCGAACGCCGTCGACGCCAGCCCGCCGAGCCGAAGACCGTCCCGGTCGCACTCGTCCGTCTGTCCGTGGGTATCGAGAACCCCGAGGATCTGTGGACGGACCTCGACCAGGCCCTCCGGCAGGCGTCCGGCCGGGATCGTTCGGACGCGACGGTGGATCGGGCAACGGGCAGAACGACAGGCATGCCGATCACGGTGAGCACGTCAGGCACGGCCGTCATCGCGGGTGTGGCGACGGACTAGGCGACTGGTTGGACACTGACGCGACGGGCTAGGCGACGGGCACGGCAGCGGGCGCGCCGGCGGAGCCCGGCCGTCGGTCTCGGGGCCGGACGTCCCGACCGTGGCGTCATCCGCACCGTGTCCGAGGCAACCGAGCTAAGCTGATTCCGTGGCCCTCGTGATTGCAATCCAGACCTATCTGTACCTCGCCCTCGGCATCGTGGCCCTCGGTATCGAGGTGTGGGCCCTGTCGGACTGCGTACGGCGTCCAGGCACGGCCTTCGAGGCCGCCTTCAAGCGGACCAAGGGGTTCTGGCTGGCACTGACGGGCGGCGCCGTCGTCGTCGGCCTGTTGTCCGTGCTCGGCGGCGGGAGCGGCTTCAACCTCTTCCAACTGGTCGCCATCATCGCGGCCTGCGTCTACCTCGCCGACGTCAAACCGGCCGTCAGCCAGACCTCCGGTCGCGGTGGCAACCAGGGCCCGTACGGTCCCTGGTAGCAGCCACTAGCCCGGAGCGACCGCACCCCAGGCCACGGTGACCTCACCCAGACGCCAGCGCGAGGGTCCGTCCAGCAAGGGCCAGCCGGCAGCCTTCATCGCCGCACACGTCGCCATCCACCGCTGCTGGTTCCCGAAGGACGCGAGGGACGCGGCATCGAGCCAGGCCCGGTCCAGCGCCTGCAGGTACCCGTGCACCCGCTCGCCCTCCACGTTCCGGTGGATCAGCGCCTTCGGCAGCCGCTCCGCGACATCGGACGGGAGCATGAACGCGCCGAACCGCAGGGAGATGCTCAGCGACTCCGGTCCCGCCGGCCCGACAGCCGCCCAGGTCGAGCGGCGCCCGATCTCGTCGCACGTCCCATCGATGAGCAGGCCGTCAGGTGCCAGGCGCCCGCGCACCTCGTCCCAGTAGGCCTCGTATTCATCCTCACCGTATTGCCGCAGCACGTTGAACGCGCGGACGACGACGGGCCGCCGGCCGGCGAGCGGCAACTCGAACCCACCCTGCCGGAAGCTGAGTCCGGGACGCGCCAGGGGCTCGGCCCCCGCTACGCGTGCAGGATCGATCTCGATGCCGACCACCTCGACGTCGTCACGCACCGACTGCAGGCGGGTGAACAGTTCGACGGCGGTGACGGGAGCTGCCCCGTAACCGAGGTCGACCACGAGAGGATCGGCCGCCCGGCGCAGACGCGAACCGTGGGAGCCGACGAGCCAGCGATCGACGCGGCGGAGGCGGTTGGGGTTGGTGGTGCCACGGGTGATGGCCCCCAGGGGCCTGGGGGGACGAAGACGCGAAGGCACCCATCAACACTAGGGCACCGCGGGAGGACCGCCGTTCCGGGCGACAGGAGTCGAGCGGGGTTCCCCGGGTCTGCTCACAGGCCGCGGGCCCGCGCCGCCGTCCGTCACACGACACCCCGGCATGACCGCCGTAACACGATGCGGCAGACTAGGACGCATGACCTACACACTGATCCTGCTGCGCCATGGCCAGAGCGAATGGAACGAGAAGAACCTCTTCACCGGCTGGGTGGATGTCGCCCTCACCGAGAAGGGACGCGAGGAAGCAACCCGCGGCGGCCACCTCCTGACCGAAGCCGGCATCCTTCCCGACATCGTGTACACGTCCCGGCAGAAGCGCGCCATCATCACCGCCAACCTCGCCCTCGAGGCCGCTGACCGCAGCTGGATCGACGTCAAGAGGAACTGGCGGCTCAACGAGCGCCACTACGGAGCCCTGCAGGGCAAGGACAAGGCCCAGACCCTCGCGGAGTACGGCGAGCAGCAGTTCATGGAGTGGCGCCGGTCCTACGACACTCCGCCGCCGCCGCTCGACGACGCCAGCGAGTACTCGCAGGCCGCCGATCCCCGCTACGCCGATCTCGGCGACGCCGTCCCACGCACCGAATGCCTCAAGGACGTCCTCGAGCGCTTCCTGCCGTACTGGGAATCGGACATCACGGTGGACATCAGGGCCGGCAAGACGGTGCTCATCGCCGCCCACGGCAACTCGCTCCGGGCCCTCGTCAAGCACCTCGACGGCATCAGCGACAAGGACATCGCCTCGTTGAACATCCCCACGGGCATCCCCCTCGTGTACGAGCTGGACGAGGATCTCCAGCCCGTCAAGGCAGGTGGCACCTACCTCGACGCCGACGCCGCAGCCGCCGCGATCGAGGCCGTCGCGAACCAGGGCAAGCACTAGCAGCCCGGCCCCGGCGCCAGTAGAGCACCAGTACCGACACAACGACGGCGGTCCCTGCAGGGACCGCCGTCGTTGTGTTCGAGCCGGGAAGAGTCAGTTCAGGGGAGCGGCGGGGTGCCATTCCCCTGTGACGAGGTAGGTGACCTTCCGGGCCACCGAGACGCCGTGGTCCGCGAAGCGCTCGTAGTAGCGGCTGGCGAGGGTGACGTCCACCGTCGTGGGTGCGCTCTCGGTCCAGTCGTCGGCCGCGACCGCCTTGAAGACGCTGGCGTGCAGTTCGTTGACACGCGCGTTGGCGGCACCGATCTCATTGCTCAGATCGAGGTTGCGTGTCTCGAGGAGCTCCTTGACCTTCGTCGCGATCTGCACGTCGAGTTCGGCGAGTTCGTCGAAGGTCGCGCGGATGCTTTCCGGGATCACGTTCGCGGGGAAACGCAGCCGGGCGAGCTGGGCCACGTGGCGGGCGAGGTCACCCATGCGCTCGAGCGATGCGCTCATGCGCAGCGCGCCCACGATCATCCGGAGATCGGATGCCACAGGACCCTGGAGCGCGAGGATGTCGATGGCCCGCTCGTCGAGGGAGTTCTGGAGGAAGTCGATCCGCGCATCGGCAGCGATCACCTCCTGTGCGAGCTCGGTGTCGGCGCCCTGGAAAGCACTGTTGGCCTTCTGGATGGCCTCGGTCACCAGCTGGGAGATCTCGATGAGCTCCTCGCCGATCTGGTGGAGCTCGGCCTGAAAAACCTTACGCACGTGGGCGTCCTTCCCTGGAAGTTTCGTATCGAACCGTTCCCACAGTTCTGCCGACGACCCTTCCAGCCAGCGGTGAACTGTTTCTCCGCATTGTGTGAACGTTAGTTGAACCCCTTGCCTAATGCCACCGCATGGGCTGGACCTGAAATGCCAGCGCATAAGCTAGGTCCGTGGACCCCCTTCTCCTGACGCTCGTGGCCGGGCTGGTAGGCCTGGCCCTCGGCGTGACCGGCATGGCGGCGTTCCGCGCGAGCGAGGTACAGCGGCTCCGGCTCCTCTACGAGGACGAGCCCTCCCTGCCCGACGGCGCCGCGGAGGTCCTCTCCATCATCGGCAGGGCGTACGTGATCGTGGACGCGATCGACGGCGTCGTCCGGGCCAGTCCTGCGGCCTATGCCTTCGGCCTCGTCCGCGGCCATACCGTGGTCCACTCCGAGCTCCTCGAACTCACGGCCCGCGTCCGGCGCGACGGCGTGATCGAGCAGCAGCAACTCGAGCTCCCGCGCGGCCCCCTCGGCCAGGGGACGATCGTTGTGCAGGTCCGCGTCGCCGCCCTCGGCGCCGAGTACATCCTGATCCTGGCGGACGACCGCACCGAGCTCACCCGCACCGAGGAGATCCGCAACGACTTCGTCGCGAACGTCTCCCACGAGCTGAAGACGCCGGTGGGGGCGATCTCCCTCCTCGCCGAGGCGATCGACGACGCCGCCGAGGACGAGGTCGCCGTCCGTCGGTTCGCCCAGCGCATGCACAAGGAGTCCGGCCGGCTGTCCGCACTCGTGCAGGACATCATCGAACTCTCCCGTCTGCAAGGGACCGACGTGGTCCGCCGCGGCAAGCCTGTGGACATCAACTCCGTCGTCGCCGAAGCGGTGGACCGCAACAAGCTGCCCGCCGAGAGCAAGCAGATCGACATCGTGGTCGGCGGGTCGGTCTCCGCCCCCGTGCACGGCGACCGTGACCTGCTCATGACGGCCTTCCGCAACCTCATCGACAACGCCATCCGCTATTCGCCGGAGGGCACCCGGGTGGGCGTCGGTCTTCGGTCCCGCGACGGCCTCGTGCAGGTGTCGGTCACGGACCAGGGCGTGGGCATCACGCCCGAGGAACAGGAACGTGTCTTCGAGCGCTTCTACCGTATCGACGCCGCGCGGTCCCGCCAGACCGGCGGCACAGGCCTCGGCCTCAGCATCGTCAAGCACGTGGTGTCCAACCACGGCGGCGAGGTCACCGTGTGGTCCCAGCCCGGTCAGGGCAGTACGTTCACTGTCCGGTTGCCCGAGATGGAGGGGACAGCGGACGACGACGCCGCATCAAGCAGTTCCGTTCCGAGCGGCGGTGCCACTTCGCCGGCGGAGCGGAAGCCAGGAAAGAAGGGCAGCAGTGCTGCCCACGAGCAGGGAGTCAAGGCTTGAGCCGAATTCTGATCGTTGAGGACGAGGAGTCGTTCAGCGACCCGCTGTCCTATCTCCTCGGCAAGGAAGGCTACGAGGTGTCCGTCGTGGACAACGGCCTCGATGCCATTACCGAGTTCGACCGCTCGGGCGCCGATCTCGTGCTGCTCGACCTCCAGCTGCCGGGGCTGCCCGGTACCGAGGTCTGTCGGCAGCTCCGCCAGCGCTCCAGTGTCCCGGTCATCATGCTGACCGCGAAGGACGCCGAGATCGACAAGGTGGTGGGACTGGAACTCGGAGCCGACGACTACGTGACCAAGCCGTACTCGTCCCGCGAACTCGTGGCCCGCGTGCGTGCGGTGCTGCGCCGCCAGGGCGAACCCGAGGAACTCATCTCGAACACCATCCAGGCCGGTCCGGTCCGCATGGACATCGAACGGCACGTCGTGAGTGTCGACGGCGACCAGGTGGCACTCCCGCTGAAGGAGTTCGAGCTGCTCGAGATGCTGCTCCGGAATTCGGGGAGGGTCCTGACCCGCGGCCAACTGATCGATCGGGTCTGGGGTTCCGACTATGTGGGGGACACCAAGACCCTGGACGTCCACGTGAAGCGGCTGCGCGGCAAGGTGGAACCCGACCCCTCGAATCCCCGCTACCTCATCACGGTGCGGGGTCTCGGCTACAAGTTCGAGCCCTGAGCCAGGGTCCGGACGGAACCGTCGCTACGCCCCGGCGTAGCGACGGCCCGGAGACCTGCCGCACATGACACTGCCCGCACCCGATCGATCGGGTGCGGGCAGTCAGGACGCTGGAGGCTACTCGCCCTCGGCTGCTTCCTCGGTCGCTTCGGGCTCGCTCGGACGCGGCGTGAAACCACCGGGGACGAAGTCGCGGTATTCCTCGAGGGTCCCGTCCAGGACCGGCACCTCGAAGGTCGCCTGTTCGCCGTCGGTTTCGAAGTCGACCTCGACCAGCGAGCCCGGACGTCCGCTCAACCCCTCGAGGGTGGCGTCGTCCTCCATTTCGTCCTCGAACCTGAACTCGCCGTCGCCGTCGATGGTGATGCTGGTTTCAGCCCCGCCTGCCCGGATGGACAGGTCCGCGGGCTGGTCGGTCGTGTTGAACACGGTGCCCACAAGCCGGCCGGTGCGCCCATCCTCGGTGCCCACGATCAGGACGTTGCGCAGCAGGACCGGTCCGAGGTCCTTCACGATGCCGTCCGAGGCGGCGTACTGCGTCGTCGTGGACTGCTCCGTGGTGAAGGTGCAGCCGGACACGCCCAGCATCACCAGCACGGCGCCGGCAGCAACGGACTGCCGCACTCGGTTCTTCGGTGCAAAATTCACAGCACAAACTCCTGGGGTTGAACAGGTGGGACAGGGACGTAATCCGGAGCGGACCTACAGGACAGACTATCGGCAACACCGGGCGACCGTGGTGTCGGTTTCGGTCGCCCGGCCGGGCCTGATGCACCTAAAGCCCGGTCCGTCAAGAGGCGAATGATAGCCACTTTCGCTTGATTCGAGCCCCTGACCTGCGAAAACGCGCCTGTCGGCGTGTCGTTGCCGTGATAAACTGATTCCCGGGAAAGGGGAAAGTCCACATGGTTTTTGAGGTCGGCGAAACAGTTGTTTACCCGCACCACGGCGCAGCGAAGATCGAAGAGATCAAGATGCGTGTCGTCAAGGGCGAAGAGAAGATGTACCTCAAGCTCAAGGTAGCCCAGGGTGATCTGACGATCGAAGTACCAGCAGAGAACGTCGACCTCGTAGGGGTCCGCGACGTGGTGGGCAAGGAGGGCCTCGAGCATGTGTTCGACGTCCTTCGGGCCGAGTTCACCGAGGAGCCGACCAACTGGTCACGCCGCTACAAGGCGAACCTCGAGAAGCTCGCCTCCGGCGACGTCATCAAGGTTGCCGAGGTGGTCCGCGACCTCTGGCGCCGCGATCACGACCGCGGGCTGTCAGCCGGTGAGAAGAGGATGCTCGCCAAGGCGCGGCAGATCCTGATCTCCGAGCTCGCACTGGCGGAGAAGACCGACGAAGAGAAGGCTGCCAGCGTTCTCGACGAGGTCCTCGCCTCCTAGGAGATGGGCCGATCATGAAAGAGGGACCCCCGGGTCCCTCTTTTTTGTTGCGCTGTCATAGGGTGACGGAGTGTCCGAGATGAATCCCCAGTACCCCACCCCGGTCGAGGTCGGCATCGTCATCGTCGCCGCCGGTTCCGGGCAACGCCTCGGCCAGGGCATCCCCAAGGCCCGGGTCCTGTGCGGTGGGCGCACCCTTCTGGACCATGCCGTCGAGGCCGTGCTCCGGTCGGGTGTCGCGACCGCCGTCGTCGTGGTGCTTCCGGAGGACGACGACGTCCTGGTCGCCGTCGTCACGGAGGCCGCAGCCCGGAGCGCAGCCGGACGTGCAGCCGACGGCAGTGCCGGAGACGCGACGGACGGTCGGGGTGCCACCCCGAGCGTGGACGACACCGCCGGGACGCCCACCCCGGTCCGCATCTCGGCGGTGACGGGAGGCTCCACACGAACGGCGTCGGTGCGTGCCGGGCTCGACGCCCTGCCGACGACGGTCGGCGTCGTGCTGGTCCACGACGCCGCGCGGGCCCTCACGCCGCCTGCGGTCTTCCGGCGCGTCGCCGCTGCCGTCGCCGAGGGCTCGCCGGCGGTCATCCCGGTCCTGCCGGTGGTGGACACGGTCAAGGTCGTCGACGGCGACCTCGTCATGGCCACCCCCGATCGCGCCGCGCTGCGGGCCGTGCAGACACCCCAGGGCTTCGACGCAGGCACTCTTCGCGCGGCCCATGCCGGTGACGCCGCAGCGCACCCCGGCGTCACGGACGACGCCATGCTCATGGAAGCGCTGGGGCACACGGTACGCGTGGTGGACGGGGATCCCCTGGCGTTCAAGGTCACGACACCCCTCGATCTCGTCATCGCCGAAGCAGTCCTCGCACAGAGGGCTGCGGGCAGCGCCGGCCGGTCCCGTCCGGGTTCGGGCGACCAGGACCCCATCCCCCACCACCAGCAGGAGCAGTCGTGTACCTGAGTGAGCACCTCCACCTTCCCCGCACCGGGATCGGCGTCGACGTCCATGCCTTCGAGCCCGAGGCCGGACCGGAAAGCGCCCCGCTCTGGCTCGCCGGTCTGTTGTGGGAGGGGGAGCGCGGACTGTCGGGACACTCCGACGGCGATGTGGTGGCCCATGCGGCAGCCGACGCCCTGTTCTCGGCGGCCGGGGTGGGCGACCTCGGGACGCATTTCGGCACGGACCGCCCCGAATATGCCGGGGCCTCGGGCCATACCCTCCTCTCGGCCGCCGCTGGGATCGTGCGGGAGGCGGGGTTCGACATCGGCAACATCGCCGTCCAGCTCATCGGCAACCGACCGAAGTTCGGACCGCGCCGGGCCGAAGCGGAAGCGGTGCTGTCCGATGCCGCGCAGGCACCCGTCAGCATCTCGGCCACCACCACCGACGGCCTGGGCCTCACCGGCAGGGGCGAGGGCATCGCGGCCATCGCCACCGCCGTCGTCGTCCGGTCGGCTGCCCGGGCGACGCCTCCCGTGCAGGAAGGCTGACGCCCGCAGCCGGGTAATCTGGACCGGTGAGCCTGCGATTCTATGACACCGCCCGCGCCGAAGTGCGCCCCTTCGAACCCCTCGAACCGGGCAGGGCGAGTCTCTACTACTGCGGCGCCACCGTGCAGGGCATGCCCCACGTGGGCCACGTCCGGTCCGCCATCGCCTTCGACCAGCTCACGCGCTGGCTCGAAGCGCGCGGCCTGCGCGTCACCGTCGTCCGGAACGTCACCGACATCGACGACAAGATCCTCGCGCGGTCGCAGGACTCCTTCCGCCCGGGGGCCACGGACGAGGACCCGTCCCTGAGGCCGGAGGAACCGTGGTGGGCCCTGGCCTTCCGCTTCGAGCAGGAGTTCCACCGGGCCTACGCGGCGCTCGGTGTCCGGCCTCCCACCTACGAGCCGCGCGCCACGGGACACATCCCGGAGATGCACGCCCTCATCCAGCTCCTCATCGACCGCGGCCACGCCTACCCGGCGCCGGACGGCTCCGGCGACGTCTACTTCGACGTCCGGTCCTGGTCCGCCTACGGCAGCCTGACGCGGCAGGACATCGACGACATGCAGGCCGCGCCCGACGCCGACCCGCGCGGCAAGAAGGATCCGCGTGACTTCGCGCTGTGGAAGGGCACCAAGGAGTCCGATCCGCCCACGGCGTCGTGGGCGAGCCCGTGGGGTGCAGGCCGCCCCGGCTGGCACCTCGAATGCTCGAGCATGGTGACCAGGTACCTCGGCACGGAATTCGACATCCACGGCGGCGGACTGGACCTGCGCTTCCCCCACCACGAGAACGAGATGGCGCAGTCCCAGGCCGCGGGCCACGCGTTCGCCCGCTTCTGGATGCACAACGGGATGGTCACCTACGGCGGCGAGAAGATGTCGAAATCGATCGGCAACACCGTGAGCCCGCAGGAGATGATCGACGCCGCCGGTCCCCGCGTGGTGCGCTACTACCTCGGCCAGGCGCACTACCGCTCGGTGCTCGACTACCGCGAGACCTCGCTGCAGGAGGCGGCCGCCGCCGTGGCACGCATCGACGGCTTCATCGCGAAGGCAACCGCCCGCGTGGGCGCCCCGGACCGGGGGAGGCCCACGTCGGCCGATCTCCCCACGGCCTTCGTGGACGCGATGGACGACGATCTCAATGTGCCCCAGGCCCTCGCGGTGCTCCACACCGCGGTGCGCTCCGGGAACACGCGCCTCGCGGAGGGCGACGACGACGCCGTGCGCGCCGACCTCGCCGCCGTCGTGGCCATGACCGGTGTGCTCGGGCTCGACGACGCCGGAGCCCCCGTCACGGTCGGGGACACGGCGGCAGCCACGGCCCTCGACGTTCTCGTCGGTGACCGCATCGCCGAACGGAGCGCTGCCCGCAGTGCCCGGGACTGGGCGAGGGCGGACGGCATCCGGGACGCCCTGGCCGCCGCGGGGATCACGCTCGAGGACTCTGCCGACGGCGCCACCTGGTCGCTGTCGGGGGACTGAGCCGGGGCGTCCCGACGCCGTCGGCCCTCGCCCGGACGACGCCCGGACGACGCCCGGACGACGCCGGGACGGGGCGTGCTGAGGCAGTCGGTGCGCTCCGCGTAAACTGGAGTCGATTCTTCTTCTATATAAAGGTGTTCTTCCATGGCCAGTCACGGACGTCCAGGCGCGGTTCGCAAAACGAAAAAGGGCCCCACCATCGGCACCGGCGGACACGGCCGCAAGTCGCTCGAGGGCAAGGGCCCCACTCCCAAGGCGGAGGACCGCCCGTACCACAAGTCGTACAAGAACAAGGAGCTGGCCGAGCGTTCCGCGGCGAAGCGGGCCGGCGGCAAGAGCGCCGGCACCGGTCGCACGAAGGGCAAGGCGGCCGAGGAGGTCGTCACGGGCCGCAACTCGGTGGTCGAGGCGCTCCGCGCGGGCATCCCCGCGAAGGCGCTGCACGTCGCCATCCGCATCGAGATGGACGACCGCGTCCGCGAGTCCCTGAAGATGGCGGCCGAGCGCGGCATCCCCGTCATGGAGACCGGCAAGCCCGAGCTGGACCGCATGACCGACGGCGCCGTTCACCAGGGCCTCATGCTGCAGATCCCGCCCTACGAGTACGCCGACGCGCTCGACCTCGTCGACGAGACCATCGAGCGGTTCCGGCGCGGACACATCGGCAACGCGCCGCTCTTCGTCGCCCTGGACGGCATCACCGACCCCCGCAACCTCGGCGCCATCATCCGTTCGGCGTCGGCCTTCAGCAGCCACGGCGTGATCGTTCCCGAGCGGCGCGCCGTCGGCGTGACGGCGTCGGCCTGGAAGACCAGCGCCGGTGCAGCCGTCCGCGTGCCCGTCGCCCGCGTCGGCAACCTGAACTCCGCGCTGAAGTCCCTCAAGGCCAAGGGCATCTTCGTCCTCGGGCTCGACGGCGACGGCGACGTCTCCCTCCCGGAGCTCTCCCTCGGCCGCGACCCCATCTGCATCGTCGTCGGCTCGGAGGGCAAGGGCCTCTCGCGCCTGGTGCGCGAGAACTGCGACCAGATCGTCTCCATCCCGATCGAGTCCGCCATGGAATCGCTCAATGCGTCGATGGCGGTGGGGATCACGCTGTACGAGGTCTCCCGCCAGCGCTCTGCCTGACCGCCGATGGTGAATCCCGCCCCGCTTCCGCGCCCCTCGCGAGAGTTCCCGCTGGGGCTCCACGCCATCACCGGGGCGCGGGGGCGGGAGGCGCACGCCAACGCCGCGGTATGGGCCCCGGCCATCCCGTCCATCGACATGCATTGGCGCCGCGCCGACGGGTCCTGGACCTCGGAGACGCTGGTAGGGCTCGACGGCGGCGTCCACCACGGCGTCGTGGGCCCCGTGTCCCCAGGGTCCCTGTACGCCTTCTGGCCCACCGGCAAGGAGCTGCCGGGGAGGGTCGGCGAGGCGCAACTGCTGCTCGACCCGTACTCCCGTGCGATCGAGGTCGTCGACACACCGCCCGGTGCGGACGAGCCGACCTCGCGCTCCTACTACTCCGTGTTCCTGGAGCACGCCTTCGACTGGGGGGCGAGCGAGCGGCCCCACACCCCGTGGCGGGACACCGTCATCTACGAGGCCCACGTCAAGGGGCTCACGAAGCTCCACCCGGACATCCCCGAGGAGCTGCGGGGCACGTATGCGGGGCTGGGGCACCCGGCCATGGTCGACTACCTGCGCGACCTCGGGGTGACCGCCGTCGAGCTCCTGCCCATCCACTTCCACCTCGACGAGCCGCACCTCGAACCGCTGGGCCTCGCCAACTACTGGGGCTACAACACCCTCGGGTTCTTCTCGGCGCACACCGGCTACGCGACGGCCGCCGCACGGGCCGCGGGCCCCGCCGCGGTGCTCGACGAGTTCAAGGGCATGGTCCGCGCGCTCCACGAGGCCGGTCTCGAGGTGATCCTCGACGTCGTGTACAACCACACGGCGGAGGGTGAGCAGCACCGGCCGGCCCTCTGCTGGCGTGGGCTGGGCGATCTCGACTACTACCGGCACGACCACGCCGGGCACTATGTGGACACGACCGGCTGCGGCAACAGCCTGGACTTCTCCCAGCCCCGGGTCGTCGAGTTCGCGCTGGACTCGCTGCGCTACTGGGTGGAGGAGTGCCAGATCGACGGGTTCCGGTTCGACCTCGCCGTCACGCTGTCCCGCGACGAGCACAACGACTTCACCCCGAGGCATCCCTTCCTGGTCGCGGCCGGGGCCTCCAAGGCGCTCCGCGGCACGAAGCTCATCTCGGAGCCGTGGGACATCGGCCCGAACGGCTGGCAGACCGGACGGTTCCCCGTGGGCTGGGCCGACTGGAACGACGGCTTCCGCGACACGGTCCGCGACTTCTGGCTCCGCGATATCGCCTCCCTGACCAACGGCGGCACCGGGTCCTCGCCCGCCCGCCTGGCCGGCTGCCTCGCCGGCTCGGCGGACACCTTCGCACACTCCGGTCGCAGCGCCCTGGCCTCCGTCAACCTCGTGACCGCCCACGACGGGTTCACACTCGCGGACCTGACGGCGTACGAGCGCAAGCACAACGAGGCCAACGGCGAGGGCAACCGCGACGGCCACAACGACAACCGCAGTTACAACCACGGGGCGGAGGGCCGCACGGAGGACGAGGCGATCCTCGCGGCCCGCGAGCGCACGGCGCGCAACATCATGGCGTCGCTGCTCATCTCGCTGGGCGTCCCGATGCTCACGGCCGGCGACGAGTTCGGGCGCACCCAGGGCGGGAACAACAACGCCTACTGCCAGGACAACGAGCTCGCCTGGGTGCACTGGCCCGACGACGCCGCGTCCCGGCGCCTGCTCGGATCGACCCGCACCCTGCTGGCCATCCGCCGGGCGTTCCTGGCGCAGCAGCCGCCGTCCTTCCCGTCCCGCAGCGACCAGTCGACCCTGCTGTGGTTCAACGCCGCCGGGCTCCCGATGACCACGCACGAGTGGGAGGATCCGCGGACCAGGACCGTGCAGCTGATCCTCGGCTCGGCCGGCGGGACGGTCAACGGGCTCGTCGTGATCAACGGATCGCTCCAGGACACCCGTATCCACCTGCCCTCGGCGTGGATCCTGCAGGGGCAGGGCATCGAACAGGAGCAGCCCCGCTGGTTCAGCCCGGTCTTCGACTCCGCCTCCCGCGAGCCGGCCCCCGCCAGCATGCGGCTGTGGTCGGGCGACGCCGACACCGTCACCGCTGACTCGGTGCGCATCTACCACTGCTGACGCCGCGCGCGTCGTCGTTCCTCCTTCTCCCGATCGGTGTGGCCGACGGGAGGCGTGTCGAGGGGAGACACGCGCCCCCGGGAACAGGGAACGACGGCGGGTCCCGCCACGCGCGACGGGCCGGAGCAGGGAACGACGGAGCCCGGGACCATCCGGTCCCGGGCTCCGTCGTGCTCTGCCCCGCCCGGAGACGGTCGGCGGTCAGGCGTTGACGACGAGCCCTAGCTCCGCCTTGGTGGCGAGGGTCGTGTGCTTCGGCAGCACGCGCACCGTGTAGCCGAAGGAGCCGGAGTGGTCGATCCTGATGCCGCCCCTGAACAGGTAGCGGCCGCTGCCGAGGTTCTCGGCGACCTCCAGGTCCTGGACCGTGACATCGCTCAGCTCGTCGGTCTCGAGGGCGCGGCCGTAGGCCACCTCGACGGCGACGTCGTCCGGGTCGAGCCCTCCGAGGGACACATAGGCATCGACCGTCAGCGAGTCACCGATCTGCGGGTCCTCCGTGACGCCGCTGGAATCGACGTGTTCCACCTGGACGGCAGGCCAGCTGCCCTGCACGCGGGAACGCCACGCGGCGGTCCTCTTCGCGAGCGAGTAGCCGTCCACCGCTGCGGCGTGGCCGGCGCGCCAGGCCGGGCGGTACAGCTTCTCCACGTAGTCCTGCAGCATGCGCTCGGCCGACACGGCGGGGCCGAGGGTCGCCATGGTGTGCTTGATCATCGCGATCCACTGGTGCGGCACGCCGTCACGCGAGGGCTCCGACGGACCGGCGGCCCCGGCGCCCTCGGCGGGCACCTGCGAGTAGAAGCGCGGAGCGACCTGCGTCTCCAGGAGGTCGTACAGTGCGGACGCCTCGATGTCGTCCCGCTCGTCGGCGGAGGCCCCGTTGTTGGCCGTCGGGATCGCCCAGCCGTTGTCGCCGTCGTACATCTCGTCCCACCAGCCGTCCAGCACGGACAGGTTGAGGCCGCCGTTGATGGCGGCCTTCATGCCCGAGGTGCCGCAGGCCTCCAGCGGCCGCAGCGGGTTGTTCAACCAGACGTCGCAGCCGGGGAACAGGGTGCGGGCCATCGCGATGTCGTAGTTGGGCAGGAACACGATCCGGTGGCGGACCTCGGGGTCGTCGGTGAAACGGACCAGGTCCTGGATCATCCGCTTGCCCTGTTCGTCCGCCGGGTGCGACTTCCCGGCGATCACGAGCTGGATGGGATGCTCCGGGTGCAGGAGCAGGGCCTTCAGGCGGGCCGGGTCACGCAGCATGAGCGTGAGGCGCTTGTAGGTCGGCACGCGGCGCGCGAAGCCGATCGTGAGGACGTCCGGGTCGAGCACCGAATCGGTCCACTTCAGTGCGGCGTCGGCCGCGCCGCGCTTCTTCCACGAGGAGCGCAGGCGCTGGCGCACGTCGTCGACCAGGTTGGAGCGGAGGCTGCGGCGCAGCGCCCAGATGTCGGTATCCGGGACGTCGTATACCCTGTTCCACTGCGGGTCGAGGACGGACTCGGCGCCGAAGGTGGTGCGGGCGAAGTCCGCGATCTGCGGGTCGACCCAGCTCGGTACGTGCACGCCGTTGGTCACCGACGTGATGGGCACCTCCTGGGTGTCGAACCCCGGCCAGAGTCCCGAGAACATGCCACGCGACACCTCGCCGTGCAGCTTCGCCACACCATTGGCACGCTGGGCGAGGCGCAGGCCCATCACGGCCATGTTGAACTTCGAGCGGTCGCCGTCCTCGTAGTTCTCGGCGCCGAGGGCGAGGACGCGGTCCGTGGGCACGGCCGGCGCGAGGCCGGCGTGGAAGAAGTGCTCGATCTGCGCGCGGTCGAACCGGTCGATACCTGCCGGCACCGGGGTGTGGGTGGTGAAGACGGTGGAGGCCCGGCCGGCCGTGAGCGCCTCCTCCCAGCTCATGGGCGTCTCGTTGGACGGGTCCATGAGTTCGCGGATGCGCTCGATGCCGAGGAAGCCGGCGTGGCCCTCGTTGGTGTGGAACACCTCGGGGGCCGGCGTGCCGGTGAGCCGCTCGAAGATGCGCAGCGCCTTCACGCCACCCATACCGAGGAGCAGCTCCTGCTGCAGCCGCTGGTCGCCACCACCGCCGTACAGCCGGTCGGTCACGTTCCGCGCCGCCTCGTCGTTGCCCGGGACGTTGGAGTCGAGGAGCAGCAGGGGGACGCGGCCGACGTCGGCACGCCAGATGTGCGCGGAGAGCTGGCGGCCGTTGGGCAGCGGCAGCACCACCTTCGCGGCCGAGCCGTCCTGCTCGCGGAGCAGGGTCAGGGGCAGGCCGTCCGGGTCGAGGACGGGGTAGGTCTCCTGCTGCCAGGCGTCCTGCGAGAGGGACTGCTTGAAGTAGCCGGACTGGTAGAGCAGGCCGACGCCGATGAGGGGGATGCCGAGGTCGGACGCGGACTTCAGGTGGTCGCCCGCCAGGATGCCGAGGCCGCCGGAGTACTGGGGGAGGACCGCGGCGATGCCGTACTCGGGGGAGAAGTAGGCGATGCTGCGGGGAGCGTCCTCGCCGAGCCCCTGGTACCAGCGCGGTTGCGTCAGGTAGTCGTCGAGGTCGGCGCCCACCTCCTGGATGCGCTGCACCAGCGTCTCGTCATCGGCGAGCTGCTCGAGCTTCTCGCGGGTCACGGAGCCGAGGAAGGACACCGGATCATGGCCGCTCTCCTCCCAGGCCGCGCGGTCGATCTCCTCGAACAGGCGCGAGGTCGGCAGATGCCACGACCAGCGCAGATTGCCCGCGAGTTTGCCGAGCGGTGCGATCTTCTCGGGGAGGACGGTTCTGACGGTAAATCTGCGGATTGCCTTCACCCCGGTTACGCTAGCGCACTTGCCGAGCGGTATGGCGGAAGCGTCGCGTGGACACCTGCTCGATGTGTTATCGGCGCGGATGTTACGCGAAGGTCCCTTAGCAATTCAGGCCATTACTCGCTAACGTCGTACGGGTGACCACCACTACCGACCAGAACCGAAATGCCCCTTATCCCGAAGGACTGCGGTTCGGCCGCATTCCCATCACCGCGGTCAGTCCCGTCGTCGAGGACGGACGCTTCCCTGCCAAGGCGCTTCCCGGCTCGGGTATCGCCGTGGGCGCCACCGTCTTCAGGGAAGGACACGACCAGCTGGGTGTATCGGCGGTCCTGTACGACCCCCGGGGCAAGGAGGTGCAGCGCATCCGCATGACACCGGTCGGCTCGGGGCTGGACCGCTGGGCCGGCACCCTGACCCCGCGCACCAAGGGCCTGCACACCTTCACCATCGAAGGCTGGTCCGACCTCTTCGGCACGTGGGAGCACGACGCGACCATCAAGATCGCGGCCGGCGTCGACGTCGAGCTGATGCTGGCGGAAGGCGCCGCTCTCTTCACCCGCGCGGCAGCGGAGCGCAACGCACGCGACGCTTCTCTCTTCCGCCGCACCGCCGCCACCCTCGCCGATGCTTCCCTGACCGTCGACGAGCGTCTCGCCGCCGGCCTGACGCCACAGATCCACGAGGCGATCGCCCGCCAGCCCCTCCGCTCGCTGGTCACCGCGTCCCGGGCGTACCCCATCGACGTCGAGCGGGAACTCGCCGGGCGGGCTGCCTGGTACGAGTTCTTCCCCCGCTCGGAAGGCGCCACCTACGACCCCGAGACGGCGCAGTGGACCTCCGGCACGTTCCGGGAGGCCGCCAAGCGCCTCGACGCCGTGGCCGCCATGAACTTCGACGTCGTCTACCTCCCGCCGATCCACCCGATCGGACACACGCACCGCAAGGGCCCGAACAACACCCTCACCGCCGCCCCCGGCGACCCGGGCTCGCCGTGGGCGATCGGATCCGCGGACGGCGGCCACGACGCCATCCACCCCGACCTCGGCACCTTCGAGGACTTCGACGCGTTCGTCGCACGGGCCGGGGAACTCGGTCTCGAGGTGGCCCTGGACCTCGCGCTGCAGGCCGCACCCGACCACCCCTGGGTCCAGTCGCACCCCGAGTGGTTCACCACCCGCGTCGACGGCACCATCGCCTACGCGGAGAACCCGCCGAAGAAGTACCAGGACATCTACCCCATCAACTTCGACAACGACCCCCAGGGCCTGGCGAAGGAGATCCTGCGGATCGTCCTCATGTGGGTCCAGCACGGCGTGAAGATCTTCCGGGTGGACAACCCGCACACCAAGCCCGTGCAGTTCTGGGAGTGGCTCATCGCCAAGGTGAACAAGAAGCACCCCGACGTCATCTTCCTCGCCGAGGCCTTCACGCGCCCGCCCGTGATGCACGCCCTGGGCCGCGCCGGGTTCCAGCAGTCCTACTCCTACTTCACGTGGCGCAACACCAAGACGGAGCTCGAGGAGTACTTCACGGAGATCAGCCAGGTCTCCCCGGCGTACTTCCGGCCCAACTTCTTCGTCAACACCCCGGACATCCTGACCGAGTACCTCCAGTACGGCGGCCCGGCCGCCTTCAAGATCAGGGCCGTGCTCGCCTCCATGGCGAGCCCGCTGTGGGGCGTCTACTCCGGCTACGAGCTCTTCGAGCACGTGGCCCGGCCCGGGGCCGAGGAGTACATCGACAACGAGAAGTTCCAGTACCGCCCGCGGGACTACGCCGCCGCCGAGGCCGAGGGCCGCTCGCTGGCCCCGTTCATCACGAGGCTCAATGCCATCCGGCGTGCCCACCCGGCGCTCGGTGACCTCGAGAACCTCTCGATCCACAGCAGCACCGATCCGGCCACGCTGGTCTTCGTCAAGCACAAGCAGACGGCGGAGGGCAAGGACACGATCATCGTCGTCGTCAACGTCGATCCGCACAGCATCCGGGAGAGTACCGTGTCGCTCGACCTGGCGAAGCTGGGGCTCGATGCGGCAGATGTCGACGAGAGCGGTACGTTCCTCGTGGACGACCTCATCACGGGACAGACCTTCGCATGGGGCGAACACAACTACGTCCGGCTGGACGCCCACGTGGAACCGGCTCACATTCTCTCAATCAGGAGGCAGCACTAGTGCCCAACCCCTTCCAGCTCAACGCACCTGGACTGGCCCACGACCCCCTCTGGTACCGCAAGGCGGTCTTCTACGAGGCTCTGGTGCGCGGTTTCGCCGATGCGAACGGGGACGGCTCCGGTGACCTGTCCGGTCTGATCGAGAAACTGGACTACCTCCAGTGGCTCGGTGTCGACTGCCTCTGGCTGCCGCCCTTCTTCAAGTCCCCGCTGCGGGACGGCGGGTACGACATCTCGGACTACTACGACGTCCTCGACGAGTTCGGCTCCCTCAGCGACTTCAAGCGGCTCGTCGCCGAGGCGCACGCCCGCGGCGTCCGGGTCATCATCGACCTGCCCGTGAACCACACCTCGGACCAGCACCACTGGTTCCAGGAGTCGCGGCGCGACCCCGAGGGGCCGTACGGCGACTTCTACGTCTGGAGCGACACCGACGAGAAGTACGAGGACGCGCGCATCATCTTCGTCGACACCGAGGAGTCCAACTGGACGTTCGACCCGGTGCGTCGGCAGTTCTTCTGGCACCGCTTCTTCAGCCACCAGCCGGATCTCAACTTCGAGAACCCCAAGGTGCAGGAAGCCATCTTCGACGTCGTGAGGTTCTGGCTGGACCAGGGCATCGACGGATTCCGCGCGGACGCCATCCCCTACCTGTTCGAGGAGGAGGGCACCAACTGCGAGAACCTGCCGAAGACGCACGAGTTCCTCAAGCGTCTGCGCGCGATGGTCGACGAGACCTACCCGGGCCGCGTCATCATCGCCGAGGCGAACCAGATGCCCGACGAGGTCGTCGAGTACTTCGGCGACGCCGACGGACCGGAGTGCCACATGGCGTTCCACTTCCCGATCATGCCGCGGCTCTTCTACGCGCTGCGGGACCAGAAGGCGGCGCCGATCATCGAGACGATGAAGGAGACGCCCGACATCCCGGCCGGGGCGCAGTGGGGCACCTTCCTCCGCAACCATGACGAGCTGACGCTCGAGATGGTCACCAGCGAGGAGCGCGAGGCCATGCTCGGCTGGTACGCACCGGATCCGCGCATGCGCGCGAACGTCGGTATCCGCCGTCGCCTGTCCCCGCTCCTGGACAATTCACGCGCCGAGGTGGAGCTCATCCACGCCCTCCTGCTGTCCCTGCCGGGCAGCCCGTTCCTCTACTACGGGGACGAGATCGGCATGGGCGACAACATCTGGCTGGAGGACCGCGACGCGTCGCGCACGCCGATGCAGTGGAACCCGGACCGCAACGCGGGCTTCTCCCCGGTGGATCCCGGCAAGCTGTACCTGCCGGTCGTGCAGTCGCTCGTCTACCACTACAACCACGTGAACGTCGAAGCCCAGATGGCCAGCTCGAGCTCCCTGCTCCACTGGGTGCGCCAGATGCTCGCGGTGCGCAAGACGCACCCCGCGTTCGGGCTCGGCTCCTACCGCCATGTGGCCGTCGAGTCCGAGCACGTGCTCGCCTTCCTCCGGGAGATCGACGAGGGCAACGCCGAGGGCGAGCAGGCGGAGTCGGTCCTGTGCGTCTTCAACCTCTCGCAGCACCCCGTCGCGGCGAGGATGCGCCTCCCCGAGTTCGCGGGCCGCGGCCTGCGTGACCTCTTCGGCGGTTCGGTCTTCCCTGCGTTCGGCGAGGACGGCGAGGTCACCCTGACGCTCGGCAGCCACGACTTCTTCTGGCTCCGGGTCCGTTCCGCCAGCTCCAACACGTCCTCCCCGAACACCCAGGCCCTCCCGGTCATCCCCATCCCGGAAGGGATCCGATGATGGCGGGGCATACACCGTTCATCCCCGAGATCCTCACCGCCTGGCTCCCCACCCAGCGATGGTTCCCCGCACGGGGACAGTCGGTGGAGCTGACGGTCGTCGGCGGGACGGTCCTCGAGGACCCCACGGGGGCGGCGAACTTCGAGGTACAGTTCCTCGCGATCGCCTCGGGACGGCGCACCGACGTCGTCAGCGTGCCGATCAGCTACCGCAGCGAACCGCTCGACGACGCATCCGGCCTGATCGGCGAGGTGGAACACCCCGAACTGGGGCGGCGATGGGCCTACGACGCGACGCACGACGCCGCTTTCGTGCGCCTCTGGGTGGACTTCATGCTCAATGCGGGCAGCACGGCGGACGGGCGCCTGAACGGCGTCGCCATCAAGGCGCCGGCCCACCAGGAGCCCGGCACCGTCCAGCCCGTCAAGGTCCTGCAGGGCGAGCAGTCGAACACCTCGGTGATCTACGGTTCCGGGCCCGGCTCCATGATCGTGAAGTTCTTCCGGGTGCTCGCCGCGGGTGACAGCCCCGATGTGGAGCTCAGCGCCCAGCTCACCGCAGGCGGTTCCACCGACACACCGGACACCTTCAGCTGGGTGACCGGCACGTGGCAGCACGCCGACGCCGCACCGGGCCACCAGGTCACGGGGCACGTGAGCGTGCTGCGTGACTTCGTCGAGGGCAGTACCGACGCCTGGCGCACGGCGTCCCTCGCCGCGTCCACTGCCGCCGACTTCACCACGGAGGCCCGCGGACTCGGGCAGGCCGTCGCGAGGATCCACCGGCAGCTCGACGTCGCCCTCGGGCACCGCACGGCGACCGACGCCGAGAAGAAGGGCTTCAAGGAAGCCCTCGCCGCGCGCATCCGCTGGGCCTGGGAGGAAGCCGGCGACGCCGTCGGACCGCTCGGCGCGGAGGTGGAGCGCGTCATCCGCGCCGTGGAGACGCTCGCGGACATCCCGCCCCTGCAGCGGATCCACGCCGACCTGCACCTCGGTCAGGTCCTGCAGGCGCCGGACGGCACCTGGCTCGTCATCGACTTCGAGGGCGAGCCGCTTCGGCCCACCGCCGAGCGGAGCGTCCCTGACGTGCCGCTGCGCGACGTCGTCGGTATGGTCCGCTCGCTCGAATACGCGGCGGCGTCCCGTGGCGCCGCACCAGTGGGTTCGCCCGCGGCGGCCGAGACCGAGCGGTGGTCCGACGCCGCCCGCGAAGCATTCCTCGCCGGCTACGCGCAGGAAGCCGGTACGCCCGTCGACACCGACGGCCCGCTCTTCCGCGCACTCTGGCTCGACAAAGCCCTGTACGAAGTCGTCTACGAGATCCGCAACAGACCGGACTGGGTCGAGATGCCCGTCCGGGATGTCCGACGCGCGCTGGGTGCACAGCCCGGTGCGGACGCCACGAAAGCAGCTGACATGAATCCCCCCAAGAAGGCCGGTCCCGCCAAGGGCGCAGGCAAGGAAACCCTCGCGGGCAAGGCAGCGAAGGCCGTGACCGAGACCGCCAAGGCGGTAGCCGACAAGGCGAAGAGCGCGACGACGGAGATCGCCGACAAGGCGAAGGACGTGGCCACGGAGGCGAAGGGTTCATCTCCCGCCCCGGCTGCCGACCCCACGCCCGTGGCGGTCGAGCAGTCCGTCCTGCAGCAGGTCTCGGAGGGCTCCTACCACCAGCCCCACGCCGTCCTCGGCGCGCACCTGGACAGCGACGACATCGTCACCATCCGCACGCTGCGACGCCTCGCCCGGTCCGTCGCCGTCGTCACCGGAACCGGCCGCACGGAGCTGGCCCACGAGCACAACGGCATCTGGGTCGGCGCACTGCCGGCCGAGAACCCAGGCCACGTCCCCGACTACCGGCTCGAGGTGGTCTACGACGGCGACCCCGTCACGGTCGACGACCCGTACCGGTTCCTGCCGACCCTCGGCGAGATCGACATGCACCTCATCGGTGAAGGTCGGCACGAGACCCTGTGGACCGCGCTGGGCGCGCACGTCCGCCGGTACTCGTCCGTCCTCGGCGACATCCAGGGTGTGTCCTTCGCGGTCTGGGCCCCGAACGCCCGCGCGGTCCGCGTCATGGGCGAGTTCAACGGCTGGGACGGCAGCGTCAACGCGATGCGCGTGCTGGGCAGCACGGGCATCTGGGAGATCTTCATCCCCGGGGCCGGCGCCGGCACGTGCTACAAGTTCGAGATCCTCGGCAACGACGGACAGTGGCGCCAGAAGGCCGACCCGATGGCGCGGGGCACCGAGATCCCGCCGCTCACCGGTTCCAAGGTCGTCGAGTCGACCTACGTCTTCGGCGACGACGAGTGGATGCAGGCACGTGCGGCCACCGATCCGCACAACGGGCCCATGAGTGTGTACGAAGTGCACCTGGGCTCCTGGCGCCAGGGGCTCGGCTACCGGGAACTGGCGGAGCAGCTCGTGGAGTACGTCTCCTGGCAGGGCTTCACCCACGTGGAACTCATGCCCGTCGCCGAGCACCCGTTCGGCGGGTCGTGGGGCTACCAGGTCACCTCCTACTTCGCGCCGACGTCCCGTTTCGGCTCGCCGGACGACTTCAAGTACCTCGTCGACAAGCTCCACCAGGCCGGGATCGGCGTCATCATGGACTGGGTCCCCGCGCACTTCCCCAAGGACGAGTGGGCGCTGGCCAACTTCGACGGCGGAACCCTGTACGAGCACGGCGACCCGTTCCTCGGCGAACACCGGGACTGGGGCACGCTCATCTTCGACTTCGGTCGCCGTGAGGTGCGCAACTTCCTCGTCGCGAATGCCCTGTACTGGCTCGAGGAGTTCCACATCGACGGTCTCCGGGTCGATGCCGTCGCGTCGATGCTGTACCTGAACTACTCGAGGGAGGAAGGCGAGTGGCGTCCGAACAAGTTCGGCGGCCAGGAGAACCTCGAAGCCATCTCCTTCCTGCAGGAGGTCAACGCAACCGCCTACAAGAGGGCCCCGGGCATCGTCATGGTGGCCGAGGAATCGACGGCGTTCGACGGCGTCACCCGGGCGACCAGCGCCGGTGGCCTCGGGTTCGGCATCAAGTGGAACATGGGCTGGATGCACGACACCCTCGAGTACATCGCCGAGGAACCGATCAACCGGATGTACCACCACGGCAAGGCAACGTTCTCCATGGTGTACGCCTACACGGAGAACTTCATGCTGCCCATCAGCCACGACGAGGTCGTGCACGGCAAGGGTTCCCTGCTGCGCAAGATGCCGGGCGACCGCTGGCAGCAGCTCGCGAACGTCCGCGCATACCTCGCGTTCCAGTGGGCGCACCCGGGCAAGCAGCTGATCTTCATGGGGACCGAGTTCGCCCAGGAATCCGAGTGGGCGGAGCAGCACAGCCTCGACTGGTGGCTGACGGATACCCCGTCCCACAAGGGAGTCCAGCAGCTCGTCCGGTCCCTGAACGCCGTGTACCGGGAGACCCCGGCGCTGTATGCGCGTGACAACGAGCCGGCCGGCTTCCAGTGGATCGACGAGAACGACGGCGAGCACAACACGCTGTCCTTCATCCGCTGGGACCACCAGGGCAACCCGCTCGTCTGCATCGCGAACTTCGCCGGCGGCCCGCACGAGGGATTCCGGGTGGGACTCCCCTGGGCGGGGGAGTGGACCGAAGTGCTCAACACCGACTCGGAGGAGTTCGGTGGGTCTGGCGTCGGGAACTCCGGGGTCGTCACGGCCCGCGAGGGTGCGCACAACGGCCAGCCCGCCTACGGGGATGTCCGTGTCCCACCGCTCGGCGTGCTGTACCTGAAGCCCACCACCTCCTGACACCCGAGCAACACGGCAGCGGCGGACCCCTGGGGTCCGCCGCTGTTTTGCATCCGGTCCCCGCCGGTGCTATCGTTTATATCCGCGCCGACGAAGTAATCTGGTCGGCCGACAACCTCAGAACCGGGATTCGCCTCCTGTCCACGCGGACAGGAACGGGTAGCGGGAACGACGGGAATCGGCGGATTTGCGGTTACGGGGTGGGTGCGGGTAAGCTTTGAAAGTTGCTCCGGAGCGAGGACATGATGGTTTGGTCGTGTTTGGTGCCGGTTGTTCCTGTTGTTTGAGAACTCAATAGTGTGCCAAGTTTGTTGATACCGATTGTTTTTTGATTGGTTGAATTGGCTGGTTGTCGCGCATTTTTGTGTGTGGTGGCTGGTTTTTTTGGCTGGTTTCGAATTTTGTGCAGTGGTGTCGCCCGTTTTCCCGGGTGTCATTGTTGTGTCTGTAATGCATTTACGGAGAGTTTGATCCTGGCTCAGGATGAACGCTGGCGGCGTGCTTAACACATGCAAGTCGAACGATGAACCTCACTTGTGGGGGGATTAGTGGCGAACGGGTGAGTAACACGTGAGTAACCTGCCCTTGACTCTGGGATAAGCCTGGGAAACCGGGTCTAATACTGGATACGACCTTCTGGCGCATGCCATGTTGGTGGAAAGCTTTTGTGGTTTTGGATGGACTCGCGGCCTATCAGCTTGTTGGTGGGGTAATGGCCTACCAAGGCGACGACGGGTAGCCGGCCTGAGAGGGTGACCGGCCACACTGGGACTGAGACACGGCCCAGACTCCTACGGGAGGCAGCAGTGGGGAATATTGCACAATGGGCGCAAGCCTGATGCAGCGACGCCGCGTGAGGGATGAAGGCCTTCGGGTTGTAAACCTCTTTCAGTAGGGAAGAAGCCGGCCTTTTGGGTTGGTGACGGTACCTGCAGAAGAAGCGCCGGCTAACTACGTGCCAGCAGCCGCGGTAATACGTAGGGCGCAAGCGTTATCCGGAATTATTGGGCGTAAAGAGCTCGTAGGCGGTTTGTCGCGTCTGCCGTGAAAGTCCGGGGCTTAACTCCGGATCTGCGGTGGGTACGGGCAGACTAGAGTGCAGTAGGGGAGACTGGAATTCCTGGTGTAGCGGTGAAATGCGCAGATATCAGGAGGAACACCGATGGCGAAGGCAGGTCTCTGGGCTGTAACTGACGCTGAGGAGCGAAAGCATGGGGAGCGAACAGGATTAGATACCCTGGTAGTCCATGCCGTAAACGTTGGGCACTAGGTGTGGGGGACATTCCACGTTTTCCGCGCCGTAGCTAACGCATTAAGTGCCCCGCCTGGGGAGTACGGCCGCAAGGCTAAAACTCAAAGGAATTGACGGGGGCCCGCACAAGCGGCGGAGCATGCGGATTAATTCGATGCAACGCGAAGAACCTTACCAAGGCTTGACATGAACCGGAATGATGCAGAGATGTGTCAGCCACTTGTGGCCGGTTTACAGGTGGTGCATGGTTGTCGTCAGCTCGTGTCGTGAGATGTTGGGTTAAGTCCCGCAACGAGCGCAACCCTCGTTCCATGTTGCCAGCGGGTTATGCCGGGGACTCATGGGAGACTGCCGGGGTCAACTCGGAGGAAGGTGGGGACGACGTCAAATCATCATGCCCCTTATGTCTTGGGCTTCACGCATGCTACAATGGCCGGTACAAAGGGTTGCGATACTGTGAGGTGGAGCTAATCCCAAAAAGCCGGTCTCAGTTCGGATTGAGGTCTGCAACTCGACCTCATGAAGTTGGAGTCGCTAGTAATCGCAGATCAGCAACGCTGCGGTGAATACGTTCCCGGGCCTTGTACACACCGCCCGTCAAGTCACGAAAGTTGGTAACACCCGAAGCCGGTGGCCTAACCCCTTGTGGGAGGGAGCCGTCGAAGGTGGGACCGGCGATTGGGACTAAGTCGTAACAAGGTAGCCGTACCGGAAGGTGCGGCTGGATCACCTCCTTTCTAAGGAGCGCCTCGGATTCATGGGCCCATCCTGTGTGGTGGGTGTGTGGTTCGCAGGAGTTAGCCCATAGCGCGGGCGTTTGTTCCGCGGTGGGTGCTCATGGGTGGAATATCAATGGATAGGTGCCTGGTGGTGCCTGCTGGCTGGTGAGTACGTTCCCTTCGGGGTTCTGGAAAGCGTGGGTTGGTGGGGGTTACCGGGTTTTACTGTTTGGCACACTGTTGGGTCCTGAGATAACAGGGCCTCATGTTCTGTGTTGGTTGTGCTGTTGTCCTCGTGTCCGGGGGTGCCTGTTGTGGGTGCTGTTCGGGTGTGGGGGGGTGGTGTGGCCGGTGTGGGGGTGGGGTTCGTTGTTTCTGGTTTTCCTGCGCATGCTCTGCCTGGTCCCGGTTTCGGGGTGGGTGGGGGTGTGTTGGGGTTGTTGGTTGAGAACTGCATAGTGGACGCGAGCATCTTAAAAAGAAGCAATTTCTAAGAATAATCTGGTTCCGATCTTCGGGTCGGGCCTGGTTTTCTCGATATGTTTTTGATCTTAGTGGTCAAGTTTTTAAGGGCACACGGTGGATGCCTTGGCATCAGGAGCCGAAGAAGGACGTGGGAATCTGCGATAAGCCTGGGGGAGTTGATAACCGAACTTTGATCCCAGGATGTCCGAATGGGGAAACCCCGCCCGGCGCGCGAGTGACCGGGTGACCCGTATCTGAACACATAGGGTACGTGGAGGGAACGTGGGGAAGTGAAACATCTCAGTACCCACAGGAAGAGAAAACAATAGTGATTCCGTCAGTAGTGGCGAGCGAACGCGGATCAGGCTAAACCAGTGGTGTGTGATAGCCGGCGGGCGTTGCATCACTGGGGTTGTGGGACTTTCCGTTCCAGTTCTGCCGGACTGGTGAAATGAGTGCGTGCGTATAGGTGAACGGGTTTGAAAGCCCGGCCGGAGAGGGTGTAAGTCCCGTAACCGTAATGCGTGACGCCGTTTGGAGAGGATCCCAAGTAGCACGGGGCCCGAGAAATCCCGTGCGAATCTGCCAGGACCACCTGGTAAGCCTAAATACTCCCTGATGACCGATAGCGGACCAGTACCGTGAGGGAAAGGTGAAAAGTACCCCGGGAGGGGAGTGAAATAGTACCTGAAACCGTGTGCCTACAAACCGTCGGAGCAGACCTAGTTTCTGTGACGGCGTGCCTTTTGAAGAATGAGCCTGCGAGTTAGTGTTACGTCGCGAGGTTAACCCGTGTGGGGAAGCCGTAGCGAAAGCGAGTCTGAATAGGGCGTTGCAGTGGCGTGATCTAGACCCGAAGCGAAGTGATCTACCCATGGCCAGGTTGAAGCGACGGTAAGACGTCGTGGAGGACCGAACCCACTTCAGTTGAAAATGGAGGGGATGAGCTGTGGGTAGGGGTGAAAGGCCAATCAAACTTCGTGATAGCTGGTTCTCCCCGAAATGCATTTAGGTGCAGCGTTGCGTGTTTCTTACCGGAGGTAGAGCTACTGGATGGCTAATGGGCCCTACAAGGTTACTGACGTCAGCCAAACTCCGAATGCCGGTAAGTGAGAGCGCAGCAGTGAGACTGTGGGGGATAAGCTTCATAGTCGAGAGGGAAACAGCCCAGACCACCAACTAAGGCCCCTAAGCGTGTGCTAAGTGGGAAAGGATGTGGAGTTGCCCAGACAACCAGGAGGTTGGCTTAGAAGCAGCCACCCTTGAAAGAGTGCGTAATAGCTCACTGGTCAAGTGATTCCGCGCCGACAATGTAGCGGGGCTCAAGTACACCGCCGAAGTTGTGGCATTCACATAGATCCCAAGCCGGAGACTTGTTCTCCTGAGTTCAGGGGTGTGGATGGGTAGGGGAGCGTCGTGTGGGCAGTGAAGTCGCGGTGTAAACCAGCGGTGGAGCCCACACGAGTGAGAATGCAGGCATGAGTAGCGAAAGACGGGTGAGAAACCCGTCCGCCGAATGATCAAGGGTTCCAGGGTCAAGCTAATCTGCCCTGGGTAAGTCGGGACCTAAGGCGAGGCCGACAGGCGTAGTCGATGGACAACGGGTTGATATTCCCGTACCGGCGAAAAACCGCCAATACTGATCGAGGGATACTAACCGCCAGAAGCATGACCGCCCACCCTTGTGGTGACGTGGTTTTTTGTGGATCGCGGGACCTGATCTCGGGAGGTAAGCGTATTAACAGGTGTGACGCAGGAAGGTAGCCAAGCCGGGCGATGGTTGTCCCGGTCTAAGGATGTAGGGCAGGACGTAGGCAAATCCGCGTCCTTGTGTTCGATCACGAGTCTGAGATCTGATGGGACCCCCGTATGGGGGAATTTGGTGATCCTATGCTGCCGAGAAAAGCATCGGCGCGAGGTTTTAGCCGCCCGTACCCCAAACCGACACAGGTGATCAGGTAGAGAATACTAAGGCGATCGAGAGAATTATGGTTAAGGAACTCGGCAAAATGCCCCCGTAACTTCGGGAGAAGGGGGGCCCCAACCGTGATGGCGACTAGCTTGCCGGAGCGGATCAGGGCCGCAGAGACCAGGGGGAAGCGACTGTTTACTAAAAACACAGGTCCGTGCGAAGTCGCAAGACGATGTATACGGACTGACTCCTGCCCGGTGCTGGAAGGTTAAGAGGACCGGTTAGTTTCACGCTTGCGTGGGACGAAGCTGGGAATTTAAGCCCCAGTAAACGGCGGTGGTAACTATAACCATCCTAAGGTAGCGAAATTCCTTGTCGGGTAAGTTCCGACCTGCACGAATGGAGTAACGACTTCCCCGCTGTCTCAACCATAAACTCGGCGAAATTGCAGTACGAGTAAAGATGCTCGTTACGCGCAGCAGGACGGAAAGACCCCGAGACCTTCACTATAGTTTGGTATTGGTGTTCGGTGTGGCTTGTGTAGGATAGGTGGGAGACTGTGAAGCGTGGACGCCAGTTCACGTGGAGTCATCGTTGAAATACCACTCTGGTCACTCTGGATATCTAACTTCGGCCCGTAATCCGGGTCAGGGACAGTGCCTGATGGGTAGTTTAACTGGGGCGGTTGCCTCCTAAAAAGTAACGGAGGCGCCCAAAGGTTCCCTCAGCCTGGTTGGCAATCAGGTGGCGAGTGTAAGTGCACAAGGGAGCTTGACTGTGAGAGAGACATCTCAAGCAGGGACGAAAGTCGGGACTAGTGATCCGGCGGCACATTGTGGAATGGCCGTCGCTCAACGGATAAAAGGTACCTCGGGGATAACAGGCTGATCTTGCCCAAGAGTCCATATCGACGGCATGGTTTGGCACCTCGATGTCGGCTCGTCGCATCCTGGGGCTGGAGTAGGTCCCAAGGGTTGGGCTGTTCGCCCATTAAAGCGGTACGCGAGCTGGGTTTAGAACGTCGTGAGACAGTTCGGTCCCTATCCGCTGCGCGCGCAGGAAATTTGAGAAGGGCTGTCCTTAGTACGAGAGGACCGGGACGGACGAACCTCTGGTGTGTCAGTTGTACTGCCAAGTGCACCGCTGATTAGCTACGTTCGGATGGGATAACCGCTGAAAGCATCTAAGCGGGAAGCCTGCTTCAAGATGAGATTTCCATACACCTAGAGTGTGAGAGGCCCCCAGCCAGACCACTGGGTTGATAGGCCGGATGTGGAAGCAGGGACGAAAGACCTGCGAAGCTGACCGGTACTAATAAGCCGATAACTTACACCACACACCCACCCCCACCAGAAAACACGGGTGTTCCCGGGCAACCAGGAACCCCCCGACCCCGACGGTGACCCATGGGGAGGGTGAAGATCATATGCTACGCGTCCACTATGCGGTTCCCAACCAACAACAGGAACCACCCATAAACACCAGGAAACCCCCACCAGGGGTCTCTTTCCCGGTCACACCGTTACATCCAGCACGACACGATGTAACCCACAAATTTACCGGCACCCACCACCCCGCCCACCAAAAGGGCACACAGGGGGACACGGCACGGGTGCGCCAGGTAGCAAGGGTTACGGCGGTCATAGCGTGGGGGAAACGCCCGGTCCCATTCCGAACCCGGAAGCTAAGACCCACAGCGCCGATGGTACTGCACCCGAGAGAGTGTGGGAGAGTAGGACACCGCCGGACAACCATTACAGGAAGGCCCCACCACGGTGGGGCCTTCCCACGTTAACCACCCCCACCCACCCCCCGCAGACAGCACCCAACGGCCCCGAGCACCCAACGGGGTGGAGCGTCCACTCGTTACGACTGCATCCTCCACCCAACCGCCCCGACCCTCAGGCCCCCGCCGCCGGCACCCTCACCGACCGCGTCCCTGCCCCGCCCACCAGGCCTCCTGCGCAGCGGCAGCCGGCTTCGGCCAGTGCCTGCCGCGAGGCCCCGACATCTGCCCAGCGCTCGGGAAGTCGCATGCTCGCGAGGCGTCAGGTGGCCGAGCCGCGCGATAAGCATCGTCTTGTCCCGTTACCGCGCTGCCAAAGGCAGGTAGGTGCGCCCAGATCCTTCGATGCAGACAGTCCAGCAACCCCGGGCCCCGATGATCGGCGTCCGCCGGCGGTGCCGTGACGGCGATGCAGCAGGTGTCGCCGTGGATCACGCCCGCACCGGCCGGCCGACTGAGAAGGCAGGGTGGAGCAATCGAAGTGGGCGGGCAGACCCGAGAACAAGCTGGGACGTGGAGGTGCGGCGCCACGTCCTCCCCGGCGAGAAGCTCAGCGCCGCCGTCGTCGTGCTGGACCGGGCGGTCTCACCCGCGGACCTCGCCGCACCCATGCTCGTCCATGCCTTGCTGCGCGTCGGAGCACTCTAAGGGGGACCACGCACGAGGGTCGTCAGATTCTGCGGCCGCCTGCGCTGGGAACCGCGGAGGGTCGGCCACGGTGCAGGGCACGACAGACGCAGAGATGGTTGAAGTCGTTTGCGCTAGGCGTCGTCCTGCTGAAGTCACCTGCCCTGGCTGTCGCGGGTGCCCGTAGAAAATCCTCCCGCGGGCACGGTGGTGCTACTCGCTGAGCCAGGATCCGAGCAACCTGCCCTGGTCCTCGGTCAGCCAGAAGGTGACCTGCTGCTCACCTTCCGGTGTATCGATCACCAGGCTCACCGAGAAGCCGACCTCGCTGCCGATGGTCGGACTCAGACCGAGGTCCTTCACCCGTGGCTCCTGCGGGAGGTCCTGACCCATAAGAATCGTGACGTCCACGGAACCAGTCGTACCGCTCAGAGCTCCCGTGGCCGTGCCGGGGTTGGCCATCCAGGGGGCGCCGTCGTCCAGGCTCGTCTTATGAGCGGCGCAGACAGGCACCTCGCGGCCCGAGTAGGGCGCCAATGTCACCACAGCGGATGCTGACGTGAGACAACGCAATACTGAGCAAGCGGTCATAGCCGCGAGCGTACTGTCTGACTCGGACAAGGTCACCCCTCCCGTACTCGTATCGGGTGACGCAGCAGGGAACGGTCAGCGATCGGCTTACCGGCGTGCGCCCTGGCCGCGGTGCTCGTGTTCTCAGGCGCTGACAACCGGTATCAGGTTGTGGGGTCGTGCGTCCTGGCCCTGATGGCCGTCCTGTCTGTCGCCCGGGCGATCGTCGCGCTGCGCCAGGACGATCACGTCGTCGAGAGCCTCTGACCCGGCCGAAGTACGTACAGCTCCGTCTGCGAAGTGAGTCGCAGACGTGGATCCCTCGCCGGACGTTGTCGCTCGGACCGACCACGGGTGGTTCGATCGGTGTTGCTGCCTAGTTGCTTGACGTCGCCCGGCTGATGACCGCACGGACGGGGCCAGTATTCGGCTCTGTCAGAGAAGACCGCTCGTCGTGCGATCCGCCTGTTGTTGACTAAGGCCATCGGTGGCCACTCGGGGAGAACAGCACGGCTGAGCGTCCGACCAAGTACACGATGGAGCCTGCAGACTTCGGGCTGTCACGGAACCTCGCTTGCCCGCTTCGCACGTGGCCCGACACGCGGCATGCTGAGAATTCGTTCGGGAGTGATGGGAATTTGCCGGAAAGAGAGGTTGCTTGGAAGGAGGAGGGCGCCAATATCGCCGAGGAACGTTGTGCAGAAGTCAGGGCCTTCGCCGACGCGGAGTACGACGAGTAGAACCCACGTCGACCCACGACACCATTAGGGCCCGCAAGCCCATCCCTTCTGCATAACGGTGGCGTTGCGGTTCGGATCCCAGCTGCTGCGCGACGATCGATGGTTGATAGCGTCGGCAGTTGCAGCAACACTTTTCGTGCGGACCGAGGGGGCACGAAGATGCATGTCAAACAGGTGGCCGCGGTCGCGGTACTGGCGTTATCCGCTACCGTGATCAGTGCGTGCAGCGGCGCTGACGACGGCGTCGCCGCTCTGAATCGAGAAGCAACACCGGAGGACCAACTTCCTGACTTCGTTTCTGACTCGAGCCTGGACATCGACTCCGTCCGGAAAGTCGCAGAACAGAATCAGATCTCGTACTTCATCGGTGAAATGAAGGACGATAAGGGCTTCTGCGCCTATTCGACCACGAACGACGACTTCATTGGCGGCTGCGGGGAAGGCAATGGTCAGCTTGTCACCGTCTCGCCCGGTGCTGGTTCAGGCCTTCCCCAATTCACGCTGGTGACGGATTCCTACTCCAGCGAGGACCTCAGGGGAGATGGTTGGACCGAGGTTCACGACAACATCCTGATCCGTTGAACCCAAGTCGGTAAGCACACTCGGTTGGGCGACACTGTCCAGGGATTCCTCCAGCGCATGTGCGACCCGAGGCCAGGGACTCACAGGACTACCGACTCACAGGACTACCGACTCACAGGACTACCGACTCCCAGGATTACCGACTCCCAGGGACGGTCGAACAGGGGCCAACTCTTTTCAACTGGAGATGGATAGCCACGAGTGGTTCGGCGATCTGTGACAGGTCCGCAGCTGCAACTCGATGCGCTCATCACGGTCGGAGTGGAAGAACGCGGTGTCTTCGCCGACGTCACCTCGGGGAGCAGGACCGCGATGGGAACGGCCCGGGATGAGGAAGCTGCTCGTGCTCGCCGCCCTCGCGGAGTACGAACCCGAGCTCATCAGCGAACCAGTCAACGCCGGCGTCGCCGCTGCGAAGCAAAACGGGATTCGTTTTGGTCGCCCGCGCTCAGACCCAGCGGTGATCGCCGAGAAGCTTGGCATGGTGGGCGACGCCCGCGCCCGCAGCCGGACCCCCAGGACGCGGCACGCCTGGTCGGGTGGAACCGGGCGACGCTCTACCGACGCCAGCAGACCCTGGCGCTCAGCGAGAGCACGACGACGTATCGATGAGCTCTCCGTCCTGTGCTGATCGAACGCCCGGGCCAGTGCAGGCGACTTCGAACACCAGTGCAGTCGACTTCGGAATCCGACGAAGGTCGAACCCGACAGAGTCGTGGAGATCGTCGGCCTCGAGGGCGCCCGGTGCACAGATGCTCGACCTCACCGCCCGGTGGGGCCGGTCGTGATGCCCGAGCCTCGTCGTGTTTACCCACAAGTCGACTGCAGTGGTGCCGGCGATCAGGGTGTCTCCTGCGGCATGGATGCGCCGGGTTCGCGCTGCGTCCCGGCCTCCCGTGCCTTCGACAGCGTGAGGATCCCATAGCGCATCGCACCGGTGCGGTAGGCGAGGATCAGGCGAGGGATGCTCAGAACGAAGATGCGATTGCGTGCGCCGAGGGCGAGGCGACGGGTCTCGCGATCGACGAGCAAGGTCCTCACAAGTCGGCGGGCGCAGATGGTCCATGTGCGTGCGACGCGGGCACTGACATCCTCGTAACCGATGATCTGGAAGCCTGCGGCCGTCGCCATCGCCTCGTATTCTTCGCGTGTGCCCATCGAGGGCAGGCGCCCCTCGCGGCAGATCGGCTCGAGCAGATGGCGAACCTTCCAACCGCCGGCGTCAGTCTCGGCAAGCCACGCGCAGACGACCAATCGGCCGCCGGGGGACAGCACACGATGCGCCTCGGCGAAGAACCTGGGTTTGTCGACCATGTGCTCGCTCGACTCGATCGCCCATGCGGCATTGGCCGAGCCATCGGCCAGCCCGTTGGCGAGCCAGTCACGGAGATGGATGTCCACGCCGGGTACGGGATGGGCGGAGGCGTAGTGGGCCTGCTCGGCGGAGAGCGTGAAGCCGGTAACGCTGACCCCGTGTGTCGCCGCGAGTTGCCTTGCAGTAGAGCCATAGCCGCAGCCGATGTCGACGCACGCTTCGCCGGACATGAGGCGCAGCCGATCGCCGACCGTGTCGATCAGCGCCTCGACGGCCTCGGCGGGCGTCTCACGACCCGTCGCCCATAGCCCGTGATGGACGTGATCGCCCCACACTCGCCGATAGATCGGATCGAGCTCGTCGTAGTGATCTGCGACAGCCACGGCGTCCTGGGTAGCATCGGGGACGATCATGCCATCACGCTACAACGCTGATCCGTGCTGTCGGAAGGCCTCGGTTCACGGCTCCCTGACCGTCCAGGGCCCGAGCTGTCTACGCGAATCGGTGTGAGCAGCGAGAGCAGGTGAACGCCCTTCTCCCCACGATCGGGCTCATGATCTCGACGCGAACCCGGACCGTAACTCTGCGATTACCCACACCTGCGCGGCCGCGGGCTGGACACACACCGTGAACAGATCGAAGGCGCCGCACGCGGCTACCGCACCCCAGGCAACTGCCGATCCTGTACCCAGCCGGCCAGTGCCAGCCGGACCGCGGCATGACACTTACCTGAGCAGCGCCATTCCCCCTGCATCGGGAAGAGCCGCTCGTCCCTTTGTCGGGTTGTCGATGCAGGGCGCTCACATGGACCGGACGCAGCATGGAGCCGCACGGTCTCCAGGAGCTGCTGTCCTGGAGGAACGATGTACGCAGCACGGTGAGCCTGCCGGGGGCGGTCCGGTTTGCCCGACCGCCGTGCGACGTGTAGTGTTTCATGAGTTGCCCCGGTGTGGGTGATCATCCCCTACAAATTCCTGTGGTTGGTTCGTGCGCTGTGAGGCGTGGTCGAATTCGACTTCTATTTGTGGTGGGTTTGTTCTTTGTCGTATTTCTTTTGCTGGTGGTTCAGGTCACGGTGAATGGATTTGACAGGGGAAAAGAAAGTGAAATAAGCTGTGAACATAACGGCGAGGGAAAGCGGGGCCGAGCGGCGTGTGAGCGTCGGGTTTCCGTGAGTAATCGGTTGTTCCTGTTGTTTGAGAACTCAATAGTGTGCCAAGTTTGTTGATACCGATTGTTTTTTGATTGGTTGAATTGGCTGGTTGTCGCGCATTTTTGTGTGTGGTGGCTGGTTTTTTTGGCTGGTTTCGAATTTTGTGCAGTGGTGTCGCCCGTTTTCCCGGGTGTCATTGTTGTGTCTGTAATGCATTTACGGAGAGTTTGATCCTGGCTCAGGATGAACGCTGGCGGCGTGCTTAACACATGCAAGTCGAACGATGAACCTCACTTGTGGGGGGATTAGTGGCGAACGGGTGAGTAACACGTGAGTAACCTGCCCTTGACTCTGGGATAAGCCTGGGAAACCGGGTCTAATACTGGATACGACCTTCTGGCGCATGCCATGTTGGTGGAAAGCTTTTGTGGTTTTGGATGGACTCGCGGCCTATCAGCTTGTTGGTGGGGTAATGGCCTACCAAGGCGACGACGGGTAGCCGGCCTGAGAGGGTGACCGGCCACACTGGGACTGAGACACGGCCCAGACTCCTACGGGAGGCAGCAGTGGGGAATATTGCACAATGGGCGCAAGCCTGATGCAGCGACGCCGCGTGAGGGATGAAGGCCTTCGGGTTGTAAACCTCTTTCAGTAGGGAAGAAGCCGGCCTTTTGGGTTGGTGACGGTACCTGCAGAAGAAGCGCCGGCTAACTACGTGCCAGCAGCCGCGGTAATACGTAGGGCGCAAGCGTTATCCGGAATTATTGGGCGTAAAGAGCTCGTAGGCGGTTTGTCGCGTCTGCCGTGAAAGTCCGGGGCTTAACTCCGGATCTGCGGTGGGTACGGGCAGACTAGAGTGCAGTAGGGGAGACTGGAATTCCTGGTGTAGCGGTGAAATGCGCAGATATCAGGAGGAACACCGATGGCGAAGGCAGGTCTCTGGGCTGTAACTGACGCTGAGGAGCGAAAGCATGGGGAGCGAACAGGATTAGATACCCTGGTAGTCCATGCCGTAAACGTTGGGCACTAGGTGTGGGGGACATTCCACGTTTTCCGCGCCGTAGCTAACGCATTAAGTGCCCCGCCTGGGGAGTACGGCCGCAAGGCTAAAACTCAAAGGAATTGACGGGGGCCCGCACAAGCGGCGGAGCATGCGGATTAATTCGATGCAACGCGAAGAACCTTACCAAGGCTTGACATGAACCGGAATGATGCAGAGATGTGTCAGCCACTTGTGGCCGGTTTACAGGTGGTGCATGGTTGTCGTCAGCTCGTGTCGTGAGATGTTGGGTTAAGTCCCGCAACGAGCGCAACCCTCGTTCCATGTTGCCAGCGGGTTATGCCGGGGACTCATGGGAGACTGCCGGGGTCAACTCGGAGGAAGGTGGGGACGACGTCAAATCATCATGCCCCTTATGTCTTGGGCTTCACGCATGCTACAATGGCCGGTACAAAGGGTTGCGATACTGTGAGGTGGAGCTAATCCCAAAAAGCCGGTCTCAGTTCGGATTGAGGTCTGCAACTCGACCTCATGAAGTTGGAGTCGCTAGTAATCGCAGATCAGCAACGCTGCGGTGAATACGTTCCCGGGCCTTGTACACACCGCCCGTCAAGTCACGAAAGTTGGTAACACCCGAAGCCGGTGGCCTAACCCCTTGTGGGAGGGAGCCGTCGAAGGTGGGACCGGCGATTGGGACTAAGTCGTAACAAGGTAGCCGTACCGGAAGGTGCGGCTGGATCACCTCCTTTCTAAGGAGCGCCTCGGATTCATGGGCCCATCCTGTGTGGTGGGTGTGTGGTTCGCAGGAGTTAGCCCATAGCGCGGGCGTTTGTTCCGCGGTGGGTGCTCATGGGTGGAATATCAATGGATAGGTGCCTGGTGGTGCCTGCTGGCTGGTGAGTACGTTCCCTTCGGGGTTCTGGAAAGCGTGGGTTGGTGGGGGTTACCGGGTTTTACTGTTTGGCACACTGTTGGGTCCTGAGATAACAGGGCCTCATGTTCTGTGTTGGTTGTGCTGTTGTCCTCGTGTCCGGGGGTGCCTGTTGTGGGTGCTGTTCGGGTGTGGGGGGGTGGTGTGGCCGGTGTGGGGGTGGGGTTCGTTGTTTCTGGTTTTCCTGCGCATGCTCTGCCTGGTCCCGGTTTCGGGGTGGGTGGGGGTGTGTTGGGGTTGTTGGTTGAGAACTGCATAGTGGACGCGAGCATCTTAAAAAGAAGCAATTTCTAAGAATAATCTGGTTCCGATCTTCGGGTCGGGCCTGGTTTTCTCGATATGTTTTTGATCTTAGTGGTCAAGTTTTTAAGGGCACACGGTGGATGCCTTGGCATCAGGAGCCGAAGAAGGACGTGGGAATCTGCGATAAGCCTGGGGGAGTTGATAACCGAACTTTGATCCCAGGATGTCCGAATGGGGAAACCCCGCCCGGCGCGCGAGTGACCGGGTGACCCGTATCTGAACACATAGGGTACGTGGAGGGAACGTGGGGAAGTGAAACATCTCAGTACCCACAGGAAGAGAAAACAATAGTGATTCCGTCAGTAGTGGCGAGCGAACGCGGATCAGGCTAAACCAGTGGTGTGTGATAGCCGGCGGGCGTTGCATCACTGGGGTTGTGGGACTTTCCGTTCCAGTTCTGCCGGACTGGTGAAATGAGTGCGTGCGTATAGGTGAACGGGTTTGAAAGCCCGGCCGGAGAGGGTGTAAGTCCCGTAACCGTAATGCGTGACGCCGTTTGGAGAGGATCCCAAGTAGCACGGGGCCCGAGAAATCCCGTGCGAATCTGCCAGGACCACCTGGTAAGCCTAAATACTCCCTGATGACCGATAGCGGACCAGTACCGTGAGGGAAAGGTGAAAAGTACCCCGGGAGGGGAGTGAAATAGTACCTGAAACCGTGTGCCTACAAACCGTCGGAGCAGACCTAGTTTCTGTGACGGCGTGCCTTTTGAAGAATGAGCCTGCGAGTTAGTGTTACGTCGCGAGGTTAACCCGTGTGGGGAAGCCGTAGCGAAAGCGAGTCTGAATAGGGCGTTGCAGTGGCGTGATCTAGACCCGAAGCGAAGTGATCTACCCATGGCCAGGTTGAAGCGACGGTAAGACGTCGTGGAGGACCGAACCCACTTCAGTTGAAAATGGAGGGGATGAGCTGTGGGTAGGGGTGAAAGGCCAATCAAACTTCGTGATAGCTGGTTCTCCCCGAAATGCATTTAGGTGCAGCGTTGCGTGTTTCTTACCGGAGGTAGAGCTACTGGATGGCTAATGGGCCCTACAAGGTTACTGACGTCAGCCAAACTCCGAATGCCGGTAAGTGAGAGCGCAGCAGTGAGACTGTGGGGGATAAGCTTCATAGTCGAGAGGGAAACAGCCCAGACCACCAACTAAGGCCCCTAAGCGTGTGCTAAGTGGGAAAGGATGTGGAGTTGCCCAGACAACCAGGAGGTTGGCTTAGAAGCAGCCACCCTTGAAAGAGTGCGTAATAGCTCACTGGTCAAGTGATTCCGCGCCGACAATGTAGCGGGGCTCAAGTACACCGCCGAAGTTGTGGCATTCACATAGATCCCAAGCCGGAGACTTGTTCTCCTGAGTTCAGGGGTGTGGATGGGTAGGGGAGCGTCGTGTGGGCAGTGAAGTCGCGGTGTAAACCAGCGGTGGAGCCCACACGAGTGAGAATGCAGGCATGAGTAGCGAAAGACGGGTGAGAAACCCGTCCGCCGAATGATCAAGGGTTCCAGGGTCAAGCTAATCTGCCCTGGGTAAGTCGGGACCTAAGGCGAGGCCGACAGGCGTAGTCGATGGACAACGGGTTGATATTCCCGTACCGGCGAAAAACCGCCAATACTGATCGAGGGATACTAACCGCCAGAAGCATGACCGCCCACCCTTGTGGTGACGTGGTTTTTTGTGGATCGCGGGACCTGATCTCGGGAGGTAAGCGTATTAACAGGTGTGACGCAGGAAGGTAGCCAAGCCGGGCGATGGTTGTCCCGGTCTAAGGATGTAGGGCAGGACGTAGGCAAATCCGCGTCCTTGTGTTCGATCACGAGTCTGAGATCTGATGGGACCCCCGTATGGGGGAATTTGGTGATCCTATGCTGCCGAGAAAAGCATCGGCGCGAGGTTTTAGCCGCCCGTACCCCAAACCGACACAGGTGATCAGGTAGAGAATACTAAGGCGATCGAGAGAATTATGGTTAAGGAACTCGGCAAAATGCCCCCGTAACTTCGGGAGAAGGGGGGCCCCAACCGTGATGGCGACTAGCTTGCCGGAGCGGATCAGGGCCGCAGAGACCAGGGGGAAGCGACTGTTTACTAAAAACACAGGTCCGTGCGAAGTCGCAAGACGATGTATACGGACTGACTCCTGCCCGGTGCTGGAAGGTTAAGAGGACCGGTTAGTTTCACGCTTGCGTGGGACGAAGCTGGGAATTTAAGCCCCAGTAAACGGCGGTGGTAACTATAACCATCCTAAGGTAGCGAAATTCCTTGTCGGGTAAGTTCCGACCTGCACGAATGGAGTAACGACTTCCCCGCTGTCTCAACCATAAACTCGGCGAAATTGCAGTACGAGTAAAGATGCTCGTTACGCGCAGCAGGACGGAAAGACCCCGAGACCTTCACTATAGTTTGGTATTGGTGTTCGGTGTGGCTTGTGTAGGATAGGTGGGAGACTGTGAAGCGTGGACGCCAGTTCACGTGGAGTCATCGTTGAAATACCACTCTGGTCACTCTGGATATCTAACTTCGGCCCGTAATCCGGGTCAGGGACAGTGCCTGATGGGTAGTTTAACTGGGGCGGTTGCCTCCTAAAAAGTAACGGAGGCGCCCAAAGGTTCCCTCAGCCTGGTTGGCAATCAGGTGGCGAGTGTAAGTGCACAAGGGAGCTTGACTGTGAGAGAGACATCTCAAGCAGGGACGAAAGTCGGGACTAGTGATCCGGCGGCACATTGTGGAATGGCCGTCGCTCAACGGATAAAAGGTACCTCGGGGATAACAGGCTGATCTTGCCCAAGAGTCCATATCGACGGCATGGTTTGGCACCTCGATGTCGGCTCGTCGCATCCTGGGGCTGGAGTAGGTCCCAAGGGTTGGGCTGTTCGCCCATTAAAGCGGTACGCGAGCTGGGTTTAGAACGTCGTGAGACAGTTCGGTCCCTATCCGCTGCGCGCGCAGGAAATTTGAGAAGGGCTGTCCTTAGTACGAGAGGACCGGGACGGACGAACCTCTGGTGTGTCAGTTGTACTGCCAAGTGCACCGCTGATTAGCTACGTTCGGATGGGATAACCGCTGAAAGCATCTAAGCGGGAAGCCTGCTTCAAGATGAGATTTCCATACACCTAGAGTGTGAGAGGCCCCCAGCCAGACCACTGGGTTGATAGGCCGGATGTGGAAGCAGGGACGAAAGACCTGCGAAGCTGACCGGTACTAATAAGCCGATAACTTACACCACACACCCACCCCCACCAGAAAACACGGGTGTTCCCGGGCAACCAGGAACCCCCCGACCCCCACGGTGACCCATGGGGAGGGTGAAGATCATATGCTACGCGTCCACTATGCGGTTCCCAACCAACAACAGGAACCACCCATAAACACCAGGAAACCCCCACCACGGGTCTCTTTCCCGGTCACACCGTTACATCCAGCACGACACGATGTAACCCACAAATTTACCGGCACCCACCACCCCCGCCCACAAGGCACCAGGGGAACACGGCACGGGTGCGCCAGGTAGCAAGGGTTACGGCGGTCATAGCGTGGGGGAAACGCCCGGTCCCATTCCGAACCCGGAAGCTAAGACCCACAGCGCCGATGGTACTGCACCCGAGAGAGTGTGGGAGAGTAGGACACCGCCGGACAACCATTACAGGAAGGCCCCACCACGGTGGGGCCTTCCCACGTTAACCACCCCACCCACCACCAGCGCCACCACCAAGTAGCCCCGAAGAACGCGGTCGAAGAATCAGGGTTGAACGCCGCCTGCACCTTCGACTGCACAGGGTCCCTTTCGGCACCCCCGGCACCCCCGGCACCCCCGGCACCCCCGGCACCCCCGGCACCCCGGGCGGCGCCGAGCCACGGCCCGCCCCGCAGAACGGTAGGGTCGAGACATGAGTGGTATGTTCTCGCACCCGTCCGCCGCGGCCGACTTCCCGGAGGCGCGGCCGGAGCTTCGTGCGTCGGTGACCGTCCCGGCATCCGTGGACCACGCCTGGGCAGGGCTGACGCAGCACCTCCACCTGTGGTGGCCGGCCGATGAGCTGAGCCGATGGGGTGAGGACAGCTTCTTCGACCTCGAGGACAACGCCCTCGTCGAGACGTCTGCTCGCGATGACGAGAACGTCTGGGGCGAGGTGACCGACAGCAGCCCTGGGGAGTGGCTCCAGCTGTCGTGGCGGCATGTCGGTTCCGCGTCGACGACGGTGGTGCGTATCGAGATGGCTGCAGGTGAAGGAGCAGAAGGAGCCGCTGAGTCCCGAGTCACGCTCACTCTCACCCACAGCGGGTGGACGGCGGGGGATCCGAAGGACGTCTACGATTTCTACCGCGCGTTCTGGCCCGATGCGCTGTCGCGTTACCGACGCTTCATGGGTGGGAACCGATGATCCACCCAGCGCTCGATGAGCTCCGGAACGCCCTCCCGGGTCGTGTGTCGACCGCTCCCGAGGACCTGGACGAGTACTCCCGGGATCTCGGTCCCGTTCTCGAACCGGCGCTCCCCGGCGCGGTGATCCGTGCCCGCACCGTGGAGGACGTGCAGGTGGCGCTCCAGTGGGCAACCCGCCATCGTGTGCCGGTGGTGAGCCGCGGCGCAGGGTCAGGGGTGTCCGGTGGCGCCCATGCGACGCAGGGCTGTGTGATCCTGTCGCTCGAGCTCATGGACAGGATCCTTGCGATCAACCCGGACGACGAAACCGCCGTCGTCGAACCCGGAGTAATCAACGCCGATCTTGACACGGCTGCTGCGGAGCACGGCCTGATGTACGCGCCGGACCCCGCCAGCTACCGGTGGTCCACTATCGGGGGGAATGTCGCCACCAATGCGGGAGGTCTCCGCTGCGCGAAGTACGGGGTGACGCGCGACTCCGTTCTCGCGCTGAAGGTGGTCCTGGCGGACGGCACCCTCATCTCGACGGGGCACAGCACGTTCAAGGGAGTTGCCGGGTACGATCTGACGGCGCTGATGACCGGTTCGGAGGGCACCCTGGGCGTGGTGGTGCAGGTGACCGTCCGTCTCCGCTACCTGCCGCAGGAGGTCCACACCCTGGCCGCCTTCTTCGACGACTTCCCCCGGGCAGCAGCCGGCGTCCTCGCCATCGGCCGCGCCCGGGTGCAACCCTCGATCCTGGAACTCCTCGACGGGAGGACCCTCGATGCACTGGACGGTGTGCACGGTTCCGAACTCCGCCGGCGAGGCGGTTCGCTCCTGCTGGTCAGGACGGACGGTTACGGTGCGGCGGCCGAGGCCAAAGCCATCCGGAGGGTCCTGATCGCGCTGGGTGCCGACGTCAGCCAGGAGGGATCGGAGGAGGCCGAGCGGCTCGTCGACCTGAGGCGCCACAGCCGGGGAGATGACGTGGATGACCTGTTCCGCGTGGGCGAAGACGTCGCCGTACCGAAATCCCGGCTCGTCGACTACGTTCAGGCACTCGAAGTGATGGCGGACCGGCACGCCGTCCATCTGAAGGTCGTGGCCCACGCCGGTGACGGCAATCTCCATCCCACGTTCTGGGTGGCGCGCAGCGAGGGTCCTCGATCCCAGGCGCGGCTGAATGAGGCGCTCGACGAGTCGGTGCGCCTCGCGCTGGAGTTCGGCGGCACGATCACGGGTGAGCACGGCGTGGGACAGTACAAACGGAGATGGCTTGCCTGGGAGCAACAGGCGGCGGTCCTCGACCTGCAGGCCCGCATCAAGGAGGTCTTCGACCCCCTGGGCATCCTGAATCCCGGCAAGGCCATCGTCGCCTGATCGTTGCTGTCCTTGCCGGATGGGCAACGGTGCCCGGTGATAGTGTTCAGGAAACTGTCGGAAATCTCCGTCAATTCCACTACTTCTTTTCGGGGGCACCATGTCTGACAACAATCCGGGATCGCAGGGCGGACCGCCCTACGGTGAGCGGGACAAGCCGCAGTACGGGGAGAACGAGCCGAAGTACGGCGAGAATCAGCCGCAGTACGGGCAGCAGGATCAGCCGAAGTACGGCGAGAGCCAGCCGCAGTACGGGCAGGCTCCGTCTCCCTACGGGCAGCAGAGCTCGGCTCCCTACGGGCAGCAGAGTCCCTACGGACAGGGTGCCGGCAACTACCCCGGACAGCAGGGCTACCAGGTCCAGACGGCAGAGAACCCCGGCAAGACGCTCGGCATCGTCGGCTTCATCCTTGCCATCCTGATCGCTCCGGTCGGCCTCGTCATCAGCATCATCGCCTTCGTGAAATCCCGGAAGGCGAAGATGGGCAACGGGTTCGCCCTTGCAGGCATCATCATCGGCGCGTTGTTCACCATCATCGGAGTGATCATCACGATCGCGGTGATCGCGTTCTTCGGCGACCTCACGCAGCAGATCATCGAACAGTGCGAGGGACTGCCCACGGGAACACCGATCACGATCTCGGGCCAGCCTGCGGAATGCCCCTAGCAGGACCCACGGACTGAACGAGGGACCGGCAGCCACGGAGATGGCTGCCGGTCCCTTGTCATCGGCCCCTGAATCGTCGACCTACTCGGAGTCCTCGTCGATGCCGATGGTCTTCGCATCCGCCGTCAGCATGATTTCCGCCTCGTCACGGCGGTGACGGAGTTCGTCGTCGAGGTAGGACTGCACGGCTTCGGCCATCGGCACGTTCCTGTCCTCCCGCTCCGACATGTACCACCGGTGTTCGAGCACCTCGTGGACCACTTCGGCGGGCTCGAGCTTCCCACCCAGTTCGCGGGGGACGGCGCGGACGATGGGCTCGAAGACCTCGTTCACCCAGAGGTGCGCCGTGAACTCCTCGTCCAGCGTGGGGTTGTTGTCCGCCCGGTAGGCGTCCATGTCGTTGAGCAGGCGCCGGGCCTGGTTCTCCTGCGCGTCAAGGCCGGTCAGGCGGAGGAGTCTCCGGCTGTGGTGCCCTGCATCGACGACCTTGGGCTGGAGCTGGATCTGCGTCCCGTTGGCGGCCGTCTTGATCGCGTACTCCTCGACGTCGAAGCCGAGCTCGTTGAGCCGGCGGATGCGGGCTCCCACACGCCACCGGTCCCCGAGTTCGAACGACTCCTGCTCCGTCAGCTCGCTCCAGAGGCGGCGGTAGCTGTCCATGATCAGCTCGCTCGTGGCGAGCGGATCCACCTTCTCCTCGATGAGGCCACCCTCCGCGAGGTCCATCAGCTCGCCGGCGATGTTGACGCGGGCGATCTCGAGGTCGTACTCGCGCTGGCCGGTGGACAGCTCAGGGTAGAGCTCGCCCGTCTCGGCGTCCACGAGATACGCGGCGAAGGACCCGGCATCGCGCCGGAACAGGGTATTGGAGAGGGAGACGTCGCCCCAGTAGAAGCCCACGAGGTGCAGGCGCACGAGGAGCAGCGCCTGCGCATCGATGAGGCGGGTCAGCGTGTCACGGCGGAGGGTCTGGGAGAACAGCGCCCGATAGGGCAGGGAGAACTTGAGGTGGCGGGTGACGAGGACCGGGTCGAGCTCCTCGCCGTCGGGCGTGGCCCGGCCGGAGATGACGGCGACGGGTTCCACGCAGGGCACGTCGAGGCGCTGGAGCTTCCGGAGCATGTGGTACTCGTGGCGCGCGATGTGCTCGCCGGTCTCCTTGACCGCGATCACGGATCCGCCGAGGTGCGCGAAACGCACGATGTGCCGGGAGATGCCGCGGGGGAGGGCGGCGAGGGCACTGGCCGGCCATTCCTCGAGAGCGATATGCCAGGGCAGGTCGAGGAGTTCCGGGTCGGTCGCTGCCGCCGTGATGTTGAGGGATCCCAGGTTGGCGACCTCGGAGGATGCGGGACGTACCCGCGGCAGCTTGCCGGTCTGGCCGTAATCCGTCGGCTCGTCATGCCACTGCGCGTTCGAGGTCTCTGTCATGGGTGCTGCCTTCGTGTCCGGGCGGGTATTGAGCCTGCATCAAGCGTAGTGGCCGTTAAACGACAGCGGTGGTCTCCCCAGGGCACCCAAGGGATGCCCGGCGAAACCACCGCCGTCGTCGTGCGTGATCCGCGAGGAACCTAGACCGCCTCGGCCAGGCGGAGTCCGTTCGTGGTGTCGAACAGGTGCACGTGGCCCTGCTCGGGGCGCACGTAGACGCTGTCGCCCTTCATCGGTGGGCGACGGCCGTCGACGCGGACCACCATGTCGTGGTCCTTGCCGTCCAGTGTGGTGTGGCCGTAGATGTAGGCGTCGGCGCCGAGCTCCTCGACGACGTCGACCTCGACCTGCAGTCCCTCACCCGCGGCCGCGAGGACGAGGTGCTCGGGCCGGACACCGAGCGTGACGGTGTTGCCGGCCGCGCCGGAGAGGACGTTGCCGGCGACCGGGTAGACGATGCCGCCGAAGAGGACTCCACCGTCGGCGACGGGCAGTTCCAGGAGGTTCATCGCGGGCGAGCCGATGAAGCCGGCGACGAAGACGTTCTTGGGGTGCTCGTACAGGTTGCGCGGGGTGTCCACCTGCTGGAGGATGCCGTCCTTGAGCACCGCGACGCGGTCACCCATGGTCATGGCCTCGACCTGGTCGTGCGTGACGTAGACCGTCGTGACGCCGAGGCGGCGGGTCAGCGAGGCGATCTGCGTACGCGTCTGCACACGGAGCTTCGCGTCCAGGTTGGACAGGGGCTCGTCCATGAGGAAGACCTGAGGGTTACGCACGATCGCGCGACCCATGGCGACACGCTGGCGCTGGCCACCGGAGAGGGCCTTCGGCTTGCGGTCGAGGTAGTCCTCGAGGTCGAGGAGCTTCGCCGCTTCACGGACGCGCTCGGCGCGCTCCTCCTTCGAGACGCCGGCGATCTTGAGCGCGAAGCCCATGTTGTCAGCCACCGACATGTGCGGGTAGAGCGCGTAGTTCTGGAAGACCATCGCGATGTCGCGATCCTTCGGGGGGACGTCGGTGACGTCGCGGTCGCCGATGAGGATGCGTCCGGAGTTGACGTCCTCCAACCCCGCGAGCATGCGCAGGGAGGTGGACTTTCCGCAACCGGAGGGTCCCACGAGGACGAGGAATTCGCCGTCGGCGATGTCGATGTTGAGCTTGTCGACGGCGGGCTTCTCGGTGCCCGGGTACAGGCGCGTGGCCTGGTCAAACGTTACCGTTGCCATGGAATTGGTTCCTTTTCACGGGCAGGTACGTGCCCGACGATCCGTAGTGAATGGAATGTATTCAGTTGTTGCGCGTGGTCCGCCAGCAGTACCGGTGACGTTGGTCACGCCTCCTGAGTATGACACGTTCCCTATCCGGGTGCACCTGCCGCGCGCAGCGTCGCGAGTTCCTCGAGCACCTCCGTGAAGGCCTCGGGGGTGGCGACGGAGAAGGATGCCGCAGTATCGCCGGGGCCGATCCTGATGCCGACGTCCTCCGCGCCGAGGGTCTTCTGGGCATGCTCGTCCGTGACGTCGTCGCCTGCGAAGAAGACCGCCGTCGCTGCTGCGGCCTGCCGCAACAGCGTCAGTCCCTGGCCCTTGTCGGCCTCGACCACCGAGATCTCGAGCACGCGCTTGCCGTCCGCGATGCCCACGCCGTCCAGGCGGGCGAGCTCCGTCCGGGCCGCGGCTACGGCGGCGTCGGCGACGGCGTCCGCGGCTGTCCTCGTGTGGAGCACGACGCCGGCGGGCTTGAACTCGATCCGCGTCCCGGCGTGCGCGGCGACGACCCGTTCGACGACGGCGACGGCGCGCGCCAGGAGGTCGGCTTGGTCCGGTGTCAGCGCCAGCGGGGCGCGGTCCGGCCCGGTCCAGGTCTCGGCGCCGTGGCTGCCGATCAGCATCGTGTCCGCCGGCGGGTCCGCGACGGCGCGCAGGCTGTCGAGGGCCCGTCCGGAGATGAGCGCCGTCGTCGTGTGGGGCAGTCCGGCCAGCACCCGGACTGCTGCGGCCGACGCCGGGAGCGCGCGGGCATCCTCCGCCCGCTCGACGAGCGGGGCGAGCGTGCCGTCGAAGTCGAGGGCCACGAGCAGGCGCGGCGTGGTGGCGAGGGCCTGCAGCGCAGCGCGCAGGGCCAGCTCAATCGCCACTGCCGGGGCCTTCCGTCTGGAGAGCGGCGAGGAAGGCCTGCGACCAGCGCTCGACGTCGTTGTGGACCACCTGGCGGCGCATGAGTCGCATGCGCCGCATGGCTTCGGGCTTCGGCATGGTGACCGCGGTGAGGATGGCGCTCTTCAGCCCGTCGATATCGTGCGGGTTGACGAGGATCGCCTGGCGCAGGGTGTCCGCTGCGCCCGCGAACTCGCTGAGGACGAGCATGCCCGTGTTCCCGGTCCGCGCGGCGACGTACTCCTTGGCCACGAGGTTCATGCCGTCCCGCAGGGCCGTGACGAGCATGACGTCCGCAGCCAGATACAGCGCCACCATCTCCTCGACCGGGTAACTGTGGTGCAGGTAGCGGATCGCCGTGTTCTTCATGGTGTCGTGCGTCCCGTTGATGCGGCCCACCGCCCCCTCGATGTCCTCGCGCAGGAGGCGGTACTGCTCCACACGCTCGCGGCTGGGACTGGCGACCTGGATGAGGGCGGCACCCTCCACCGTGATGGCACCGTCCTCGAGCAGCTCCCCGTAGGCCTTGAGGCGGTGGCCGATGCCCTTGGTGTAGTCGAGCCGGTCGACGCCGAGCAGGACGTGCTCGGGGTCGCCGAGCTCGCGCCGGATCTCCTTCGAGCGTTCGATGACGTCCGGCCGCTGCGCGAGTTCCGTGATCGACGCGGTGTCGATGGAGATGGGGAACGCCTCGGCCCGCGACACGTAGCCCGGTGTGCCATCGGCGCCGGCCGGGACCTGCACCTGCTGGGCCTTGATGGTGTAGCCCTTGAAGCGGCGCACGCACCGCAGGAAGTTGCTCGCGTCGCTCGGGCGCTGGAAGCCGATGAGGTCCGCGCCGAGGAGTCCTTCGATGACCTGCCGGCGCCACGGCAGCTGTGCGTAGATCTCCAGCGGGGGGAACGGGATGTGGTTGAAGAAGCCGATCTTCAGGTCCGGGCGGGCCTCGCGCAGCATCTTGGGGACGAGCTGCAGCTGGTAGTCCTGGACCCACACCGTGGCCCCCTCCGCCGCGACGGACGCCGTCGCCCGCGCGAAGCGCTCGTTGACCCGCCGGTAGGAGTCCCACCAGGTGCGGTGGAACTCGGGGGAGGCGATGACGTCGTGGTAGAGCGGCCAGAGGGTGGCGTTCGAGAACCCCTCGTAGTACAGCTCCACCTCCTCGGCGCTGAGCGGCACGGGCACGAGGCGCATGTTCGCCTCGTCGAAGGGCTCGAGCGTCTCGTCGGGGGCGCCGTGCCAGCCGACCCAGGCGCCGTCGGCCTTGGCCATCACGGGCGCCAGCGCGGTCACGAGGCCGCCCGGCGAACGCCGCCACGAACTCTCGCCGTTCTCATCGACGATGCGGTCCACCGCCAGCCGGTTGGAGACGACGATGAAGTCGAACTCACCGTACTGGCCGTCCGCCGAGAACGACGCCTTGACGCCTGGTGTGGTCGAGGGTTGTGCAGCACTCACAGCGGGCTCCATAAAAGTAGTTGGTCTCGGAAATGACTCTATCCGGTCGGGCGCTGCCGGACGCGTGGCTGATTTCACGCGGTGCCGGCGCTGGGCTACCCTTATTGAGCGCTCGGCGTCATGCCGCCCCCGGCAGTCTCCACCCCAGGACCATGACGACGGCGCCGCGCTGGCTCGGTCAGCACGCCTCCTTAGCTCAGTTGGCCAGAGCACCGCTCTTGTAAAGCGGGGGTCGTCGGTTCGAATCCGACAGGAGGCTCCACCCCTTCCGTGACGCCCGCCCGTCACCCCTCCCGGAAACGGTTCCGATAGTCCTTCGCCAGGACTGCGTCCCGGACGGTCCGACGGAATGCCTTCCCCTGACGCCGCTGCTCCGCGACGTTCTGCCGGCGGTGGAGGCTCGCGAGTTCGCGGTCCATCTTCCGGTAGCTCAGCCAGCGTCGTTCCTCCAGATCCCCGGAGGCGATGGCGGACTGCACCGCGCACCCGGGTTCGGTCTCGTGCGCGCAGTCGTGGAACCGGCACGAGGCGAAGAGCTCCTCGATGTCGCCGAACACCTGGGACAGCCCCTCCTCCGCGTCCCAGAGGGCGAAGCCGCGCAGCCCCGGCGTGTCCATCAGGACGGCGCCGTCCCCGAGCGGCACGAGTTCCCGCGCCGTGGTCGTGTGCCGCCCGCGTCCGTCGCTCGCGCGGACCTCGCCGGTGTCCTGCCGGACGCCGCCGGTGAGGGCGTTGATCAGGCTCGACTTGCCGGCACCCGAGGGGCCCAGCATCGCCAGGGTCTGCCCGGTGCCGATCCGCCCGCGCAGCTGCTCGAGGCCGTCACCGGCCTCTGCCGACGTCGTCAGCACCTCCACCCCACGGGCACGTTCGACCGTCTCGGCGACCACGCCGTCGAAGCGCGAGCTGAGATCGGCCTTGGTCAGGATGACGACGGGCACGGCGCCGGAATCCCAGGCCGCGACGAGGGTGCGCTCGAGCCTGTTGGTCGAGAGCGGCCGGTCCAGGGGTACCACGACGCCGAGGAGGTCGATGTTCGCGGCGAGGACCTGGGGCTCGGACAGCGGATCGTGGGCCCGTTTGCGCTGGAGCAGGGACCAGCGCGGAAGGTGCCCGGTGATGACGGGGGCGTCGCCCTCCAGCCCCACCCAGTCCCCGGTGACGAACGAGTCCGGGCTGTCGAGGTGCAGGATGCCGTGCCGTGTAGCAACCATCACCCGCCCGCGGTCCGTGCGGACGACCCTGGCCGGATGCACGCCGGACGGATAGTGGAAGGAGAAGAGGGCACCGATGCGGTCGGTGAAGCCGTACTGCAGGAGAGTGTTCAACGCGGTTCCTCCGGAGGAGGCCTCCCGCGGGGCGCGGCTAGGGCGCCGATGTCGGGGAGGCGGGGTTCATGGGGTTGTTGTCGGCGCACAGCGCAACGGCAAGGACCTTCTTCATGACTCCACCTCCTCGTGCTCTCCGGTGGCTCCTCGAGCCTCTGGGCCTACAGCCTAGCGGGGCCGGCGGGGGAAGGGAACAGGCACCCCGGGCCTAGTGCGACCGCCGTGGGACGAGCGGCCCCAGGACCTTCACGAGCCCTACGAGGCACCCCATGATGATGACCGAGAGTACCGCGAGGAAGGGCATGTTCGGCTGCCTCCGTGCTTCCGTCCGGTCGATCGCCACGGCCTCGTCGGCGCTCGCGGACGCGGAGGCCGTGGGCGTGGAGGGTGTCGTGGACGGGGACGGGGAGGGTGTGGAACTCCGGGTGGGTCTGGCTGACGGCGTCTCCTCCGCCGGCACCTCCTCGACGATCGGAGGCGGCGGCAGCACCTCGGGCGCCGGAGGCAGGGGGGCCACGGGAACCAGCGGCTGCGCCGGTAGCGGGGCGGGGACCGGCGCGGGCGCGATCGGTTCCGGCGTCGGGTCCGGGGTCGTCGGTGGTGGCGTCGTCGGCTCGGCGGGCTCGACCGGGGGATCGGTGACCACCGGTGGGGCTGTCGGTAGGGGGTCCTGCGGCGTCGTCGGCTCGGGCTCGGGCGACGGCGACGTGGTCGCTGGGGCAGGGGAGGTCGTCGCCGGTGTCGTGGGGGTGACCCTGCTCGGGCTCCCGGGTGCCTGGGTCCCGGGGGCCTCGCATCCCGCGGCGCCGACGCCGGGGCATACCTCCGCGGCCGCAGCGGGCAGCGCCCCGAAGGTGAGGCCGCACAGCATGACCGCGGTGGCGGGCACGAGCGGGTACAGGCGCTTGCTCACGGGGCTCCCAGGATCTCGACAGGCTACTGACTTGTGGTGGTCACACTACCAATCGGACGGGATGCCGGAGCGCCCCGGATCAGCGCTGCGGCAGGCGGCGCAGGGCGACGTCCAGGTGCCCCGCGTCGATGGTCGCGGTCATGAAGGTGCAGTGCGGCTGGCGGCGGCGGTCCGTGGGGGAGCCCGGGTTGAGCAGACGGAGCCCAGTCGCGGCCCGCGTGTCCCAGGGGATATGGCTGTGCCCGAACACCAGGACGTCGACGTCGGGGTAGAGCGCTGCCATGCGGGCCTCCCGCCCCTGCTTCTGGCCCGTCTCATGGACGACGGCGAGGCGGACGCCGTCGAGCTCGGCACGGGCGACCAGGGGCAGGCGTGCCCTGAGGTCCCCGCCGTCGTTGTTCCCGTAGCAGGCGATGAGGCGGCGGGCCCGGGACTCGAGCTCGTCCAGGAGCGGCGTCTCGGTCCAGTCGCCGGCGTGGACGACGACGTCGGACGCCTCGATCGCGTCCCACACCTCATCGGGCAGCTGTCGCGCCCGCTTGGGCAGGTGGGTGTCGGCGAGGACCGTCAGGAGGAGGGGCATCCAGCCATTCTCCGGTGTGTTCCGGGACCCGTGACAACGGGGAGGCGTTGTGCCATGATCCCCTAAGTACGCTTACTAATCGGCGTCCGACCCATCAGGAGGCAGCCGTGAAGATCGACAAGGCGCAGATCATCGATCTGCTGAAGAGTCAGGGCAAGAACGACGATGCCGAGCAGGCGCAGTCCCAACTCCCCGACCAGGTGGATCCGGAGCAGCATTCCGACCTCCTCGCCAGGTTCGGCATCAATCCGAGGGACCTGCTGGGCAAGATCCCCGGACTGGGCGGCTTCGGGGGCTAGGAACGTCCGCGGGCCGTCGTCGCCAACGATCGAAGGAGTCAGCAGTGGATACGAGTCAAGTGGTGTGGATCGTCGTCGGGATCATCGTCGTCCTCGCCGTCCTCGCCGTCGTGGCGATCCTCGTCCGCAAGCGCGGAGCGGCCCAGCGCCGGCACCGGGAGGACCAGGATCGGCACCGCGCGGCCGAGATGCGCGAGACGGCGAAAGCCACCGAACTCGAAGCCCGCGAGCGCGAGGCCAGGGCATCGATGGCGGAAGCGGAAGCCCAGCAGGCCGAGGTGGAGGCCGAGAGGCTCCGCCAGCAGGCCCAGGAGCGGCAGACCGACGCGCAGGGGCTGCGTGAGGAAGTGACGCATCATCATCAGGAGGCCGACACGATCGACCCGGACGTCACGCGGGACGACGATCCGCGCGGGGGGCGCTGACCGGTCCTGCCCGACGGCCGGAAGGGAGTCTGCCACCCGGGGCGGGTCTTCTTCCTGCGTCTGCTGCTCCTCAGTAGCGGATGGCGTCGATCACCTTGACGCGGACGGCGACGAGAGCCGGGATGAGTCCAGCGAGCGCACCGACGGCCGTTGCCGCCGCGATGCCGACGAGCGCCGCTCCCACGGGGAAGGGCGGCAGGTCCGTCACCCCCTGGGCGATGAGCGCTTGCACGCGGGGGTGCTTGATGACCGCGACCGACAGCATGACCCCGGCCACACCCGCCACGAACGTGGCGACGACCGATTCCATCATGACGCCGAAGAAGATCCGGCCCGACGTCGCCCCGAAGCTGCGCCGGATGCCGATCTCCCGTACGCGGTGCTTCACGGTCACCATCGAGATGTTGAGCAGCCCCACCGCGCCCAGTAGGAGGACGAGCCCCGCGATCCCGCCGATGCCGAGGGTCACGACGGCGTACGGATCACCCTGGGCCGCATAGTCCTGGCGGTACACCTGTGCCTCCGCGCCGATCTGCGAGGCGAGATCGCCCTGCACCCGGGCCGTCAGCGCGTCCGCGGCCTCCTCCGGCACCCACAGTTCGAGGGTGGGCGGAACGCCCTGCTCCTGGCCCAGGTCCCAGCGCTCGGCCTGGCCGCGCAGGAGGAACGCCTGCGGCTGCGCCTCGGCGTAGTCGTCCGCCAGGACGCCCACGATGGCGGCGCGGACGGGCGTCCCGGCCTCGATCGTGACTCCGGGCGCGGACCTCAGGTCGGGGGAGCCGACGAGGCGGTGGAACGCCTCGTTGACGACGACGGCGGGGGCGAGGCGCTGCTCGTCCACCTCCGTGAACCAGGTGCCCTGGACGATGTCCAGGCGCCGCATCACACCGTAGTCCCGCTCCACGATGGTGGTGGGCGCAGCGATGACGCCCGCCGGTCCCCGGATCGAGAGGCTGGTGTCGAGGCGGGTGGAGCTGTATTCGACGCGGTACCGCTCCACGACGTCGTCGTATGCGGCGAGCGCGCCGTCGGTGTCGACAGGGCCGGTCGCGGCGTACACGTTCGCGCTGAGGGTCGCCGCGCGCCCGCTCGTGCGTTCCGAGGACTGGACGAGGCCGGCCTGCGCCATGGTGCCGAGGGCGACGACGGAGGTCAGCGCGGCGACGGACAGCATGACGCCCAGCAGGGCGAGCAGGACGCGCGTCTTGTGGATCCGCAGTTCGGAGAACGCCTCGACGACCGAGGCGACGAAGGCGGTCATACCGGGACCGCCTGGTGGCGGAGCACACCGGCGTCGAGCCGGTAGTGGTCCTGCGCCCGCGCCGCGACGCTCGCGTCGTGCGTGATCGTGACGAGCGCCGCCCCGGTCTCCTGCGCGACGTCGTCGAGCAGGTCCATGACCGCCGCCCCGGTGTCGATGTCGAGGGCGCCGGTGGGTTCGTCCGCGAGGATGAGCCGGGGTCCGCGCACCAGGGCGCGGGCGATGGCGACGCGCTGCTGCTCGCCGCCGGAGAGCTTGTGCGGCAGTTCGCGGAGCCGGGACCCCAGGCCCACGCGCTCGAGCATCGCGGTGGCGAGCCTCTCCCGGCGCCAGAACTGCCGGCCGCCGGCGTACAGCAGGGGCGTCATGACGTTGTCCAGGGCGGTCCGGCCGGGCAGCAGGTTGAACTGCTGGAAGATGAAGCCCACGGCGGACCCGCGCAGGCGGGCCCGCTGGTCGGATCCGAGGCGGCGGGCGTCGAGCCCTTCGAAGAAGAGCCCGCCCTCGGTGGGTACGTCGAGCAGCCCGAGGAGATTGAGCAGCGTCGACTTCCCCGAGCCGGACCGCCCCACGACCGAGACGCGGTCGCCGCGGTGGATGTCGAGGTCGATGCCCCGCAGGACGTGCAGGTCCTCGGCGTCGAGGATCCTGACCGTCCGCGTGACGTCGCGCAGCGACACCAGCGGTGCGCCGTCGTTCGAACCGGCCGGGCCGGTGCGGTGCCGCACGCCCTAGCCGCCCATCATCGGGTAGGCGCCCTGGTTCAGGGGGACGTCGCTGCCGGGCACGAATTCGAGGATCATGTCGCCCTCCGCCAGCCCTTCGGTGATCTCCACGGAGGAGCCGTCGTTGAGCCCGAGCTTGACCTCCCGCTCGGTGGTCTCGCCGGCCGGGTCCTGCACCCACACGATGCCCGTGGCGATGGAGCCCTTCACCGCCGTCGTGGGCACGGTGACGACGTCCTCTGCGACGCCCGCGCTCAGCACGATGTCCGCGGAGAGGCCGACGAAGACCGGCACGTCGGCCGGGATGGGACAGGTCAGTTCGCCTGCGGGCGTGGATCCGCCGTCGGACCCGGGACCCTGGGCCGGGGCGATGGGGCCGGCCATCGCGGTCCGTTCCGACCCGGCGTCGGGGCCGCCGCCGGCCGCTGCCTGCGGCTCGGTGATGCGGGGATCGGTGCATGTGAACGGTGCCGCGCCCCCCGTGATCGCGATGACCGCCGAGGACGGCCGGTCCAGCAGGCGGAACTGCTGGGCAGCGGTCAGCGTCCCGCTGACGTGATAGGTGCCGGGGCTCACCGTCCCGGTGGTCTGCCCGATCGAGACGGACTCACCGGGAAGAGGCGTGAACGCCGCCAGCGTCCCGTCGGCCGGGGCGAGGATGTCGTAGTACTCGTAGACCGTCGCGACGGGCTCGGGTACCCCGGGCGCGGGGGCGTCGTCGCCCTCCTCCGCCTCCCCGACCTGCACGGGCGTCGGCTGGATCTCCGCCGGCCGCCGCACCTGGAACAGTGCGGCGCCCTCCTCCACGGCGTCGCCCTGCTCGGCGAAGACGGCGACGACCTCGCCCTGCGCCGTCGAGCGCACCGGCACGCCGTCGTCCGCGGCGACCGTCCCCGTGAGCTCGACGGTGTTGGCGACCGTCCCGAGACCCACCGCCACGGCCGGTGTCATGACCTCGGCGGTCGGGAATTCGGCGTCGGCGGCGAGCTCGACCCCGTCGAAGAAGGCGATCTTGACCAGTGCGACGGCGATGACGGCGAACACCACCAGCCACGCGATCGGCAAGAGGACGCGGCGCAGTACTGACATTTCTTTCCCCCATATGTCGTGGGTCCGTGGGACCCGGCCCGGTGGGAATGACACCCGGCAGTCGCCAGCATAGGGGGACCGGCCCGCGCCACTCGCGCAGGACGCGCGAGTGGGCGAGGAAGTGCGTGACAAGACCGGTGCCGCCCCGAAGACTCGGAAGGGAACCACGCCGGCGTGCGGGGTGGACGAGCGGGAGGCAGGCAGATGAGGGCAACGGTGACCGTGGTGATCACGGGGGCTTCGAGCGGGATCGGCCGGGCGACGGCACGCCTCTTCGCCGAGGACGGCGCCCAGCTGGTCCTCGCCGGACGGGACGGCGGCACCCTGGAGGTTGTGGCCGGGGAATGCCGGGACAGGGGAGCAATCGCCCTCGTCGTACCGACCGATGTCTCCTCGGAGGCCGAGGTCCAGCGGCTCGCCGCCGCTGCCGTCGAACGCTTCGGGAGCATCGACGTATGGGTGGGCAACGCCTCGCTGTACAGCTTCGGGACCTTCGAGCAGACGCCGTCCGAGGTGTTCGACAGGATCATCGACGTCAACCTGCGGGGGCAGGTGTACGGGGCGCGGGCGGCCCTCGGCGTGTTCCGCCGCCAGGGCCGGGGCGTCCTCGTGTCCGTCGCGTCGGTCTACTCCCGCATCACCTCGCCGCTCGTCGGCCCCTACACCACCAGCAAGTTCGGGCTTCTCGGCTTCCTCGAGGTGCTCCGGATGGAGCTGCGCGGAGAGCCCGGCATCCATGTCTGTGCTGTCCTGCCGGCGACCATCGACACCCCGATCCACCAGCATGCGGCGAACTACACCGGACGGCCCGTCCGTCCGGTGCCGCCGGTCACGGACCCCGTGCGCGTCGCGCGGGCGATCGTCCGGGTGTCGAGGAAGCCCCGTCGGCTGACGCAGGTGGGACGCGTGCAGTCGACGGCGGTCCTGGCGCGGGCCCTCGTTCCCGCCGCCTACGAAGCATTGATGGCGGTCGTGTACCCGGCGGTGGCACTCAAGAAAGGGTCGGCGCCTTCGTCGCCGGGCAATCTGTTCCAGGCGGACCGGGCGGCGACGGGAGTCACCGGCGGCTGGCGGATCATGCCCTGGCTCCGCCGCACGCCCGGGCGCTGAACCTGCGCCCCGGTGCAGCCCGTGGACCACGGGCCCGCCGGTGTGAGGGACACGATAGCGACGGCTGGCCGTGATTTCCGGCCGCCACCCCATAGTTGAGCTATGAAGCAATGGCAGGGCCTCCTCATGCAATGCGCCCGGAGTATGGGTCTCGATCGTGGGCACAGGCGTGCGGCCTATGCGCTCGCAGGGGTGGGCGTCTTCTGGGCCGTCGGACTGTTCGGCGGTCTGCGGATCCTGCACAGCGCCTCGTCGCCGATGACCACCCTCGTGGTGCTGTACGTGATGCTGGCCGCCGTTGCACTCTCAGTCGTCGTCGCCGCAGCCGCGATCGCCGAGCTGGGTCGGCACGCAGCGGCGAGGCGCCGGCGCTGATCATCGACGCGGGAGGCTCAGCCCTCCCCGATCGACCGACGCGATGGTCGATCGCGCGGGGATGGGAAAACGCTCGGCAGGCGCAGGTGGCGGCAGGTAGCGTGAGGTCATGCTCACCGTTCCAGAGAACTTCCCGCCCGCCTACATCACCTTCCTCGAAGCCCAGGATGAGGGTTTCGCCGAGACCGTGCTGATGGTGATGAAGCAGTCCGTCGCCGAAGGCAAGTACGGCATCCTCGTCAGCGATCAGGCCGTGGACCGGCAGGCCGAACTGTCGCAGGAGGTCCCCTTCGGCGAGGTCGTCGAGGGCGTCCGCTGACATCGGTCCGCTGATACCGGTCCGCTGACATCAGCGAAACCGGACAGAGCCGCAACCGTAGGACTGCACGTCCACGGAGCGCGCCCTCGCGCATATGCGGTACGCGCGTGGAAGCAGTCAGTGGCCGCTCACCGTCCGGATGCGGATCGGATCACGTGCCGTCGCTGCCCTGGTCCTCGGAGTCCGCGCCTTCGGCGGGTTCTTCGGCGTGCACCCGGATATCCGCGGGGTCGGCGGCGGTGTCGCCCTCGGCCGGGGCCTCGCTGTGAATACGGTCGTCGTCGCCTGAGGTCTCTGACATGCGCTCATCCTCTCGATTCGAGGGAACAGAAGCTCCCATGGCGCCAGTCTACGGATCCGGGGCCCAGGGGTCCCGGTGAGGTTCCGCGTGACGCACGGTCATCAGCATGCTTACGATCAGGGCATGAAAGTCCTGGACGCCGCCCCGCCGTCCGTCGACCGCCCCCGGGTGTGCGCGCTCTCCGCCACCGTGGGCCTGCTGGCGGTCGGGCTCGGGGCGGTGGTCCACACCCTGTCCGGCGGCTCGCTCCCGGCCCTGCCGATCCTGGGTGCTCTCGCGATCTTCGCCGTCCTGGCGGCCACCCTCGCCGGACGCGCACGGGTGCCCGGATGGTGTGTGCTGCTGCTGCTCGGCGCCGGGCAGCAGGTGCTCCACTGGCTCCTCGGCGGGCTGGCGGACGGGGCCGTGACACCCGCCCCCGACCAGGCGGTCCACCACGACGGCACCGTACCCGTCGGGTCGGCCGCCGCACCGGGGCACTCCCCGGAGGTCATGCTGATGCTCCACACGCACCTGGCGGTGGCCCTCCTCCTCGGGTGGGCCGCCCTCCGCTGGTCGGGTCTCCGCGCGCGGCTGGAACGCAGCCCGCGGCTTGAGCGCCGCCCGGAAAGGGCGAAGGGCGCCCCCGTCGAGTGACGGGGGCGCCCTTCGGGGGGCGCCGTGCGGAGCCGGTCGGTGCCGGCCCGTGTTCTAGTTGGCGTTCACCGAACCGTCGTAGAACGGGTAGTCCGTGTACCCCTCGGCGCCCGTCGAGTAGAACGTGGCCGGATCCGGCTCGTTCTCCGGCAGGTTCTCCTGCCAGCGGCGGGCGAGGTCGGGGTTCGCGATGGCGGGACGGCCGACGACGACGGCGTCCCCCACTCCGTCCTCGAGGATGGCGATGGCTTCGTCGCGATTGGTGATCACACCGAACCCGCTGTTGATCAGGACGGGTCCGCCGAAGCGCGTGCGCAGATCCTGGACCAGTCCTCCCGTGGGGTCGGCGTGCAGGACGCTGAGGTAGGCGAGCTTCAGCGGGGCGAGGGCGTCGACCAGCGTGCCGTAGGTCGCGTGGACGTCGGCAGCCTCCGTCTCGAGTGCGTCCTGGATGTTGTGCGCGGGGGAGATGCGCAGGCCGACATTCTCCGCGCCGACCTCGGCCACGACGGCCGTGACGAGTTCGATCAGGAACTGTGCACGCTTCTCCGGCGATCCGCCGTAGGCGTCCTCGCGCTGGTTCGACTCGGGGGAGAGGAACTCGTGCAGCAGGTAGCCGTTGGCGCCGTGCAGCTCGACGCCGTCGAATCCTGCGACGTCGATGGCCTTCCGTGACGCGGTGACGAACTCCTCGATGATGCCCGGGAGCTCCTCGGTGCCGAGGGCGTGCGGCACCGGGTAGGGCTGCTTGCCGGTGCTGGTGCGCGTGACGCCGTCGATCGCGATGGCGCTGGGGGCCACGACCTCGTAGCCGCCGTTCGTATCGGGGTGGGTCACCCGGCCGGCGTGCATGACCTGGGCGACGATCCGCCCGCCGTCCGCGTGGACGGCGTCGGTGACGCGCTTCCAGCCCGCGAGCTGCTCGTCCTCGACCAGCCCGGGCTGGCCCGGGAAGCCCTGGCCGGCGTGGCTGGGGTAGGTGCCTTCGCTGACGATCAGGCCGAGGGAGGCGCGCTGCCGGTAGTGCTCGACGACGATGTCGCCCGGGATGCCGGCGTCACCGGAGCGGACCCGGGTGAGCGGCGCCATGACCACGCGGTTGGGGAGTTCGAGCGTGCCGAGCGTGAGGGGGGAGAACAGTTTCACGAGGTCCTACTTTCCGGTCGATGTCTACTGGCGGCAACCGGGGCGCGACAGGGCATATTCCGGATGTGTGCTGCATCACGGGTACGACGAGGCCCCGGGGGCATGCCCCGGGGCCTCGTACTGCATCACGCGGTGGGCGCTACTCGATGTCCTGCTCGTCGATCGCGCTCAGCGGCGACCCGCCGCGGTTGGCGGGATCGTCGCTCGCGTCGACCTCGTCGTCCTCCATCATGCCGAAGTCGACGTCGGCCGCGGCCTCGCCGAGCATCGGCTCCTCCGGCGGGTACTGCTCGTCGCCGTGCTCGTACCGGGCCTCGGCCGTCTCCGTGCGCAGGGTCTGGTCGCTGAGGACGCCTTCCTCGCCGACCACGGCGACACCGTTCTCATCGGCGACGGCCCCGGTCGCCCCGGGCTCGTCCTGCAGCAGCGGATCCTCCTGCCAGCGGTCCGGATTGTCCTCCGCTGCGCCCTCGTAGCTGTCCGGTCGGCCCTCGAGGACCGGGTCGAAGGCCTCCGGGGCCAGCGCGTCGTTCGGCACCTCGGGCTCCTCGCCAACGATGGTCAGTTCCTCATCGGGAAGGTTCTCGGTCATCTTCTCTGCCTTTCGTCGGTGCTGCGCGTCTTCAATCATCAGCCTACTGATGAACTGGTCCGGACGACAGTCCGCACCGCTGCCCGGACCGGCGGACCTGCCCGGGTGTCGCCCTAGACGTGGTCGCGCCAGCTGTGCCGGGGCTCGTACCCCAGTACCCGGCGGGCCCTGTCGATCGACAGCAGCGTCTCGTGTTCGCCCACCTCGCGCGTCAGCTCCACCCCGGGGAACACCTCGGCCGCCAGGTCCGCGCTGGCGCGGCTCATCACGGTGTCGGCGGCCGCGATGATGAAGCGGTCGAAGCCCGGCACCGCGTGCTCGAGGGCCTTCGCCACGGCCTGGGCGCCGTCCCTCCCGTCGATGTACCCCCAGAGGTTCCACTTCCGGGCGGTCGCGTCCGCGTCGAAGGACGGGAACCCGGCGTAGTCCTCCGGGTCCATGACGTTCGAGAAGCGCAGCGCCGTGATGCTCAGCCGGGGATCCCAGCGCGTCAGCTCGATCGCCAGCTGCTCCTCGAGGTGCTTGACGAGCGAGTAGGTGCTCTCGGGCCGGGCCGGGTACTCCTCGTCCACCGGGATGTACGGGGGCGGGGTGTCGAACGGGAGCCCGAGGACGGTCTCGCTGGACGCGTACACGACCCGCTTGATGCCCGCCCGCCGGCAGGCCTGGAAGACGTTGTAGGTGGCGGCCATGTTGTTGTGGAACGTCGCCACATCCGCCTGCAGGCCCGGAGCCGGGATGGCCCCGAGGTGCACGACGGCGTCGACGCCGGAGTGCCGGTCGTCCACGCCGAGGAGGGCGTCGACCACCTGGCCGTAGTCCCGCAGGTCGATGCGCAGGAACGTCGGGGTGCGCTCGCCGTGCTGGTCGAGCTCGAGGACGGTGTGCCCTGCCTCGCGCAGGCCGCGGACCACACTCCGCCCCAGCTTCCCGTTGGACCCCGTGACCGCGACGGTCAGGGGGCTGGTCGCAGCCACCATCAGACGGGCCGCGTCTCGGGTGAGACGGTCTTCGCGACGTCCGTCTCGGCGAGGTCGCCGATGGCGTCGTCGATCGCCTTCAGGACGTCGTCCTCGAGCTTCACGCCGGCGGCGGCGGCGTTCGACTCCACCTGCTCGGGCCGGGAGGCGCCGATGATCGCCGAGGCCACGTTCCTGTTCTGCAGCACCCACGCGATGGCCAGCTGCGCCATCGTGAGGCCCACGCCGTCGGCGATGGGTGCGAGCTTCTGCACGCCGGTGAGCACCTCGTCGCTCATCCAGCGCTTGATCATGTCGGCGCCGCCCTTGTCGTCCGAGGCGCGGGTGCCCTGCCCTGGCTGGGCGCCCGGCGTGTACTTGCCGGTCAGCACGCCCTGCGCGACGGGTGACCAGACGATCTGCGACAGCCCGAGTTCCTCGGACGCGGGGACGACGTCGCCCTCGATGACACGCCACAGCATCGAGTACTGGGGCTGGTTGGAGATGAGCTGGAAGCCGAGGTTCTTCGCGAGGGCGTGGCCGTCGCGGATCTGCTGGGCCGTCCACTCGCTGACCCCGATGTACAGGGCCTTGCCCTGGCGCACGATGTCGGCGAACGCCTGCATCGTCTCCTCGAGGGGCGTCTCGTAGTCGTACCGATGCGCCTGGTAGAGGTCGACGTAGTCGGTCTGCAGGCGCTGCAGCGACCCGTCGATCGACTCCATGATGTGCTTGCGGGACAGCCCGACGTCGTTGTGTCCCTTGGGCCCGGTGGGGCCCCAGACCTTCGTGAAGATCTCGAGCGACTGGCGCCGCTCGCCCTTGAGCGCTTCGCCGAGGACCGTCTCCGCCGCGGTGTTCGCGTAGACGTCCGCAGTGTCGAAGGTGGTGATGCCGACGTCGAGCGCCGCACGCACGCACTGGGTGGCGACGTCGTTCTCCACCTGCGATCCGTGGGTGAGCCAGTTGCCGTAGGTGATTTCCGAGATCTTGAAGCCGCTGTTGCCGAGGTATCTGAAGTCCATATCGCCGATGCTAGCCACCCGGATGGGACGAGTACAGGAAACCCGGTTCCCAAGGCAACAAGTACGGCGCTGCGACGCGGAGGCGTAGTGTGCAGCCGCTAGACTTGTGGGCGTCCTTCTGTTGCCACCACCAGTGAATGAGGAATCTTGGTCGATTTCAGCGCTCGTTTCGCCACCGGGACGGAGCAGCGGGACTGGGATTCCCTCGTGATGGCGAACCCGGGCGGGGGCAACATGCTCTCCTCCGCCGCGTTCGCGGAGGTGAAGTCGCACCACGGGTGGCGGCCGCGCTTCGTGGTCCTCGAAGGCCCCGGGTACACGACCCACACCCTCCTCCTCGAGAAGAAGGTCCCCGTCATCGGGGCCCTGTGGTACCTGATCAAGGGCCCCACGGTCACCGACGCCGCCCACGTCCCCGCCGCGGCGCGTGCCGTCGCCGACCTCGCCCGCAGGGAGGGGCACAAGGTCTTCGCGATCAAGGTGGAACCGGACCTCGTGGACGGTCCGGAGGTCCGCGAGGCGCTGCAGTCGGCGGGGCTCGTCAAGACCTTCAACCTGCAGCCCAACGACAGCACGGCCATCCTGGACACCACGCCGGACGCGAACCAGCTGCTGCGGAACCTGCACTCGCGCGGCCGCAACGCGGTCCGCAGGGCCATCCGCGAGGGCGTGGAGGTCCGGCGCATGGAGCCGACGCAGGAGACCTTCAGGGCCATGTACTCGCTCATGACGCATATCGAGGACCGCTCGGCGGCACGCATGCGCTCGTTCGAGTACTACAGCCGCTTCTGGCAGAACTTCGTGGACGCCGGGCAGGGCCGTTTCTACTTCGTGTACGAGGACGGACAGCCCTCGGTCGGAGCCTTCGTGGTCAACTACGGCACCAAGGGCACCTACAAGGACGGCGGTTCACGCCCTGGGAGGAGCCAGTACGGGGACTCCCACCTGGTGCAGTGGCGGGCCATCACCGACCTCAAGGACGAGTTCGGGATCGTCGAATACGACTTCTGCGGCACCCCGCCCGGCGACCGGCTGAAGGACACGGACCACCCGTTCCACGGCCTGGGACTGTTCAAGACGAGTTTCACCAAGACGGTGACGGATTTCGCCGGCTGCTACGACCTCGTGGTCAGCGGCTGGAAGTATCGTGTCTGGAACACGATCGCGGAGCGTGTGGCGCGCCAGATCTACTGGCGGCGCACGCATCAGCCGTTCTACTGAGGAAGAGCCCGCACAGGGCACGGTGATCGATGCATGAAAGGCCGCTGTGACAGACGGTTCGACCCCGGCCGATGGGCTCCTGCCCCCTGACCCATCACCCATGGCGGAAGCGCTCCCGGTCATCCGGCGGCCCTTCGACCCGTCCGACGACGAGAAGCGTCAGCTGGCGGCGGGCAAGGGGGGTGCCGGCCGGAAGGGTGGCAGGGCAGGGGCTCCGCCCAAGCGCCCGGCGTCGGAACCGAAGATCCCCCGGCCGTCCCGCCAGCGGCAGCCTGTCACGCGGCCCACCGACGCGCTGCCCACCACACCACGGAGCGTGCCGTCGTCGAGCCGGTCCAACGCCGCAGCCCGGAACGTGCTCCGCCGCCTCGTGCAGGGCGAAGCGCCGCCCACCCAGGCCATGAGCATCGTGGAGCGACTGGCCGGCAGCCCCTACGCGAACCCGATGATCCAGGTCGGCGGTCCCGACGCCGGAGCGCGCAAGGCCCTGGACTTCGCCCTCAACCTCGCCGAGACCATGTTCCGGTACGGCGCGGGAGCCCTCGAGGTGGAGACGAGCATCATCGCGGTCACGGCCGCCTTCGGCCTCGACCACATCGAGGTGGACATCACCAACCAGTCCGTGATCATCAACTACTCCGCGAAGGACCAGACGCCGACGACGGTGCTGCGGGTGGTCCGCTCCTGGACGAACAACTACGCGGGCCTCACGGCCATCCACCGGCTCGTCTCCGACATCGCCGACGGCGGGGTCTCGCGGACCGAGGCCGCCCAGCGGCTCGACGAGATCACCCACCGGCCGAAGCCTTTCCCGCGCTGGATGGTGACCGCCGCGTTCGGCATCTTCTCGGCCGCCATCGTGGCCTTCGTCGGCGGGACCCTGCTCGGCTCGCTGGTGGGGTTCATCAGTTGCATCCTCGTGGACCTGGTCAGCCGCAAGCTGGGGGAGTGGCGCGTCCCGGAGTTCTTCTCCGTCGCCACCTCGTCCGCGCTCGTCACCCTGATCGCGATGCTGTTCTGGTGGCTCGAGGTGCCCATCACCCCGGCACTGGTGGTGGTGGGCGGCATCCTGCTGCTCCTGCCGACCGGCCGACTCGTCTCGGCCACGCAGGATGCCATCAACGGGTTCCCGGTCACGGCCGCAGGCCGGTACCTCTCCGCCATCCTCGTCTTCGCGGCGCTCGTGGCGGGTATCGCCGTCGCCCTCGTAGCCGGGTCGGCCATCGGGATCCCTGAACTCGACGTCTTCGAATCCGCCGGCAGCCAGTACCCGTGGCCCCTGGTCGCGGTGCTCGTCTTCATCGCCGTGGCCATGATCTGCATCGCCGAGCAGACCGATGTGAAGCTCGTGATCCCCACCTCGCTCGTCGCCGTCGCCGGGTATCTGCTCATGATCAGCGCCGTCGCAGCGGGCGTCGGGTACCGGCTGGCGCCGGCCCTCGCGGCCATCCTGATCGGCGGACTCTCGCGCGTCGTGTCCCTCCGGCTCGGCGCCCCCCAGCTCGTCGTCGCGGTTCCCGCCGTACTGTTCCTCTACCCCGGGCTGTCCATCTTCCGCTCGATGTACATGCTCACGATCGAGTCGGAGATCGTGTCCGACGGCGCGCTCGGCCTGTTCAACGCCCTGACGGTCGTGCTGGCGATCGCGGCGGGCGTGGTCCTCGGCGACAACCTGGCGCGACCCTTCACGCGGAAGCTCAGCTCCGACGAGCGGCAGCGGAACCGACGGCGGTAGTCGGAGGCGTCGACCCGCCGGCACGGCGCCGCCCTCCCGCAGGACAGGCGGTGGACGTCCTGTAGAGATGGGGTGCGGGCCCGGGGATCGGGCGTCAGTCGGTCCGGCCCGCCGTGCGCGTCCAGTCGACGGGGTCGGCGCCCTGCGCGGCCAGGAGGTCGTTGGCGCGGGAGAAGGGCCGGGAACCGAAGAACCCGCGGGAGGCGGAGAGCGGGCTGGGGTGCACCGACTCGACCGTCGGCGTCGGTCCGAGCAGCGGCTTGAGGCGGAGCGCGTCCTTGCCCCACAGGATGGCCACGAGCGGCCCGCCCCGCGCCACGAGCGCACGGATGGCGGCATCGGTCACGTCTTCCCACCCCCATCCCCGGTGCGATGCCGCCTCGCCTGCACGGACCGTCAGCACGCGGTTCAGCAGGAGGACACCCTGCTCGGCCCAGCCGGACAGGTCGCCCGATGCGGGCGGCTCCGCACCCGTGTCGGACGCCAGCTCGCGGTAGATGTTCGCGAGGCTTCGCGGGATCGGCCGGGTCCGCGGATCGACGGCGAAGCTGAGCCCGACGGCGTGCCCGACCGTCGGGTAGGGGTCCTGCCCCACGATGACCACGCGCACGCGGTCCATCGGCGTGCTGAAGGCCCGGAGGATCCGGGACGGATCGGGCAGGACCCGGCGTCCGCCGTCGAGCTCCTCCGCCAGGGACACGGCGAGCCGGTGAAGGACCGGCTCCACCGGTTCGAGCGCGGCCGCCCAGTCGGCGGGAACCAGGTCCTCGATGCGGGCCGGGGCGGCGAAGGGGAAGGCCGAGGTGTCGGGGGTCGGCTGTCCGGCCGCCCGAGGTCCCGCGGCGCCGGTCGCGCCGCCCCTGGGCGCATCCGGCAGGTCGAACAGTGTGGGGTCGGCGGAAGTCATGACCCCATTCTCGCCCGGTCGGCCAAGCGGTGCCGTCCGAATGACAGTGCTGTCATTCCCCACTATCATGGGATGACAGTTATGCCCGCTGACGGAAGGCGACAGGGGAGATGGCCGAGCCACAGCGGCATTCGGATGACGCGACGTCCGGGACGGACGATCGGCTGGCCCTGGGCGACCGCGAGCAGCGGATGCTTGCCCTCGAACGCGAGTGGTGGAAGTACTCCGGTGCCAAGGAGCAGGCCATCCGTGACCTGTTCAGCATGTCCGCCACCCACTACTACCAGGCGCTCAACGCCCTCATCGACACCGAAGCGGCCCTCGCCCACGACCCGATGCTCGTCAAGAGGCTGAGGCGCCTCAGGTCCACCCGTCAGAAGGCACGCTCGGCCCGCCGGCTCGGCGCGGACATCTAGCACGTCCCGCCAGTCTCGACGAGCGAAGGACCACGCACACCCATGACCGATCACCCGCGGGACGAATTCGACCGCGTCCCGGCAGCGTCAGCGCGCCAGGGCGTCCACCGCGAGCGGCTCATCCCGGCACGGTCGAACGGCCTCGCACCCAAGCTCGCGGTGGGCGTCCTGGCGCTCCTGATCGGTCTGGGCTCGTTCTTCCTTCTTCCCCGCCTCGGCTTCCCGGGCGGGAACGACGGCGGCACGTCGTCGTCGTCGAGCCCCGAGGCCTCCGCGACGGGAGGCGGAGCGGCGACGGCGGAGCCTTCGGGTACCGCGTCCCCCGGCGCGACGAGTGAGCCGGACGGCACGGCGACCGGCGGCGCGTCGGCCTCCGCCTCCGACGAGGCCGACCCCGCGGACCGGGCCCAGACCGTCAACGTGCTCAACGGCACGGGTGCGCCGGGGCTGGCGTCGGTGGCGGCCGGCCGCCTGGCGGGAGCCGGATGGACCTCGGCCCTTCCCGGGAACTGGGCAGGCGTTCCCGTGGACGCGTCCGTCGTCTTCTACAACGGCGAGGATCAGCGGGCCGACGCTGAAGCCGTGGCCGAGGACCTCGGCATCACGGACCTCGTCGAGAGTGCTGACGTCTCGCCGGCCATCTCCGTGGTCCTCGGGCCGGAGTTCCAGTAAGCGGCGGAGCCTGCAGGGCCTCCCCTCCGCGGGGGACGCCGCGGCTGATCCGCGTCCGCCGAAGCGGACCATGGGTGACGCCGCATCCGCCGAAGGCCGGATCATGTCCACCGCCGCGCAGGCGGAAGGCCGGATCATGTCCACCGCCGGGATGCGGCGCGGCGGGAGGGACCGTCGGGAGCCCCACCCGCCGGCGCGTCAATCCTTGAGCGGGATGCCGCGGGCGTCCCGGCGGAACTGCTCCGACCCGACGAGGATCATGATGCCCTCGATGAGCCCCCAGATGCCCGCAGCGATGGCGCTCAGTCCGAACGTGAGCGCGGCGCCCACCGTCGACATGAGGAGCTGGATGATGCCGATCGTGGTGAAGCCGAGGTAGAACCGGTGGATGCCCAGGGAGCCGAGGAGGATGCCCAGGACGCCGGCGATGACCCTGGACTTCTGCGGAGCGTACGGCTGGCCGTACGGGCCCGGGTTGTAAGCGCCCGGGTTGTACGGGCCCGGGTTGTAAGCGCCCTGGTTGTATCCGCTCTGGCCGTACGGAGTCTGTGCATAGGGGGCCTGGCCCCCGGCCTGCGGGTGCGGGGGCTGCTGCTGGTAGGGCGACGGTTGCTGGTAAGGGCCCTGCTGGCGGGGGTACTGCTGGTACGGCGGCTGCTGGTAAGGGCCCTGCTGGTACGGCGGTTGCTGGTAAGGGCCCTGCTGGTATGGGGGCCGCTGGTGGGGCTGGTCCCCGTAGGGGTCTCCGGCGGTGTCGCCGGGGGCGCCATCCCGTGGTGCGTACGGCTCCGGGGACGGGCGGTTCCCGCCGCTCGGTCGCCCGGGGCGGGCTGCGTCGGCAGCTCCGCCCGCCGTACCGTGCTCCCCGGACTCTTCGTGGTCCGGACCGCTTGCTGACATCGACACAGTGCCTCCTTGACTGATGGTCCGCCCAACCTATGCCCTCGCGAGTCTCCGCGCCATGGCACCGGGACGAGGTCGGCGGGAGGGTGTGGCGACCCGCACCGAGGGGCCCGGGCGGGTTGCACTCATAGGGTGGGAGTGCTAATTATTGAGTTAGCACTCGCGCGCGCAGACTGCTAAGACTGTGCGTGGCGCGTGAAGCAGGCAAACCTCTGTGGTGGGGGTGGTGCAGGAGCGTGAAAGAGATCGTTCCGGCACCGCCCGGCCGTCGCGGGCACCACACGCAGGCAAGCATTCACATGCTGAAATGCAACCGTCCCGAAAGGACCTAAGCCGTATGGCCAAGATCATTTCTTTTGATGAAGAGGCCCGCCGCGGCCTCGAGCGGGGCCTCAACATCCTCGCTGACGCCGTCAAGGTGACCCTCGGCCCCCGTGGCCGCAACGTCGTGCTCGAGAAGAAGTGGGGAGCCCCCACCATCACGAACGACGGCGTGTCCATCGCCAAGGAGATCGAGCTCGACGACCCGTTCGAGAAGATCGGTGCCGAGCTCGTCAAGGAGGTCGCCAAGAAGACCGACGACGTCGCAGGCGACGGCACCACCACCGCCACCGTGCTCGCCCAGGCCCTGGTCAAGGAAGGCCTGCGCAACGTCGCGGCCGGCGCCGACCCCCTGAGCCTCAAGCGCGGCATCGAGAAGGCCGTGCAGGCCGTCACCGAGGAACTGCTCGCCTCCGCCAAGGAGATCGAGACCAAGGAGCAGATCGCTGCTACCGCGTCCATCTCCGCCGGTGACAACGAGATCGGCGCCCTGATCGCCGAAGCACTCGACAAGGTGGGCAAGGAAGGCGTCATCACCGTCGAGGAGTCCAACACCTTCGGGCTGGAGCTCGAGCTCACCGAGGGAATGCGCTTCGACAAGGGCTACATCTCGGGCTACTTCGTCACCGACGCAGAGCGCCAGGAGACGGTCCTCGAGGATCCCTACATCCTGATCGTGAACTCGAAGATCAGCAACGTGAAGGATCTCGTCGCCGTCCTCGAGAAGGTCATGCAGTCGGGCAAGCCGCTGCTCATCATCGCCGAGGACATCGAGGGTGAAGCCCTGGCGACCCTCGTGGTCAACAAGATCCGCGGCACCTTCAAGTCCGTCGCCGTCAAGGCCCCGGGCTTCGGAGACCGTCGCAAGGCGCAGCTCGCCGACATCGCCATCCTCACCGGTGGCCAGGTCATCGCCGAGGAAGTCGGCCTCAAGCTCGAGACCGCCACCCTCGACCTGCTCGGCACTGCCCGCAAGGTCGTCGTGACCAAGGACGAGACCACCATCGTCGAAGGTGCCGGCGACGCCGACGCCATCGCCGGACGCGTGGCCCAGATCCGCGCCGAGATCGACAACTCCGACTCCGACTACGACCGCGAGAAGCTGCAGGAGCGCCTGGCCAAGCTGGCCGGCGGCGTTGCAGTCATCAAGGCCGGCGCCGCAACGGAGGTCGAGCTCAAGGAGCGCAAGCACCGCATCGAGGACGCCGTCCGCAACGCGAAGGCCGCCGTCGAGGAAGGCATCGTCGCCGGTGGTGGCGTGGCCCTCATCCAGGCCGGCGCCAAGGCGTTCGCCAACCTCAAGCTCACGGGCGACGAGGCGACGGGCGCGAACATCGTCCGCGTCGCCATCGACGCACCGCTGAAGCAGATCGCCTTCAACGCCGGCCTCGAGCCCGGCGTCGTCGTCGACAAGGTCCGCGGCCTGCCTGCCGGCCACGGCCTGAACGCGGCCACCGGCGTGTACGAGGACCTCCTCGCCGCCGGGGTCAACGACCCCGTGAAGGTCACCCGCTCGGCCCTGCAGAACGCAGCGTCGATCGCAGGCCTGTTCCTCACCACCGAGGCCGTCGTGGCCGACAAGCCGGAGAAGGCAGCTCCTGCCGGCGGCGGCGACGACATGGGCGGCATGGGCGGCATGGGCGGCTTCTAGTCCCCACCGCCCGCGCGGCACCCGCGAGCAGCACGACCAGAGGGCGGCACTCCCGGACAGGGGGTGCCGCCCTTTCGTGTGCGGGGCCCGGACGGGGACACCGGCCGCTGCCGGGCTCAGGCGTCGCCCGCCCGGCCTGTCCCGGTCAGCTCATGAACATCCGCGCGTTGCTCTGCTCGGCATCGGCGTACTGCTGCGTGGCGACGTTCAGGGCCGTGTTGATGCCCGTCAGCGACTCCTCGACCTGCTGCTGCGTGGCCCGCCACTGCAGGATGAGCTGCTGGAAATTGGTGGCTGCCTGCCCCGTCCAGAGGCCCTCCAGTTCACGCAGCCCGGCCTGCATGGAGTTCACCTCCGCCTGCAGCCTCCCGATGGTGCCCTGGACCTGACCGCTCTTGGCCGCCAGGCTGTCGGTGTCGACGTTGAAGAATGCCATGCTGTGCTCCCGTGCTCGCGCTTCCTTGACGTCGTCGACGCTAGGGCACGGGCGGGGACGATCAGCGGGCGTCGCGGCGTTTGTGGACAACAGGCTTCGTCGGCGGGGGCTGTGGAGGAGTGATGCCGTTCGAGAAGGCCGGGTGATGATCGGAGTCCGGCTCGCCGGGCACGTCCGTCACCGCCCTCTCGGACACGCCGTCCTGCTCCGGGGCTCCCTCCTCGGTGGTCTCCCCGTCCAGCGGGACGTGCGGAAGCCGGATCGACAGGGTCGCGCCGCCGCCCGGCGTCTCCTCGAGCCTGACCGAGCCGTCGTGCTGGGCCACCAGTGCGGCGACGATCGCGAGGCCGAGTCCCGTGCCCCCGGTCTCGCGATGACGCGAGGTGTCCGCCCGGTAGAAACGCTCGAAGACCTTCGCGGCGTCCTCCTCGGAGATCCCGGGGCCGTGGTCGCGCACCTCCAGGACGGAATCGCTGTGGCCGTGCAGCACGGGGGCCACACCGACCGCGATCTCGATGGGCGAACCGGCGGGCGTGTACCGCAGCGCGTTGGTCATCAGGTTCGCGACCACCTGGCGGAGCCGCGCCTCGTCCCCCCGGGTGGGTGCGGAGCGGGGGCTGCCGCCGTCGAGCCCGACGACGGAGATGGTGCGGTCCGGGGCGGTGGCCCGCGCGTCGAAGGCGGCGTCATGGCCGAGCACCGTGAGGTCCACGGGCTTCACGTCGGGGCGGCGCTGCTCGTCGATCCGCGCGAGCGTCAGCAGGTCCTCGACCAGCTGGCCCATGCGGATCGCCTCGCTCTCGATGCGGCCCATCGCGGCGGCGACGTCCTCGTCCTTCTGCAGGGCCCCGTGCCGGTACAGCTCCGAGTAGCCGCGGATGGTGACGAGCGGGGTCCTCAACTCGTGGGACGCGTCGGCGACGAACCGCCGCATCTTGGTCTCCGACGCGGTGCGGGCGGCGAACGCCCGCTCGATGTGCGCGAGCATCGCGTTGAGGGACCGGGAGAGCCGCCCGATCTCGGAGGCGGGGCGTTCGACGGCGACGCGACGGGAGAGGTCGCCGGTCGCGATCGCTGCCGCCGTCCGCTCCACGCGGGCGAGCGGCGCGAACTGCCGCGTCACCGTCACGAAGGCGATGAGGGAGGCCAGGGCCGTGGTGACGAGGCCCGAGGTGAAGATGATCTCCTTCGCCTCCTGCACCGATTCGTTCACCGTGTTCAGGCGGGAGGCGATGGCGAGGTAGCCGTCGGTGTTCGCGAAGCGGAAGATCCGCACGCGCCACCCCTGGCTGTCGGCGTCGGTGCTGGGCACATCGAAACCCGAGCCGTCGAGATCGATGATGCGTTCCTGCGTGATGTCCCCGAGATCGGGCACGTCGGCGGCGTCGTCGGACTGGTTGGCCACCACCACACCGCCCTCGCTGTCCAGTAGGGCCGCGTAGTACCTCAGCACGGCGCCGTCCGCCTGCGGCTCGGTGGAGTAGATGTCGTTCGCGACGGTCCTGGCGTTGTTCCACAGGTCCTGGTCCACGCGGTCCACCAGTCCGTCACGCAGCAGCGAGACGGTGGCGAGGCCGGTGATGCCCACGGTGACGATCATCAGGAGCATGATGATCGCCACGAGCTGCGAGCGGAGCGACGCCGCGTTCCAACGCTTGACCAAGTCGCCGGTGCTACCGCTTGTCAGCGGTGCGCAGGAGATATCCCACGCCCCGCTTGGTCTGGATCAGGGCGACGGCGTCGGGGTTCCTGTCGATCTTCCGCCGCAGGTAGGAGATGTAGGACTCCACGATCGACGCGTCGCCGTTGAAGTCGTACTCCCAGACGTGGTCCAGGATCTGCGCCTTGGACAGCACGCGGTTCGGGTTCATCATGAGGTAGCGCAGGAGCTTGAACTCGGTGGGGGAGAGGTCGATGGTCTCGCCGTTGCGCCGGACCTCGTGCGCGTCGTCGTCCAGTTCCAGGTCGGCGACGCGGATCACGGCGTCGTCGTCCTCGAGCGGGTGCGTGCGGCGCAGGACGGCGCGGATGCGCGCGACGACCTCGTCGAGGCTGAACGGCTTCGTCACGTAGTCGTCGCCGCCGACCGTGAGGCCCGTGACCTTGTCGTCCGTGTCGTCCCGGGCCGTCAGGAAGACGACGGGGAAGTGCCGGCCTGCGGCACGGAGGCGCCGAGTAACGGTGAAGCCGTCCATGTCGGGGAGCATGACGTCGAGGACGGCGAGATCGGGATTGTGCGTCTCGGCGGCGGCGAGGGCGTCCCGGCCGTTGGCGGCGGCGACGACGTCGAAACCGGCGAAGCGCAGCGACGTCGACAGGAGTTCGCGGATGTTCGGTTCGTCGTCGACGACCAGGAGTTTCGCTTCAGGGCCTGTTTTTTTCACCCTCCCAGTATCCTCGCGATGCCTGTGAATTGGCTGGACCATTCCTGTAAGGGGGCTCCTCAGTCCCTGGGCCCGTTGTCCGCGATGGCGGTGGCGTCGAGGATGCGGTACGCGTAGCCCTGCTCCGCGAGGAAGCGCTGGCGCTTCGCCGCGAAGTCCTGGTCGAGCGTGTCCCGCGCTACGACGGTGTAGAACCGGGCCGCACGGCCGTCCGTCTTGGGCCGCAGCAACCGGCCGAGGCGCTGGGCCTCCTCCTGGCGTGACCCGAACGAGCCGGAGACCTGGATCGCGACGGACGCCTCCGGGAGATCGATCGAGAAGTTGGCGACCTTCGACACCACGAGCACGGTGATCTCCCCGGCCCGGAAGGCGTCGAAGAGCCGCTGCCGCTCCTTCACGGGGGTCTCGCCCTTGATGACGGGGGCGTCGAGGCGCGCCGCGAGGTCGTCGAGCTGGTCGATGTACTGGCCGATGACGAGCAGCTGCTCACCCCGGTGCGCCGCCACGAGCTTCTCCACCACGTCGGACTTGGTGTCCGACGTCGCGCACAGGCGGTACTTGTCGCCGTCGTCGGCCATCGCGTAGGCGACCCGCTCGTCCCGCGGCAGGTCGACGCGCACCTCCACGCAGTCCGCGGGGGCGATGTACCCCTGCGCCTCGATGTCCTTCCAGGGGGCGTCGTAGCGCTTCGGTCCGATGAGCGAGAAGACCTCGCCCTCGCGGCCGTCCTCGCGGACGAGCGTCGCGGTGAGGCCGAGCCGGCGGCGGGCCTGGAGGTCCGCCGTCATCTTGAAGATGGGCGCCGGGAGGAGGTGCACCTCGTCGTACACGATCAGGCCCCAGTCGTTGGCGTCGAGCAGCTCGAGGTGCGGGTACAGGCCGCCGCGCTTCATCGTGAGGACCTGGTACGTCGCGATGGTCACGGGACGGACCTGCTTCACCGCGCCGGAGTACTCCCCGATCTCGTCCTCAGTCAGGGACGTCCGCTTGAGCAGCTCGTCCTTCCACTGCCGCGCGGACACCGTGTTGGTGACGAGGATCAGCGTGGTGGTCTGGCTCGTGGCCATGGCGGCGGCACCCACGAGGGTCTTCCCCGCGCCGCACGGCAGGACGACGACGCCCGAGCCGCCCGACCAGAAGTTCTCGACCGCGAGCTTCTGGTACGGGCGCAGCGTCCAGCCGTCCTCGTCGAGCACGATCGGGTGCGGCGTCCCGTCCACGTAGCCGGCGAAGTCCTCCGCCGGCCACCCGAGCTTGAGCAGCAGCTGCTTGAGCTGGCCGCGCTGGGAGGAGTGCACCACGACGGTCTCGCCGTCGATCCTGGGCCCGAGGAGGGGCTGGATCTTCTTCGCGTGCAGGACCTCCTCGAGGACGGGGTAGTCCGTGGTGCGCAGCACCAAGCCGTGCTGCGGGTCCTTCTCGAGCCGGAGGCGCCCGTACCGGGACATGGTGTCCTCGATGTCGATCAGGAGGGCGTGCGGCACCGGGAAGCGGGAGTATTTCAGGAGGGTGTCGAGGACACGCTCGGCATCGAGGCCGGCGGCGCGCGCGTTCCAGAGCCCGAGGGGCGTGAGCCGGTAGCTGTGCACGTGCTCGGGGGCGCGCTCGAGTTCGGCGAACGCGGCGATCGCGTGGCGCGCCTCGGTGGCCTGCTCGTGGTCCACCTCGAGCAGGATGGTCTTGTCACTCTGGACGATCAGCGGTCCGTCAACCATCGGCGGCGCTCCCTTCGAGGATCTCCACGTCCATGACGCGGTGTACGGACACGACTTTCTCCACCTGGTTCTCGGGATCGAACACCCGCAGGCGGCCTCCCGACACCGAGAGTGGAACAAGGACCTGGCGCACGTGATTCCCCTCGCTGTCCGCGGTGCCGAGGCGGATCCTGCTGCGCGACCGGATGGCCGCGCGCAGCGTCTCCAGCCCCAGGAGCGTCTCGCTGTCGGCGGCCCCCGCCGGATCGGCGGGGCCCGGGCGGGGAGCGCGGAGGGCGGCCAGCTGCGCCGTGATCTCCTCCTCGACGACCGACCACGGGTTGAGCCGCGACCTGAGCTTGTCCGGCGCCACACCGCCGGGTGCGGCCGGATCGGCCGTCCCGGCGGGCGCGGGCGCGACGGCGGTCACGGCGTCCGACGCGGGGGCGAAACCGAGGTCGCGGAGCAGGCCCGCCAGCTCCTGGGCGGAGGCGGGGGACACCAGGACGGTCGGTGCGATCTGCACGATGCCGAGCACCGCGGCGCGGGGGTCCGCCAGAACCGTGGCGGCGACGGCGTCGTCGTCCGTGCGCAGGTAGCTGCCGGCCCGGCCGACACGGAGGCCGCCGTAGCGGGACGCGGTGTCCTCGACGAGATACGTCAGGGCCTGCGGGATCTCCGTGGCCGAGTGCGTGCGGAGGAAGGCGAGGATGGAGGGCGCGTCCTCCCCGGCGTCGAGGGCCGTCCGGATGGAGTCGGCGGAGAAGCGGTAGGTCGTGGCAGGCCCCTGGCCCTCGGGCGTGGACATGCGCAGGAGGCCGCGTGCGACCTCGGGCTGCAGGTACCCGGGCGCGACGGCGGTGAGATCGGCCTGCAGCACCACGTGGGAGACAGGGGCAGGCAGGGCGTCCCGTACACCAAGGGTGGCCTCCTCGAAGCGTCCCTGCGCGACGAGCCGACCGGACTCGGCCAGTGCTCCGCCGCCGGTCAGCCCGAGCGCGGCGGCCTCGGCCATCATGCCGGGGATCAGTCGGGAGAAGCGCCGGTAAAGGCGCGGCTGGTGCCAGGTGGCGAGGCCGACGACGGCCTGGTCGGTCAGGACGGGGACGTTCCCGCGTGCTCCGACGCCGTCCGCTCCGTCCGCGTCCGTGGGGGCATCCGACAGGTCGAGGGCGACGGAGAGGAGCCGCTGGCGCACCATCGGTGCGTCGGGCCGGGACGCCTCCGCGGCGAGGGCGTTGACGGATGTGCCGTCCGGCAGCTTCGATCCGACGAGCGCCGGGGCCCGGTCGACGGCGAGCCACCCCTCGACGAGCAGCTGCCACTGGGCGTCCCGGTCCAGCGACTCCCAGGCGTCCGGCCGGGGGGCCTTCCAGCGGGAGTCGTCCGGATCGAGCACGAGGAGCCCGACGGCGGCCGCGAGCTCGAGCAGCCATGCGGCGTCGCCGTCGCTGCACTGCACCGCTTCGCGGACGCGCCGCAGCTCGCGCACACCCACCCCGCCGGAGCGGAGGGTGGAGACGGGGGAACCGGCGACGACGGCGAGCAGGGACCCCACCTGCCGCAGGGTCTCCGCGATCGCGCCGAACGCCGCGTTGTCGCGCAGCGTGGCGCGCGTGGTCCGCGCAGCGGCGACCGGGGGCTCCAGATCGAGGGAGGCGAACACGGCGTGGCCACGGACCGCCCGTCCGACGCCGCGGGGGAGCTCGACGTGCAGGGCGTCCAGCGGTGCCAGCAGGCAGCGGTCCAGAAGCCACTGCACGGCGGGCGAGGCGCCGCCGTCGCCTCCGGTCGCCGTCGAACCGACCGGGGTGTCGCGGAGGCGTGCGAGCAGGGTCGGCGCGCCCTCGGGGGCGTCGGCCATGAGCCGGTCCCAGGCGTCCGGATCCGCAGTCACCCGGTCCAGCACCCGTGCCGCGGCGGCCGACGTCAGCGCTTCGTTCCCGGGGTCCGGGGCGAGGACCGCGGCGGCGCGGACGAGCGCCGGACCGAAACGCGGGATGGAGCGGGCGAGGGTCTTGAAGGAACGGCCGAGGCCCGCCGGGTAGGGTGCCACGGCGTCGGCCATCGCTCCGACGGGCAGGAAGCCCTCCGCCGCGGACCCGACGACGAGGGCACGCCGGGCGAGGTCGGCGAGGATCTCCTCGACCGCGTCGGTGTTCCCCTGCGACAGGGCGGCGGCGAGGGGGGCGGGCGGTACCGCGGCGCCGTCGTCCTCGGTGAGGACCACGAGGGCCTCGAGGACCTGGAGCTGGGGGCGCGTGACATTGTCCAGGGCCCGCTGCAGGCTCGTGCGCGAGGACGCGCGGGCCGCGAGCGCGGCGAAGTCCGGCACCGGCGGAAGGATGAGGTCGGGCCGGACGGTGAGGAGGCGGCGTACGTCGTCATCGCTCCGGAGGGCCAGCTGATCGGCCAGTGCTCGGATTGCGGACATCACCTCAAGATTACCCGGCGCCGCCGACACGGGTCCGTGGGCCGCTGTGCGTGCGCGGCGGCACCCGCCGTGCGGCGTGCGGTGCCCGCCGGGGTGGGCTCAGGAGTTCCGGCGGGAGAGGACGGACCCGATGAGCAGCGAGACCATCAGGAGGAAGGCGATCGGCAGGCAGAAGTAGCTGGCCAGGACGAAGCCGGGCCATACGATCCCCTGCAGGAAGGCCGTTGCGAGGATGGCCGCCAGGGATACGAGCCCGACACCGGCGAAGGCGACCGCGAGGACCATGACCAGGAAGCGGCCGCGTGACGGGCCCCCGGGTGCGCCGTCCGGCACCGCTGTATCGCCGGCGTTGCGGGAGGTGGGGTTCGTGGCCGATTCGTCAGGGATCATAGCCGTCCCAGACTACAAGAACCGCGCGAGGAGCCGCTCGCGACGCTATACCCTAGGAGGCACAGACTTCCCCGGCGGCAGCAGCGCGCCTGGGTGCCAGGCGGCCTGCGTGGACCGGGCCAGGGCCGCCGGTGACACCGCCCGGTACAGCCAAGAAGAGGTAGACGACGTGCCCATCGGCAAAGTGAAGTGGTTCGACGCGGACAAGGGATTCGGTTTCCTGGCCACGGACGACGGCAAGGAAGTGTTCCTGCACGCCTCGGCCCTGCCAGCGGGCGTGACCGAGGTCACGGTGGGCGCGAAGCTGGAGTTCGGGGTCGCCGACGGGCGTCGCGGCCCCCAGGCGCTCTCCGCGCGCATCCTCGAGCAGCCTCCCTCCGTGGCCAAGGCCAGCCGGAAGAGCGCCGATGACATGGCCGTCATCACGGAGGATCTCATCAAGCTCCTCGACGGCGTCTCCAACAACCTCCGCAAGGGGCGCTACCCGGAGAAGGCGCACGCGGCGAAGGTCGCAGCGGTGCTGCGGGCGGTCGCCGACGACCTCGACGCGTAAACTTCCATCATGATCCCGAGCAACCTGGACGCCGTCGACGGTGCTTCCTCGACCTACATCGACGCGACGCCCGTGGTCGCCGAGCCCGGCGCGCCCGCCGTCGTCGAGGCCACGCGCAAGCCCCGGGTGGCCCGCCGCATCCCGAAGACCGACTCCGTGCTCGAAGCCGCCGTGGAGCGTGCACGACAGGGCGTACTGGAGATCGCCCCCGAGTCCCAGGTGGGCCGGCACGTGTCGGCCACGATCGACGGAGAGCGCCTGGTCACCCACCGGTTCGAGGCCTTCGTGCCCGGCTACGGCGGATGGCAGTGGTACGCGAGCGTGGCCCGCGTGGCGCGGAGCAAGGACGTGACGGTCTGCGAAGTGGGGCTGCTGCCCTCCTCGGCCTCCCTGCTGGCGCCCGAGTGGCTGCCGTGGTCGGAGCGCGTGCGTCCCGAGGACTCGCCGCAGGACGAGGCGTCGCCGTCGGATGCCGCCGGAGACGCCGGGGCGACCGAGGCGGCTGATGCCGCCGATGCACCCGTCACCGCCGACGCGGCTGGTACCGCCGACGCACCCGTCACCGCCGACGCGGCTGATACCGCCGACGCACCCGTCACCGCCGACGCGGCTGGTACCGCCGACGCACCCGTGACCCCGGTGGCCGGCGAGGACGATCCGGAGACCTCCGCCGCGGAACAGCCCGACGCCGAGTGATCCACGCGGGGTGCCGGAGCGGACGGGGAGGGGCATGAGCACCTTCCGGTCCCTCGGCATCCACAACTACAGGCTCTGGTTCATCGGGGCGCTGATCTCCAACATCGGCACGTGGATGCAGCGGACCGCGCAGGACTGGCTGGTCTACGACATCCTGACCGAGCAGAACGCGTCGGCGCTGGGGATCGTCATGGCCCTGCAACTGGGGCCCCAACTCGTGATCGCGCCGTGGGCGGGCCTCATCGCGGACACCGTCGACCGGCGGAAGCTCCTCGTGACCACGCAGGTGGCGATGGCGCTGCTGGGCGTCGGCCTCGGACTGATGGTCCTCCTGGACGTCGCCGCCCTCTGGCATGTCTACGCCTTCGCCCTGGCGCTCGGCGTCGTCTCGGCCTTCGACGCCCCGGCCCGGCAGGCGTTCGTCTCGGACCTCGTACGCGACGAGTACCTCCCCAACGCCGTGGCGCTCAACAGCGCCTCCTTCAACGGGGCCCGCCTCGTGGGCCCCGCCATCGCCGGGCTGCTGACCGCGGGCGTGGGGCCGGGATGGGTGTTCATGATCAACGCCCTGACGTTCGGTGCGATGGTCTACGTGATGCTCGCAATGCGCAGTTCCGAACTGAACGCGCAACCGCGTCCGGCGCCGGGCAAGGGGCGCATCAGGGCGGGCTTCCGCTACGTGCGGGGCCGGCCGGACCTCATGATGGTGATGCTCGCGATCTTCATCGTCGGAACCTTCGGACTGAATTTCGCCGTGTTCATCGCCGCGATGGCGCGCACCGAGTTCGGCCAGGGCGCCGGGGTCTTCGGGGTGCTGTCCTCGGTGATGGCCGTGGGCTCCGTCGCGGGCGCACTGCTCTCCGCCCGGCGCGACAGGCCGCGCCTGCGGTTCATCTTCGGCGCCTCGGCGGCCTTCGGGATCGCGTGCGCGCTGGCCGCCCTGGCACCCACCCTGTGGCTCTTCGGGCTGGCGCTCGTGCCCGTGGGCCTGTTCGCGCTCACGCTGATGACCAGCGCCAACGCCTACGTGCAGACCACCACGGAACCGGCCATGCGCGGACGCGTCATGGCCCTGTACTTCGCCATCTTCCTCGGGGGGACGCCCCTCGGAGCGCCGGTGGTGGGGTGGGTCTCGGACATGTTCGGCCCGCGGTGGAGCCTCGGGGTCGCGGCGGCGTCGGGACTGGTCGCCGCCGGTGCGGGGATCTTCTGGGCATGGCGCTACCACGCCGTGCGGCTGCGCTACGACCGTTCGGCGCCCCGACGCCTGCGCATCGACCACGAGGCCGGCGCGTCCGATCCCACACCGTAGGCCGGTCCGCGGACAGGGCCTTCTGGGGCGGTCCGCGCGGACGGGGACCCGCCGCGGAGGTCGGAGCGGGCCGGGTCCCCGGACGAACCGACCTACAGGAGGTTCTCGACCACGTGGTCGATGCAGCCGATGAGGGCCGAGACGTCGTCGGGCTCGATCGCCACGAAGGTGGCGACGCGGAGCTGGTTGCGCCCCAGCTTCCGGTACGGCTCGACGTCGACGACGCCGTTGGCGCGCAGGATCGCGGCGATGCGGGCGGCGTCCACGGCGTCGTCGAAGTCCACCGTCACGATCACGTTCGAGCGGTCCTCGGGGCGTGCCACGTAGGGGCTCGCCACGGGGGAGGCCTCCGCCCAGCGGTACAGCCGTCCCGCCGAGTCCGCCGTCCGGGCCGCCGCGAAGGGCAGGCCGCCCTGCGCGTTGAGCCACCGCACCTGCGCCTCCAGCGTGACGAGGGTCGCCAATGACGGCGTGTTGTAGGTCTGGTCGAGGCGCGAGTTGTCGATGGCGGTCTGCAGGTTGAGGAAGTCCGGGACCCACCGGTCACCGGCGGCGATGCGCGCAGCGCGCTCCAGTGCGGCGGGGGAGAAGAGGCCGAGCCACAGGCCGCCGTCGGAGGCGAAGTTCTTCTGCGGCGCGAAGTAGTAGACGTCCGCCTGGGCGACGTCGACGTCGAGCCCGCCTGCTGCCGAGGTGGCATCGACGACGACGAGCGCGCCGTCGTCGGCGCCCTCGACGCGCCGGACGGGTGCCGCCACCCCGGTGGAGGTCTCGTTCTGCGGCCAGGCGTAGACGTCGACGCCCTCCTCCGCCGTCGCGTCCGGGCGGGTGCCCGGCTCGCTCGTGAGGATGCTGGAGGCGTCGAGGAACGGCGCCTTGTCGGTGGCGGACGCGAACTTGGAACCGAACTCGCCGAAGGAGAGGTGCTGGGCCTTCCGGTCGACGAGGCCGAAGGTGGCGACGTCCCAGAAGGCCGTCGAACCGCCGACGCCGAGGACCACCTCGTACCCGTCGGGGGCGGCGAAGAAGGTGCCGAGCCCATCGCGGATGCGCCCCACGAGGTCGCGGACCGGGGCCTGGCGGTGGGAGGTCCCGAGGAGGGACGTGCCGGCCGCGACGAGGGCGTCGATCTGGCCGCTCCTGACCTTCGACGGGCCCGCACCGAAGCGGCCGTCCGAGGGGAGGAGGTGTGCGGGAATGCGGGGCGACTCGCTCATGGGGGCTCCAGCTCTGGGACGGCAGGGGTTCAGACTTCATTCTGCCCCAGCGGTCGGTGGCCCTCCATTTGTTAACAACCCCCGGGGAAGTCGCCCCGGCCGCCCGGGGGTGGGATTGCCGGGCGCTTGATGCCATGCGTTAACCTTGGGAGGCGTGGGGCGGAGCCGGGCCGATGGCCGCACCCCTCACCGGCGTGAGGCAGTCCAGCCGCGCACCCGCACCGCACCAAGGAGCTGAACCGCATGACGGACCTCATCGACACCACCGAGATGTACCTGCGGACCATCCTTGAGCTCGAGGAAGAGAACATCGTCGCGCTCCGTGCGCGCATCGCCGAGCGGCTGCGCCATTCCGGCCCCACCGTGTCCCAGACCATCGGACGGATGGAACGCGACGGCCTCGTGGTCGTCTCGGGAGACAGGCACCTGGAGCTCACCGAGACCGGCCGCCGCCGCGCCACCGGCGTGATGAGGAAGCACCGTCTCGCGGAGCGCCTGCTGAGCGACGTGATCGGACTCGACTGGGCGTACGTGCACGACGAGGCGTGCCGCTGGGAGCACGTCATGAGCGAGCGCGTGGAGCGCCGGCTGTACGAGCTCCTCGGCAAGCCCTCGGACTCCCCCTACGGCAACCCGATCCCCGGGCTGGCGGCGATCGGCGGCGTGGAATCGGCGCTGTTCACCGACGGCGTGGTCACGCTGCTGTCCGCGATGGCCACCTACACCCCCGGCAGCAAGGTCACGCTCGCGCGCCTCGCCGAGCCCATCCAGGTGGACCCCGAGCTCCTCACGCAGCTCGACGAAGGCGGGCTACGCCCCGGCGCACGGCTCACCCTCGAATCGGTCGGGGGTTACGTCTCGGTGCGCGTCCCCGGCGTCGAGGGGGCCCTCGAACTGCCGCCCGAGGTCGCCTCGCATGTCTTCGTCTCCCTCGAGGACTGACCGCCTCCCAGGCTTTCGTCACCAGAAACACACCGTTCCGTGATCAGAATGTGACATATCTCGCGTTGTGTTGTAGCGTTCGATTTGTGCCGGACTCGCTCTAGATCCAGCACCCTCCTGCAAATCGCCTAGCTCTGCCATTGCCGGAGGTCCGTCCGCACCATCGCATGGCAGAGGCGGGGGAACCAATTCTGGGTTTCTGAGAAGAAATCCTTGGGGTTAAGTCGCTGTTCACGCAGCGGCCGGGTGACTCCCATCCGAATCCGACAGCTCACCTCGCAGGCGTTGGGAGAGGCAATCCAACGTGTCCACCAGCTCTTCGCCGGGCCGCCACCGCGCGCCCGGAAACATCAGTCCGCTGACCGCCCTGTCCGCCGCCGTCGCATCCAATGCCGGATCCGTCGGCCGCCAGGCCGCCGTCATCGTCGCAGCGTCAGGCCTGGTCCTCACCGCCGGCCTGCCGGCCCAGGGGTCCGTCGGCGCAGAGCGCGAGGTGCAGTCCTCCGCAGCCCTGGCCATCGAGCGGGTCGTGACGGCCGAGGTCACCGTGCCGTCCACCGCGACGGTGTCCTTCGACCGCGTCGCCGTCGAGGTGAAGACCGCCCCGAAGGCCGTCGAAGCATCCCCCGTGGTGGAGGCGCCGGTCGTCGAGGAAGCTCCCGCGGAGATCCCACCGGCAGCAGCCCCGGCCCCGGTCGCCGCGGTCGAGGCCGCTCCGGTCGTGGCAGCACCGGCCACCGCGCCCGTGGACGCAGCCCCCGCCGCCACAGCCCCCGCTCCGGTCATGGCAGCACCAGCCACCGCGCCCGCGGTCGTCGCCGCTGCCGCGGCTCCCGCGGCCCCGGCGCCCGCTCCCGCCCCGGCTCCCGCTCCCGCCCCGTCCTCCGGCGTCGCCGCCGGCCTGGTCGGGTCGGCGTACTCACAGATCGGCGTCGCCCAGGACTGCACCGCCATGGTCGAGAAGGCCCTGCGCTCGGTCGGTAAGTCCGTGGGCGACCTCGCTCCCGGTCAGTTCTTCCAGTTCGGCGCCGTCGTCGGATCACCCGCCCCCGGTGACCTCGTCATCACCGGCGGCCATGTCGCGATCTACGTCGGCAACGGCCAGGTCGTCAGCGGTGGCCTCAACGGCATGAACACCGGCCTGCACAACCTCTCAGACCTCCCCGGCGCCGGCTTCGTCCGCGTCCGCTAGAACCCCACACCTGGAGAACACCCTCATGTCATCACTCATGTCCTCACGCCCTGCCGCCCGCCACCGCGACGACGCCCGCAACGCCGCCGCCTTCTCCGTCCTCGCACGGACCGTGTCCACCAACGCCGGCGGCATGGGCCGCCAGGCCGCCGTCTTCGCCGCCGCATCCGGGCTCGTCCTGACCGGCGGGGTCGCTGCCAACGCCGCCGACCTCCAGCCCCAGCGCGACGTCGCAGCGTCGAAGCTCACCCTGCCCTCCGCCCGCGCGGCCGTCGTCGCCTCGGACAAGACCGTGGTGGCCTTCAACATGACCCCGGTCAAGGTGAAGGCCAAGCCGGTCGTCGTCGAGAAGGCTCCCGTCGTGGAAGCCCCCGTCGTCGAGGCTCCTGTCGTGGAAGCGCCCGTCGTCGAGGCTCCTGTCGTCGAGGCTCCCGTCGTGGAGGCCCCCGTGGTCGAGGCGCCCGTCGCGGAAGCACCTGCCACTGCCGCCGTCGCCGCTCCCGCGGTGGCGGCCCCGGTCGAGGCACCGGCCGCCCCGGCCGCCCCGGCGCCCGTCGCGGAGACACGCGCGGCAACGATCGTCCCGGCCTCGAGGCGCATACCAGCACCAGCACCCTCCTCGGGTAAGGCGGCGACGATCGCCGCCGCCGCGAAGGGCCAGCTCGGCGTCACGCAGGACTGCACGCGCCTGGCGAGCAACTCCCTCGCCGCCGCCGGGATCAACTTCCACGGCTGGCCGGCCGGCTACCTGTCCCTCGGCCGCACGGTGAGTGCCGGCGAGGCCATCCCCGGCGACCTGGTCTACTACGCCGACGGGGGCATGGGCATGGCCCACATCGCGGTGTACATCGGCGGCGGCCAGGCCATCCACGGCGGATTCAACGGCAACAGCACTGTCGTGGCCCCGGCCGAACTCGGCTCCGGCGGCGTGTACATCCGCGTGGGCGGCTGACCCGCACGGATGCGCGGACAGGAGGACCGGCATACGTGCCGGTCCTCCTGTCGTTGGTCCCGCGGTAGGAGCCGGCAGGAGCAGCAGCCCGCACGTCGTCGGTCCGGCGTTCCGCGGACGGGCGGGTGCGGCTTACCCTTGCAGTGTCCATCCGAAGCACTTCTCCCGATCCCGGGATGGCACCCGGTCGCGGGGGACAGGTCAGCAATGGGGCACGTCGAATGCGCACTCTCGTTCTGAATGCAGGATATGAACCGCTGGCGGTCGTCACCTTCCGCCGGGCGCTGGTCCTTGTGCTCACGGGGAAGGCGAGCGTCGTGGCGGAGGACGACGACCCCGTGGTCGGTCCTGCAGAAGTCTTCGGAAGGCCCTCGGTGATCCTGCTCAACAGATACGTGAAAGTGCCCTACCGCCAGGACTTCACGGCGACGAGGCGAGGGGTGCTGCGCCGGGACAACCACCAGTGCGCCTACTGCGGGAAGGCGGCGTCCACCATCGACCACGTGATGCCCAGGTCGCGGGGCGGCGGCGACACGTGGGAGAACCTCGTGGCCTGCTGCCTGCGATGCAACAACGCCAAGGGGAACAAGACGCTCGCCAGCCTCGGCTGGTCCCTGCGGGTGGTACCCCGCCCGCCCCGCGGCCCCCAGTGGCAGATCCGCGAACTGGAGAGGCCCGCGCCGCAGTGGAGCGAGTTCCTCGCGGAGACCGCCGCGTGAGGACAGGAGAGGCCCCCCGCCCGCCGTTCGACGCCGTGATCCTCGCCGGCGGGCGGTCCTCCCGGCTCGGCGGCGTCCCGAAGGCCGGGCTGGTCGTGGAGGGCGTGACCCTGCTCGAGCGGACGTGCGCCGCGCTCGCCGAGGCCCGGCAGATGGTGGTCGTGGGGCCCGAGGCCGACGGGTGGCGCGGGCTGCCGGGCGCGCCGTCCTTCGTACGGGAGGAGCCGGCCTTCGCCGGACCGGCGGCGGCGCTCGTGGCCGGACTACGGGCCGGGACGGGTGTCCGTGCGCCCTGGTGCGCCGTCGTCGCCTGCGACATGCCGCGCGTCGCCGAGCTCGTCGACGTGCTGCTCGCCGAGGCGGCCGGCGACGACGGCGCATCGCTCGTGGCCGTGGACGGGGGCCGCTCCCAGCCGCTCGCGGCGCTCTACCGGAGCGATGATCTGGCGGCCGCCGTGGACGCTGTCCTCGCCGCCGGGACCGCCGACAACCTGTCGATGCGCAGCCTCCTTGCTAGTGTGAGGACCAGACCTGTCCCGGTTGCGCCGGGCACAACGCACGACGTCGACACCTGGGCTGATGCGAGGGTCCTGGGAGTCGACGTCCCCTAGCACCTCCCGGAGGGCTCATGGACGATCGCCAGAAGCTGCTGCACGAATGGACCGGACGGCTGCTCGCCGCCTTCGAGATCGACGGGACGGACGTGGACATCGACGCCGTCCTCGACCTGGCCGGCAAGGCGGCCCACGGCGTGGTGCGCCCCGCCGCGCCCCTGACGACGTTCGTGGCGGGCTACGCCGCCGGTCTCGCCGTCGGCAGCGGGCAGGCCGACGAGGACGTGGCCATGCGCTCGGCACTGGGCGTCGCCGATGCCCTGTGCGCGGAGGCCGCGACGGAAGGCGGTACCGCATGATCGAGGCCGGCGCAGCGACCAATGCCGACTGGGCGACGGCCCGTGCCCTGGCCTACGGCGCCGGGCGACCCCTGCCGTTCCAGACCGTCCCCCTTGCCGACGCCCTCGGGCAGACCCTTGCGGAGCCGGTGCACGCGCTGCAGGCCATCCCCCACTACGCGTCGTCCGCGATGGACGGCTGGGCGGTCAACGGCGCGCCGCTTTGGACGCTCGTGAGCCGCCCCGAGCCGGAGCACCCGCGCGGCAGGGCGACCCCGCACAGCGATTCCGGGGAGGTCTCGCTCGCACCCGGAGAGGCGACCTTCATCCTGACGGGCGGTGTGGTGCCGCAGAACACCGTCGGCATCCTCCGCACCGAGCGCGGCGCGGTCCGCGGAGGCATGCTGGATCGCAACGATTCCGCGCGCCCCGACGAGCCGTCGCCCGACGAGCACGTCAGGCCCGCCGGTGAGGAGGCGGAGGAGGGTTCCCTGGCGATCCCCGCCGGCGTGGTCCTCAACCCGGCCCAGATAGCCCTCGCGGCGGTCTGCGGCCACGACACCCTCGCCGTCCTGCGGGCGCCACGCGTGTCGCTGCTCATGACCGGCGACGAGGTGATCGAGCACGGGCTGCCGCACGCGGGCCAGGTGCGTGACACCTTCGGTCCCCAACTGCCCGGCTTCGTCGCGATGCTGGGCGGCCATGTGGACGTGGCCGGCCGCGCGAAGGACGACCTCGACGACGTCGTGGCGGCCATCAGCGCCGAGCCCACCGACGAGTTCTCCCTCGCCCGGGCGTCCGGCGACGTGCTCATCACCACGGGCGGGACCGGCAGTTCCATGGCCGACCACATCCGCCGGGCACTCATGGAGGTCGGCGCCGAGATGATCATCGACGGCATCGCCATGCGGCCCGGGCATCCCACGCTGCTCGCACGGCTCCCCGACGGGCGCTTCCTCGTGGGGCTCCCCGGCAATCCGCTGGCCGCGATGATGGCCATGATCACGGTTGCCGGGCCCCTCCTCGCGGGCCTGCGCGGGTCCTCCCTGGAGGAGCCTTCACCGGTGGTGACGGCAGACGCCTTCGACCCGCTGCCGGGGAGGAGCCGCCTGGTGCCCTACAGGCTGGAGTCGGGCCGTGCCGTGCCGAGCACACACCAGCGCTCCGGGATGCTCCGCGGGCTCGCCGCGGCCGACGGCGTGATGGTGGTCCCCGCGGAGGGCTGCCGGGCCGGCGATCCGGTGCAGGCCCTGTCACTGCCGTGGGCGCCGCCCGGAGGCCCACGGGCGTAGCGGAACGGTGTCCGCGCTTTCTGTGGCGAAACCGACGTGCCGGGTAGTGCCCGGGGTCAACTAACCTCGAGAGAGGACCGAGGTAAGGAGTACCGAATGAACCGGGTCACGCAGCGCCGCCGCATCACCAAGTTCCGGGTAGGAGCGCAGACGGGTCGTCGCGAGGACGTGCTCGCGGGGGAGGAGCCCCTGGAGATCCGCCTCGACGGGAGGGCCTTCACCGTGACCATGCGTACTCCGGGCGACGACTTCGACCTCGTGGCGGGCTTCCTCGTCTCGGAGGGCGTGGTCTGGGAGCCCGGCCAACTGCCCAGCCTGCGGTACTGCGCGGGCGTGGACGACAACGGGCAGCAGACCTTCAACGTCGTCGAGGCGCAGCTCCGGCCCGGCGTCGAACTGCCGGACACCGCCATGGAGCGCCACGTCTACACCTCGAGCTCGTGCGGCATCTGCGGGACCGCGTCGATCGACGCGGTCCGGAAGTCGTCGCGGTTCGACCTGCACACCGACGAGTCACCCGTGGACCTCGGGATCCTGGCCTCCCTGCCGGACCGACTGCGCGAGAGCCAGAAGCTGTTCGACCGCACCGGTGGCGTGCACGCCGCCGGTCTCTTCTCCGCGGAGGGGGAGCTCCTGTGCCTCCGGGAGGACGTGGGGCGCCACAACGCCGTCGACAAGGTGGTGGGGTGGGCGCTGCGCGAGGGCATGCTGCCGTTGCGCGGGATGATCCTGCAGGTCTCCGGACGGGCGTCCTTCGAACTCGTGCAGAAGGCGCAGCTCGCGGGCATCCCGGTGCTCGCGGCCGTGAGTGCGCCGTCGTCGCTGGCGGCGGACCTCGCGGACGACGCCGGGCTGACGCTCGTGGGCTTCAGCCGCGGCACCACGCTGAACTGCTACTCGCACCCGGACCGCATCGCGGCCTGACCGGCCTGGCTGATTGGCCTGACCGGGCTGCCTGCCTGAGCGGCCGGGCTGCCTGAGCGGCCTGCCGGGCAGCAGTCTGCCCGGCTCCCTCCTAGAAGGGGTTGAGCAGCCGCTGCACGAAGCGGCGCGTGCGTTCCTCGCGGGGATGGCGCAGCACCTGGTCGGGGTGGCCGTGCTCCACGACGACCCCGCCGTCCATGAAGACGACCTCGTCCGCGACCTCGCGCGCGAACGCCAGTTCATGGGTCACGATCACCATGGTCCACTTCTCCTCCGCGAGCTCCTTGATGACGGTGAGTACCTCGCCGACCAGTTCCGGGTCCAGGGCCGACGTCGGCTCGTCGAACAGGAGCAGGTCCGGCTGCAGTGCCAGGGCCCGGACGATCCCGACGCGCTGCTGCTGCCCACCGGACAGGTTGAACGGGTGGTCGTCCCGTTTCTCCGCGAGCCCCACGCGCGCGAGCAGCCGCTCCGCGTCCGCGACCGCCTCCTTCCGCGGCCGCTTCTGCACCTGCACGGGGCCCTCGATGATGTTCTCCAGCACCGTCATGTGCGGGAACAGGTTGTAGTTCTGGAAGACCATGGCGCTGCGGTCGCGCAGCGACAGGGCCTCCTTCTTCGGGACCTTCGTGCCGAAGTCCACCGACGGACCGCCGCGGAAGGCGACCGTCCCGGCGTCGGGCGTCTCCAGCCCGTTGAGGCAGCGCAGCACGGTGGTCTTGCCGGACCCGGAGGGACCCACGAGGGCCACGACCTGCCCGCTGGAGATCTGCAGGTCGATCGAGGAGAGCACCCGGTTGGTCCCGAAGGACTTCTGCAGGTCCGTGACCTGCAGCAGGGGGCCCTTCAGGCCGGGCGGACGCAGGGGATCAGCGGGCGACATAACGATCCAATCGTTTCTCGAGGACGGTCTGGCCACTGGACAGGACGAGGCAGAACACCCAGTAGATCGCGGCGGCCTCGAGGTAGACCAGCATGAACTGCTGGGAGAACGCGGCGATCTGCTCCGCCTCGCGGAACAGTTCCGTCACGAGGATCAGCGACGCCAGCGAGGTGTCCTTGACGAGGCTGATGAACGTGTTGGACAGCGGCGGCACGGAGACGCGTGCAGCCTGCGGCAGGATGACCCGGCGCAGGGTCAGCGTGCGGGACATCCCGATGGTGTGGCCCGCCTCCCACTGGCCCTTGGGCACGGAGAGGATCGCGGCGCGCAGGATCTCCGCGGCGTAGCCCGCGACGTTGAGGGAGAACGCGATGATCGCGCTCGGCCACGGGTCGAGGGTCAGGCCGATCGAGGGCATCCCGTAGAAGATCACGAACAGCTGCACCAGCAGGGGGGTGCCCCGGATGACCGACACATAGAAGCGGGCGATCCCGGACAGGACGGGCTGGCCGCTGATACGCATGAGCGCGATGACCAGGGCGAGGGCGAGCCCTATCGCGAAGGACGCGAGCGAGAGCGGGATGGTCCCCGTCAGGCCGCCGGAGAGCATGGGCCAGAAGGAGGTGCGCAGCAGCTCCCAGTCCATCGGTCAGCGCTCCGGGCGGGTGCGGCCCGCCGCCGGAGACCGTGGTGCCGGCGTCACTGGCTGACGTCGGAGCCGAAGTACTTCCCGGAGATCTCCGCGAGCGTCCCGTCCGCCCGCAGCTCGTCGAGCGCCGTGTCGATGGCCTCCACCAGGTCGGTGCTGCCCTTGCGGACGGCGACGGCGCTCTGGGAGGACTCCTCGGTGGTGGCCGCGATCTTGATGCCGTCGTTCCCGGTGGTGTTCTGGTAGTCGAGGTAGGTCAGTTCGTCGTTGATCGTCGCATCGACGCGGCCCTGCTCGAGGAGGGTCACGGACTGCGCCCAGCCCTCGACGGGCTCCACGTTCGCGCCGCTCTCGGTGGCGAGTTCGTTCCAGTTGCTCGTCAGCGACTGTGCCGTCGTCTTGCCCTCAAGGTCCTCGAAGGAGGAGATCTCGTTGTTGTCGGCGCTCGTGACGATCACCCCGGAGCTGACCGTGTACGGCGCGGAGAAGTCGTAGGTCTCCTTGCGCTCGTCCGTGATGGAGACCTGGTTCGCGATGACGTCGAACCGGCCCGCCTCGAGGCCCGCGAAGATCGCGTCCCACTGCGTCTCCTCGAATTCGGCCTCGACGCCCATCTTCTCGGCGACGGCGGTGATGACCTCGACGTCGTAGCCGGTGAGCTCCCCGCTGCCGTCCTCGTGGTAGCTGAAGGGCCTGTAGGTGCCCTCGGTGCCCACGGTCAGCACGCCGGACTCCTGGATCTCCTGGAGGGAGGTGGCCTGGCCCGATCCGGAGGAACCGCCGTCACCGGCCGGGCCCGACGACGAGCAGCCGGCGAGGGCCAGCGTGAGGGCTGCAGCGGTACCGAGGATGGACAGGCGGTGATTCATGGGATGCTTCCTTGGGGTGTGGGGGACAGGCACGGCGGGCGCCGGAAATAGAAGGGCTCCTGAACCGCTTGAACCCTAGGTGCATCCGCTTCGCCCGCTCGCGGCCGGAGTCGGAACACTACTGGGGTGAACACCGGGACGACCACTTATTGTTCCGGAGCATGACGGCGGGGTCCGGAACACCTGCGAACTCGAGCCGGAACCGGCATCCACGGAAGGAACAGCCATGAGCATGGAAGGCGCGGCGTGGAGCTCGCTGTACAAGATCTCGACGGCGAAGGACAACAAGCACGGCTTTTCCCGGGAGTCGGTGCGCCGGATCCTGACCTTCGCCGTGCCCTATCGCCGGAAGCTGGTGCTCTTCATCCTGCTGTCCGTGGCCGGGGCGTTCCTGGCCGTCGCGACCCCGGTCCTGGCCGGGCAGGTGGTCGACGTCATCGTCGCCGGCGGTGAGGTGCGGACGATCGTATGGCTCGCGTCCATCATCGCGCTGGTCGCCGTCGTGGACGCCGGGGTGTCCCTGCTCACCCGCTGGTACTCGTCGCGCATCGGCGAGGGGGTCATCCTGGACCTCCGCACCGCCGTGTTCAACCACGTGCAGAAGATGCCCATCGCCTTCTTCACCAGGACGCGGACCGGTGCCCTGGTCAGCCGCCTCAACAACGACGTCATCGGCGCGCAGCAGGCGTTCAGCGGCACGCTCTCCGGTGTGGTCACGAACCTCGTGGCGCTGGTCCTCACCCTCGCCGTCATGCTGAGCACCTCCTGGCTCGTGACCGTGCTCGCCGTCCTCATGCTGCCCATCTTCCTGGTCCCCGCCCGCCGCATGGGCAGCCGCCTCGCCGCGCTCCGCCGCGAAGCAGCGGACCACAACTCGGCCATGAGCACCCAGATGACGGAGCGCTTCTCGGCGCCCGGCGCCACGCTGGTCAAGCTCTTCGGCCGGCCGGACGAGGAGGCCGAGGAGTTCCGTGTCCGCGCCGCACGCGTGCGGGACATCGGGGTGCGCACCGCGATGCTGCAGTTCGTGTTCTTCACCGCCCTTATGCTCGTCTCCGCGCTGGCGCTCGCCCTGGTGTACGGACTCGGCGGGACCCTCGCGCTCGCGGGCCAGCTCGACACCGGGGAGGTCGTCACGCTGGCCCTCCTCCTCACGCGCCTGTACGCACCGCTGACCAGCCTCGCCAACGCGCGCGTCGAGATCATGAGCGCGATCGTCAGCTTCGAGCGCGTCTTCGAGGTGCTGGACCTCGAACCGCTGATCAAGGAGAAGCCCGACGCCGCCGCCGTCCCCGCCGGCCCCGTGTCCGTCGAGTTCGACGACGTCCGCTTCGCCTACCCGTCGGCCGACAAGGTCTCCCTCGCCTCCCTCGAGGAGGTCTCGACGCTGGACACCCGGGGCGGCGAGGAGGTCCTGCACGGGGTGTCCTTCCGCATCGAACCCGGCCAGACCGTGGCGCTCGTCGGCACCTCGGGTGCAGGCAAGTCGACGATCGCGCAGCTCCTGTCGCGGCTGTACGACGTCGACAGCGGTGCGGTGCGCCTCGCGGGCACCGACGTCCGCGACGTCACGTTCGCCTCGATGCGCCACACGCTCGGCATGGTGACCCAGGACGGCCACCTGTTCCACGAGACCATCCTCTCCAACCTCCGCCTCGCGCGCCCGGAGGCCACGGAGGACGAGGTGTGGGACGCCGTGCGCAGGGCCCGCCTGGAGCCGCTGATCCGGTCCCTGCCCGACCGGCTCGACACCATGGTGGGCGAGCGCGGGTACCGGCTGTCCGGCGGCGAGCGCCAGCGCATGACCATCGCGCGCCTCCTGCTCGCGCAGCCGCGCGTCGTGATCCTCGACGAGGCGACGGCCGCACTGGATTCGACGTCGGAGGCCGCCGTGCAGGCAGCCCTGAGCGAGGCACTCGAGGGACGGACCGCCATGGTCATCGCGCACCGGCTCTCGACGATTCGCAGCGCCGATCTGATCCTCGTGGTCGAGGACGGCTCGATCGTGGAGCGCGGGACGCACGACGAGCTGCTGGCGGTCGGCGGACGGTACGAGGAGCTGCACCGGACGCAGTTCGCGGTGCAGAAGAACGTGGCCGTGGATGAGGAGCCCGAAGCCCTGAGTGGCGTCTGAGGGGCCCGCGCGACCGCGACGGACGGACCTCAGCCATTCGGGGTGATCGCCCCGGCGCCGGCGGAGCCCCCCCGCCCGGGGGGCGCCTAGACTGACCCATGATCATCGTTCTCGCCGGGATCGACGGGGCGGGCAAGAGCACCGCGGGCCTGCTGCTCGCGGAGCGGCTGCGGGCAGCCGCCCGGCCTGCGATCTTCACCATGAACAGGTCGGGCCGCCGCAGCATCACCGGCTGGTGCGACCGCCGGGGTGTCCATCCGCCGGTGGCCCTGCTGGATGCCGTGGAGACATCGATCCGCTGCGTCAATGTCCTGGTCTCCCACGCCCGGGCCGGCCCCCGCGCGGGCGTCGTGGTCATGGACCGCTACCTCTACTGCCAGCTCGCGCTCCGGCACCTCCGCGGACTGCCGGTGGGCAGGCTGCTGCCCTTCCTCCTGGCGGTCCTGCCCACCCCGGGCCTGGTGGTCTACTTCGACGTCCCCGCGGATCTCGCGCACGCCCGGATCACCCGCCGGGCCGTGGACATCGAGACCCTCGAGCATCTGGCCGGTCTCGACGCGGCCTACCGGCAGCTGAGCGTCTTCCCGACCTTCCTCGTCCTCGACGCGAGCCGCACTCCCGAGCAGCTCGTCGGGGACATCCTGCAGGAGCTCGGGGTGTCCGGGGTGGCGCTCCGGTGACGCTCCTCTCGCAGGGGCTGCAGGTGCGGGCAGGGCGTCCGGTCAGGACACGCGCCGGCCCGTCAGCGGCCCACGATCCCCGAGCAGCCGGGGGACGACGTAGTCGGTCAGCAGGGGAGCCAGGTCCGGGCGTCCTGCCGCGTCCCCGAGGTCGAGCCAGGCGAGCTCCTCGATCTCCGCCGCCGGGAGCGGCTCGGCAGTGAGGGGGCAGAGGAAGACGGTGGCCACCAGCAGGGCCGCCTCGTTCGCGGCCGGCCCTTCCCAGGTCCCGAGCAGGCGGAGGTCGCCGGGCAGGACACTCAGGCCCAGTTCCTCGGACAGCTCGCGTGCGCCGGTCTCCGACGGCGTCTCGCCCGGTTCCGGCTTGCCGCCGGGCTGCATGAACACGGTGGTCCCGCGCTTCCGGACGAGCAGGAGGCGGCCGTCGTCGTCGAGCAGGCACAGGGCCGTCACGGTGATCGTCGGGGCCTCAGCCACGCCATGACCTCCTTCTTCCCCGCTCGGAGCGGCGCGGTGGACGGGCACGGCGTCCCGTCCACCGCGCCCGTGCCCCGCTGTGGTGCCCCTGGCCGGAATCGAACCGACGACCTTCCCTTTAGGAGAGGGACGCTCTATCCTACTGAGCTACAGAGGCGCGGATCGGCTGGTACGCCCGATCCGGCGGTCCCAGCTTACCTGCTCTTCGGCCCGGGTCCTGCGCCCCTGCCGCCCGCCGCGCGGAGTGTCCGCGGCAGGAACACGGAGGCGGCACCGGCCGCGAGGCTCAGCGCGAGCAGCACCCAGCGCAGCACCGTCAGCGTCGAGGCCAGCACCACGGCCCCGGCACCGGGCGCCGCGTCGGCGAGCACCGCGTCGATCGCGATGTTCTCCCAGAGGTCGACGACGACGAACAGGATCACGGGGGACCACAGCAGCCAGCGCAGCCAGCGGCGTCCGGCGTTGAGCTGGACCAGCAGGAGCCAGGTGAACGCGAAGATCAGCGGGAACAGGGTGCCGGCCGTCCGATGGAGGTAGCTCAGCTGGCCGCGGGCGTCGTCGTCCATCGCGTCGCGAAGCCGATCCACATAGCCCGCGTCGTAGCCGCCGATCATCATGTCGGGCATCGCGAGACCCCCCGAGAGCTGCGTCATCTGCCCGAGCGTGAGCAGGTGGAAGTACCAGAAGAGGAAGAGGGACGCGACGGCGGCCGCGATGAGGACCAGGCTGCCGTTGGAGCGTTGCCGGTCCACCGGGGGCGCCTCCGGCGCGGCAGAGGCGCCGGTGGAATGCTTGCGTGCGATCTGAGCCCTGGTTCGTGCCATGACAGAAGTATGGGCGACGATCCGCGTCCGCAGATCATCCCCGGAACACCACGTGCAGCGCGTTGCCAACCCGTGACTTTTTCCCGCCGGACCGAGCCTGTGATTGCGCTCACGCGCGAAGAACGCTTTCCTATAAGGATGTCCTTCACAACAGCGCTACCCATGACCACTGTGACCGAGGAGGTGGGCTGGCTCGCGAGCATCGACGCCGCCATCAACGCGGTGTTCGAACCCGTCACCGAGGTTTTCTCGACGATCGTGTTCTTCCCCATCACCATCGGTGATGTGAGCTTCCCGTTCGTCGTGCTGTGGCTCATCGCGGCGGGCGTGATCTTCACGGTGTACTTCGGCTTCATCCAGTTCCGCGGGCTGAAGATCGGGTACGAAGTGGTCCGCGGCCGATACTCGTCGAAGGACGACCCCGGGGAGGTGCCGCACTTCCAGGCGCTGACGTCGGCGTTGTCGGGGACGGTCGGACTGGGAAACATTGCCGGTGTCGGCGCGGCCATGGCACTCGGTGGCCCCGGTGCGACCTTCTGGATGGTTCTTGCCGGACTCCTGGGCATGGCGACGAAATTCGCCGAGTGCACGCTCGGCGTCAAGTACCGCGAGGTGCATGAGGACGGGTCGATCAGCGGTGGTCCGTTCAAGTACCTGCCCATCGCGTTCAAGAGGTTCGGAAGTATCCCGGCGAAGATCCTGACCGGCATCTTCGCGGTGGCCATCCTGATCTTCGGCGTGGCCGGCGGCAACATGTTCCAGGCGAACCAGACCTTCGCCCAGGTCCAGAACGTCACGGGCGGCGCCGACGGACTCCTCGGCAGCCCCGGAGCCGCGCTCATCTTCGGCCTCGTGCTCGCAGGCCTCGTCGCCGTGGTGATCCTCGGCGGCATCAAGTCCATCGGAGCCACCACCAGCCGGCTCGTGCCGGCTATGGGGATCGTCTACGTGGTGTCCTGCCTCCTCGTCATCCTGGTGAACTTCACTCAGATCCCGGCCGCAATCGCGTCGATCTTCGCAGGCGCGTTCAATCCCCAGGGAATCGCCGGCGGTATCCTCGGCGTCATGATCGTCGGGTTCACCCGTGCAGCGTTCTCCAACGAGGCAGGGCTCGGCTCCGCCGCGATCGCGCACTCGGCAGTGAAGACCCGCCGCCCGGTCAGCGAGGGCTTCGTCGCACTCTTCGAACCGCTCGTCGACACGGTGCTCATCTGCACGATGACGGCGCTGGCGATCATCATCGCGGGCGCACCGAGCCTCCAGGCCGGAATCGATCAGGTGCAGGCTGGCGAAGGAACGCCGGACGGCGTCATCCTCACGTCGGACGCCTTCGCCACCGTGTTCCCCTGGTTCCCCGTGGTCCTCGCCATCGCGGTGTCGCTCTTCGCCTACTCCACGCTCATCACGTGGTCCTACTACGGGCTCAAGTCATGGCAGTACCTGTTCGGGCGTGGCAAGACCACGGAGATCATCTACAAGGTCATCTTCCTGTTCTTCACCGTCGCCGGGACCGTGCTGACCTTCAGCCAGGTCATCGGCTTCGCCGACGCGGCGCTGTTCGTCTGCGGTTTCGTCAACCTCCTCGGCGTGTACTTCCTGCTCCCCGTCATCAAGCGGGAGATGCGTGCGTACCTCGCGGATCGCAAGAGCGGCAAGCTGGCGATCCTCGGGATCGAGACGGACGAACTGCAGGCCGAGAAGTAATACCTCACCCCTGCGACCCTGCCCCCGCCGGTCCTCCGGCGGGGGCAGTCCCGTGCCCGGGACGGTACCCCATGGGTGTCGGGGGCACGGCCTAGACTTGAGGCACCATGGACATGCTCTTCGATCCCTACGTCTCCCCGCCCACACCCGCCGAGAAGAAGCGTGCCCGGGAGGCGGCGATGGCGGCGGCGCCCGAAGCGGCCGACCCGGCTACGGAGCACGTCCCCTCCCGCGCCGGCGTGGACGAGGAGCGTGCCCGGGAACTCCTGCTGGGACTGAACCCCCAGCAGGAGGAGGCCGTGAAGCACGGGGGATCACCGCTGCTGATCGTCGCCGGCGCCGGTTCGGGCAAGACCCGCGTGCTCAGCCACCGGATCGCCTACCTGCTGGCCACCGGCCGCTCGCACCCGGGGCAGGTCCTCGCCATCACCTTCACCAACAAGGCCGCCGCCGAGATGCGGGAACGCATCGAGGGCCTGATCGGCGACGTCGCGAAGCGGATGTGGATCTCCACGTTCCACTCCTCCTGCGTGCGCATCCTCCGCCGCGAGGCCGCCTCCGTGGGCCTCAACTCGAACTTCTCCATCTACGACTCCGCCGACACGCTGCGGCTCATCACGCTCGTGGCCAAGGGGCTGGACCTCGACCCCAAGAAGTTCGCACCCAAGGCCATCCAGCACAAGATCAGCGCCCTCAAGAACGAGCTCATCGACGAGGAGACGTTCGCCTCGACCGCCGGCCTGTCCGATCCCTTCGAGCAGGCCGTCGCCGAGGTCTACTCGGGCTACGCCCAGCGCATGCGCCAGGCCAACGCCATGGACTTCGACGACCTGATCGCCCAGACCGTCTACATGTTCCGGGCCTTCCCCGGCGTGGCCGACTACTACCGGCGGCGCTTCCGCCACGTCCTCGTCGACGAGTACCAGGACACCAACCACGCGCAGTACGCCCTGGTCCGGGAGATCGTCGGTGTGCCGGGCGAATCCACCGACGACCCGGCGGAGCTGACCGTCGTCGGCGATTCCGACCAGTCCATCTACGCGTTCCGCGGCGCCGACGTGCGGAACATCGTCGAGTTCGAGAACGACTACCCGAGCGCCCGCACCATCCTGCTCGAGCAGAACTACCGCTCCACCCAGAACATCCTCACCGCCGCGAACGCCGTCATCTCCCGGAACCCCGACCGCCCGGAGAAGCGGCTGTGGACGGCCGAGGGCAGCGGCGAGAAGATCGTCGGCTACGTGGGCGAGAACGAGCACGAGGAGGCCCGCTTCATCGCCGAGGAGATCGACCGCCTCCAGGACGAGGACGGCATCCGGCCCGGCGACGTCGCGATCTTCTACCGCACCAACGCCCAGTCACGCTCCGTCGAGGAGATCCTGCTGCGCGTCGGCCTGCCCTACAAGGTGGTGGGCGGGACCCGCTTCTACGAGCGCAAGGAGATCAAGGACGCCCTGGCGTACCTGCGCGTGCTCGTGAACCAGGACGACGTCGTCAACCTGCGCCGCATCCTCAACGAACCCAAGCGGGGCATCGGCGACCGCGCCGAGTACGCCGTCGCGTCCCTGGGCGAACGCGAGCGCATCAGCTTCATGGAGGCCCTGCGGCGGGCCGACCACGCGCCGGGCATGGCGACGCGCTCCGTCAACGCCGTGACCGGATTCGTGAAGCTCATCGACGACCTCGCGGAGGTCGCGAGCGGCTCGGGCGCCTCTGCCGCCCTGGAGGCCGTCCTGGAACAGACCGGCTACCTGGAACAGCTGCGCACCAGCAACGACCCTCAGGACGAGTCCCGCGTGGAGAACCTGGCCGAGCTCGTCGCCGTCGTCCGCGAGTTCGAGAGGGACAACCCCGAGGGCACGCTGGGCGATTTCCTCGAGCAGGTGGCCCTCGTGGCCGACGCCGACCAGATCCCCGACGCCCCCGAGGGCTCGGCCGCCGATGTGCAGCGCGCCGTCGAGGAGGCCCGGCGCCAGGGCGTCGTCACCCTCATGACGCTGCACACCGCCAAGGGCCTCGAATTCCCCGTGGTGTTCCTCACCGGCATGGAACAGGGCATCTTCCCGCACCAGCGCTCCGCCACCGATCCGAAGGAACTGGCCGAGGAGCGGCGCCTCGCCTACGTGGGCCTGACCCGTGCCCGGCAGCGCCTCTACATCACGCGCTCCGAGGTGCGCAGCATGTGGGGGCAGAGCCAGTACAACCCGGCGAGCCAGTTCGTCAGCGAGATCCCGGAGGAGCTCATCCACTGGAAGCGCGAGGGCGCGGCGAAGCCGGCCTGGACCTCCGGCGGCGGCAGTGCCGGCGGTCCGCGGTTCAGCGGGTCCTACTGGGGTGCGAGCGGCGGCGGGTTCTCCGGCGGAGCCCCCGCGCCGTCCAAGAGCGTGGGGCGCGTGCAGCCCCAGAAGGAAGTCGTGTCCGTCACGGTCGGCGACCACGTCAACCACACGAGTTTCGGCAACGGCACGGTGCTGTCCGTCGAGGGTGCGGGCGACAAGACCGTGGCCAAGGTCCGGTTCGACGTCGGCGAGAAGCGGCTGCTGCTGCGCTACGCACCGCTCACCAAGGTGGCCTGACCACCTCGATCGTCGTCGGGACCCGGATAGCAGTTCCCGACCCCCGGGCGCAAATTTCTACAGGAGATAGAAGTGTGGCCTTCCTCACGAAACCGATAGTCTGGGGAAGGCCTCGGGCCCGAGGGGCTAAAGTTCCCTCTTGTAAACCTACTTCGACGTAGAAGGACACTAGCTAAGTGGACCTGTTTGAATATCAGGCGCGCGATCTTTTCGAGGCACACGGGGTTCCCGTGCTGGCCGGCATCGTGGCGCAGACCCCAGAAGAAGCCAGAGCAGCAGCCGAGAAGATCGGCGGTGTCGTGGTCGTCAAGGCCCAGGTCAAGGTGGGCGGTCGCGGCAAAGCCGGCGGCGTCAAGGTCGCCAAGACCCCCGATGAGGCCTTCGCCTACGCGTCGGACATCCTCGGGATGGACATCAAGGGGCACACGGTCCACAAGGTGATGATCGCCCAGGGCGCCGACATCGCCGAGGAGTACTACTTCTCCGTGCTGCTCGACCGCTCCAACCGCAACTACCTGGCCATGTGCTCGGTGGAGGGCGGCATGGAGATCGAGCAGCTCGCCGTCGAACGCCCCGATGCGCTCGCACGCATCGCCGTCGACGCCGGCACGGGCATCGACCAGGCCAAGGCCGAGGAGATCGTCGACGCCGCAGGCTTCGCCCCCGAACTCCGCGAGGGCGTCGTCCACGCCATCCTCAAGCTGTGGGACGTCTTCGTGAAGGAGGACGCCACGCTGGTGGAGGTCAACCCGCTGGTGAAGACCGGGAACGGCGACATCCTCGCGCTCGACGGCAAGGTCACGATCGACGAGAACGCCGGGTTCCGCCACGCGGACCATGCCGCGCTCGAGGACACGGACTCCACCGATCCGCTCGAGGCCAAGGCCAAGGAGCACGACCTCAACTACGTCAAGCTCGACGGCGAAGTCGGCATCATCGGTAACGGCGCCGGGCTCGTCATGTCCACCCTCGACGTCGTCGCCTACGCCGGCGAGGCCCACGGCGGCGTGCTGCCCGCCAACTTCCTCGACATCGGCGGCGGAGCCTCGGCCGAGGTCATGGCCGCCGGCCTCGACGTCATCCTCAACGATGCGCAGGTCAAGAGCGTCTTCGTGAACGTCTTCGGCGGCATCACCGCGTGCGACGCCGTCGCCAACGGCATCGTCAAGGCCCTCGAGATGCTCGGCGACGAGGCCAACAAGCCCCTCGTGGTGCGCCTCGACGGCAACAACGTCGAGGAGGGCCGCCGCATCCTCGCCGACGCCAACCACCCGCTGGTCACGCTCGCCGACACCATGGACGAAGGCGCCGACAAGGCCGCCGCGCTGGCCAACGGAAAGTAAAGGGTTCCCCACATGTCTATCTACCTCAACAAGGACTCCAGGGTCATCGTCCAGGGCATCACCGGCGGCGAGGGCACCAAGCACACCGCCCTCATGCTGAAGGCCGGGACCCAGGTGGTCGGCGGCGTCAACGCCCGCAAGGCAGGCACCACCGTGACCCACGGCGACGTCACCCTCCCCGTGTACGGCACGGTCGAGGAGGCGAAGAAGGAGACCGGCGCCGACGTGTCGATCGTCTTCGTCCCGCCGGCCTTCACGAAGGACGCCGTCGTCGAGGCCATCGAGGCCGGCATCGGGCTTGTCGTGGTCATCACCGAGGGTGTCCCCGTGCAGGACTCGGCCGAGTTCTGGGCCCTCGCCCAGTCGAAGGTCGACGCCGACGGTCGGCAGATCACCCGCATCATCGGCCCCAACTGCCCGGGCATCATCACGCCCGGCGAGTCCCTCGTGGGCATCACCCCGGCGAACATCACGGGCAAGGGCGGCGTGGGCCTCGTCTCGAAGTCCGGCACGCTGACCTACCAGATGATGTTCGAGCTCCGTGACCTCGGCTTCTCGACGGCCATCGGCATCGGCGGCGACCCCGTCATCGGGACCACGCACATCGACGCCCTCGCGGCGTTCGAAGCGGACCCCGAGACCAAGGCCATCGTCATGATCGGCGAGATCGGCGGGGACGCCGAAGAGCGCGCCGCCGAGTTCATCAAGGCGAACGTCACCAAGCCCGTGGTCGGCTACGTCGCGGGCTTCACGGCTCCCGAGGGCAAGACCATGGGCCATGCCGGCGCGATCGTCTCCGGTTCGGCCGGGACCGCGCAGGCCAAGAAGGAAGCCCTGGAGGCTGCCGGCGTCAAGGTCGGCAAGACGCCGTCCGAGACCGCCAAGCTCCTCCGCGAGGTCTACGCGACACTCTGATCCCCGTGATCCGACAAGCCTCCTCCGCATGCATGCGGGGGAGGCTTTCGCGTGGGAGGGACCGGTGGCCCCATCACCGGAACCAGGGGACGATCACCAGCAGGAGTTGAGGGCATGAGCAGCCTGACCAGGAACGGCACCGCCGTCACGGCGGTCGACGACGGGCACCGGCAGCGCCGACACCTCCGACGCGCCACCTGGGTGGCGACCCTCGGCGGCCTGCTGTTCGGGTTCGACACCGGCGTCATCAACGGCGCGCTGCCGTTCATGGTGGACGATCTCCGCCTCACGGCCTTCACCGAAGGCCTCGTTGCGAGCTCGCTCGTCTTCGGCGCCGCGTTCGGTGCCCTCGCCGGGGGCCGGCTCGCCGACGCCTACGGACGGCGCCGGATGCTCATGGTGCTCGCGGCCGTCTTCCTCGGGGGAACGCTCGGCTCCGCCCTCGCCCCCGATGTCACGGTCATGGTCGCCTCGCGGCTCGTCCTCGGGCTGGCGGTCGGCGGGGCCTCGGTGCTCGTCCCGATCTTCCTCGCCGAACTCTCCCCGGCCGCCCGCCGCGGGCAGGTGGTGACCCGCAACGAGCTCATGATCGTGACGGGCCAGCTCCTGGCGTTCAGCAGCAGCGCCTTCCTCGGCAGCTTCTTCGGTGACAGCCACGGCATCTGGCGGTGGATGCTCGTCCTGGCCACGCTGCCGGCCATCGGCCTCTGGATCGGTATGTACTTCGTGCCGGAGAGCCCCCGCTGGCTCGCGGCGCGGGGCGCGTTCGGGTCCGCCCTGCGGGTCCTGGAGACCCTCCGCCCGCCGGCCGCCGCGCAGGGCGAGTTCGCCGCACTCAAGGCGCTGGCCGTCGAGGACCGCGGGCAGGACCGCGCGAGCATCCGCGACCTGCGCCAGCCCTGGCTCCGCCGCATCGTCGTCGTCGGCCTCGGTCTCGCCGTCATCCAGCAGATCACCGGCGTGAACTCGATCATGTACTACGGGACGCGGATCCTCGAGGTCGCAGGGTTCGGGACGCAGGCCGCGCTCACCGCGAACATCGCCAACGGGATCATCTCCGTCGCGGCGACCTTCGTCGGCATCTGGCTGCTCGGCCGGGTGGGGCGCCGCCCCATGATCCTCGTCGGGCAGATCGGGACGACGTCGGCCCTGCTCGCCATCGGCCTCGTCTCCCTCCTGGTGCCCGAGGGCACGACCCGGGGCTTCCTGGTCCTGGCCCTCACCGTCACCTTCCTGGCCTTCCAGCAGGGCGCGATCTCCCCGGTGACCTGGCTCATGCTGTCCGAGATCTTCCCCATGCGGCTGCGGGGCCTCGGCATGGGCGCGGCGGTCTTCGTCCTGTGGATGGTCAATTTCGCTGTCAGCCTCAGCTTCCCGATCCTCATGGACGCCATCGGCATCTCGTACACCTTCTTCGTGTTCGTGGTCCTCGGTGTCGCCGCGATCGTCTTCGCCCGCCGCCACATCCCCGAGACCCGCGGGAAGAGCCTGGAGGAACTGGAGCACCAGTTCAAGGAGGCGGTGGACGGGCGGCGGCGGTAGAGCCCGCCCGTGCGCGGCTTGTAAGGTGACCGAAGGGGACAATCGATTGCGTCAAGCAAGCTTCTAGGAGATCACCATGCGCGCCACCATCATCCACGGGCCCGGCGACATCCGGGTCGAGGACCGGGACTACCCGAGCATCATCCGTCCCACGGACGCCGTCGTGAAGGTCACGGCATCCTGCGTCTGCGGCTCCGACCTCTGGCCGTACCGCGGGGTCCGGCCCACGAAGGAACCCAAGGCCATCGGCCACGAGTTCGTCGGCGTCGTGGAGTCGGTGGGCGACGACGTCCGCGACGTCGCAGTAGGCGACTTCGTGATCGCGCCGTTCGTGGACAGCTGCGGCACGTGCCCGCAGTGCCTCAACGGCGTGACCGTGGCATGCGACCACCTGGTGGGCTGGGGCAGCACCGACGAGCACGGCGACTTCGTGCAGGGCGCCCAGGGCGAAGCCGTGCGTGTCCCGCAGGCCGACGGCACCCTGCGGAAGGTGGACGGCGTGACCGAGCCCGACGCCGCCCTGACGGCGAGCCTGCTGACCCTCTCCGACGTGATGTCCACCGGCCACCACGCCGCGGTGTCCGCGAACGTGGGCCCGGACAGCACCGTCGTCGTCGTGGGCGACGGCGCCGTGGGCCTGTGCGGGGTCCTCGCCGCGAAGCGCCTGGGGGCCGGGCGCATCATCGCCATGTCACGCCACGCCGACCGGCAGGAGCTCGCCCGCGAGTTCGGCGCCACGGACATCGTCGCCGAGCGCGGCGACGAGGGCGTGGAGAAGGTGCGCGAGCTGCTCGGGGGAGTCCTCGCCGACTCCGTCCTCGAATGCGTGGGCACGAAGGAGTCGATGGACCAGGCGCTGCGCAGCACGCGCCCCGGTGGACACCTGGGCTTCGTCGGCGTCCCCGCCGGCGGACCGGAACTGCCCATCGGCGTGCTCTTCGCGAAGAACATCACCGTGGGCGGCGGGATGGCGCCGGCCCACACCTACATCCCGGAACTGCTGAAGGACGTCCTCGACGGGACGATCAACCCGGGCCGCGTCTTCGACGTCGAGATGCCCCTCGAGGACGCCGCGGAGGCCTACAAGGCCATGGACGAGCGCCGCGCCATCAAGGTGCTCCTGAAGCCCTGACCGCAGCACGCTCCGACGCCGAAGGGTCCTCCTCGCGGGGGCCCTTCGGCGTCGGACCCCGGGAGCGGGCAGAATGAGGGTATGACGACGACGCCCGGCACGGATTCCGCCTACCTCATCTCCAGGGAACGCCTCATCGCGGCGCCCGCCGACCGCATCTTCGAGGTCCTCGCGACACCGGCGCTGCACAGTGTCATCGACGGGTCCGGGACGGTCCGCGGCGAGCAGCCCAACGGGCCGGCCCGCCTGTCGCTGGGCGCGAAGTTCGGGATGGACATGACGATGGGCGCCTCCTACAAGATCCTGAACCGTGTGGTCGAGTTCGAGGAGGGTCGCCGGATCGCCTGGCGGCACTTCTCCGCCCACGTCTGGCGGTACACGCTCGAACCCCGGGACGGCGGGACGCTCGTGCGCGAGGAGTGGGACGGACGCGCCGTGCGGTGGCGGTTCGTGTTCAGGCTCACGGGCTTCACGCGCCGGCACCCCGCGAGCATCGAGGCGACCCTCGGGAAACTCGAGGACTACGTCCTGCAGCAGCACGACCCCGCGTAGGCGCGTCCCGGGCGGACGCCCCGTTCCTCACGGGGTGCGCAGTTCCTCCGGGTGCACGACGATGTCCACCAGGGCGCCGTTGCGCCACACCGTCATCTCCATGCGGCGGCCGATCGCCGTCTCCACCATCAGCCGCTGGATGCCCGTCGCGCTGCGGACCGCGGCGTGGTCGAGTGACACGACCACGTCACCGGCCCGTGCCCCGGCGCCCGCGGCAGGACTGCCCGCGACGACGGAGGCCACCTGCATCCCGGTGCGCGATCCGACCCGGGCCGCGAGCTCGGGGGAGAGGGTGATCTGGGCTCCGACCACCCCCAGCCATGCACGCCGCACCCGGCCCCGGGTGATGAGCGCGTCGATGATCTCACGGGTGGTCGGGTTGATCGGCACGGCCAGGCCGAGCCCTATGCCGGCGACGGCGGTGTTGACGCCGACCATGCGGCCGGCGCTGTCGGCGAGCACGCCTCCGCTGTTGCCCGGATTCAGGATCGCGTCGGTCTGGATGACCTCGTCCACGACGCGCCCCGACAGCGTGGGCAGCGATCTGCCGAGCGCGGACACGATCCCCGCGGTCACGCTGCCTGCCAGCCCGAGCGGGTTGCCGAGAGCGACCACGAGCTGCCCCACGCGGAGCCTGGTCGCATCCCCCCACGGCACCGGCGGGGGAGTGCTGCCCTCCGCTGCGAGGACGGCGAGGTCCGACAACGGATCCCTGCCGACGACGCGTGCGGGGAGGACGGATCCGTCGCCGAACGCGACCTCGGTCCGCTGCGCGCCGGCGACCACATGCGCGCTCGTCAGCAGGTGGCCTTCCGTGGAGATGACGGACGCGCTGCCTGCCCCCGCGCCGCGGGCGGTACGCACCGAGACCGCCGCCACCGATGGCAGTGTCGACTCGGCGATCCGCACGACCGCCGCCGAGTACGCGTCGAGAGCGTCCTGCTCGTCCATACGGACCATTGCAGCACCGCCGCGATCGCCGGGGAACGGCGTTCGCGCAGGGCGCACGCGGTTCCCCGGCTCCTTCCGATCCGGCCGGTGCGCGGGGTCATGCCACAGAGGTGCCGAACAGCAGGCCGAGTCCGTAGGTCACCGCGGCGGCGCCGAGCCCGATGCCCAGCTGCCGCAGCGCCAGCCGCAGCGGCGAGGCGCCGGACAGGAGGGCGACGACGGCGCCGGTCGCCATCAGCGCCAGTCCCACGAGCATGCAGGCGACGACGACGGCGAGCATGCCGCTCAGGCCCAGCAGGTACGGCAGGACCGGGATGATCGCCCCGGAGGCGAAGAAGCAGAAGCTCGAGGCGGCGGCCCCGAGGCCGGTGCCGACCGTCTCGTGCTCGTCGACGGCGTCGTCCTCCTCGGGCTGGAGCGAGAAGCTCGGGTCGCAGTCGCAGCCGAGCAGGCCCAGGCGTTCCGACGCGCGGTGCTCCGCGGCGGCGGGCGTCATCCCCCTCGCCCGGTACACCAGCACGAGCTCGTTCGCGGCGATGTCGAGTTCCTTGGCCGCCGTCAGTGTGATCTGCGTGGGGCGCGTGGCGGACAGGAGCTCGCGCTGGGACCGGACGGACACGTACTCGCCGGCACCCATCGAGAGCGCGCCCGCGAGCAGGCCGGCCAGCCCGCTGAACAGGATGAACGACGTCGAGACGCCGGTCGCGCCGATGCCCATGACCAGTGCGAGGTTGCTGACGAGGCCGTCGTTCGCGCCGAACACCGCGGCACGGAAGTTGCCCGAGAGCCGGTTGCGGCCGCGGGTCGCGAGGCCGCGCACCACCTCCTCGTGGATCTGTTCGTCGGCGACCATCGCGCTCGTGGCCGAAGGCTCGGACGCGTAGGGGGAGCGGCCCTCGGCCCGCTGGGCGAGGGCGAGGACGAAGACGGAGCCGAAGCGCCGTGCGAGCACGCCCAGGAGCCTGTTGCGGACGGAGGGCCGCAGGGGCCGTCCGGCGTCGTCGCCGAGGAGTTCGAGCCAGTGCGCCTCGTGGCGGCCCTCGGCCTCCGCGAGGCCGAGCAGGATCTCGCGCTCCTCGCCGGTCCTGCGCCGGGCGAGATCGCGGTAGGTGGCGGCCTCGGCGCGCTCGTCCGCGAGGTACTGGCGCCAGCGCTTCACGTCGTCGCGGGACGGGGGGCGTGCGGGCGTGTTCTCGGGGTCGTTCCGGGGGGTGTTCAAGGGGATGCTCCGGTTGCTCGGGCATGTGCGCACCCCGGTCCGAAGCGGAAGACTTCGGCCGGGACCACAGATGCGTCATATCGGCCGAAGGTCTCGCTCGCCGGTTCCACCGGTGGACTGCCGGGCGCCGATGGCGCCAGTATGTCGACAGGCCGCGCACCCATGGGTGCGGAGCTACTCCCCTTCGACCGACAATGCTACCGGATGGGGCGGTGTCCGTCGTCGCCGGCTCCCGGGGCGCCGGCGGTATGTTCGAGTACAGGAACGCACCGACCGCGCGATACAGTCGGACGGATAACAGAAAGCAGGCTTATGGATCTGGCAGCCCGCCCCTGGGTCGAAAGCTATGCGCCGGGTGTGCCCCGGTCCTTCAGCGTGCCCGAGGGCACGCTGTCCGACCTCCTCGACGCGTCGGTGGCGGCCCACGGCCCCCGCGCGGCCCTCGAGTTCTTCGGCGCCACGACGACCTACGAGGAGCTGGGCGCCGCGGTGGCCCGCGCGGCGGCGGGCCTGCGGTCCCTCGGCGTCTCGGCGGGGGATCGCGTGGCCCTCGTGCTGCCGAACTGCCCCCAGCACATCGTCGCCTTCTACGCGGTGCTCCGCCTCGGCGCGATCGTCGTCGAGCACAATCCGCTCTACACGGACCGCGAGCTGCGGCACCAGTTCGAGGACCACGGCGCCACGGTGGCGGTCGTGTGGGACAGGGTGGTGCCGCGCGTGCAGCGGCTGCCGGCCGACATCCCCGTGACCTCCGTGGTGTCGGTGGACCTCATCGGGGCCATGCCCGTCTCGCGCCGGCTCGCGCTGAAGCTGCCCCTACGCCGCGCGCGGGAGGCGAAGGCCGCGCTCACCACCGAGGAGAAGCTGACCGGCCCCCGGAAGGTCATCGCCTGGCGGGAGCTGCTCCATCACCGGCCGCTGCCGGACCGGCACCCCCGGCCCTCGGCGGAGGACACGGCGGTCCTGCAGTACACGAGCGGCACCACGGGCGTGCCCAAGGGTGCCATCCTCACGCACCGGAACCTGCTGGCGAACGCGGCCCAGGGGCGGGCCTGGGTGCCGGGCCTCGACGAGGGCCGCGAGACCGTCTACGCCGTCCTGCCCATGTTCCACGCCTACGGGCTGACGCTGTGCGTGACCTTCGCCGTGAGCATCGGCGCGAAGCTCGTCCTGTTCCCGCGCTTCGACGTGCCGCTGGTGCTCGACGCCGTCCGGAGGAGCCCGCCCACGTTCCTGCCGGCCGTGCCCCCCATCTACGACCGGCTCGCGGCCGGCGCGGCCGAGCGCGGGGTGGATCTCAGCAGTATCCGGTTCGCGATCTCCGGGGCCATGAACCTCCCGCAGGCCACGGTGGAGACCTGGGAGGCGGCCACGGGCGGCTACCTCATCGAGGGGTACGGGCTCACGGAGACGTCCCCCATCTCGGCCGGCAATCCGATCGGCCCCACCCGGAGGCCCGGCACGATCGGGGTGCCGTTCCCCGGGACCGACGTCCGCATCGTCGATCCGGAGGACCCTCGCACGGACCGCGCCCCGGGCGAGGCGGGGGAGCTGCTCCTGAAGGGCCCCCAGGTGTTCCAGGGCTACTGGCGGCGACCGGACGAGACCGAGGACACCCTGCTCGACGGCGGCTGGTTCCGGACGGGGGACATCGTCCGGATGGACGACGACGGCTTCCTGACGATCGTGGACCGCATCAAGGAACTCATCATCACGGGCGGTTTCAACGTCTCGCCGAGCGAGGTGGAGGGCATCCTGCGGACGCACCCCAGCGTCGCCGACACCGCCGTGGTGGGACTCCCGCGAGCCGGCGGAGGCGAGGACGTGGCCGCCGCCGTCGTCCTCGCGCCGGGCGCCGCCCTCGACGTCGAGGCCCTCCGGGCTTCATGTCGCGGCGCGCTCGCCGCCTACAAGGTCCCCCGCATCATCGTGCAGATGGAGGACCTGCCCCGATCGCTGATCGGCAAGGTCCTCCGCCGCGAGGTGCGCTCCCAACTGATCAACGATGGCCATCGGGCCGAAGGAAAAGGTGACGGTCGATGACCGAGTCAACCGACGTGCGGGCGGCAACGCCCCCCGCGAAGGGCCCCTGGCGTGACAGCCTCGGGAACGCCAGCATCCGGGCGGCGCAGGTGCTCCTGCTGCTGATCCTGGGCGTGGTGGCCGTGTACGCACTGATCCAGGTGCAGCTCGTGGTGATCCCGATGCTGCTCGCGATCATCCTCGCGGCCGCGATCGGGCCCTTCGTGAACTGGCTCCGACGGAAGGGCTGGGGCCCGTCCACCGCCACCACCGCGGCCTTCCTGCTGCTCCTGCTCGTCTTCGGCGGGCTCATCACCGGCATCGTGTTCGCCGTCGTCGGGCAGGCCGGTGAGCTCGTGTCCTCCGCGACGGAGGGCTTCGACGAGCTCTACGCGTTCGCGCAGAACGGCCCCATCCCGATCGACGACGCGCAGATCCAGCAGGCGCGGGACGCGGCGGTCGACTTCGCCACGAGCAGTACCGTGGGTGCAGGTGCCATCTCGGGCCTCAGTGCGGCAGGGAACTTCTTCGCGGGCGGCCTGCTCATGGTGGTCATCCTGTTCTTCTTCCTCAAGGACGGCGAGAAGATCTGGGCGTTCATGTTGCGCGCCTTCAAGGGCAAGCGCCTCGTCAAGGCCCGTCGGGTCGGTTACAGCAGCATGGCCGTCCTGGGCGGCTACGTGCGCGGTACGGCGATCGTGGCTCTCGTCGACTCCGTGTTCATCGGCGGTGCGCTGCTGGTCCTCGGGGTCCCGCTCGCCCTCCCGCTGGCCGCGATCGTCTTCGTCGGCGCCTTCATCCCCCTCGTCGGGGCGACGCTCGCCGGTGTCCTCGCGGCCCTGATCGCGCTCGTGGCCAACGGACCATTCGTCGCGCTCATCGTCATCATCGTGGTCATCGTGGTCAACCAGCTCGAGGGCAACTTCCTGCAGCCCGTGGTCATGGGCCGCACGCTGCAGGTGCACGCCCTCGTCATCCTGTTCGCCCTGACCGCCGGCACCATCCTGGCGGGCATCATCGGTGCCATCCTCTCCGTCCCGGTCGCCGCGGTCATCTGGGCGGCCATCAAGGCCTGGAACGGGGAGAAGGACGAGGAGATCACCCGGGAGGAGGTCGAGGACGCCGAGGTGCAGACGGCCCTCGACGAGACGGGCCACGGCCTGAGTTCGACCCCCAAGGAGGAGCAGGAGGCCAAGAAGGCGGCCGCCCTGGCGGCCATCGACGACGCCGACGAGCGCCCCACCGCGCAGGGGCGCAGGACCGAAGGGCTCGACGACGATGACGACGGCCTGCCCACCGGCCCGGCCGGCAGCGCCGATGACGCCGGTCCCGCCGGCCGTCACCGGGGATCGTCCTCCGTGGGACACTGAGGCCTCAGGCTCCCCCGTCGACGAAGGAAGGGCTCCCGGCCGCGGCCGGGAGCCCTTCTCGCGTCCGACCGTCAGCGTGCCGCGGTCACCGGCACATCCTCCGGCACGTCGCCGGCGACCCGGCGGTCCCACGCCTCCATGACGACCGGATCCGTGGCCCGGGTGCCCAGCGAGACCGCGACGTAGACGATCGCGGACACCCCGAGACCCCAGTAGATCGGCTCGTTCGCATAGACGCCGTCGTACTGGTTCTCCGCGGTGAGCTCGAGGTAGGCCATGACGCCGAGGGTGACGAGCGTGCCCGCCGCCATGGACACGCCGGCGCCGATCCCGTTGCCGCGGCGCCACAGCAGGCCGCCGAGGATCGCGACGAGGAGCCCTCCCACGAGGATGTCGTACGCGATGGTCAGGGCGGCCACGACGTCCTGGACGACCACCGCGAGCATGATCGCCACGACACCGAGACCGAGGACCCACCAGCGGCTCGATGCGACGTCGTGCTCGGACGTCGGGCGCTCGCCGCCGCCCTTCCCGAACCAGCCGGCCACGAACGGCACCACGTCGGTCCGTGCCACGGTGGCGGCGGCGATCAGCGCGCCGGACGCCGTCGACATCATCGCGGCGACGGCGGCCGCGAGGACCAGCCCGCCGATGCCGATCGGCAGGACGTTCAGGGCGATGTCCGCGTAGACGTCGTCCTTCGACTCGATCGCGGGTAGGACGACGCTGGCGCTCATGCCGATCACGGCGCCGGCGACGCCGTAGAGGATGCAGTAGACGCCGGCGGCGGAACCGCCCCAGCGGGCGATCTCCGGCGTCCGGGAGGTGAAGACGCGCTGCCAGATGTCCTGCCCGATCAGCAGGCCCAGCGTGTAGACCACGAAGTAGGTGACGATGCTCTGTGCGCCGATGCCGGTGATGCTGAAGAACTCGTCGCCGGCGCGGTCGGCGATGCCGTCGAAGCCGCCGGCGGCAGCGAGGGAGAAGGGCAGCATGAGGGCGAAGACGCCGATGGTCTTGATCACGAACTGGGCCATGTCGGCGAGGGTGATGGACCACATGCCGCCGATCGTGGAGTAGATGAGGACGATCGTTCCGCCGACGGCGATGGACAGCGCGCGGTCCCAGCCGAAGAGCACCACGAAGATCGTGGCGTAGGCGCCCGTCGACGTGGCGCAGAGCATGAGGGTGTAGGCGAGCATGACGATCCCGGACACCCGCGTGGCGCGGTGGCCGTACCGCAGGGTGAGCATCTGCGAGACGGTGTAGATCTTCAGCTTCTGGATGGTGGGCGCGAAGAGGAGGCTGAGCAGCAGGACGCCGGTGCCGATGGCCACGACGAGCCACATGCCGGAGATGCCGTACTGGTAGCCGAGCCCCACCCCGCCCACGGTGGAGGCGCCGCCCAGGACGACGGCGGCCATGGTGCCGGTGTAGAGGAACGGTCCGAGGCGCCGTCCGGCCACGAGGTAGTCGCTGGCGTTGCGGGTGCGGGACTTGCCCCACCACCCGAAGCCGAGCATGGCAACGAGATAGGCCACTACGATGGCGATGTTGAGTGCTTGCATGAGTGAGTCCTTTGGTGGGCTGGACCGATCGGGTGCCCTAGGGGCAACTATTGTTGCCCTGTAAGCTACTCGTGACGCGGCTCACGCGCCAATCGTGGCACGCGCGCAGGCCGTCCGCCCCCGCGGCGTGAGGGCTGCCGCCGTAGGAGAGGACACGCATGAAGGCCCTGCCCGTCGAACCCACCAACGCTCCGGTGGCCATCGGATCCCGGATCCGTGCCGCACGGCAGTCCCAGCGCATGACCATCGAGCAGGTCGCCGACTCCACGGGCCTGACGAAGGGGTTCCTGAGCAGGGTGGAGCGGGACCTGACGTCGCCGTCCGTCGCCTCGCTCGTGACGCTGTGCCAGGTGCTGTCGATCTCCGTGGGGGACCTGTTCCTGGTGCCCGAGACCCACCTGACGCGGCTCGCGGACGCCCCCCGGATCAGCCTGGGCGGGCAGGGCATCAACGAACGGCTCCTGACGGCGCGCTCGGAGCGCCGGCTCCAGGTGATCCGCGCCGTCGTCGAACCCCATGGTCGGGGCGAGGACGAGCTCTACGCGGTGGACTGCGAGGTGGAGACCCTGCACGTGGTCGAGGGGCGCTTCGTGCTGATCTTCCCGAACGACCGCTACGACCTCGGCGCCGGCGACACCCTCACCTTCCCGGGCAGGGAGCCCCACACGTGGCTCAACCCGGACGGCCGGGAGGCCGTGGTGCTGTGGACGCTCGTCCCGGCGGCCTCCGGGAAGTAACGCCTCCGGGAAACAGCGCCTCCGGGCAGGACTGACTCCCGGCGCGCCTCAGCCCACGTGGACCCAGGGGCGCTTCGTCACGTCCGGCTCCGCGGCGCGCAGCACCTCACGCGTGACCGGGGCGATCTCGCCCTCACCGGTGAACAGGAACTTGAAGAGGTTGGCCACGGGGTCCCCCTCCGTCCACCGGAAGTAGACGTGCGGCATGAGCCCGGTGACGTCCCGGATGTGCAGCATCACGGCCGCGATGGTGTTCGGGACGTTGGAGCTGTGGACCTCGAGGACGCGGTACCCGTGCCGCACCACGCCGCGCACGCGCAGCTCCGTCTCGAAGTCGGACGAATCGTCCACGGTCACCTCGATGAACAGGGGTCGTGCGGTGGTGGGGACGTGCGAGACCCTGCACGCGTGCTGGAGCTTGTGGCGGTAGGCGGCGCTGCTGAGCCGCTTCGGCTCGTGGGCGATCAGCAGGATGTCGCCGTCGTCCTGCCCGCTGACGAAGGAGAGCGCGGCCTCGTCCATCCGGATGCTCGTGGCCCGCAGCTCGAACGCCCGCCGTGAGCGGGAGACGAAGGAGATCACGATGATGCCGAGGATGAAGCAGGCGGCGATCTTCAGCCCCTCGGGGCGCTCGACGATGTTGACCGCCGTCGTCAGCACGAAGACCACGGCGGCGATGCCGAACCCGATGGTCCTGCCGCGCTGCTGCTTCCGGCGCGCCGACAGCATCACGGCCACGGACGCGGACGTGATGAGGGCGAGGACCCCGGTGGCGTAGGCGCCGCCCTGTGCCTCGACGTCGGCCTTGAAGAAGAAGGTGACCAGGATGGCGATGACGGTGATGACCAGGACGAGCGGACGCACGGCCTTCGCCCACTCCGGGGCCATCCCGTACCGCGGCAGGTAGCGGGGCACGAGGTTGAGCAGGCCGGTCATGGCGGACGCCCCGGCGAACCAGAGGATGCCGATGGTCGAGATGTCGTACGCCGTGCCGAAGCCGTCGCCGAGGTACTCGTGGGCGAGGTAGGCGAGCGCGCGTCCGTTGGCCGGGCCGCCCTCCTCGAAGGCTGCGGGCGGGATGAGCAGGGTGGTCACGAAGCTCGAGGTGATCAGGAAGACGCTCATGATGAGCGCCGCCGAGGTGAGGAGCCTGTGCGCACCGGCGATCCGGCCCGCCGGATTCTGCTCGGTGTCATGGGGCCCGCCCTGGATCTGCGGCATCACGACGACGCCGGTCTCGAAGCCCGACAGCCCCAGCGCCAGGCGGGGGAAGATCAGCACGGCCAGCCCGAGCATCATGAGGGGGTTGCCGTGCTGGGTGGTCAGCGCCGACCACCAGGAGTCCACGAGCCCGCCCTGCGCCACGATCTGGACCATGGCGACGACGATCACGCACAGGTTGAGCAGGAGGAAGACGGCCACGAGGCCGACGGCGATGCCGATGGCCTCGGTGAATCCGCGCAGGAAGACGCCGGACAGCGCGCCCAGGAACATCACCGTGATGAGGATCTGCTGGCCCTGCAGCCATGCGGGCGCGAACGGGTTCTCGATGAGGTGCGCACTCGCGTCGGCGGCCGAGAGGGTCATGGTGATGAGGAAGCTCGTCGCGGCGAAACCGAGCAGGACCAGCACGAAGACCTTGCCCCGCCACTTCGGCAGCAGCTTCTCGAGCATGGCGATGGATCCCTCGCCACGCGGGCTCTCCGACGCCACCCGCTTGTACACCGGCAGCGCGGCGAAGAGGGTCACGGCCACCAGGACGAGGGTGGCCAGGGGGGACAGGACGCCGGCTGCGGCCGCGGCGATCGCGGGCTGGTAGCCGAGGGTGGAGAAGTAGTCGACGCCGGTCAGGCACATCACCTTCCACCACGACTGGGCGCGCTCCTGCTCGGGCAGGTGGGAGGCGGGCTGGCTGGACCCGCTGAGCAGCCAGCGCTCGAGGCGCTGCCTGGCCGGGTCCTGGGCCCGGGGCTGCGGAGGGGTGCGTACGGAAGAGCTCACCTCATCACCGTAGGACCGTGCTACCGGCCGGTAGCCGGTCTTTATGCATCCTTAACGGGTCCGACGGCGGAGCGCCCCTTCCGGGCTACTCGTGCGATCCTTGACCGCGGTGCACCACCCCAATAGCCTGATACAAAACCTTTGATGCATATTGGGCAACTTGTCGGGGAGCCCGGATCGGATGGAAGCTGTGGAAGAACTGCGTGTCACGGGAGGCGGCCACCTCGGCCCCATCGACTCCTCCCGCATCCCCCGCTACGCAGGAGCAGCCACCTTCGCGCGCCTGCCGCGCCTGGACCAGGTGGACCGCGCGGACATCGCCGTCGTCGGCGTCCCCTTCGACTCCGGCGTGTCCTACCGCCCGGGCGCCCGGTTCGGCGGCAACCACATCCGCGAGGCCTCGCGCCTGCTGCGGCCCTACAACCCCGCGCTCGACGTCTCGCCGTTCGAGCGCGTGCAGGTGGCCGACGCCGGGGACATGGCCGTCAACCCGTTCAACATCAACGAGGCCATCGAGACGGTGCAGCAGAACGCGCTGGACCTGACCCGTGACGGCGCGCGCCTCGTGACGCTCGGCGGCGACCACACGATCGCGCTGCCCCTCCTGCGGGCAGCGGCCGAGCGCGCGGGATCGCCCGTGGCGATGCTGCACTTCGACGCCCACCTCGACACGTGGGACACCTACTTCGGCGCCGAGTACACGCACGGCACCCCGTTCCGGCGCGCCGTCGAGGAGGGCATCCTCGACACCGAGGCCATCTCCCACGTCGGGACGCGCGGGCCCCTCTACGGTGTCCGGGACCTGGAGGACGACCGCCGCTTCGGCTTCGGCATCGTGACCTCCTCCGACGTCTACCGGCAGGGCGTGGACGAGGTGGTGGACAAGCTGCGGCAGCGCATCGGCAACCGCCCGCTCTACGTCTCGGTGGACATCGACGTCCTCGACCCGGCCCACGCCCCCGGCACAGGGACCCCCGAGGCCGGCGGTATCACGAGCCGCGAACTCCTCGAGATCCTCCGCGGCCTGCGCGGGCTGAACCTGGTCGGCGCCGACGTGGTCGAGGTGGCGCCCGCCTACGACCACGCCGAGCTCACGGGGGTCGCGGCGTCCCACGTCGCCTACGACCTCGTGACCCTCATGGCCGACACCCTCACCCCCGCCACAGCTCCGATGACCGAGGACCAGTAGATGGACATCACCGCCGGCGCAGCGTCCGCGCCCCCCGCACCCGTCACCGGCCAGCGCAACGGCGGCGACCTCGTGATCGAGACGCTCTCCGCCCTGGGCGCGACGACGGTGTTCGGCATCCCCGGCCAGCACGCGCTCGGCCTGTTCGACGCGCTCTCCCGCTCCGACCTCCGCTTCGTCTCCTCCCGCGTGGAGAACAACTCGGCCTTCGCGGCCGACGGCTTCTCGCGGGCGACCGGCGACGTCGGCGTGCTGTTCCTGTCCACCGGCCCCGGGGCGTTGACGTCCCTCGCCGGGCTGCAGGAGGCATACGCCACCGGCGTGCCCATGGTGGTCGTCGCGAGCCAGATCCCGCTCGAGGGCCTGGGCGCGCGGCGCAAGGGCATGCTGCACCAGCTGGACGACCAGAAGGCCTCGGCGGCGAACGTCACGAAGAGCCAGCGGCTCATCCAGCACGCCTCCGGCATCCCCTCCGCCATCCAGGACGCCTGGACCGAGGCCGTGTCCTCGCCGCAGGGACCCGTGTGGGTCGAGGTGCCGCAGAACGTGCTCCTGGACCCCGTGATGGTCCCGCAGGTGGAGGACGCGCTCGCGGAGCCCTTCGACAACCCGCCGCGGATCGAACTGGTGCGCGAGGCCGTCGCCTGGCTGAAGGACTCGAAGCGGCCCGCGATCGTCGCCGGCGGCGGTGCGCGGCGTGGCAGGGCGGAGAAGTGGCTGCTCTCGATCGCCGAGAAGCTCGGTGCGCCGGTGGTCTGCTCGCCGGGCGGCAACGGCGCCTTCCCCTGGGACCACGAGCTCTCCCTCCAGGCCTGGGTGGAGGACCGCTACGTGACGGAGGTCCTGGAGGACGCCGACGTGCTCCTGGTGATCGGCTCGTCCCTCGGCGAGGTGACGTCCAACTACTTCACCATGGAGCCGCGGGGGCGCATCATCCAGATCGACGCAGAACCCCGCGTCCTCGAGTCCAACCGGCCGGCGCTCGGCATCCGCGCCGACGCCGGACAGGCGCTCGCCGCGCTCGACGAGGCGCTCGAGCCGCTGGACCGCCACCGCCTGCCCGGATACGACGCCGCGGCGCTCGTCGCCGGGACCCTCGGGCGGGTCCGCGCGCGGCTGGACGCTCAGGACCTCGGCAAGGAACGCGCGTTCATGCAGGACATCCGCGACGCCGTCCCGGCCGGCATGCAGACCTTCTGGGACATGACCATCTCGGCGTACTGGGCCTGGAGCTGCTGGGACGCCCGCGAGGGACAGTTCCATTCGGCCCAGGGGGCCGGCGGCCTCGGCTTCGGCTTCCCCGGCGCGATCGGCGGATCCGTCGGACTGGAATCCCACGGCCTGCCCGCGCGGGTCCTCGCCGTCTCCGGCGACGGCTCCGCGATGTACTCCATCGCCGAGCTCGCCACCGCGCGGCAGCACGACACCCCCGTCACCTGGCTGATCGTGGACGACGGCGGCTACGGGATCCTCCGCGAGTACATGGAGGGCGCCTTCGGTCAGGCCACGGCGACCGAGCTCGCCCGGCCGGACTTCGTGGCGCTCGCGGAATCGTTCGGCGTGCCGGCACGCAGGGTCGCGCCGGAGGACATCGGCGAGGCGCTCCGGGAGAGCCTCGCAGGGGACGGCCCCAACGTCGTCGTCGTCGAGACCCTCATGCGGCTGTTCGCCCCCACCCATCTTGATCAGTAGGCTTCCTTTTTCCTTCACGGGGTGAGAGTGTCGGAGGAACCGCTCGACCATGTACACCGAGGAAGGAACGCCATGGCATTCAGCAAGGGCGACAAGGTCACCTGGAACACACCGCAGGGCACGACCGAGGGGAAGGTCGTCCAGAAGCACGAGAAGGAATTCAGCTTCGACGACCAGACGTTCAACGCCTCCAAGGACGAGCCCTACTACACCGTGGAGAGCGCGAAGTCGGGCAAGCAGGCCGCGCACAAGGAAAGCGCGCTGTCGAAGAAGTAGCGTCGAAGAAGTAGCCGTAGGCATGACGAGGGGCGCCCGGCACCGGGCGCCCCTCGTCATGTCCCGCTACGTCAGCGGATCGTGGCCCCAGTTCATCAGGGAGTACCGCCACTTCGAGGTCTCGATGTCCTCCTTCGAGGGTTTCTGCGCGAGATGGCGGTGGACGTAGCCCACGACCTTGCGCATGTGCTCCACGTCCTCGCCCGTGAGATCGTCCTTCCGCGTGCGCAGGATGCCGATGATGTGCCTGCCGGACCGGTGTCCCACGGATTCGCCGCCGTCCGGCTCCTTCTGGCCCACCGACCGCGACTCCTCGGTGTCGAGCCAGGTCTCCAATTGGGACGGGCTCATGTTCACCGCGTCCTTCCACTGCGTCCATACCTCGTCGAGATCGTGCTGGTTCTCCGTCATGGGTCGCCCTTCGTAGCAGTTCCGGGGGGAAATGCACACACCGGTCAGATTCTTCGGTGTGCTATGGCTTAATCCTAAGCAGGCTGATAGTTATTGGGGGTAGGTCGAACCAACCTCGAAGGAGCTTTACATCATGGCAGGAAATCTTTTGGCACGATCCGCCCACGATCTCGGCGCGGCAGCCTGGTTCGGTGGAACCCTGATGGGCGCCGTCGGCCTCAATGGAGCTACCGGCAAGGCGAAGGACCCCAAGGAGCGCACGCGCCTCTCCTCGCTCGGCTGGGCGAAGTGGGCTCCGGTCCAGACCGCGGCCTTCGCCGCGCACGCCATCGGCGGCATCGGCCTGATCCTCGGCAACAAGGGCCGCGTCGCCGCCCAGGACTCCGTCGGGTCCAACACCGTCGTGAAGTCCGTGGTCACCGTGATCGGCATGGCCCTCTCGCTGTACTCGGGCATCCTCGGCAAGAAGGTCGGCGAGCTCGCCGAGCAGGGCAGCGCGGGCGCCACCGAGCCCCGCCCCGGAGCGAGCGACGAACTGGCCAAGGCACAGTCCCAGCTCAAGATCACGCAGTGGCTCCTGCCCGTCGTCAGCGGCATCGTCGTGGTGCTGGGTGCGAAGCAGGGTGAGATGCAGCGCCCCGAGAACGTCAAGAAGGGCCTGCTCCGCAAGTAGTCCCGCAGCGCACGACAGAACCCCGCAGCAACCCCGCCCCACGCCACCCGGCGCACGGCGGCGGTTCCTGCGGGGTTCTGTCGTCCGGGCCCGGGGTGGGCTACTGCATGGTGAACGCGCGGGCCACGCCGGCGTGGACGGTGCCGTTCCTGATCAGTGCCCCGAGGAGCGCGTTGCGCGGGCGCAGGATCGGGCCCGGCAGGGGGCGCCCGAGCGCCATGTTGATGGCGGCCTTGCGGCGGGCCAGGGCCGCCTGCGTCCGGCGGTCCCTCTCGTAGCGCGCGAGCCGCACGGCGACATCCTGCCCGTCCCGCAGCGACGCGGCGATGATCGGCACCAGGTCGACGGCGTCGAGCCAGCCCAGGTTCATGCCCTGCCCGCCGATGGGGGACACCTCGTGGGCGGCGTCCCCCACGAGCACGGTGCGCCCGGCGACCAGACGGTCGGCGAGCCGCGACCGCACCTCGAACGCGCTCAGCATCGAGTTGGTCGCGGGGTCGACGCCGACCCCCGTCCGCTCGCGGATGAGCTGGGTGAGGCCCGCGGCCGTCGGGCGGTCCACGGGGCAGCCGACCCGCACTACCCAGCGTCGGATGCCCCCGGGCAGGGGGAAGGACTCGACGATCCCGCCGCTCTCCAGGTACAGGACGGCGTCGTCGCCGTCGCCCGTGGCGTCGCGGAAATCGCCCATGACGTAGCAGTCCGGGTAGCGACGCGAGGGCGCGCGGATCCCGGCGTCGTCGCGGATGGAACTCCGGGCGCCGTCCGCCGCGACGACCAGCCTCGCCTCGAGGATGGCGTCCTCGCCCTGCTCCCGGGTGACGGCCAGGACGTGGTCCCCGGCGTCGTGCGTGGTGACGACGGCGACGCCGCGGCGCAGCGTGCCCGGGAACCCGTCCTCGAGGTGGCGTTCCAGGATCTCTTCGGTGACGGCCTGCGGCACGGCGAGGACGTACGTCTCCTCGCCCGGGAGCGCCGCGAAGGAGATGGTGCCCACGTCCCGGCCCGCACTCCTGGCGATCCCGTCCCGGATCCGCACCCCGCGTGCGCGCAGGTCGTCGGCGATGCCGCCGGCGTCGAGGGCACGCAGTGCCGGCGGGTGGATGCCGATGGCCCGCGAATGGCCGCTGCGCTCGGAGCGGCGTTCGAGGACGACGGCGTCGAGCCCTGCCTGGCGCAGCAGCAGGGCGGTGTAGAGGCCGACGGGCCCGCCGCCGACCACGATCACGTCATGCATCGTCGTCTCCCGCCGGGGCGCCGCGCTCGAGGACGAGGAGGTTGATGAACGGCACGGCCGTGCGGACCGTCCACTGCCCGCGTCCGCCGGTCGCCGCGCGCAGCTCACCCGGTGTGTAGCTGCGGCGGATGGAGGTCAGTCCGTCCTGCCGGATGAAGGAGCCGGGCAGCGGGAGGGTGCCCGCCGAGAACAGTGCGTAGCCGAGCGGGTGCCGCGCGATGTCGCTGTGCACCGCGACCGTGCGCGTCAGGCGTTCGGTGTCGTCGAGCAGTCCGTCGAACGCGGGGCGGTCGAGGTGGTGGAGCACGTGGTTGGAGACCACGGCGTCGAACATCGCCCCCTCGGCCACGAGCTCGGAGCTCAGCGCCCGCCGGAAGGACAGGCCGGCCAGGGGCGGCCGCGAGGTGGCGAAGGCGTGCGCCCGCTCGTCGGGGTCGATCGCCGTCACCTCGAGCGGGAAGCCGTCGAGCCGGGCCCAGCGGGCGAGGGCGCGCGGGACGTCCCCGCCGCCGGCGCCGATGTCCAGCAGCGTATTGGTGCGGTCCCGGGAGAACACCGGGCGGAGCAGTGAGGTGTACGTCCGGCGCCATCCGGAGACGACGGCGTTGACCAGTCCGAACTGGGCGTACGTGCGGTCGAGCCGGCCGGGGTCGCAGTCGGGCCGGTCCATCTCCTCGACTGCGTCCGGATCGCGTTCGGCGAGGAACCCTCGAGGCCTCATGCGCCCGCGTCGGTGAGGATGGGCGCCAGATCGGCGGGCACGACGTCGTCCCGGCCACCCGCGGGCGCGGCGTCCGCCGTGGTCGCCGGCGCGGCCCCGGCAGCCGGTCCGGCACCGATCCTCGTGAGCAGGGCCGTCTCCACCGTGAGCCCCGGACCGAAGGCCATGGAGCAGATCCGGTTGTTCCCGTCGGAGCCCGGCTGGTCGAGGATGTTCTTCAGGACGAACATCACCGTCGCGCTGCTCATGTTGCCGTAGTCGCGCAGCGTCTCGCGGGCGGGGACGAGCTGGTCCTGGGTCAGGCCGAGCTTGGCCTCGACCTTGTCCAGGATGCTGCGTCCCCCCGGGTGGATGGCCCAGTGCTCGATCTCCGAGTAGTCCAGGCCCTGCAGCGACGCGTCACGGGCGAGCAGGGGTTCGAGGGCCCCGATGATGTGCTCGTCGATGATGTGGGGGACGTACGTGCCGAGGACCATCTCGAACCCCTCGTCGCCGATGTTCCAGGCCATGGACTCCTCGCCGACCGGGGTCAGGACGGTCTCGAAGTGGTCGAGCGTCAGTGCCGGCCCGGTGAGGGGGAGGTCCCGGGCGGAGACGATCGCCGCCGCGGCACCGTCCGCGAACAGCGACGAGCCGACGATGGTGTCCGGGTTGTTGGAGGACCGGACGTGGAGGGAGCACAGCTCGGCGGCGATCACGAGGACGACGGCGTCGGGGTCGGCGTCGCAGAAGGCCTTGGCGGCGCGCAGCGCCGGGAAGGCCGCGTAGCAGCCCATGAAGCCGAGGTGGTAGCGCTGCACGGAGGGCCTGAGGTCCAGCGCGCGTACCACCTTGTAGTCGGGGCCCGGGGCGAAGAAGCCGGTGCAGGACACCGTGACGACGTGCGTGACGTCCGCCGCCCCGATGCCCTGCGCGGCGTCCAGCGCCTTGCGGGCCGCCTCGACGAAGAGTTTCGTCCCCTCCTCGGCGTAGACCTCGTTGCGGGTCTTGGTGCTCGGCGTCAGGATCCGCAGCTCCTTCTGGTCGAAGAACACGGGATCCTCGGCGGCGGCGTCGAGGGTGAGCTCCTTGACGGCGGTGTAGCGCGTGTCGATGCCCGAGGAATCGAAGGCCGCCCCGACCAGGCGCCGACCGAGCCGTGTGAGGCCCGGCTGTGCGGCAAAGACATCGCGGACCTGGGGTTGCACCATGATCGTGTCGGGTACGGCGGTTTCGAGGGACCTCAGGATCGCAGTCATATGTCCATTACTAGAGGACTGACGCCGCAAACACAATGACAGTAGGCTTAGTATCCACCCTCCCACCGTCACCAGGAGCATCATGTCCAACGAACCGTCAGGCACCCTCGACCAGGACGACCCCCGCGGCCCCGCCGTCGATCCCTCGACCGAACTGCAGCAGTACCCCGGCTTCACCGAGCGCATGGACCCCCGCCCCGACCACGGTGAGGACAGCTACACCGGGCACGGGCGCCTCAGCGGCCGGCGCGCCTTCATCACCGGCGGCGACTCCGGCATCGGCCGGGCCGTGGCGCTGGCCTTCGCGCGGGAGGGTGCCGACGTCGCCATCGGGTACCTCCCCGAGGAGGAGGAGGACGGCGCCAGCTGCCTCGAACTCATCCGCGCCGAGGGCCGGACGGCCCTGGCCGTGCCGGGCGACCTCCGCGACCAGGCCTATGCCGCGTCGGCCGTGTCCCGGGTGATGGACGGCCTCGGCGGCCTGGACATCCTCGTGAACAATGCGGGCTACCACATCGCGCAGCCGAACGGCCTGCCCGACGTCGACGCCGACCAGCTCCGGCGCACCTTCGAGACCAACGTGTACGGGACGATCTGGCTCACGCAGGCGGCCCTGCCCCACCTGACGGCCGGAGCCTCGATCATCAACACCACGTCCGTGCAGGGGTACCACCCGTCCCGGAACCTCATGGACTACGCTGCGACCAAGGCCGCGCTCAACAACCTGACGTTCAGCCTGGCCGAGCTGCTGGGGGAGCGCGGGATCCGCGTCAACGCCGTGGCGCCCGGGCCTGTCTGGACGCCCCTGCAGCCCGCGACGACCACCAGCGAGAAGCTTGAATCCTTCGGCGAGGGTACACCGCTGGGCAGGATGGGACAGCCGGCGGAACTGGCCGGCGCGTACGTCTTCCTCGCCTCGAACGATGCACGCTACGTCTCCGGGGAGATCCTCGGCGTCACCGGAGGCACGCCTCTCGCCTGAGGGCCTGCCGGGCGGCGGGGTGATCGCCCCGCCGCCCGGACCAAGCCGTGGCGGGGTGCTGAACGAATAGCAGGCACCAGCGCCGGATGTTCGTGATCCGGTGGACGGCCGACATGAATGGGCTCACCGTGAAATTCCTGACCGTACTGCCGCACCGTCGTGGCGCCGCACTCGGCGCCGTCGCGCTCGCCTCGTCCCTGGCGCTCGCCGGATGCGGGACCGCCGAGGAGAACCCGCTCGGGGTGAACACCGCGGACGGCAGCCGGGGGTCGGCGCCCGCCGCGGTCTCCGATCCGGACGGGATCAAGGCGGAGTCCGTGGGCAGCGACCTGGGCGAGGATCCCCTGAACGTGGGTGTCGACGGCGCGGAACTGTGCGGCGTCCAGCCCCGGGACAGCCGTCTGCGCTACACCGTCATGCTGCACAATCCCACCCTCGAGACCTTCACGTTCGGCGAGATGGCCCTGGGCGACCCCGAGGGCCTGGACATCGTCTCGGCGAAGGTGCAGACCGCGAACCGCGAGGGACACCACCACACGGCGCCGGAGGCGGGTGCGCATGAGGAGCACACGGCCGCACCCACCCCGACGAAGCCGGCCGAGCCCATCGGCCCACCCGTACCCGCGGAGGGTTATCAGTTCCTGCCCGACGCCCACATCAACATCATCGTCACGGTGGAACTCGCCGACGGCGTCACCCACGGCAGCGCCGAGAACATTCTCGTGGCGTTCTCCTCCCCGGAACGCGACTACTCGGTGCCCCACAACCTGAAGATCGACGTCGACGCCACGTCCTGCAGCTGATCCCCTGGGATCACCTGGGCCGCAACGCACCGGAGCCCCCGTCGTGATGACGGGGGCTCCGGTGTTTCGTGCTGTGCGGGCGGCGGGCGCTCTATGCGCTACCGGACCCGGGGGCTCCTGGACTAGGCCGGGAGCTGCAGGGTCTGACCGGTGAAGATCAGGTCCGCGTGGATGACGGTGTCGGTGTTCGCAGCGAACAGTGCCTGCCAGCCGCCGACGACGCCGAGCTTGTCGGCGATCGAGCTGAGGGTGTCACCGGACTGGATGGTGTAGGTCTGGCCGCTCAGCGCCACGGGGGCGACGGCGGGAGCCTGGACCGCGACGGGTGCCTGGACGGCGGGTGCCTGGACGACGGGCGCCTGGGCGACGGGCGCAGCGGGGGCCTGGACCTGGACCGGGGCCTGGACGACGGGCGCCGCAGGGGCGACGGCGGGTGCCTGGACCGGAGCCGCGGCGACGGGTGCCGGTGCCTGCTGGGTGGATACAAAGCCGGTGGACGAACCACCGTTGAGGCCGAGCTTCGCCGAGCAGGCGGGCCATGCGCCCCAGCCCTGCATCTGCTGGAGGTTCGTCGCAACGCGCTTCTGCTCGGCAACGCTGGCCTGGGCGGGTGATCCCGACCCTCCGGCGGCGTTCCAGCTCTGCTGGGTGAACTGCAGTCCACCCTGGTAGCCGTTGCCCGTGTTGATGCTCCAGTTGCCGCCGCTCTCGCACTGCGCGAGCTGGTCCCAGGTGTCGGCGCTGGCCGCACCGGCCGCTGCGCCGAGGCCGAGGCCGGTGAGTGCTACTGCTGCGAGTCCGCGACGGGCGCTGGTGCTGAATTTGGTAGTGTTCATGGCGTTACGATGCTCCGAAAGGCCACCTGCACTAGGTCCGTCCCCGGACTTCTTCGCGCCGCTGCTCACCTCGACAGTATTAGAGGTCATGGTTCGGCAGCCGCCTGTTGAGCAACGAGCGGTGGAGAGCGGTGCCGGGCATTCATCGCTGCTCGCCGAGCGGCAGCGTTTTCGCTTTCCCCTGACGGGGAACTACCCCTACCGTAGAGTATTTTCGTTTTGTTGCCAAATCGGTACTGAACCGTGATTGACTTCCTGTGAAATTGGGAATTTATGCTGGACCTATCGGGCTTCGTCTGGGACACTCACCCACGCTGGGTGATCCGGAGCGCAGAAAAGGCGTGCGGAGGGCCCGAAAAAAGGGGCCCGGACCGTGACGGTCCGAGCCCCTTCCGGTCCCGCTCACGCGGGCCGCAGCCTGATCAGGCGGCGACCATCCCGTGCGGATCGATGACGTACTTGGTCGCAGCTCCGGCGTCGAACTCCTCGTAGCCGCGGGGCGCGTCGTCCAGGCCGATCGCCTTCGCGTTCACGGCCTTGGCGATCTGCACACGATCGTGCAGGATCGCCATCATCAGGCCGCGGTGGTACTTCATCACCGGACACTGCCCGGTGGTGAAGGACAGCGACTTCGCCCATCCGGTACCGAGACTGATCGACAGCGACCCGACCTTCGCGGCCTCGTCGATGCCTCCCGGGTCTCCGGTGACGTACAGGCCCGGGATGCCGAGTGCACCGCCGGCGGCCGTCACCTGCATCAGCGAGTTGAGCACCGTGGCCGGTGCCTCGGTCGCCGCGCCGCTTCCGTGGCCACGAGCCTCGAAGCCGACGGCGTCGACGCCGCAGTCGACCTCGGGTACGCCCAGCAGCTGCTCGATCTGATCCCGCGGATCACCCTTGGACACGTCGACGGTCTCGCAGCCGAAGCTCCGTGCCTGGGCCAGCCGGTCCTCGTTGAGGTCGCCCACGATCACGACGGCGGCACCCAGGAGCTGCGCCGACGCCGCGGCGGCGAGGCCCACGGGGCCGGCGCCGGCGATGTAGACCGTCGATCCCACGCCGACGCCCGCCGTGACGGCACCGTGATAGCCGGTGGGGAAGATGTCCGACAGCATCGTCAGATCGAGGATCTTCGCCATGGCCTGGTCCCGGTCCGGGAACTTCAGCAGGTTCCAGTCCGCGTAGGGCACCAGGACGTACTCGGCCTGCCCGCCCACCCAGCCACCCATGTCCACGTAGCCGTAGGCGGCGCCGGGGCGGGCCGGATTGACGTTCAGGCAGATGCCGGTCTTGCGTTCCTTGCAGTTCCTGCACCGCCCGCAGGCGATGTTGAAGGGGACGGAGCAGATGTCCCCCTTCTTGATGAACTCGACGTCGCGCCCCACTTCGACGACCTCGCCGGTGATCTCGTGTCCCAGCACGAGGTCCGCCGGCGCCGTCGTGCGCCCGCGGACCATGTGCTGGTCCGATCCGCAGATGTTGGTCGTGACGGTCTTGAGGATCACGCCGTGGTGGAGGGCCCGGCCCACGTTGGCCGGATTCACCCCCGGCCCGTCCTTCAGCTCGAATGTGGGGTACTCGGTGTCGATGACCTCCACTTTCCCTGGTCCCTTGTACGCAACAGCTCTGTTACCGCTCATGGAACTTCCTCTCGTGACACATCGGTCGCGCCGGTTGTGCCGGCGCTGGACTCGACGGACGGAACGCGCAGGTGCGCGTCGTCTGCCCGCCGGTAGCGCGAACGTACACCGCCGGGGGTCGCATCGACGTTGCATGGCCGGACGGCGGATCCGCGGGCCGTACCTTGTGCCGCCGACCCGGGTGGGGGAGGGTGGGGAAATGACCGAGACCGTCCTCATCACCGGAGCCACGTCGGGGATCGGCGCCGAATTCGCGCGCCAGTTCGCCGCCCGAGGATGCGATCTGGTGCTGGTCGCCAGATCACCGGGTCCGCTCGGGGATGCAGCGTCGACGTATCGGGCGCAGGGCGTCGGGGTCGAGACCATCGCCGCGGACCTGCTCGACGACGACGGCCTCGCGCGCGTGCTGGACCGGTTGCGGACCGCGGAGAGCACTCTGGCGCCCGTCACGGTGCTCGTCAACAATGCGGGATACGGCCTGGTCGGGCCGTTCGCGGACAATGCGCTCGAGGACGAGATCCGCCACCTGAGGATCCACGTCGAGGTGCCCCTCGCCCTGGCGCATGCGGCCCTGCAGTCGATGCGGCCCCGGCGTGCCGGCACGATCATCACCGTGGCGAGTGTCGCCGGGTTCACGCCGCGGGGCACCTACGGCGCCGTGAAGGCGGCCATGATCAGCTTCAGCCGCTGGGCGAATGTGGTGTACGGGCGGGAGGGGATCCGGGTGACGGCGGTCTGCCCCGGCTTCGTCCGCACGGAGTTCCACCAGCGCATGGGGATGGAGGCCTCGTCCATCCCTGCCGCCATGTGGCTCGATGTCGGTCTCGTGGTGCGGGACGCACTGCGCGACACCGCGGCCGGCAAGGCCGTCTCCGTTCCCAGCGTCCGCTACAAGGCCCTCGTGGCGCTCACGCGGGTGACGCCGTCGTCCCTCGTGGCCCGGCTCGCGGGGCTGGGCCGCTGAGCAGCGTCAGCGATCCGCTTCGCCGTCCCACGTGTCGTGCTCGAGGGCGGCGTCCTCGGGATGGCGCGGGCGGGCGGCGCCCGCAGGCCTGCCCGTTGGGTCGTCCCCGTCGTACGCGGCAGGCACGGCGCCGGCCTCGTGATTTCCCTGTTCGTCCCGGATGCTCGCGGCATGGTGGCCCGCGGCCCCGGGGGACGGTTCCAGGATCTCCTCGCGCCGATCCGGGGCGGGGCGGCCATCGGAGTGTCCGTCGCCGGGATGCCCGGGCGCCCGGGTTACGCCGTCGGGATGTCCTGCGCTGCTCGGCTCGGTCATGGTGCTCCTTCTGTGCCCTGCGCGGGCGTCGGCCGGTGGATCGGGCGGGTGGTCGATTCCATCCGACGACCCCGTGTCAGAGGCGGTAAGTATGCTTATGCTAGAGGATCAGAGGTTGCAGAAGTTGTCCCTTACAAGGAGGTAAGACGATGGCTGGGTACTTCAAGCTGGTAGACGCTCACGACGACGGGTTCCGGGTGAAACTGACCGCTCCGGATGGAACGCTCGTGGCAGTGTCCGCCTATTACACATCGAAAGAGGAAGCGATCGCGGGGATCGAACTCATCCGCGAGATCGCCGGGACCGGCCCGGTCGTGGACCACAGCCGGGTGGAGTCCCAGGAACACGCGGCGCTCATGGTCGGGCTGCAGTCCGGTGCGGAGCCCGAGGGCGCGGTCCGCCACAAGGCCTGAGCCGGGTCGCCCGGATCGTCCCGAGAGGTCGGGGACACGGTGTACCACTGTATACAGTGTCCCTGGTCGTGGAATAGGATGGTGCTATTCCACAACCTCTCTGAAGGGAGCCAACGTCATGTCGACCGCGGACTCATTCGGCGCAAAGGGCGTTCTCGACGTCGCAGGCGCCAGCTACGAAATTTTCCGGCTCAGCGCGGTCGAAGGCGCCGAGAACCTTCCGTTCAGCCTCAAGGTCCTGCTGGAGAACCTGCTTCGCACCGAAGACGGCGCGAACATCACGGCAGACCACGTCCGCGCCCTCGCGCAGTGGGACGCCGCAGCGGAGCCCAGCACGGAGATCCAGTTCACCCCGGCGCGCGTGATCATGCAGGACTTCACGGGCGTCCCCTGCGTCGTCGACCTCGCAACGATGCGTGAGGCCGTCGCGGACCTGGGTGGAGACCCCAAGCGCGTCAACCCGCTCGCGCCCGCCGAGATGGTCATCGACCACTCCGTCCAGATCGACGTGTTCGGCAACGCCGGCGCCCTCGAGCGCAACATGGAGATCGAGTACCAGCGCAACGGGGAGCGCTACCAGTTCCTCCGCTGGGGCCAGACCGCGTTCGACGACTTCAAGGTCGTCCCGCCGGGCATGGGCATCGTGCACCAGGTGAACCTCGAGTACCTGGCCCGCACCGTCATGACCCGCGAGGTGGACGGCGTCCTCCGCGCCTACCCCGACACGTGCGTCGGTACCGACTCGCACACCACGATGGTCAACGGCCTCGGTGTGCTCGGCTGGGGCGTCGGCGGCATCGAGGCGGAGGCTGCCATGCTCGGCCAGCCCGTCTCCATGCTCATCCCGCGCGTGGTCGGCTTCAAGCTCACCGGTGAGATCCCCGCCGGCGCCACCGCCACCGACGTCGTCCTCACCATCACGCAGATCCTGCGCAAGCACGGCGTGGTCGGCAAGTTCGTCGAGTTCTACGGGGAGGGTGTCGCGTCCGTGCCCCTCGCCAACCGCGCGACCATCGGCAACATGAGCCCCGAGTTCGGCTCCACCGCCGCCATGTTCCCGATCGACGACGTCACGCTCGACTACCTGCGCCTCACGGGCCGCCCGGCCGAGAACGTGGCGCTGGTCGAGGCCTACGCCAAGGAGCAGGGACTCTGGCACGATCCGTCCCACGAGATCCGCTTCTCCGAGTACCTGGAGCTGGACCTGTCCACGGTGGTCCCCTCCATCGCCGGTCCCAAGCGCCCCCAGGACCGCGTGGAGCTCAGCAGGTCCAAGGCCCAGTTCCGCGAGGACCTGCGCAACTACTCCAACGACCCCGAGCTGACGTTCGCGCCCGGTGGCACGGTGGACGAGTCCTCCCAGGAGAGCTTCCCCGCGTCCGACGCACCGAGCTTCACGCCCGGTACGACGTCGACGGTCACGGACGAGAACGCGGAGCCCCGCGAGACCGTCGCCGCCGGATCGAACGGCTCCACGCGTCCGTCGAAGAAGGTCGGCGTGACCATGAAGGACGGCCGCGCGTTCGAGCTCGACCACGGTGCCGTCAGCATCGCGTCGATCACGTCCTGCACCAACACGTCCAACCCGTCGGTCATGCTCGCCGCCGCGGTCCTGGCGCGCAACGCCGTCGAGAAGGGCCTCGTGTCCAAGCCGTGGGTCAAGACCTCCGTGGCCCCGGGCTCGAAGGTCGTCACCGACTACTACGAGAAGTCGGGCCTGATCCCGTACCTGGAGAAGCTCGGGTTCTTCACGGTCGGCTACGGCTGCGCCACCTGCATCGGCAACTCCGGCCCGCTGGAGGACGAGATCTCGCAGGCCATCCAGGACAACGATCTCGCCGTCACCGCCGTCCTGTCCGGCAACCGCAACTTCGAAGGCCGCATCAACCCGGACGTGAAGATGAACTACCTGGCCTCCCCGCCGCTGGTGGTCGCCTACGCACTCGCCGGCACCATGGACTTCGACTTCGACATCGAGCCCCTCGGCCAGGACGAGGCCGGCAACGACGTCTTCCTGAAGGACATCTGGCCCAACCCGGTCGAGGTCCAGCAGGTCATCGATTCCTCGATCGACGAGGAGATGTTCACCTCGAGCTACAGCACGATCTTCGAGGGCGACGAGCGCTGGAAGTCCCTGCCCACGCCCGACGGCGACACCTTCGCCTGGGATCCCGAGTCCACCTACGTGCGGAAGCCTCCATACTTCGACGGCATGCAGCGCGAGACGAGCCCGGTCGAGGACATCGACGGCGCCCGGGTGCTGCTGAAGCTCGGCGACTCGGTCACCACCGACCACATCTCGCCCGCTGGGTCCTTCAAGTCGGACACCCCGGCCGGCCGGTACCTCACCGAGAAGGGCGTCCAGCGCAAGGACTTCAACTCCTACGGCTCGCGTCGTGGCAACCACGAGGTCATGATCCGCGGCACGTTCGCGAACATCCGCATCAAGAACCAGCTGCTCGACGGCGTCGAGGGCGGGTTCACGCGGGACTTCTCGCAGCCGGACGCGCCGCAGGCCGCCGTGTACGACGCCGCCGAGAACTACCGCGCGGCAGGTACGCCGCTCGTGGTCCTCGCCGGCAAGGAGTACGGCTCCGGGTCCTCGCGTGACTGGGCTGCCAAGGGCACCGCGCTGCTCGGCGTCAAGGCCGTCGTCGCCGAGAGCTACGAGCGCATCCACCGCTCGAACCTCATCGGGATGGGCGTCCTGCCCCTGCAGTACCCCGAGGGCCAGAACGCGGAGAGCCTCGGCCTCACCGGGACGGAGACCTTCGCGGTCAGCGGTGTCACCGAGCTCAACGAGGGTCGCACCCCCCGGACGGTGAAGGTCAGCGCCACCCCGGCCGACGGCGGATCGCCGATCGAGTTCGACGCCGTCCTGCGTATCGACACGCCGGGTGAGGCGGACTACTACCGCAACGGCGGCATCCTGCAGTACGTGCTGCGCCAGCTCGCGAGCTAGCGTCCACCCACGGCCCGGGCCGGGAGGCCTGCCTCCCGGCCCGGGCCGTCCGCAGGGCATGTGGCCCTGACCATCCGCACCACGAGACCTCCGAGGAGGGCGCCATGGCCGAGTCCGCGGAACTGTCGGCGCGCGTGGACGGCGACGCGATCTTCCGCGTCCTCCGCAGCGAGATCCTCGCCGGGGTGCACCCGCCCGGGACAGCGCTGCGGGAGGTGGTCATCTCGGAGCGGTTCGGCGTGTCACGGACCCCGGTGCGCGAGGCACTCAGCCGGCTGCAGCACGAGCGGCTGCTCGAACGTGCCGCCCGCGGACTCCAGGTCCCGCAGATCGACCCGCAGGAAGTCATCCAGATCTACGACCTCCGGGTGATGCTCGAGGAGGAGGCCGCCGGGCAGGCCGCGCTCAATCGCGGAGCCGCGGACATCATGCGCCTCGAGGCGCTGCTGGAACGCGACCGCGCCGTCGTCGATCCCGATGACACCACCAAGGTCACCAACAACCTCGAGTTCCACACCTCACTGTGGGCGGCCGCGCGCAACCCCATCCTCATGGACCTCCTGCAGCGGCTCTCGACCCACCTCATCCACACGCCGCGCTCCACGCTGTCGGTGGGGAACCGCTGGCAGGAGGTGCTCCTCGAGCACGAGGCGCTGATCAGCGCCATCACCGAGCGGCGCAGCGACGACGCCCGGGGTATCGCCCGCCGGCACATGGAGACGGCCCGCACCATCCGCCTGCAGCTGCTGCGCACCACGGCGGCGGACTGACGGTGGCCCCCGAGAGCGGCCGGCACCGCATCCTGCTCGACGCCGACACAGGCATCGACGACGCCGTCGCCCTCCTGTACCTCCTCGGGTCGCCGGACGTGACGCTGGAGGCGGTCACCTGCACCGCGGGCAACGTCGGCGCCCGCCAGGTCGCCGTCAACAACCTCGCCCTGCTCGAGCTGTGCGGCCGCACCGGCGTCGAGGTCGCCATCGGCAGCGAGGTACCGCTGGAGATCCCGCTCGTCACCACGGAGGAGACGCACGGCGACCAGGGCATCGGCTACGCCGTGCTGCCCCCACCGCACGGCGGCGTCTCGGAGCGCCACGCCGTGGACGTCTGGCTCGAGGCCGTCCGCAACCACCCAGGGCAGGTCACCGGGGTCGTCACGGGCCCCCTCACCAACCTCGCGCTCGCGCTCCGCGCCGAGCCGCAGCTCCCGATGCTCCTGAAGGGCCTCGTCATCATGGGCGGGGCGTTCAACTATCCGGGGAACACGACGCCGGTCGCCGAGTGGAACACGCACGTGGACCCGCACGCGGCGAAGGAGGTCTATGCCGCCTACGAGGGCCTGCCGGTCGAGAAGCTGCCCATCGTGTGCGCGCTCGAGACCACGGAGCGGATCGAATGCACCCCCGCGCACGTCGATGCTCTCTCCCGTGCCGCCGGGGCCGGGCCGGAGGTCCTCGACCCGGACGAGCCCGAGGGCACGCGCAGCAGGAGCGGCAACGCCGTCGTCGCCTGCGTGTCCGATGCCCTCCGGTTCTACATGGAATTCCACCGCCTGTACGGCCAGGGGTACGTCGCGCACCTCCACGACCTGTTCGCCGCGACGGTCGCGACGGGGGACGCCGGTTTCGGGGAACGCCTGGCGACCGTGGACGTCGAGACCGGATCGCCGCTCACCTTCGGACAGACGGTCGCCGACGTCGCGGGGATGTGGAAGCGGGCGCCCAACGCCCGGATCGTCACGGGCAACGATCCCGCGGCGGTGTTCGAGCTGATGGTGCGCAGGCTGTCCGGCGTCGCACGCCTGCACGGCTGAGGACGGTTCCTCTCCGACCCCGTTCCGGTCGCCGGGCACCCCGCGCGGCGGTGCAGCCCCCGGTACACTGGTAGCTGCCACGCACTGCTGCGCGGCCGGCGCCGAGGTGACATGAGGTGCGTCCTCATCCCTCCACCGTGCCCAAGGAATACTGTGAGCTCATCCCTGACCCTGGCCTCCGAGCCCGCCGTTGAACGGCCACGGCGCCTCCTGATCGTCCTCGGGGCTGCGCTCATCGCGGCCACGTACGCGTTCCTCGTCGTCGTCCAGCCGGCGGAGATCGCCGGCGGCATGGGCAGCACGGCGTCGCTCGTCTCGCTCTTCGGCTTCCTCGGAGGCGGGGCGCTCCTGGTGGGCGGGATCCTGCCCATGCTCAGCACGAGTTCCCTGGTGATCATGCCGCTCGGCATCGCCCTGAACATCGCGATCGGGCAGATCGCCGGATCCCTGGGCATGCAGATCTACCTTGACGCCATCGGCACCGTCCTCGTCGCGGTCCTGGCCGGCCCCGCGGCGGGTGCCGCGACGGGCGCGATCAGCAACGCCATCTGGGGTCTCTTCAATCCGTTCGCGCTGCCCTTCGCGGCGGGCGCCGCCCTGATCGGGCTGCTCGCGGGCCTGGCCGCACGCTATGGCGCGTTCCGCCGCGTGTACCTCGTCCCGGTGGCGGGGCTCGTCGTCGGAGCGGTCGGCGGACTCGTCGCGGCGCCGGTGGCCGTCTTCATGTTCGGCGCCGCCGGGACGTTCGGGACCAACGCGATCATCGCCGTGTTCCGCTCGATGGGGGACAAGCTGCTGGTCGCGGCGACGAAGCAGGGCCTCCTCTCCGACTCGCTGGACAAGATCGTGGTGTTCGTCATCGTCGCCGTGATCGTGTACGCGCTGCCGCAGCGTGCCATCCGCCAGTTCCCCTTCGCCCGCACGTACCGGGTGTTGGGCAACCGGACCGGTACCACCGCCGGCGCCACGTCCGGCACCTCCACCGCCGGCACCGGCGATGGTGGTGCCGGAAGCACCACCACCCCCGCCCGCGGGAACGACTCCAGCGTCGGCTGAACCATGCCCCGCCGCAGGATCTACAACCCCCTGACCGAGCTGCTCGCCGCGGTCCTGCTGGTGGTGCTCGTCCTCGTGGTGAACCGCTGGGAGTTCTCCCTCGCGGTGCTGGTCCTCGGGGTGCTCCCTGCCGTACTCATGTCCGGTCGGCCCCGGCAGATCGGCCTCGCGATCACCCTGATCGCGGGGCCCCTGCTCCTCTCCTCCCTGCTGCTCCACGGGCTCTTCTTCCCCGAGGGCACCACCGTCCTGCTCGATCTCGGCGTCGCCCGCGTGACCGCCGAGGGCCTGGCCTTCGCCGCCCTCATGGGCCTGCGCATGACCGTGTTCACGGCGGTGCTGCTGACGGCCGCGATGACGCTGGACATCCCCGACCTCTTGGCCACCATGACGCACCGCGGCTGGAACCGGAAGCTCGTCTTCGTCGTCGGATCCGCCGTCGGGCTCATCCCGCACGTCGCGCAGCGCGCACGCCGCATCTCGCGGGCCCAGCAGGCCCGTGGCCTCGTCGTGGGGCGCGGACCGTTCTCCCGTGTCCGGGCCCTGCTGACCGTGCTCACGCCGCTCGTGATCGGGTTGCTCGTGGACGCCTCCGAGCGCACCCGCATGCTCGAGGCCCGCGGCTTCTCCTCCCCGGGCGCGCGCACGAGCTACCTGCCGGACTCGGACACGGCCCGCCAGCGGACGGCACGCCGAGCGATGCTCGCCGTCGTCGGTGTGTTCTCCGCAGCCTGGCTCCTGACGGCGGCGGCATGATCGCCCTCGACAGCACGGGCTTCGCCTACGACGACGGCGCGCGGGCGCTCGCCGGTGTCGCCCTCACGGTGGAGGCGGGGGACCACGTGGTGATCGCGGGGGCCTCCGGCTCCGGCAAGACGACCCTCGCCCGGCTGCTCGCGGGCATGACGGGGGCCGACGCGGGCTCCACGTTCACCGGGACGATCACGCTCGACGGCGAGACCGTGCTTTTCCGCGGGCTGCCGGGCGACCCGCGGATCGATCCCGCCCGGTGGAGCGCCCGGGTGGCGTACGTCGCCCAGGGCGCCTGGGGGCAGCTGTCCATGATGTCCTCCACCGTGGCGGAGGAGATCGCCTTCGGCCCCGCCAACCGCGGCATGCCCGCGCAGGAGCTGCGGCAGGCCGTCGACGACGTCGCGGACGCACTCAAGCTCACGTCCCTCCTGGGTCGTGATCCCCGCAGACTCTCCGGCGGGCAGCTGCAGCGCACCATCATCGCCGCCGCCGTGATCCAGCGGCCCGAGGTCCTCGTCCTCGACGAGCCGTTCCAGGGGCTCGACGACGACGCGGCGCGGGACGTCGCCGGGGCCCTGGAGGCGCTCCGCCGGAACGGCACCGGGGTGGTGGTCTGCGCACCCATGCTGCCGCGGCACGCCCCGCAGGGTGCGCGCGTCCTGGCGCTCGCCGACGGCCACTCCGTGTTCGAGGGTCCGCTGGCGGAGGCACGCCTGGCCGGGCTGCAGCGCTTCGGCATCGGCACGGAGGGGGAGCCCCTCCGGCTGGACGGCGACGCCGCCCCGCGTCCCGTCGGTCCCGTCGGTCCCGTCGGTCCCGTCGGTCCCGTCGGTCCCGTCGGTCCCGTCGGTCCCATGGTCCCCGAGCTCGTCGCGGTGCGTGGCCTGGGCTTCCGCTACACCCCGGAACCCGGCTCGGCGGCTCCGCCGGCGGGGCTGGCCGGCGTCGACCTGTCCGTCCGGGCGGGGGAGGTGGTCGCCGTCCGCGGCCCCAACGGGTCCGGCAAGTCGACCCTGCTGCAGCACCTGAACGGGCTGTCCCGGGCGGACAGCGGCTCGGTCACCGCGGGCGGGGTGCGGATCGGCCGGCAGCCGACGGGCACCCTCGCGGCCACCGTCGGATACCTGTTCCAGGACACCGACCAGCAGCTCTTCGAGCGCACGGTGCTGCGCGAGGTCTCCTACGGTCCGCGCGCCGTGGGGCTCCGGAAGGACGACGCCACTCGGCGGGCCGCGCTCGCCCTCGACGCGCTGGGACTGGGAGCGCTGGCGGACGCGCACCCGTACGAACTGTGCTTCGTGCAGCGGCGCATGGTGGCGCTGGCCTCCCTCATCGCCACGGGCCCGGCCGTCTGGGCGCTCGACGAGCCCACCGCAGGCCTCGACGAACCGGCGCGCACCCTGTTCGCCGCCGTCCTCTCCCGTCACGCCCGGGGCGGCGGCTGTGTGCTCATGGCCACGCATGACGCCGCCTTCGCCGACGCCGTCGCGCACCGGAGCGTCTGGCTCGACGGCGGCAGGATCCGCCCGGACGGTCGGACGCCGCAAGGAGATGCCTCCGCCGCGCCGACGCAGCCCCTAGGGTGAACCCATGGACCTCTTGCGCGAGCGACACCGGCGGATCGAGTCAAAGGGCGCCGATCTCGCCGTGTTCGAGTACGGCCTCGATCCGGACCCGTCCAGGCCGACCCTCGTCTTCCTGCACGGCTACCCCGACGATCACCGTGTCTTCCACCCGGTGCTCCGGGAGCTCGCCGCGACGCACCATCTGGTCGCGTTCGACACCCGGAACGCCGGCCGGTCCCGCGCCCATGAGGGTGCCGGGTTCACGCTGACGGAGCTCGTGGAGGACATCTTCGCCGTCCTCGACGCCGTGGACACGCCGGGCGGTGTGCGGCTGGTGGGCCACGACTGGGGATCGATCCAGGGCTGGGCCGCACTGCAGGACGAGCGCGCACAGGGGCTGATCCTCGACTACACCAGCATCTCCGGACCCGACCTGCGGCATTTCTCCCGGTGGCTGCGCGGGCGTTTCAGGAACCCCCGGCTGGTGCCGCAGGGCATGGGGCAGGTGCTGCGCAGCTGGTACGTCGGATTCTTCCAGCTGCCCGTCCTGCCGGAGGCGCTCTGGAGACACGCGCTGACGCGGCGCTACGAGCTCACGGCGCGTCGCAATGTAGGGCAGGACCCGGTGCGGGGACTCGCCCTCTACCGGACCAACATGTCCACCGCGGTGCGGCAGCCCCGGCGGCGGCCGATCACCGTTCCCGTGCACGTGATCGTCCCGCTGAAGGATCCCTTCGTGTCGCCGCACCTCGTGGACGGGCTCGAGGACTGGGTGTCGGACCTGACCGTCACGAGCGTCCCCGGCGGGCACTGGTGGATCACGGCGCAGCCCCGCGCCTTCGTCGGGATGCTCGACCCCGCGCTGCGGACCCGGGACGATTCCGACTGACCCCGGCATCCGGGGTTCGTTGCCCACCTGGGGGTGGGTGTCGTCGTCGTGCACCCGTCACCGGTGCGCACCGAGGCGCGTGGGGGACTGTCCGGGTGACGCCTGGACGACCTCCGGGTCCCACGAGGCCCTACGCGTCCAGGAGGCCCCGGATGTCGTCGGCGGTCAGCGCCGAGGAGAAGATGGCGTCGTCGTCCATGACGGACGTGAACAGCTTCGCCTTCTTCTCCTTGAGCTTCATGACTTTCTCCTCGATGGTCCCCTTCGACACCATGCGGTAGACCATCACGTTCTTGGTCTGCCCGATGCGGTGGGTGCGGTCCACGGCCTGGGCCTCGGAGGCCGGGTTCCACCACGGGTCCAGCAGGAAGCAGTAGTCCGCCTCCGTCAGGTTCAGGCCGAACCCGCCGGCCTTGAGGCTGATGAGGAACACGGGCGCCGTGCCGTCCTTGAAGGAGTCGATGACCTCGCCGCGGCTGCGGGTGGATCCGTCCAGGTAGGCGTACTCGATGCCGCGGGCATCCAGCTGCTCGGCGGCCTTCTTGAGGTAGGAGGTGAACTGGCTGAAGACGAGGGCCCGGTGCCCCTCCGCGAGGACGTCCTCGAGGTTCTCGAACAGGACCTCGAGCTTCGCCGACGGGACGCCCGCGTGCGCAGGGTCCACGAGCGAGGCGTCGAGGCTCAGCATGCGCAGCAGGGTCAGGGACCGGAACACGATCATGCGGTTGCGGTTCATGTCCTCGATCAGCCCGAGGAGCTTCTGCCGTTCGCGCTGCAGGTACGTCTCGTAGATGTGCCGGTGCTCGGGGTGGAGCTCCACCTCCAGGACCTGCTCCTGCTTCGGCGGGAGGTCGGAGGCGACGGCCTCCTTGGTGCGGCGCATCATCAGCGGCCGGATGCGCTTGCGGAGCCGCACGAGCGGACGGTTGTCGCCGATCTTCTCGATCGGCGTGCGGTAGTCCTCGGTGAACTTGCGTGCCGAGGGGAAGAGCCCGGGTGCCACGATGTTGAACAGGGACCACAGCTCCATGAGGTTGTTCTCCATGGGCGTGCCGGTGATCGCGAGCTTGAACGGCGCATCGAAGTCCTTCGCCGCCTGATGCACCTTCGACGCGCGGTTCTTCACGAACTGCGCCTCGTCCAGGACGAGACCGGACCAGGCGAGGTCCTGGTAGACCGGGAAATCGAGCCGGAAGAGCGTGTAGGAGGTGATGACGACGTCGGCGTCGCCCACCTGCTCGTCGATCGGGATGCCTGAGGCGCCCTGCGTGTCGGTGACGGCGACGACCTTCAGCCCCGGCGCGAAACGGCGGGCCTCGTTGGACCAGTTGGGGACCACGGAGGTGGGCGCGACGACGATGAACGGTGCGTCGAGCCCCGACGTCTCCTTCGCGTGGATCATCAGGGCCAGGGCCTGCAGGGTCTTGCCGAGCCCCATGTCGTCGGCGAGCACGCCGCCGAGGCGGTGCCGCCACAGGAACGCGAGCCAGCTGAAACCCTCCGCCTGGTAGGGGCGCATGTCGGCGACCAGGCCGGCCGGGGCCGGGGTGGCCGCGACGTCCTCTAGTTCGAGCAGTCCACTCACGGCGTCGCGCCAGGACTGCGCCTGCTCGGTCTCCTCGGCGAGCTCCTCGAGGTCCGCCCACAGTCCCGCCTGGTAGCGGCTGATCTGCAGCCCGGACTCCGGGTCCCATTCGCTCAGCGCCCGGGCTTCCTCGATGAGCTCGCGGAGCTGGTCGAAGACGGGCTGATCGAGCGAGAGATAGCTGTTGTCGACGAGCTTCAGCTTCTTCCGGCCCTGGGCGAGAGCACGGAAGATGGAGTCGAAGGGGATGGTGCGGCCGCTGACGGTCACCATCACGCCGAGGTCGAACCAGTCGCGGTCCTCCGTCTCCACGGTGCTGATCCGCAGCGTGGGCGTCTCGGTCAGTTCCTGGTAATCGGGCTTCTCGCCGACCATCTCGACGCTCACGCCGTCGAGCTCCGCGAGCCGGGGCAGGACCTCCTCCACGAACTCGACGGCCTGCATGTCCTCGAGCCTGAGCGATTTGATCGGGAGCGGGCCGAGGGCCTGACGCGCGGAGGCCGCGAGGGCGTCCTCGACGTCGGGTTCGCGGTAGCCGTCGTCGCTGCCGGGGCCTCCGCGACGGAAGGGCCGTCGCTGCACGGCGTCGCCGAGGGTGTAGTCGAAATGCCAGTCCAGGGCCACCGAGCCGTCCGCACCGTAGGCGGTGGTGAGGACGAGCGCCGGGGGCTGGATCTCGGGCAGCTCCACGCTGCCGTCACTGCTGTCCACGTGGATGGACTGCCGCAGCTTCGGGTAGTAGTCCTGCAGGAAGAGGGACTTCTCCTCCTCGGGGACGACGACGGCGTGTCCGCGCTGGAGGAGTTCGATGTCCTTCGACGTCAGCCTGCGCGAGGTCGGGGCGAGCGTGATCGTGTCATCGGGGGCGACCGTGTAGATGCCGTGCGTGCTGATGACGTGGGCCGTCTCGGACGGGTGGGGCCGGCCGTCGACGTCGAGGGCCGGACTCAGCCGCAGCGAGCCGTCCTCGGTCTCGGTCGCGTCGAGCTTCAGGGTGGCGCGGGCCGCGAGTTCGATCGTCATGGACTTCTTCGAGCCCACGAAGGCGATGCCCAGGCGCTGCGCCTCGTCCAGCAGCTGCCAGAGCAGCGGGTTGCTGAAGTCGTCGAGGTACAGCCAGGAGTCGTTGTTGCCGAAGTAGTTGACGCCGGTGCCGCGGTGCAGGGCCGGGAACTGGGAGAACCACCGGTGCTGGTCCGGGTCCAGCGTCAGCCCGTACGTCTGGTAGCTGATGCTGCCCCAGGACAGGTTGTTCTTGATCCACTTGCCCTTGCCGTTCTGGCTGACCGGCCGCACCCCGAGGCGGGTGTTGAGGGTGCGCTGGCCCTGGCGTTCGGCGGCGGAGCCCCACCGCTGCACGGCGACCTCGGGGGTGCGCAGCTCGAACTGCAGACCGAGGGGCGTGCGCGGGGCGGGCGCGGGGTCGACGGCGGTGTCGGCCGTCAGGAGATCCGTGAGGGACGCCTGCCAGCCCTCCGGGACCGACGGGCGCGGCGCGGATCGGGCGCCGAGGTCGCGTTCGTGCTGTGCCAGCAGGTTCTCGGTGTTGCTCTGCAGTGCCGTGGCCGCCACGTGCTTGCAGTCCGCGCCGATGGGGCAGCTGCAGAAGTTCTCGAGGGGGCGGAACCGGCCGTCGCCCTTGAGTCCGAGGCGCAGCTTGGTCCTGTAGTCGTTCGGCGCGGTGCCGCGGACCTTCCCGGTCAGCAGCTTGGACTCGGCGTCCCACGTGAGGGAGCTGACGGCGCCGTCCTTGGCGTAGGTCTGCCCACGCTGGAACGCAGCGCCGCCCACGATCCGGATGATGTCCGTGACATCGACCATGGGGTGGGTGGAAATGGGCATAATTCCATGCTCTCACGTGACGGTGACGCTCTTCTCGCCCGGCGCCCCGTTTCGCGGAACAGCCCCGGTTGCTGGCGGTCGTCCAGCCGGAAACGGCCCCACAGTCTACCCGCTGCCGACCGGGTCCTGTGACCGGGCATGCGGGCTCCGGTGGCACCCCGGCCTGCCCTACCCTTGGCTGGGGGCCTGAGCATCAGGTCGCAGCGAAACGGAAGAGGTTGCACGTGTTCGAGGCTCCAAGCATCATGTTCGCGGCTGCGGGACTGGCCGTGTTCGCGGCTGCCCTCCTGCCGCGCCTGCTCAGGCGCGCCCCGGTGTCCATGCCCATGGTCTTCCTCGCCGCCGGCATCCTCATCTTCACGTTCGCCAAGGACCTTCCGGACCCCGACCCCATGAAGTACAGCGACGTGACCATCCACCTCAGCGAGGTCTGCGTCATCATCTCGCTCATGGGCGCCGGACTGGCCCTGGACCGCAAGGTCGGCTGGCGCCGGTGGTCCACCACCTGGCGGCTCCTCGGCATCGCCATGCCACTGTGCATCCTCGGACTGACCCTCATGGGGATGTGGGTCCTCGGCCTCGGCCTCGCGTCGGCCCTCCTGGTCGCCGCCGCCCTGGCGCCGACCGATCCCGTCCTCGCCTCCGAGGTCCAGGTGGGTGAGCCGTCGGAGTCGGAGGAGGACCTGGATGCCGAGGACGAGGTGCGGTTCGGGCTGACCTCGGAAGCAGGACTGAACGACGGGCTCGCGTTCCCCTTCGTCTACCTCGCCGTCCTGCTCAGCACCGTGGGACTCGCTCCGTCGGCCTGGTTCCCGGAGTGGATCCTCCTCGACGTGCTGTGGCGCATCATCATCGGCTGCGCGTTCGGCGTCGGGATCGGCATGCTGCTCGGTCGCATCTTCTTCCGGTCACCCATCAAGAGCGTCCGCCTGGCCAACCACTCCGAGGGCTTCGTCGCACTGGCCGCCACCTTCCTGACCTACGGGCTGACCGAGGCGGTCGAGGGGTACGGCTTCATCGCCGTGTTCGTGTGTGCCGTCACCATCCGCGCGGGGGAGCAGACCCACGGCTACCACGGGGTCCTGCACAGCTACATCGAGCAGCTCGAGCGCCTGCTGACGGTCGTCGTGCTCGTCCTGCTCGGCGGCGCCGTGGCACGTGGACTCTTCGAGGGCCTCCGCCCGCTCGAAGTGGTGGTCGCCGCCGTGTTCATCCTCCTGATCCGGCCGATCACCGGGTGGATCAGCCTGGCCCGCGGGAAGACCGGCCCGCGCGAGCGCCGCACCCTGGCCTTCTTCGGCGTGCGCGGCATCGGGTCCATCTACTACCTCAGCTACGCGCTGTCGAAGGGCGAGTTCTCGGCCGACGAGTCCACCCTGTGGCGGATCGGCGCGCTCGTGATCGTGATGTCCATCGTGGTGCACGGCATCACCGCGGCGCCGGTCATCAACTCGCTGGACCGTGCCCGGCAGCGCAAGGCCCGCGCCGAGGGCAACGAGGCTCAGGCGCCGAACACGCCCGTCTAGCCGTTCCCGGTCAGGCCGGCCGTCCCCGCTCGATGGCGGCCAGCACCGCGAGCCCGCCGAGGAGCGCCCAGAAGGCCCCGCCGATCCCGAGGACCGACAGGCCGGACGCCGCGAGGAGGAACGTCACGGCGCCGCTCATGCGACCCGTCGCATCGCGGAAGGACGCCGTCACCGCCGTCGCCATGGTGCCGATCAGGGCGAGCCCGGCCACCGCCTCCACGAGCCCGGCGGGTGCGGCGCCCACGACGACGACGAGCGCGCCCGAGCAGCCGGCGAGCACCAGGTAGGACAGCCCCGCCGTGAGGGCCGCGATCCACCGGCGGTCGCGGTCCTCACCCGCCCCCTCGCCGGCGGACAGTGCGGCCGACAGGGCTGCGAGGTTGACCGCGTGTCCGCCGAAGGGCGCGACGACCGCGGTCCCCGCTCCCGTGACGGCCAGGGCGGACCGCCAGGGGGCCTCGTAGCCGAAGGACGAGAGCACGGCCACGCCCGGGAGGTTCTGCGACGCCATGGTGACCACATAGAGGGGCAGGGCGATGCCGATGACGGCGGCCGGCTCGATGTCCGGGACGGTGAACGCCACGGACGGCACCAGGGACGAGGACTCGATCGCTGTGCCCGCGAGGCCGAGCTGGACGCCGATCACGGCGAGGGCCGCGACGAGCGCGAGGGGGACCGACCACTTCGGGGCGAGGGCCGATGCTGCGAGCCAGACGAGGATCACGGGGAGCACCAGGTGCGGGATGGTGCCGATCGACTGGAACGGCGCCAGGCACAGGGGGAGCAGCACGCCCGCGAGCATCGCCTGCGCGAGGTGCTGCGGGATGCGGGCCACCAGCCGGCCCAGCCACGGCACCGCCGCGGTCAGCGCGATGAGGACGCCGGTGACCAGGAAGGCGCCGACCGCCGCGGGCCAGCCGCCGGACGGGATGCTGGCACCGGCGAGCAGCGCGGCCCCCGGCGTGGACCACGAGAGCGTGACGGGGATGCGGTAGCGCAGCGACAGCAGGACGATCCCGAGGCCCACGACGACGGTCAGCGCCAGCAGGCCCGAGGCGGCCTGGTCCTCGGACGCCCCCGTGGCCCGCAGGCCGGCGAGCACGACGGCGAACGACGACGTGAAGCCCACCAGGGCCGTGACGATACCGGCGAGGACGGGTTCGTGCAGGCCGGGCCGGACGGAGGATCTGGTGTGCACCGGGGGACTCCTGTCGGATGGGCCGTCGCGCCGCCCACACTCGTTCTGTATACGGAACGGCCAGCGTAGGATGCAGGGATGCCCGAGGACAAACCGGACCGCAATGCGTCGCTCCGCTCCGCCGTCGCCCGCAGGATCACACGGCTGCGCCAGGACCGAGGGCTCTCCCTCAGTGCCCTTGCCCTGCAGGCCGGCATCGGGAAGGGCACGCTGTCCGAGCTGGAGGCGGGAACCCGGAATCCGACCCTCGAGACGCTCTACGCGCTCGCAGGCCCCCTGGGGGTGCCGCTTACCGGACTCGTGGGGGACGGGACGGGGCGCGGTATCACCGACGGCGTCGTGGAGGCCCGGCTGCTCACGGTCCGCACGCACGACGACGGCGGTACTACCGAGGTCTTCTGGCTCACCATCGCCTCGACGGGGACGCGCGTGTCACCGGCCCACGGACCGGGAACCGTGGAGCACTTCCGGGTGGTGCGCGGCAGCGCACGCGTGGGTGTGCTCGGCGACGAGCAGGACGCGGGAGCCGGCGGCGCGCTGTCCTGGCGCGGGGATGCAGCGCACTCCTACGCGTCGACGGACGGGATCACGGAAGGGGTCCTGACCATCGAGACCCCGGCGCCCCGAGGCTGACCAGGCGCAGGTCATGCGGTGATCAGGCGCCGGTCAGACGTTGCGCGGCTGCTCGAGCCGGCGCTGGATGCCCTCGAGCTCGTCGCTGAGGACCTGCAGGCGGGCGGAGTTCTGCTCCACCGCGAGCTCGCGGACGAGGAGGTCCTGGCGCTCGCGGAGCGCGGCTTCGGAGGTCGGGAGGTCGCTGGGCATGTGCCCAGTCAAGCAGATCCGGCGCGGGCGTGGGGCCGAACTGCGTCACAGGGGCGTGACGTAGGCGCCGGCGATGCCGCCGTCGACCATGAACTGACTCGCCGTGATGAAGGACGAGTCGTCCGAGGCCAGGAAGGCGACGGCGGCAGCCAGTTCGTCGGGTTCGGCGAAGCGCCCCAGCGGGACATGGACGAGCCGGCGCCGGGCCTGTTCCGCGTCGCTCGCGAACAGCTCCTGCAGCAGGGGCGTGTTCACGGGTCCCGGGCAGAGCGCGTTCACCCGGATCCCCTGTCGGGCGAACTGCACCCCCAGCTCACGGCTCATGGACAGCACGCCGCCCTTGGACGCGGAGTAGGAGATCTGGGACGTGGCGGCGCCGAGGACCGCCACGAACGAGGCCGTGTTGATGATGGACCCGCGTCCCTGCGCCTGCATGTAGGGCAGGACGTGCTTGCAGCAGTAGTACACGCTCGTCAGGTTCACCTCCTGGACACGGCGCCAGGCATCGATCCCCGTGTCGAGGATGGAGGAGTCGTCGTCGGGCGAGATCCCTGCGTTGTTGAAGGCGATGTCGATGGAGCCGTAGGTCGCGACGGCGAACGCGTACATGCCCCGGACGTCGTCCTCGCTGGTGACGTCGGCGCGGATGAAGCTGCCGCCGAACTGCTCCGCCAGCCCCTCCCCGACGGCGTCCGGACAGATGTCACCGATCACCACGTGCGCTCCCTCGTGGGCGAGGCGCCGGGCCGTGGCCAGGCCGATCCCCGAGGCGCCCCCCGTGATGACCGCCGTCCGCCCCTGGAGGCGGTTGGTCACGAGTCCGTTGTAGGGCAGGGCTGTCATGGCACTCCTCATGGTCGATGGACGCCTGTCAGGCGTCGGTGGAAAGGAAGACGTTCTTGGTCTCGCTGAACGCGTCGAGGGCCTGTGGGCCCAGTTCGCGGCCGAGGCCGGACTGCTTGAAACCGCCGAAGGGGGTGGAATACCGGACGGAGGAGTGCGAGTTCACGGAGAGATTCCCGGCGTCGATGGCCCGTGAGACGCGGAGCGCACGGCCGACGTCGCGGGTCCAGATGGACCCGGACAGTCCGTAGGCCGAGTCGTTGGCGATCCGCACGGCATCCGCTTCGTCCTCGAACGGCACCACGCAGACCACCGGGCCGAAGATCTCGTCGGTGAAGGCAGCGGACCGCGGATCCGACGGCGTGATGACGGTGGGCGGGAACCAGAAGCCGGGTCCGGCGGGGGCGGAGCCCTGGAAGGCGACGTCGGCCACGGCCTTCCCGTCCGCGGCGTAGACGAATCGCGCCACGGAGTCGCGCTGGGCGGCCGAGATCAGCGGCCCCATGTGCGTGTCCTCCCGGCTCGGATCACCCACCCGGACGGACTCCACCGCGGCTCCGAGCATGCCCAGGACGTCGTCGTAGACGGACCTCTGGACGAGCACCCGGGACCGGGCACAGCAGTCCTGCCCGGCATTGTCGAAAGCGCCGTCGGGCACGGCTGCGGCGGCTTTCTCCAGGTCCGCATCGGCGAAGATGACGTTGGCGCTCTTCCCCCCGAGCTCGAGGGTCACGCGCTTGACCTGGTCCGCGCAGCCCGCCATGATCTGCTTGCCCACGCCGGTGGAACCCGTGAAGACGACCTTGCGCACCATGGGGTGGGTGACGAAGCGGGCTCCGACGACGGAACCCTTGCCCGGCAGGACGGTGAAGACGCCCTCCGGGATCCCGGCCTGCAGGGCGAGCTCACCGAGCCGTATCGCCGTCAGGGGGGTGAGCTCGGCCGGTTTCAGGACCACCGTGTTGCCGGCGGCAAGCGCCGGCGCGAACCCCCACGCGGCGATGGGCATGGGGAAGTTCCACGGCACGATGATGCCGACGACGCCGAGCGGTTCGTGGAACGTGACATTCACTCCACCCGCGACGGGGATCTGCTGCCCGCTATGGCGTTCGGGGGCTGCGGAGTAGTACATCAGGACGTCACGCACGTTGCCGGCCTCCCAGCGTGCGTTCCCGATCGTGTGGCCGGCGTTGGACACCTCGAGCGCGGCGAGCGCCTCGATCTCCGCGTCGACGGCCGCCGCGAACCGCCGCAGCAGCAGTGCGCGGTCCGCCGGGGACACCCGCCGCCAGGCGGGGAAGGCGTCGGCCGCCCGCAGGATCGCGGCATCGGCATCCTCGAGTCCTGCCATGGCGACCGTGCCGATGGCTTCCTCCGTCGCAGGGTCGAGGATCTGGTGGGTGGAGCTCATGACGCGGTCCTTTCCGGGGCGCTGCGGTGGAGTGCATAGGTGCGGGCAGCGTCGACGAAGCCGCCGAACAGGCGCCTGTCCTGCCCGTTCTCCTCGGGATGGAACTGGACGCCGAGGGTCCAGCCGGCAGGGCCTCCGGCCGCCGCTTCGACGACCTCCACCGTCCCGTCGGCGGCCAGGGCCGTCACGCACAGCCCCTCGGCGATCCTGTCCAGGCCCTGGTGGTGGTAGCACGGGCTCGACGCCCGCTTGCCCAGCAGCTGCCGGGCGATGGAGCCGGGTTCGGTGGTGAAGTCGACGCTGCCGAAGACACCCGGCGCGGGCTGGTACAGCGCCGCATCCTTCCGCACCTCGGGCAGGTGCTGGTGCAGCGTGCCGCCGAGGGCGACGTTGAGGATCTGCGCCCCCCGGCAGATCGCGAAGAGGGGCATGCCCGCGGCCAGCGCCGCCCGCGTCAGGGCGAGATCGTGGTCGTCGCGCTCCGGCTGGGCCACCGTGGTCGGATGCGGGGCGGCGCCGTAGTGCACAGGGTCCACGTCCACCCCGCCGATGACGATCAGACCGTCGAGGACGCCGACGACGCCCGGGTCGGTGCCCACGGGTGGCAGCAGGAGGGGGGTTCCGCCGGCCTCCACGACGGCGCGCACGTAGGCGCCCGGGACGATGGCCGCGGTGCCGTCCCAGACGCCCCAGGCGGCGGACTGCCAGTAGGTGGTGAGGCCGACCCTGGGCCGGTAGGTACCCTGCGCGGGCTCGGTCGTCACCATGACGCCCTAGTGTCGTTCAAACCCGCGCCGCACTTCCCAGTCCGTCACGGCCGCGTTGAACTGCGCCAGCTCGACGTCGGCGTAGTGGGTGTAGTGCTCCACCACCTCGTCGCCGAAGACCTCCCGCGCGATCGCGGAGCCGGCGAAGAGATCGCGCGCCTCCTTCATCGTGGCGGGCACGTGTTCGGCGTCGGACAGGTAGGCGTTGCCGTCCATCCGTGGTGGCAGCTCCAGCTCGTTCTCGACGCCGTACAGGCCGCCGGCGAGCATCGCGGCCAGCGCGAGGTAGGGGTTCGCATCCGCGCCCGGGAGCCGGTTCTCCAGGCGGGCGGAGGAGCCGTGGCCCACGAGGCGGACGGAACAGGTCCGGTTGTCCAGCCCCCAGGCCACCGCGGTCGGTGCGAAGGAGCCTTCGGAGAAGCGCTTGTAGGAATTGATGTTGGGTGCGTAGAAGAGCGTGAACTCGCGCATGGTGGCGAGGACCCCCGCGATGAAGTGGTCGTAGAGCGGGGTGCGCTGGTTCCCGGCCTCGTCCCAGAACACGAGTCCGCCGTCGTCGCTCCGGAGGGACATGTGGATGTGGCAGGAGGAGCCCTCCCGCTGGTTCGGCTTGGCCATGAAGGTCACCGACTGCCCGCGCTGCGACGCCATCTCCTTCGCCGACAGCTTGTAGACACTGTGGTTGTCGGCCGTCACGACGACGTCGTCGTACTTGAACGCGATTTCGTGCTGGCCGAAGTTGCACTCGCCCTTGGCCGATTCGACGATCATGCCCGCCTGGTACATCGCGTTGCGGATGTCGCGCAGCAGCGGTTCGACGCGCAGGGAGCCCAGGATGGAGTAGTCGACGTTGTACTGGTTGGCCGGGACGAGATCGCGGTAGTGCTTGAGGCCGGCGTCCTCGAACGAGTCGTTGTAGATGATGAACTCGAGCTCCGTCCCCGAGAATGCCCGCATGCCCCGGGCCGCGGCCCGCGCAGCCTGGGCCTTGAGGATGCTGCGCGGTGCCACCTGGACCGGCCCGCCGCTGGTGAAGGACAGGTCCGACTGGATCATGACCGTGCCCTCCCGATAGGGCAGGCGTCGGATGGTGTCGAGGTCCAGGTCGAACACCATGTCCCCGTACCCGGTCTCCCAACTCGACATCGCATAGCCGTCCACGGTGTTCATGTCGGTATCCACGGCCAGCAGATAGTTGCACCCCTCGGTGCCGTGACCGAGGACGGTGTCGAGGAAGAACCGGCCGTGGATCACCTTGCCCTGCAGCCTGCCCTGCATGTCGGTGAACGCCAGGACCACCGAGTCGATCTCACCCGCCTGGATGGCCGAGGTGAGCTGGTCGACGGTGAGCATGCGTTCGCTGCGGGGATGCGGGTCCATGAGCTTCCTTCTGTCGTTTCGGGGTGTCGTCGTCGCGGGTCGGACGGGATCGGGTCAGGCCAGGTCCTGCTCCTCCTTCTCCAGCAGGGCGAATTCCTCCTCCGGGGCGCTCGCTACCAGGTGGTGGCGGCTGTAGAACCAGAAGTAGGCGAGCGCGCCGAGGAAGATGGCGGCGGTGATGGAGGCCGCGAGGATGTCGACGAAGAAGGTGGCCACCAGGGCGACGACGGCGAGGACGAGGGCGATGCCCGTGGTGACCACACCGCCCGGCGTGCGGTAGCCCCGCTCGAGTCCGGGTTCCCGCACCCTCAGGAGGATGTGCGACAGGTTCAGCAGGACGTAGGACACGGTGGCACCGAAGACGGCGATGTTGATGAGCAGCCCGCCGTTGCCCGTCAGTGCGGCGAGCAGGAAACCGATGGTCCCCGGGACGAGGAGCGCCACCCAGGGCGTGTGGCGCTTCGAGGTGAGGGAGAGGACGCGGGGGAGGTAGCCGGCCCTCGAGAGGGCGAAGAGTTGCCGCGAGTAGGCGTAGACGATCGAGAAGAAGCTGGCGACGAGGCCGGCGAGCCCTGCGTAGTTGACGAAGTCGGCGAGGAAGGAGTCCCCGCCCGCCGCCGCACGCAACGCTTCCGGCAGTGGGGAGTCCGACTGGCCCATCGCTTCGGCGCCTGCCGCCCCCGGCACCAGGAAGAGCATGAGCGCGCCGAAGACCAGGAGCAGCAGCATGGCGACGATGATGCCCCGGGGCATGTCCCGTTTCGGGTCGTTGGATTCCTCGGCGGCGAGGGGGACGCCCTCGATGGCCAGGAAGAACCAGATCCCGAACACCAGCGCGGCGAGGACGCCGGAGAACCCGTAGGGCAGGAAGGCGGACGCCCCGGCCGACCCGTCGGGGACGATGTCGAAGAGGTTGGCGGTCTCGAAGTGCGGCAGGAGTCCGATGACGGTCACCACCAGGGCGATGACGGCGACCACGGTGATGCCGAAGATCAGCTTGAGCGCCTCGCCGACGCCCCAGAGGTGGATCCCGATGAACACCACGTAGGTGACCAGGTAGACCGGCCACGAGTTGGTGATGCCGAAGAGTCCGAGCGCCTCGATGTAGCCACCGATGAACGTGGCGATCGCGGCCGGTGCGACCGCATATTCGATCAGTACCGCCATGCCCGTGGCGAAGCCTCCGAGCGGGCCGAGGGCGCGGCGGGCGAACCCGTAGCCGGCGCCGGCCGTCGGGAGCGTCGATGACATCTCGGCGAGACCGAAGACCATGCAGGTGTACATGATGCCCATCAGGATGAAGGCGATGAGCAGGCCGCCCCAGCCGCCTTCGGCGAGTCCGAGGTTCCAGCCGGAGAAGTCCCCCGAGATGACGTAGGCGACGCCGAGCCCTGCCAGCAGGACCCAGCCGGCGGCCCCGCTCTTGAGCTTCCGGTGCTTGTGGTACTGGTCGTCGACGGCGGTGTAATCGATGTTCCTGTGTGCCACGTGTACCCCTTGGTTGGACGGCCGGATGGAGGACGGGTAGGGCGGGCCTTTCTCGGCGGAGCGGATTCCCGCCGACGACATTGGACTGAAATCAGTCCAATGAGTGCCATAATGGTCGTCCCACCGCTCGAAATCGTCAAGAGGTGGCAGGCAGGAGCGGCACCGGCCGATGCGTGAGGTGTGGGCATGAACGACCCGGCGGATCCCGCGTTCCGCCTCATCCAGCCGGCACGCAGGGGGAACGCGTTCGAGGAGACGGTCGAACGGCTCCTGCATGCCATCAAGCTGGGGGTCTTCCCCGCCGGGTCACGGCTTCCGCCCGAGCGGTACCTCGCCGAGCACCTGGGCGTCTCGCGTTCCACCCTGCGCGACGGGCTTGCCGACCTCCAGACCGCCGGCTACCTCACCGTCCAGCGCGGCCGCTACGGGGGCGCCACCGTGAGTGCGTCGTTGCCGACCCGGGGCGCCGATCCTGCCGTCCTGCGCCGTGCCGAGGTGGAGGACGTCCTCGCCTTCCGCGCCGTCGTCGAGCCCGGCGCTGCCCGCCTCGCCGCTGAGCTGGTGTGCACGGAGGAGTCGCGCCGTAGCCTCCTCGGAGCACTGCAGGCGGTGGCCGAAGCGGACGCGACCCGGTACCGCCCCCTCGATGCCCGGCTGCATCTTGCCATCGCCGAGGCGGCGGGGTCCCCGTCGCTGGCGCTCGCCGTGGCTCAGGCGCGGTCCCGCACCAACGACATGCTCGACCGCATCCCCTTCCTGGCCGCGAACATCAACCATTCGAACCGGCAGCACGCTGCCATCGTGAAGGCGGTGCTGGGTGGCAATCCGGAGCGCGCGCAGGCCGAGATGACCGCCCACCTCGAGGGCACAGCTGCCCTCCTGCGGGGGTTCCTCCTCGACGAGGCGCAGGACGAGGCGCAGGACGAGGCGCAGGACGAGGCGCAGGACGAGGCCGCGGGGGCGTAGCGCCATCGGCGCAGGCCCGGCAGGCCCGGCAGGCCGGGCAGGCTCGGCAGGCCCGGCAGGCGCCGTGGGTTCCGCCGTGGCGCCGCTCGCCGCAGCGTGAGGAGAACCACGTCCACCGGTGCACGGCACCGGGACGATCGGGAAATAGATGTGTGCAGGCAACCGTTCCTTCAAGAGGTCCGCGACACACCCCGCCGTGGTTCCCGAATCGGAAGGTGCATCCATGACTGTCCCCCTGTCCATCCTGGATCTCGCGCAGGTCGCCGAAGGCTCCACGCCGGCGGAGACCTTCGCCTCGAGCGTCTCGCTCGCCCAGCATGCCGAGCGGTGGGGATACCGCCGGATCTGGTACGCGGAGCACCACAACATGGGCAGCATCGCGTCCTCGGCCACGAGCGTGCTCATCGCCCACGTCGCCGCGCACACCTCCACCATCCGTCTCGGCTCCGGCGGTGTTATGCTGCCCAACCACTCGCCGCTCACCATCGCCGAGCAGTTCGGCACCCTCGAGAGCCTGCACCCCGGCCGGATCGACCTCGGCCTCGGTCGTGCCCCCGGCAGCGACCAGGTGACGGCCCGCGCCCTGCGCCGCGATCCCATGGCCGCGGACAGCTTCCCCCAGGACGTCCAGGAACTGCAGGGCTACCTGAGCGGGGAGAGCCGTGTGCCTGGTGTGCAGGCGACCCCGGGCAAGGGCACCAATGTGCCGCTGTACATCCTCGGGTCCTCGCTGTTCGGTGCGCGGCTCGCTGCAGCCCTCGGCCTGCCCTTCGCCTTCGCGTCGCACTTCGCCCCCCAGGCGCTGCAGGACGCCGCCGCCATCTACCGCCGGGAGTTCACGCCGTCCGCGCAGTCCTCGGAGCCGCACTTCATCGCCGGCGTGAACGTCATCGCCGCGGACAGCGCGAACGACGCCCACCACGAGTTCCATGAGGGCATGCTGCGCCGTGTGAGCCTGCTCCTGGGGCGCGGGCAGACGTTCACGCGGGAGGAGTCCGAGGCCATCCTCGCGTCGCCGAGCGGTCAGCAGATGGCCGGGATGGCGAGGTACAGCGCGGTCGGCACGCCCGATGTCGTCCGTGACTACCTGGAGCAGTTCGCCGAGCGGTTCGGGGCCGACGAGCTCATCGTCGCGACCCAGGCGGAGAGCACCGAGGCGTGGCTCCGCTCCTTCGAACTGCTGGCCGATGCGATGCTCCCGGTCGCCGCGTAAGGGTAGCCGATCAAAGAACTTTGGCTTCCTGCTTGCCATTACCCTCCAACGTTTGGTTAAGTGGGTGTCGGTTGTAGTGTTGCGCATTTGTATTTCACGCGGTCCGACCCTCACGGGACGGATCGTGTCTCTGAAAAAGCGGACAAGCACGCCGCGACTGGGGCGCTCCGAAAGTCGGAGTGCGTCTGAATTTCAGAAGGATAAACAAAAATGGCAACAGGTACCGTGAAGTGGTTCAACGCTGAAAAGGGCTTTGGATTCATTGCTCCCGACGACGGAAGCGCAGACGTGTTCGCACACTTCTCCGCCATCAATGCGAGCGGCTACCGCTCGCTTGACGAGAACCAGAAGGTCAGCTTCGACACCGAGCAGGGCCCCAAGGGTCCTCAGGCGTCGAACATCCAGCCCCTCTAAGGCTCGGATCTTCCACTAGATCTTTTCGCGAGTAGCAGGTCGGACTTCGGTCCGGCCTGCTTCTTCGTTAACCGGGCCCTGTCTGCGGACCGACCGCGTGCTCATGCCGCCCGCATGCCGGCGCCGCCTCGACCGCCGCGCCGCGCCGCCCGCGCCGCCCGCGTCGTGCCGCGCCGCCCCGACCGCCGTCCTGGCGGGACGCAGGGGCTTCCCTCAGCCCTCCCCGTCGCAGAGACCGATGAACGCCCCGAGTTCCTCCAGTGCGGCCGGGGTGGAGGGCATGTGCTCGGTCAGCCGCGGGGACCTGACGACGACGGCGCGCCACTGCCCCCGCGAGACCGCGACGTTCACGCGGTTGCGATCGAGCAGGAACCCGATGCCGCGGGGTGCCTCCGCGGCGGAGGACGCCGTCATGGTGACGACCACGATCACGGCCTGCTGACCCTGGAACCGGTCCACCGTTCCCACCCGGACGTCCCCCAACCCGGCCGCCCGCAGGGCCTGCAGGGTGAGCTGCACCTGGGCGTTGTACGGGGCGACCACCAGGATGTCCTCCTGCGCGAGCGGGCGCGGGACGGCGCCCGGCTCCGGGGTCCAGGCCAGACCGAGGTGGCGCCGCACCTGGGTGACGACCTCCGCTGCCTCCTGGGCCGAGGCCGTCGCGTTGCCCTCGTGGTCGACGACGACGCATTCGATGCCTGGCCGCTCTCCCTCCAGGTGCCGCCCGCGCGCCGCCGTGGCCGTGGTCAGCCTGCCGTCGTACGCGAAGACCGACACCGCGTGGCACAGGTCCGGATGCATGCGCCAGGTGTCCGCGAGGAAGTAGCCGAACTGCCCGGGCAGCGTCGCGTGTCCGACGGACAGCCAGCCGAGGGCGGATGCGTCGACCGGCTCCGGGTGGGTGCCCTGGGTGACCTGGGGGAGCTGCTGCGGGTCACCCAGGAGCAGGAGCCTGCGTGCGGCGCGGGCCACGGCCATCGTGTTCGCGAGCGAGAACTGTCCCGCCTCGTCGATGACCAGCAGGTCGAGGGACCGCGGCGGCACCCTGCTCCCGGTCATCGTCCAGGCCGTCCCCCCGACCAGGCAGCCGCCGGCTCCGCCGATCAGGCGCGCGACGTCGTCGTCGGACCGTTGCGTCCAGGGGGTGTCCGGCGTCTCGGTGCGCTTGGCCACCTGGTCGGCGGGGACGCCGGCCTCGACGGCACGGCGCAGCAGGTTCTCGACGACGGCGTGCGACTGCGCGACGACGCCCACCTTCCATCCGCTGCGCACCAGGCGCGCGATGACGTCCGCCCCGACGTGGGTCTTGCCGGTGCCGGGCGGACCCTGCACGGCGAGATACGAGTCCTGGAGGAGGTGGAGGGCGGCGGTGATGGCCTCGGCATACCCGTCACCGTGCGGCGGTGCCGTGGGCAGTTCGGCGCCGCCGGCGAGGCGTGGGGGGAGGCGCCGGAGGAGGTCGAGCGCGGGATCAGCGGGCAGGTCGGGGAGCGACCGGCCCACGCGGTCCGCGAGGTCCATCAGGGCGTCCTGGATCGACCTCGTCATGAGCGGCTGGTCGGGGGCCAGCGCCAGGGGCAGCTCGGGACGCTCCGGTGCTCCTCGCCGTAGCTTCTCCCTGAGCACCACTGTCGCGACGCCGTCCGCGTCCTCGGACAGCTCCATCACCTCGACGCCGAACCAGCCGCCGCGCCCGGTGCCTCCGGTGTCGATGCTGTCCGCATCGGACGGGACGGGCGCGTCGTAGATCGCGAAGTAGGTGGAGCCCTCACGGATGTCGGCGCCCGCCGTCAGGGTCCCGGTCGCCTTGAGCAGCCGGACGGGGTTCGAGCGGGATGTCGGTTTCGCCCAGTCCTGCACCACCTCGAGCGTGCAGAAGACCAGCACGTCACGCGCGTCGTCCCAGGTGTGGGCGGGGGAGGCGAGCCGGTCGAAATGGGACCACCAGAACTGCTTCCGCTCCCGGCGGTGATATCCGACGGCGGCCGCGACGAGCGCGATGGCCTGCTGCTCCGTGTCCTTCCCCGGAGCGGCCGGCAGGTCGGCGAGGTACGCCAGCAGCCGGGCCTCCTCGGGAGCGGGTCCGTGGGCGGGGTGCTCCGCGGCGTCGGGCGCAGCGGAGGTGGCCGCAGGTGAGGTGGGTCCCGCGGCGTCGTGCGGGGAGGTGGACGACGTCTCGGGCGCGTGGAGGTGCGCACCGTCGGGCGTGTCGGCGCGGGCCGTCTCCGGTCCACGGGGGTGCGGCCCGGCCCCGTGCCGCAGCCCGAGCGAGAGCAGCCAGTCCCGGAGCCCGAGCGTCGAGAGGCAGTCGTAACGGTTGTAGTCGGTGATGCCGGCGAGGATCTCCGCCGCAGCGGCGCTGTCCCCGGCGTCGCGCGCGGCGCAGTAGGCGGCATAGGCGACGACCGACGCCCCGGCATCGGTCACGTCCCCGGAGCGTAGGGTGCCGCCCATGTAGAGGGGCTCGAGCTTCTTGAGGCTGTAGGAGCGCTCGGAGATGCGGAGGCTGTGGCGCACGGTGTCGTAGAGGTCCACGAGGACGCCTTCGCGGAGCAGCGTGTCCACGGCGTCCTCGCCGATCACGTGGACGAGGGACAGCCGCCGCAGGGCGCTCTTCTCGTAGGCCGCGTAGTGGTAGACGTGCAGGTCCGGGTACCGCACGCGGCGCTGCCGGACGTACTCGAGGAACCGGACGAACGCCGTGCGCTCCTCAGCACGGCTGTGGGCCCAGAAGGGACGGAAGGGAGGCTCGCCGTCGTCGTCCGTGGGTTGCTCGACGACGCCGAACAGGTATTCGATGCCCCAGCTGCCGTCGCCGGGATCCTGCCAGAGGGGATCGCCCTCGAAGTCGAAGAAGATGTCGCCGGGGCTCGGCGCGGGCAGGGCCCGCAGCGTGTGCCGGGGGAGGACACGGTAGGACAGCGTGCGCTCGGCGCCTCCGGCATCGCGGTAGGTGACGCCCCCGTCCACCGCGATTTCGCCCACCTGCAGGCGCGCCTGCTCCTGCAGCCGCGTCAGGGCGGTGTCCTCCGGGCGGTCGGGCAGCGCGGCGAGGTCGTCAATCGTGGAGATGCCCTCGCCGTGGAGCCGTGCCCGGCGGTCGGTGGTCATCCCGGCCACCAGCAGCAGGTCCCGTGATGCCAGCACCTGCTCGGCGCAGTAGTCGCACCGCCCGCACGCCGCGACTCCCGACGCGCCCCAGGCCACGGGGTCCGGCTGCCCCCGGTGGCCGTGCACGAGCTCGAGGAAGCGGGTGCGGCGCTCGCGGAACACGGGCAGCAGATCGGGCAGCCGATGGGTGCTGCGGCTGCGGTCACCGAGGACCAGCGTCACCCCGTCCGCCGTCGGGATGCCCGCCGCCTGCAGCTGGTCGCCGTACGCCGCGAGCTGCAGCAGGGCGCCGACCTTGGCGTGGCGGGCGAGCTTGGTGTCCCAGACGGCGTACGCGCCGTCGTCCTGCCGGACGAGGAAGTCCGAACGCCCGTGGAACACGCCGTCGAAGAACGCCGCCTGGAACACGACGGCCGCGCCGGAGCGCAGGGCGTGGAGCGACTCCTCGTGCTTGGCCGCCAGGGTGGCGCGGTCCATGGATGCGGCCGGTTCGACGTCGTACACGCCCGACACGTTGCCCGGTGACCACAGCCCGTGCTCGGCGACCAGCTCGTCGAGGACCCGGTGCTCGTGCACGTCCCCGAGGGCGGCGGCGCGCTGCAGCATCTCGTCCACGGGGAACTGTGCCCGTGGGGTCCGTCCCAGCTTCTCGTCGAGGATGCGCAGGAGCCGGTACGCGCACTCCGACGCCGTGACGAGGTCCGTCGCCGAGAACACGAGGTCGGGGGAGGTCGCGTCCGAGCCGCCATCGGCGTCGAGCAGGAACATGGGCCGCTGATCCTTTCGTCGTGGTGCCGGGAAGAGCAGCAGTCCATCACGGGCCGCCGACGATCCTGTGACCGTGGTCATGGGGCGTCCGGCCCGGCAGGCGGTGCCGGGAGCAGCCGACCGTGCAGCCGACAGTCGAGGATACCCGGCAGGGCCGCATGACGGCCTCTTCGAGGAACCCCGGCGCGCAGGGCCGCCGCCGGGGCGGGGAGCGCCGGGCACGCGGGCCCGCCGAGGGTCTGGGAGAATTGGAGGCACCGACCACCGACCGACCAGGAGCCCCATGAACCCCCGCACGCTTTTCCGCACCGTCGCCGTCGCGGAGGCGGTGACCTGGGCCTTCCTGCTGCTGGGCATGTTCCTCAAGTACGTCTCGCGGACCACCGAGGCGGTCGTTCCTCCGGCGGGTGCCGTGCACGGTTTCGTGTTCCTCTGCTTCGTGGCGACGACCGTCTTCATCTGGGTCAACCAGCGCTGGTCGGTGGTGACGGGGCTGCTGGGTCTCGCCTCGGCGGTCGTCCCGTTCGCGACCATCCCGTACGAGCGGTGGATCGAGCGCCGCGGACAGCTCGCCGGGTCCTGGCGTCTCGCCCCGGGAGCCGAGACGCCCCGCACCCCCGTGGAGCGGCTCCAGGCGTGGGTGCTGCGCAGTCCGCTCGTCGCGCTGCTGGTCGCCGTCGTCGGGATCTCCGTGGTCTTCAGCGTGCTGCTGATCGTCGGCCCTCCCGGATCCCCGAGCTGAGGCACGCATGAGCGACCTGCGGAACACCACGGACGACGAGCGGTTCTTCCTCCACAGCGGCCGCCGCTGGCGGAAGACCGATCCCTCGCTGCCGGACGATGTGAAGGCGCGCCTGATGTCCCACCTCGGACGCGGACGCTCGGGCGTGCGCAACAGTGCCAAGGGCGACGACGGCGCTGCCCTGCCTCGCGCGCGGCGCACCGTCCAGCTCGCGAAGGAAGGACTCGGCGAGCGGGGGACGCCCTGGTGGGAGCAGTCGGCGGCCGAACGCACCGCGCGGTGGACCGCCGCCCTGCAGGAGCTGGACCGCATGCACCCGAAGAAGCCCGGCGGCACCGCCGACCGTCCGGCGGAGGATGCACCCGGCGATGACTGACGGGGTCACGGACCCCGAGCTGCGGGCCGAGATCCTGAGGATCGCCGCGCAGCGGGGCGGCGGGAAGACGCTGTGCCCGTCCGAGGCCGCGCGCGGTATCGGCGGGGACCGGTGGCGCGACCTGATGCCCGCCGCGCGGCGCATCGCGTTCGACCTGGCCGGCGAGGGGCTCGTCCATGTCACCCAGCACGGCGAGCCGGTGGCCCCGGACGCGCGCGGCCCGATCCGCATCCGCTGGATCGACGGCGGGGCTGCGACAACGGACGATACCGGGGCCGCGACGACGGACGACGGCGCCTCGGGGGAAGCGCCGTCGTCCGGGTGATGCTCGTGCCCCGCAGTCGGGGTGGTGCTCAGCTGTCCGTCAGTGTCAGTCCGGTACCCGTCCATTCGACCGGTTCCGCGTGCATCGACCGGTAGGTCACCGCGGCGTCCCAGCTGTGGAACAGGAGGTAGGCCTGACCGTCGGGAGCGGTGGCCAGGTCCTGTCCGCCCGGGCCGATGTAGCGGTCGCCGCCGAAGGAGTCCGACGTGAGGAAGGGCTCCGGCGCCTTCTCCCACGGCCCCTCGAGCGCCGGGGCCGAGGCCTGGCCCACGTTGTAGGACCGTCCGCCGTAGTCGTTGCTGGAGTAGAGCAGCACGTACCCGCCGTCACGCGGCACGACGGTCGGGGCCTCGACGAGGTTGCCCTCCCAAGGGAGGTCCTGCTTGATGAGTTTCTGCGTCGGTCCGGCGAGTGACAGACCGTCCGCCGTGAGCGGCGCCGTCTGGATCCAGGTGTCCTTGTCGCAGCAGTTGCCGTCGTTCTTCCACACCAGGTTGAGGCCCTCGTCCGTCACGAAGGTGCTGGCGTCGATGGCCCCGCCCTCGTCCTCGGGGCAGACCAGCATCGCGTCCCCCGCGACCGTGAACGGCCCCGCAGGGTCCGTGGCCGTGGCCACGCCGATGCACTGCACCGTGGGGTCGAAATTGGTGCTGGTGAAGTAGAGGACGAACTGTCCTTCCGCCACCTCGGTCACCTCGGGCGCCCAGGTCTTGCCCGGGATGATCCACGAGGGGAGCTCCGGCAGCGCGTCGGCGTCGAGCTGTTCCCACTCGAGGAGGTCCGTGGACGTCGCCACCTGGACGTTCTTGCGGTTCCCCTCCGTCGCGTAGGCGTAATAGGTGTCACCGACCTGGAGGATGTCCGGATCGGCGAACTCCTCGTCCAGCACCCTGGTGGAGTTCTGCTCCGCTGCCGGGGGCTCGGTCTCCGATGCCTCCGACGGCTCCGACGGGGCACAGCCGGCGGTCGCCGCGGCAAGCGCGGCGACAGCCAGCAGGGCGAGCAGGCGGCCCGGGAGCGGACGACTCACCCCTTCACCCCGGATCGGGAGACGCCTTCGATGATGAAGCGCTGGAGGAAGACGAACAGGGCGAGCACCGGCACGCTGGCGATCACGGCGCCAGCCATCAGGAGGTCGTAGCGGACGGCGTTGGCCGACTGCAGCGTGGACAGGCCCGGCGGCAGGGTCTGCACCTCGGGCGTGAACAGCACGTAGACCGGCCACAGGAAGTCGTTCCAGTTACCGAGGAACGCCAGCAGCGCCAGGGTGGCCATGGCCGGCTTCGCGAGCGGCAGGATGATGCGCGTGAACATCTGGAAGCGGTTCGCGCCGTCGATCCGCGCAGCCTCCTCGAGGTCGTCCGGCAGGGAGATGAAGAACTGCCGCATGAAGAACACGCCGAACGCGGAGGCCGCCGTCGGCACGATGATCGCGACGAGCGAGTTCAGCCAGCCGAGGTCGCTGACGAGCAGGTAGTTCGGGATCACGAGGATCACCGGGGGGACCAGCAGCGTCGCGACGATGACCGCGAAGACGATCTTCTTGCCACGGAAGTTCATCCGGGCCAGCGGGTACGCGGCCAGGGAGGCCGTCACGACGACGAGCGCCGAGTGGATGATCGCAGCCACCATGCTGTTGAAGAACCACCGCAGCACCGGGGTGTTGGTCCCTGGGGCGAGGAGCGTCCGGTACGCCTCGAGGGAGAACGGGTTGGGGATCCACGACGGCGGGATGGACGTCGCATCGGGCCGCGTCTTGAACGAGGTGACGATCATGAAGATCACCGGGCTGATGAAGATCAGCGCCACCACCGCGAGGAGGACGATCTTCGCGAGGGTGCCGAGCCTGAGCTTGCGCGCCGGTTTCGCCGACGGGTCGCCGGTTCGGGTGGTGCGGGTTTCGACAGTCGAGCTCATCGGCCATCCTTCCGTTCACGGAACAGCCAGAAGACCAGGAGGCTCAGGGCTATGAGGAAGAGGGTCAGCACGTAGCTCATGGCGGCCGCGCTGCCCATCTGGAAGTTGCGGAGTCCCGTGTCCGCGATCTGGTAGATCGCCGTGCGGGTCTCCCTGCCCGGTCCGCCCTGCGTCATGAGGTAGGACTGGCCGAACATGTTCACGGACGCGATCAGCGTCGTGAGGGCCACGAAGGACAGGACCGGGCGGAGCCCGGGGATGGTGATGTTGACGAACTGCTGCCAGGCGCTGGCGCCGTCCATCCGGGCCGCCTCGTAGAGCTCCGAGGGGATGTCCTGGAGGCCGGCAAGGTAGATGACGGCGTTGAAACCGAGGGTCCACCACACGGTCACACCGACGAGGGCCACCCAGGCGGCCGGGGTCGAGGTGGTCCAGGCGATGTCGCTCGGCAGGCCGACCAGTCCCATGTAGTAGTTGACCAGGCCGATGTTGTTGTCGAGCAGGTAGCGCCACAGGACGCCGATGACCGCGACGCCCAGGACGTAGGGCGCGAAGTAGACGGCCCGGAAGAAGTTGCGGCCGGGGAACTTTTTGGCCATGAGCAGTGCCACCGCGAGCGGGATGGTGAGCAGGAGCGGCACGCTGAACAGGGTGAAGATGCCGGTGG